>CAVXFA010000043.1:0-70697 GCA_963760605.1 uncultured delta proteobacterium | reverse complement strand
ATAGAACCAAGGCCAAGAAGGAAATGATAAATAAAAACAGTACCGACTTTTCCCGCCTCGCCATACTTCCCCCTCTTTTACTATTTATCTTACTATTTATCCATGGGGTATCCCAGTTCTTTCCACCGGGACCAGCTTCCTTTAAGCACCTTGATGTTCTCATAGCTCCATTTCTCTTTTAGTTGCTTGGCCACATCTATTGCGTCCTCTTCTTGATTGCAGTCGCAGTAAAGGATCAAAGTCTTATCCCGAGGAAGGTTCCCAGAGGTTTGAAGGTCCATAGCCCAGGGAAAGTTGACCGCCCCTTTGATGTGTCCCATTTCGTAAGCCTTCTGGGGCTGGGTGTCCACCACCAAGATACTGCCATCTCCCCTATCAATCAGCCGCTTCAGTTTCACTATTGATACATACTCGAACTCCTCAGCGGATGCAGTTCCAGGAGTCATGCCCATCACGAGAATCCATGAAAGCAAAACCACTGCTCCCCTTTTCATCCATTCGACCATTTAAGCCTCCCTAGCAGTATTTCTTTCCTCCTTTGCCAGGTGAACCCCGACCTTACCAGACTAAATGAAGTTTTGCCTTCCATGTCTTCGGCAATCGATTCCCTATTGTTTTCCAATGACGAATTTGAGGGGCTGCCGCCAAGAGCATGATGGCCAACAGCGTGAGCGGCAAGTCCAGGTAAATAGTTGTCGACGCGAGGGTATCCACCACCGCTCCGAAACAGCCACACTTGATGTCTCGCCCCTCGGAAAGTACGATCGCCTTGGCAACAAAAAACGAAAAGCTCATCAAAGCAATACCAAGCGCCGCCAATCGCGTTAAAACCCCGAAGAGCAAGCCCAGGCCACAAAGGAGCTCAATAAAAGGCATGGCCAACCCAAAAGGACGCGCCAAAGCCATGGGTAGAAGGCCGAAAGAATACACGGCATCCACTGAGTAGCGCTCAATATCCACTAGTTTGCCATAGGAGGATATAAGAAAAAGCGCTGCCAGGGTTAAACGAGAAACCAGAATAATGTATTGGTTATCTACAAAAGCTTTTAACCAACCGCATCTCGCTTCGGGCTTCCTTTCAGCCATCGCTCTATCTTTCGCTCAGGTTCCCAAGACTTTTACGCACCTTCATGATTCCCGGGAAGCCGATCAGGAGCCTCGTTGTAATTATATAAAATTGCCCAATGGTTTAGAAAAGTCAATCAAATAGATAGTTCCGAACCGTGTTTACCAGAGGCCGCTAACCACTGAAAGACGATTCTCTATTCGATTGACCGCTTCCAAACCAGATATCGCCCGCTCGCAATTCTCTTTCTGCACCTGGGAACTCACTCCCCCCCTTAAAACCACTACGCCCTTTTCAGCCCGTACCTCCACCTGGCGAAAGTCAACCCCGAGAATGGCAATGAGCTTGGCCTGAACCTTTTGCAAGAGAGCCAGATCAGCCAGCTTTTCTTGCACCTTTTCCTCCCCACCCCGGATCTTTGGAGCATGAACGGAATCAATAATCAGTTGCACCGCGGCCTCCACCGAAAGTTTTGCTGAATTGATGACCAGGTAACAAAATCGGGAACTCTCTGCCCTATTTTAATCCGAGCGAAAGTGACAGGGACGAGAGAAAATGATAAAAAGACTAAAATACCTAAAATACCTATTGGGATCTTGAAGCGTACCATGATTCTTTAATCTCCCTCCCTTGACATTTCAGTCATCATAAAAAACACCTCTCAAGAAAGAGGACTCTTAGATCTAACAGGATTGCCTTTGGGCATGGTTTGCACTCGTCCTCCAAAGTTTTGCACAATCTTGAAAAAATTGTAGGAATCCTGCAATCTGCAGATTGCTTTGATCGGGGTTTAAAATGAGGGACCTCCCAGTTTCATTTCTGCTTTGATTCCAATAAACTCGAAACTTCCTTCTCGAAAGAGAGGCCCCATTGGGTTAGCTCCGACTGCAAAGATTTCTTGACAAAAGATTGAGCACGTCTCCAACTGCTTTGAGCCGAGCCTTCGCGCCCCGTCTCTCGATAGATCTGCCCCATCTTCAAGTAATTGTCAGCCGCAAGTAGATTCGGCAAAAAGAGGATATTGGTTCCTTCATAAAGGGTATATTCTGTGAAATCTTCGTCCATATAATGAAAGACTTTTGTGAAAAAATCATTCGAAGATTGGTATAACTTCATGGCCTCGGGGTAGGCTTTCTCCCGAAATTGCTTTTCCGCGTTGGCCTTCTGCTGCACCCCGCCGCGATAGAAATCCCGCGCATCTTTGGCGTCTTCCCAAATGAATTGTAACCCTTCATTTTCCTCGAAGACCGCTTGCTGATTGGCTTTCTGCAGCGGGATTGGACTTTTCTCCCCGACAAGCGGAGTAACGCCAGCGCAACCCTGGAAAGCAAGAAAAGCAAAGACGACAAAAAGTACGAAACATTTCTCTTTCATGTCTCACCTCTCTTTGAGCAGCTGATCGATGATGCCCGTAGCTTGAGGGGTGGTCCAATCAAATACGCCCATGCCCCGATAGCACACCGTCGCCTTCCGGTTAATTAGATAACTGCTAGGATGCACCCAGACCCCAAAGAGTCGTTCCACTTTCCCGGTCTTGTCGAGAAGGACCGGGACATGCAGGGATTCCTTCTCCAGAAACTTCATGACGGTTTCCTGGCTTTCTTTGGAGGCGATGCGGTAAAAAATTAAGCCCTCGGATTGGTACTGAGTGTACAATTTTTCTAAGGAGGGACCCTCCTTCCGGCAGTTCGGTCACCAGCTAGCCCAGAAATTGATAAGAATGACTTGACCTCGATGATCCCGAATGTCCACCCGCTTCCCCTGGAGATTCTCCAGCGAAAAATCTGGTGCGCCCTGAGGCTTTGTATAGGCCTGTAAGACACCCTGCGCGGATGCGTCTTGCACCCAGGAGAGTTCAGAACCCTGCACCCAGAACATGCCGGCAGAAGTCAAAGCCATCAGGAATTTGGTCATTTTTCCACATGTTTTCCTCATTTCCTGTAGCCCCTCCTTTCCAAATATCGGTTCGATCTATTTGGCCCAATTGGAAAAATAAGGATTTTCATTTACTCTTTTTCCCATGCCATTCCGTCATTTCGGGTGGAGGATTTTCTGCACATATTTGTCATAATGGAAGTTCGGGCTGTAGGTTGAATTATGACAGAAGCGACATTGGTGTTCGTCAACATCGGCTAACTCTTTCCACTGGTCGGGATGGCCCTCTCCGGGTCCGTGGCAGGATTCACATTGGACATTTTCATATTTGGTGCCGGGGTCTCTCGGAGACCCGAATCCAGTTGTGTGGCAGGGTAGGCAGAGAGGGTCGGATGTTTTGTTTTCATCGACTAATATCTGGTAAGCCCGCGCGTGGGCGGTTGTAGCCCAGTGCTGGTGCTCGCGCGGATGACAGGTTTCGCAAGCCTTTCCACCCACGAATGAAAGGAGCGGAGGAACGACCATTTCGGTTGGGGAAACGGTCGGGCCTTTGGGGCCTTCAGCTCGAAGCGTAGGTTGCAGGGCACATTCCAATTGAGTCTTGTACTCACTGACCATGGCCTGAACCTCCGGTTTTTCGTTGTAATCCGCCCTCATGGGGATCAGCTGATAGCGAGAATAGAGCCTTCTCTTCTTCCCAAAGAGATCTACTTGACCCATGAACTCTCCCCGCGCCCCGGCGATGAGGATCTGGGTATGCTTAACAAGGAGGGGGTCTGGTTGAGAATAGGTAAGGTGGCCGTTGATGACGAAGTGAATCCCATGTACCTTATCGGCGAGCGTCTTCTGTTCATCGGCCTCCATATGAGCCAGGGCCACGATCACCCGGCATTGCTTCTTCAAAGCCTTAACCGCCTTCTTCGCCGCCTCTGAGGGGTCAGTGATCTGGAATTTCCCTTTTTCTTCTGGCGGCCCTCCGAGAGAAAACCGGTTGGAGATCAGGCCGAAGATGCCTACTTTCATCCCCTGGACTTCTCTGATTACATAGGGCTTGAAGACAGGTTCATGGGTCTGGACGTTTATAAGATTGGCGGCAAGGAAGGGGAAATTTGCCTGCTGGCTCATTTTGATGAGATCGCCCACCCCGAAGGAAAGGTCCAGTTCTCCGGGGGTAAAGGCATCGTAACCCATGAGATTATATGCTTTCATGTAGAGGTCGGCTTTGAAGTTCCCGATTTGTTTCGCGTTGGGATTCTGCACGGAGTCACGGGAAAAGAGAAGATCCCCCGTATCCACGAGAATGACGTTCATCCTTTCGCGCCGTATTTCCTCGATGAAAGTGGCCCGCCTGGCCAGACCGCCAAGCAGTTTCGCCCGTCAGCCGCAGGGTTCGACTTCGCCATGAATGTTGGAAGAGAAAACCAGGGCGACGCTCCGGGCGGGGATGAAGGCGGGGGGTTTGCCCCAAAGGGATGGCGGGAATATCAAGAGCAATAAGATCCCCAAAAGAAATTTTCTCATCGAACGCCTCATCAGAAGAAATTTGGTTTGGCTTAATCAATGACTAGGATACAAGGGCCTGGAAAGAGATAACAACCGCCTTGAGGCCTTATCGAGATACCTTCTCGACAATCCTTCTCATCACATCCTCCATAGGACTAAAGTTTGTTAAATGGGATGCTCCTGCTTTTAAATTGTCATTGGTAAAGGGAGTATTATCATTTCATTGGAACTCTCTAAAAGCAGGAATCATCTGACAACGGATGCGAAAAAGAGAGCAAGGTCTGGCTATCTTCTCCCAAGTAAAGATGCCCGTTAGAACAGATGAAAATCGAATCGAGGTCAGAGGTAACTTTTATGAGAGCTAAATTTAGAAAACCTCCGAAGGAAAAAATTTCCCTGGAGGCATCATAGTCAGCACCTTCTGAAAACTCCATCTCATGACTTCCCTCCATAAAATTGAGGGTTAGGTTGTTAGATTAACGAGAGCCTGTGAGAGCTTGCGCCACAGAGGACCGGAAAAGAACTTCTAGTTCGGCTATCTCTCCCGTCGTCTCTATCGGGAGATGCCTTTCAGGTCAAATGGAGATGAGCAGGAAGACAGGCTATGTTGAGACATGAATTAAAAAGCCTCCAAAAGGGTATTACAACCCTCTTAGAGGCTTCACTCCGGCATCTTCTGGTAACCCCACCTTCTCATTTTACTTCTCGGAAGGGTGAAGATTATATTGTTGGGTTGATTGGCAATGGACAAGAATCTACAACTTGCATGTTAGATCAAGTAGGAATTTTGTCAAGAGAAATTTTGCTATTATTTTATATTTAATAATAACAATAGGTTATCTTGGATGGCGGTTCGTGCAAAAAAATTGGCCCTGATTAGCGTATATCCTGCCAAGACCCGCACTTTCTAAAAAGTTACGATCTCAAAACATACCAAAACCCTCAACCAGACGATGACAACAACCCTGGATTCTCTCCCATCAGAATGAATAAGAAGCGGAGACCTTCAATCGATTACCAATTGACCTTCATGAGAAAACAGAGCCGTCTCTGGTCCTGTCTTTTCACGTTTTCTGAACAAGCCTGCCCAATTCTTCCAATATGTCTCTGAATTCCACTGTGGTGTCGGAAAGGACCGAATCAATGCATCTTTAAGTTACTTCGCCTCCAACTGTTTAAATCTAGTTTGGGATCTGATATATTCTGTATCACAAAAGGCATGTGTATCCAGGGATTTTTCGAAGAACTCCCTTGCCTTCTCCCGTCTGATTCCTACCGTAAGAGCAATAACGAACTTTGGACATTTTTGATAATAGATGTCATATTTTTTATCAATAAAGCTGAAGATTGCCATAAATTCTTAAATGGGCTTTATTAAGATAATCTATTGAATATATTCTTAAAATAATTATTATCAAATCTTGGGCACATTTCTTGCTGCATTAAATACAGTCCGAAATCAAAATTCCACAAACCCACATAGCTGTCTAAGAGTTTTTAAGAATGAAATGGCCAGAATTACGTTTTTACGTAATTTTATATAGCAGCCAAAATCAAAACTGTCAGATCAGATCTCACTAGCCATATTCAGAAAAATAAGTATGCTTTTGATGGATATCGTTCAGCCCACTTCCAGAGGGCTACCGCATGCCTCCAGCTCTGCAGGAACATTCACTATACCAACTCTTAAACAGATAGGGGGAAACAATGTATAGTAGACTGAGGGCACGACAAAATGCCATAAAAGATGCAAAAAACAATCTTCCTGGCAGGGCTGATCCGCAATTCTCTCCGTTTGAGAAGGAGCTGATGGCAATGGCCAGGTATGAGGCCCGGCAAATAACCTCTTCATATGGCCCTAAATTAGAGGTCCTCAATGGAAAATGCAAACCCTTGCTTAAGGATTATGAACGTATCTCCAAAGACTATGATGCTCATGCTGCCAAGATCGGTCGCAGCGAACCAAATGTGGAGTTGACCAGGATGAAGTACTTAGTGCTGATGTTTTTATTTGTCCTGGGTGAAATCCCCATGAATTCCCTTGCCTTCGCGGTATTTGGAGAAAGCCAGATTTTCACATGGATCATGGCGGTCGGCGTGGCCGTAGCGATTCCATGGATTGCCCACTCCATGGGGATTCTTTTCAAGCGTTGGTCTGTTCCATGGTGGAAGAATGCCATTGGCATCGGGACACTCCTTTTCCTTACCATCGCCGGCCTAGTTGCAATCGGCTACGTACGTGTCCAGTACCTGGGCGACCTCAACAAAGCGCGAGCAGTGAGCAGCTTCGGCAATAGTCCCCTGATCGGGGCCGCCTTTGTTGGACTGAACCTGGTTATTTTAGCTGCGGCGACACTCTGTTCTTATTTTGCACATGATACGGATCCCCTGCTGGAGCATTTACATCGTAGGACAAACCAGCTCGATAAGGCCGCGCGAACCATCGAAGCAAAGTATAGGGAAATCCTAACCGAACAACAACAAAAACTACACCGGATTCAGCAACGAACCCAGGAAATCATCTATTACTATCGCAAAATCAACCAGCGCTACCGCCCAGACCATGAAAAACCCAAATCCTTTGAACGGGATCACGAGTTGGGTGTAGAGTTTGAAAATGAAGACGAAGGCAAGAAATTGGAAACCGAGACCACCCGTCTGAAAATGGTGGCAGCCGATCAACCCCGTTCGTAATGATTGAGGTGGTATATCCAAGTGAAACAGCGACAACTGAAATTACCGGGGCTTATCATTATTGGCGCACTTCTCTTATGCAACCAATTGATCTGGAGTGCAGAAGCCTTCGGGAAATCCGAAAACTCCCCCCAAAATCCACGGGTAATCATTATTCTTGTGGACATGTCGGATAGTACGAATCAAGCTCGGCGTACGGTCTATAAAGAGGCGTTTGAGAAGATCTATCAAAACCTTCGACAGGGGGATCGCGTTGTGGTGGGGACCATCACCAGTCGTTCCTATATCGATTTCAAGCCAACAGTGGATGAGGAAATTCCGAAAAAAACTATTTGGGATAACCGCTTACAGTTTGAGAGAAACCTGACCAATAACAAGGAGAAAATTCGAAGGGAGGTAAATAAACTCCTATCGCGCGAGCGGGGGTCTCCGCTGACGGAGATTTTAGATTCGCTGAATATTGCAGATACAATTTTCCATGACGAGAAGGAGCGTCAAAAGGTTTTGGTAATCCTTTCTGATATGATTCAGGATTCAAAGGAATACAACTTTGATAAGGACAAGATTACAGACGAGTATATTGACAGCGTCATCACCTATCGCCAAAAGAACAACCTCATGCCAAACCTTACCGGTGTCAAGGTCTATGCGGCAGGGGCCAGTGCGGCTGATTCCGATAGATTTCGAGCGGTACAAGCATTTTGGGCTCGTTATTTTACCAAAAGCGGAGCGGATTTCTCCCCTCATCGTTACGGACATTCCCTTATCAATTTTGAGAATGGATCCTAAATAAAACAACTCCTAATATGGTGTTAGCACCGCTTTAACATTTTTACTATCATCTCAAGCAATCGCTGATGATCAAAATGTAACTTTTGCTACAGGAGATTGGGGGTCAGGCTTGCAAACATGCATTTATCAAGTGAACTAGGGTCAGCCATTAGTAATAAAGTGGCCCTTTGCTCTCCGGGTTTTCTCGATATACCGACTCCGCCCACTTTAAAGCTCTGCTCACTCTTGCAACTCCTAAATTCAAATCCCATTCCTAATTTTGATTCCCGTCATCAAGGTTGAAGATCTTCTGCGCGGAAGAAGATTCGGGGTCACCCATAACTCGCTCCCCCGTCGAAGGGGGAGGGGATCGATGAGGCAAATTTCAAATATTTTTAGTTAGGGTTAAGTGCGATAGAATTCCTATTTTGTAGGGTATACTCCAGGAACATTATGACTGCTTTCATTCAGTGATCGTTGATTGGGATATAATTGTAATATCTAAACTTTGCCTGAAGTGCAGACACTGGCGCACTATCGGCAGATTGGAATCCAGCATTCTTTACCCCAGCTAATTTGTCTCTTCCTGTCAAACAATTAATAATTGACCCTGGGTAGAAATATAAATTATAATTCTATTCTCAGGATGCCACCATAAAAAGGGTTTGATATCGTCATCGAGCAGCGGCAAAGCTCGGCAACTCCGAATGGAATATAAGAGCAGATCCCGACCGGCAGTTTGAATTGTTGCAAAACTTGCTACGGGATATGTTACATAATTTCATATTCGCAGCGGCTAAATGAAGGATAAAGAAAAAACCGGAAATCTATTTTCCCGGCTAAAATACCATTCCTTGATTCTTGTATTATTATGGACGGGATGTATCGTTGCTTCCCTGCTGTGGAATTTATATGAACAGAGGGAGAAAATCCTCAAGATTGCCCATAACAGTGCCCACCTCACTTTTGAAAAAGATATCATTTACCGCAGATGGGCCGCGAAGCAGGGCGGTGTATATGTTCATGTTTCGGAGCACACGCCCCCCAATCCGTACCTCAATGTCCCCGACCGTGATATTGCCGCGCCTTCCGGTTTGCTCCTCACTTTGGTCAATCCAGCATACATGGCCCGTCAGGTCAATCAAATGGCGGCGGAAATCCATGGCAGCCAAAGTCATCTCACCAGCCTGAAGCCCATTCGTCCCGAAAACATGCCTGACCCATGGGAAACCGTCGGTTTAAAATCTTTTGAGAGGGGCATCAAAGAGGTCAGCTCGGTTGAGAAAATTGCCGGCGAAGAATACATGCGCCTGATGCGCCCCTTTGTCACGGAAGAAGCTTGTCTTAAATGCCATGCTTCCCAAGGATACAAGGAGGGAGATGTTCGGGGAGGAATCAGTGTCTCCATACCGATGGCACCTCTCTGGGCCATAGAGAGACCCCTTATCGCGGGAATATCGCTGGCCCACCTTTTATTGTGGATGGTCGGTATTGGAGGAATATTGATATCAAAGAAGGGTTTGGAAGAGGAGATTCTCGCCCGTCAAAAGGCCGAAGTGGTGCTGAGCGAATCGGCAAACAACCTCCGCATCGTGGCAGACTTTACGTATGACTGGGAATACTGGCGCAGCCCGGATAACCGCTTCCTTTATGTCTCACCATCCTGCGAGCGCATCACCGGATATACCCGCGAGGAGTTCATCCAGGACCCAGAACTTTACTCCCGGATCATTCACCCGGACGACCGCGAGCGTGTGGCCTCGCACCTGCGCGAAGACCAATTTCGCCGGGAACTGTGCGAACTCGAATTCCGCATCGTACACCGCGACGGTCAGGAACGCTGGATCGGTCACGCATGCCAGCCCGTGCTGGACGCGCATGGGCAATCGCTTGGGCGGCGCGCCTCCGACCGCGACATCACCGAGCGCAAACAGGCAGAGAAAGTGCTGGCCGATCGGACCATTCAGCTGGAGCGCATGAACCGGAAGCTTGTCGCCTTGAACGCCGAGCTCGACGAGTTCACTCACATGGCCAGCCACGACCTGCAGGAACCCCTCCGAAGTCTGACATCCTTTAGCGATCTGCTGCGTAAGGACCTGGGGCAGTCGCTGCCCGAGCGTGCAGCGCGGGACTTGGAGTTCATCACGGATGCGGCCAAGAGGATGCACATGCTCGTCCATGATCTCCTGGCGCTCTCGCGGGCGGGCCGAGTATCCGAGAAGAGGGAAAGGGTCTCTCTCACCGGGTGCGCCGGCCTGGCCCTTGAGGCCTTAGCTTTGCGGGTGAAGGAAACGGGAGCCAGAATTTCGTGCGACGCGCTGCCCGACGTCTGGGGCGATTCAACCTTATTGACGCAGCTCTACCAGAATCTTATCGGTAATGCTCTGAAGTTCAGCGGAGATCAGCGCCCGATCATCCAGCTGACCTTCGAAGAAAGAGATGGGGACCAGATCTTCGGGGTCAAAGATAACGGTATCGGCATTGACCCCAAGTATGTCCAGAAGATCTTCAAACCCTTCAAACGTCTGCACGGACCGGAGAAGTACGAGGGCTCGGGCATTGGATTAGCCATCTGCCGCAAGATCGTCGAGCGTCATGGAGGGAAGATCTGGGTGGAGTCTGAATCCGGAAAAGGGGCTCACTTCCGGTTCACGATACTCCATAGAATGAGCAAACGATGAGGACAGCGGATAAAAAGGACCCCTGCCATTATCCTTCTGGTTAGGATGACCGTGAGATGGGTGACGCCCCTTACTTTTGCAGTTTTGTCAATAATGGATTTGTGAGATTTCTTCCGCATGCCAAGAAGACTAGGACTTGGCGCCCCGGCGGCTTTGCACCACATCATCGCTCGGGGTATCGAGAAATGGTTTCTCTCCGGAACAATTTGCGAGGAATTCGGGGTCAGGTCTTTACTCTTGCTATTTTCTAAGGGTGGGGGTAGGATCGGTTCATGGCGAGACCTTTGCGGATCGAATTTGCCGGAACCTTATATCATGTGACTTCGAGAGGGAATGGGCGCAAGCCCATTTTCCGGAATGATCAAGACCGGCTTTCTTTTTTGAGGTTCTCCATAAAGTCAATCAACGGTACCACTGGCCCTGTCATGCCTACTGTCTGATGAGCAACCACTAGCATCTGATTCTCGAGGCCCCGGAGGGGAATTTATCTTATGGGATGCGTCAGTTGAATGGGGTGTATACGATATATTTCAATCGGCGGCACCGGACCCCATGGGGCATGTATTTCAGGGTAGGTATAAGGCGATTCTGGTGGGGAAGGAGAGTTATTTATTGGAAGTATGCCAGTCTGTGGTGTTGAACCCGGTGCGGGCGGGTTTGGTGGAGAGGCCCGAAGGATGAAGGTGTAGTAGTTACCGGGGAACAGCCGGTTTCAATAAACCTCATCTCTGAGTCGGATAATGGAGGAAAGAGAGAAGTCAACAAGCGAGACCTGAACCCATAATCACATGGACAAACATTACATTGAAATTCCCCAAATTATTGCAGAATATTACACATCTGATTGAGCCGGAAAGGAAGAACCGATACTTTATTTCTTTTGCCTGACCCCGATACCACCCCGATACCATTTGAGCAACATCCCCCTATCTTCACGAGGTTTCTGAGAGCAGTGCAGATGTTCCCCCAGGTGACCAGGTGGAAATTGCCCTCGTATGTTTCCCGTTCTCCAGACACGGCCAGGAGGACACGTCGTTCACCCGCCGACGAAAGAGGGCCGGTGAAGGGCGATGCAGACTGGCTGAGCTGGAGGCAAAAAAAATCATCAAGCAAGGTAGACCAGGGCCTCTTCTAAAATTCCTTTGGCAGCATCGACCTTGTAACTATTGTGGCTCAGCGGCTGCGCTCCATCCGTGGCTTCTTTACACGCCGCAGATATCTCATCTTTCATCGCTTTGCCTTTCAGGGCGGCCTCTGCCTTCACCGCTCTCATAGGGAAGGGGGCAAGGCCGCCAAAAGCGATGCGGGCCTGGTCAACGATATTGTTTTTGAGGGAAAGACTTACCGCCACGCTGACGACCGCAAAGTCGAAGGACTGCCTTTCCTTCAATTTGAGGTAAACGCCTTTGCTCATTGCCACAGGATTTGGAATTTCCACGGCCAAAACTAATTCCTGGGGGCTGAGGACACTCTCTTTTAATATATTTTTTTCTGGCCCCAGGTAGAATTTTTCCACAGGGACCATTCTATTCCCTTTGGGAGCGGCGATTTCCACCCGGGCATTGAGGGCAATGAGGGCGGGGGCCAAGTCCGAGGGGTTGACCATGTAGCAATTGGCGCCGCCGAAGACAGCATGATAGCGGTTCTCCCCGCCTGGTGCGTAGCAGTTATTCCCTCCCTTGCGGAAACAGTCTTTGAATAGCTTCCCGCGAAAATACCAACAACGCGGCCTCTGGCAGAGATTTCCCCCTAATGTTCCCACATTCCGAATTTGGGGAACACCCACTTGGCTGGCTGCTTGGCGCAGAAGGGGATATTTTTTGGCGATCAGGTCAGAGGAGACTATCTCACTGAGAGGAGTCCCAGCCCCAATCTTTAAACCATTTTTATGCTCTTTGATATAGCTCAGGTCTTTGATCCCTTTGATATCGATGAGAAACTCCGGCATCTTCAGCTTTGGCCCTTCGAGGCGGTCCTTCATCATGCCCAAGAGGTCAGACCCCCCCGCCAGGATGGCAGACTTCTGCTGATGCTTGGAAAGGAGAGAAATGGCCTGGGCTACACTCGCGACTTTATAGTAATCAAAAGGTCTCATGGATTGCTCCTTTCTCTTTAGATTAAGCCTTCGATCCCTTATTTCGCCCTTCCAAAATCGACCGGATGTTAATAGGAAGCTCGGTGAAACGCACCCCAATGGCATTGTAAATCGCATTGGCAATGGCTGGAGCGGGCACGCTATAGGGTGGCTCCCCCACTCCCTTGGCCCCGAATGGGCCATAGGGATCTATTGGTTCGATGACCAGGGGATGAATTTCCGGTATGTCCTTCATGGTGAAGAGCTTGTAGTCCACGAGATTGGGATTCAGACAGAGGCCCGTGGCCTGATCAAAGATCTGATCTTCGGTCAGGCCAAAACCCATCCCCTGAATGGCGCCTCCTTCAATCTGGTTTTCCGTACCCAATAGGTTGATGGCCTTGCCCACATCGTGGGCCGCCACTAATTTGAGGACCCGGACTTTCCCGTTCAGGGTATCCACTTCCACTTCTACAAAATGGGCGGCAAAACAGTGAGTGGTCACTCCCTGGGGCAGACTACCGGTCCCTCTGCCGGTAATTGTCGCGGGCGCCTTTTTAAGCACTTCGGTTATCGGTATTCCTTTATCGGAGCCCAAGGGGTAAATTCCCCCTCTTCTTACCTCCAGGTTTTCCTTATCCGTCTTCAACTCCTTGGCCGCGATCTCAAAAAGTTGCCTTTTGGCATCCGCGGCGGCTAACTTGATTGCGGTTCCCGCGGTGATGGTCTGCCTGCTTCCCCCCGTCGCCCCCGTATCCAGGGTCACTTCAGTATCAGCCGAGGTCACCGATACGGTCTCCAGGGGGGTGCCGAGCTCTTCGGCCGCGATCATGGCCATGGTGGATTTCTGGCTCCCTCCGATATCGGCGGTCCCGATGAACACGTTAACCGTCCCGTCGGAGTTGATTTTCAGCATCCCCGTACTGGGAAGAGTCATGGCCCCATGGCGGCAGGCATGAATGGCCATCCCTAGGCCTTTCTTTAGGGGGCCTGGACTGGTGCCGGGTTTTTGCCATTTTTCCCTCCAGCTGATGGCCTCGGCCGCCTTCCGGATGCATTCCTCCATCCCATTGCTGGAAAAGGGAATTTTCCTGTCCTGGTCTCCATCTTCAAGGCGGGCATAGTTCTTCAGCCGGAAATCCATCGGATCCAGCCCCAGTTTTTCGGCCATGATATCCATGTGGACTTCTTGGGCGAACTGCCCCATGGGATGGCCCACGCAGCGCATGAATCCCCCTTCCGGTTTATTGGTGTATACGGAATATCCTTCCCCTTTCAAGTTGGGACACCGATACACCGCCTTCATCGTCTCCACGGATCCAGCCGCACCGGCAAGATGCCCATAGGCTCCCATATCTGCTATGATTTTGGCTTGGATAGCCGTTAGGGTTCCGTCTTTCTTGGCTCCGTATTTTAAATAGCATACCGTTGGGTAACGATGGGTAGCGGCCAGGAAGTTCTCTTCCCTGCTTAATTCTATCCTAACCGGATGCCCGGTTTTCATCGATAGGATCGCCGCCAACACACTGTGTCTTTCCGCGGCTATTTTGTCCCCGAAGCCCCCCCCCATAAATTCACAGATGACCCGCACCTTGCTCATGGGGATCTTGAAGATATAGGCCAGACTCGCCTGGGGCCCGAAGGTATATTGGAGGGAATCCCAAACCGTTAATTTTCCTCTATCCCATCGGGCCACGCACACGCGAGGCTCAGCAGTCACATGCTGCAGCATGGGAGTATAGTATCTGCCTTCATAGACCAGTTCAGCCTCTTGAAAACCCTTTTCTATATTTCCTCTTTCCAGGATGAAAGGCTTTTCCCCGACGATATTGCCATTGGGATGTATTTTCGGGGCCGCCGGTTTTAAGGCTTCCTCCGGGTCGAGGACAAAGGGAAGGGGTTGATAATCTACCTTGATAAGATCCAGTGCTTCCTGCGCCCGGTCTTCGTCCACAGCGGCCACCACGGCGACATCATCCCCGGCAAAGCGGGCAGTATCTGCTAAGATGGGCATATCATGATGGGTGCGGCCGGGAGCTTGATACCAGGAGAAAGCAGCAATGTCCTTGGGAGTAAGGACGGCCTTGACTCCGGGGTGGGCTTTGGCTCTCTCCACATCTATTCTTACCACTTTGGCGTGGGGATGGGGGCTCCTCAAAATCTTTCCGTAAAGCATTTCCGGAAGATAGATGTCGGAAGCATATGTAGCCTTCCCACTGACCCTTTCCCAGCCATCGATTTTCGGGTGACGTTTTCCTACGATTATCAATTCTTTTCCCATGGAGAATCTCCTTTCTAACTTCTTTGGGCTGCGGCCATGGCTGATTTCAGGATTTTGGGATAGGCTGAGCAGCGGCAGATATTACCCGCCAGGCCCTCTTTGATTTCCTCTTGGGTGGGGCGGGAGTTTTTATCCAGCAAGGCCTTGACTGACATGATCTGGCCTGAAGTGCAGAAACCGCACTGCATCCCGTCATGTTCCAAAAAGGCTTCCTGAATCGGGTGAAGTTTCCCTCCCTGGAGCAATCCTTCGATGGTGAGGATCTTCTTGTTGTCGGCCTCGATGGCTAAACGGGAACAGGCATAAACGGCTTGGCCATCCATAATGACCGTGCAGGCTCCGCAGCTCCCCCGGTCGCAGAACTTTTTCGTTCCGGTAAGGCCTATTTCCTTCCTCAACACATCAAGCAGAGTCCAGTGCGATTTGACCTTCAGGCGGTGGGTTTTATCATTTACATTGAGTTGAATCCAAGCTTCCCTGACCGCAGGAGGCGGGGCGGCATCAGCGATGGACGGAAGGGAAAGGGGAGAGGTAGTGATCGAAGTGGCGATGGCACTCGTCCCCATTCCTTTCAAGAAGTCGCGGCGCGAAATATTCAAGGGATTTTCTCCCTTTTCCTTATCCTCTTTCGGCTTTTTCCCTTGCTTATCCATATTCTCTCCCCCTGTGAAATTAATGGATTAAGAGAGTGGGTTCTCTTTCCATTCGAGAAAAATGTTATACCAAACGGGATGCCGGCTTTAAAGCGCTTTTTGGTTTATGAACTTGAAATTATATAAAGACAACATTTATCGGGCACAGATGAAAATTAGCTAACAAAAAACCCCGCCTCTGATTCAGAAACGGGGTTCAAAGCTTTCTGTTAAAAAAGACTAATGGGTAACCGAGGCCTATAGAAGGTTTCATTTCCACAAAATATACTCGCAAGTTACCTGCTTTGATTTAGCCCCCAAAAGGCAATTCCCTATAAGGAGCCTGCATCCTGTGGTGGCGATATACCACGGAGCGAAATACTGCGTCAAGAAAAAATTTTTGTTTTTGGAAAAAGCCTCGGTTTTCAAGTCCAAATTAATGACTTCCGATTGAAATGTTGAATTCTTGGGGATGACCCTAAAAACAACATTACGGGAAGAACTACTTAGTTCCCCCGAAAAAATTCGCGCCTCTCTGGAATTTAAGGCTTTCACATACTACTGTTCACTTCCAGATAGTTCGCGAAGATGAGAATTACTGATTGAAAGAATGGGCAATCCATCAGGCGAGCAGAACCGCTGCCCCAATTCCGTAATATTTACTCAAAAATATTCGAAATTTTTGGCTTCGATATCAGATATTCGATATTGTTTCGAGCCTGGAGATCGGCTGATCGAGTTTACACCTTCTTCATCAACCCGTCCTTGAGCAGTTTGTAATGGGATCCTCTCCAGAAAATATGCGAACCCAGAAAGCAGCGCAGCCATATCCCGAAACTGAGCAAATCCTTCGCGGGCAGGAGCCAAAGCCATCTAAGCCAACGCGTCGGGTACCCGGCCTTCCTCGAAACGACAAGGACGAGGCTGCACCTCAGTACGAGGACCGCGGCGAGGGCCGACAGAGAGAAGGCCGTCGGCCCATGAAGAATGAGGAACAAAAGAGAAAATGGAAACATGTGAGTAATCCCGTACCCGAAAAAGCCCCTCGGCCTGCACGCCCTGTAAGTCCTTGCCCATCTCATCTGGTGTACAATGTGCTCAAGGATACGCATCCTGCCGACGACATTCTCGATCAGATGGGCGGAAAGAATGTTCCTGTACCCTTTTTTCCAGAGGCGGTTGCCGATCTGGTAGTCCTCGGCTAGGTAGTCGGCGAAGGCTGGAAGTCCGCCTATCTCCTGCAGTCTGTCTTTCGAGAGCATCATGGAAGGGCCAAGACCGAAGGTAACCCCCTCCAGGCGCCTCGCCACGAGCACCGACGGAATGAAGTCAGCCGCGTTCGCTAGGGACTCCAAAGCCGCGCCCGCCGATAACGCGCTGGGGATCTTAGAGAGCGACGTAACTATTCCGACATTTTCCGTAGCCAGGTACTCTCCTACGATCCCTTTCAGGTAGGTACGGTTAACCCTTATATCGCTGTCGCTTATGAGCAGCAGGGGATAACGGGCCGCATGGAGAAGTCCATAGAGATTTGACACCTTTGGATTGGCCCCCAGATGGGTCGAATGAACGACAACGCGGACCCTGGAACCGGAGGACTTGGCAATATCGCTCGCCAGATGCAGTCCTTCGTCGCGTGGATCGTTGAAACCCAAAAGGACCTCGTACTCAGGATATTCTTGTGCGACGAAACTGGTGATATTGTCGAGCCATTCGGGGTCGACACCCTTCATGGGTTTCAAGATCGAGACAGGCGGGTAGAGCGGTTCTTTCGGCGAATATCTCGGCAGCCTGAAGAAACCCACCACGAGCCATAGAGAAAAGAGACCGTAGAGGCCTCCCAACAGGGTGAGGATTGCGAGGATAGCCTCTATGACCTCAGGAAACATTCCCATGACCTTGATTCACGATTTCCCACCTTCTCATGCGGGTGTGTTGGCGCCGGTGCCCCTTCCGAGGGAACGGGGTCACACCTTGCATTGTGAATAATTTTCTTGGCAATTGTTCTCCAATTTGCTGTCGGATTTTGTAATAGATCGCAGTGGCGAATCGGATACGAAGCGGCTCTATATCATATTCTCTCCCGTATAGCATGAAGGGGACATCCTTTTTGGATTGACTCTACAAAACAGCGGTGGGAGGATGGCTTATCCAACAGCGGAAGTGGTTCGTTTTCTCGGGGGTGACGACATCGGCAGTGGTTCGTGCGGCCCAATCTGGCAGTCTGCCTGATGCCGAAAGTATCTGTAAGTTCATCCAGAAACAAGGTCCCCCTTTACAGAGCCCCTAATCGTTTTTTCGGGCCAAATTGTTAGGTCCTGAATCCGGCTGCGTTTCCCCTCATTTATGAACCTCCTGTTCTTGAACCTCCAATTTAGGGGAACGCGTTCTATCCTGAGTTTTCTTAACAATCTCGCGGCCATTTTCGTCCTTTTCAACGATTCCCGAGGTAAACAGCAGGTTCATTAACTCCCGACGAAGTTCCAAGGGGCCGCTGCAAACCGTGCCGCAATGAGCGCAGGTAGGGTTGGTGTTCTCTAAAGAACGATCCAATACACCTTTGGATCCGAAGGTTGTATTTTTAGCAGCCATGATGTTGGCCGGGTCATCTCGCAGTCGAGCGTAAAGGCCGGGAAGCAATGAATCATCTTCAGGCAGAACCGTCTTCCCCGTGGACCAGGAACTCCACTTTCCATCTCGCGAAATCCCAGTATATCCGCCACAACCTATGAAACAACGATAATCGCCTCGTTTTTTGTTATAAACATACTCGCGACCGCCAATCTTTACAGTGGTTTTTTCTTTCGGGTCCATAAAACCCATCGGGCAGACCTGCGCGCAAATGCGACAATTATCACAGAGTTTCTCTTCCAAAAGAGAGTCTGGAACAAGAAGGGCATCTGTTAAAACTCCCCCCAAATAAACATTGGACCAGGCGCCGGGCACCATAACATTCCCACTCCAGCCGAATGTCCCCACGCCAGCACCAACTGCCATGTACCTTAATGACAGAGGAGGTTTTAAATCGGGATCAGGGATTGTTTTCTCAAAGGTATGATCCGGGCGGTACAGGCCGTTGGGGACGATATTATGGGCTTCAAACCCGGCTGTCTTTAAGCATTCTTCGATGACTGCACCTATGCGATAGACCTTATGGTAGCTTTCGAAGAGGACCTTCTTGAATTCCAGGCGCGTCACTTTTCCGAGAAAATCCTTGATCCAATAGGTTCCTAGGGGTACGGCAAAGGAAATGACAGCATTGGCCCAGGGTTTTTCATAACACATATCAGCAGAGGGTGGCGCCTCCGAAAAAGCTTCCCTGCGGGCAATTCCTACCCGGATGGCCCCTTCCTTTAAGGCAGTGGATTTAATTTCAGCTTCCAACATGATTGGCCTCCTTTGTTTTAATCGGCCTTATTCAAGGCCTGATATTCTTCAGCAGATTCCTTCATGGGGTATATCGATGGCCGAGATTGCGCGGAATTTGGGGGTGAAAACACCCGCCATCGCTTAGGCCATAGCCAGCCTTGATTCCAGGGTGTTAGCTTAATGAAATAAACAACGTCCGCTTCCATTAAGAAACCTACGCCCCGAAAGCCAATACTCGCTGACCTGCTTGAGCAATAGTATCCAAAAGAAAATCGAGGTCGGATTCAGTTGTCCGGAAATTCATGATGTTCGCACGTAATACAAACTCGCCGTTCAACTCTGTGCTTGTTAGATAGACGTCACCCTTATTTTGGACGATTTCAAGGATAGAACGGTTAACTGCTCCCAAATCGGCTGAATCAGAAGGTACATACCGGAAGCAGGTAATACTCAGCGGACCAGCCGCCACCAGCTCAAAATCCGAACGAGACTGAATCTTCTCTCGCAGCCTTTCTGCCAGGTTAATATCCCGGGTTATGAGTCGGCGATAACCTTCTAACCCGATATGTTTTATAGCCAGCCACAGTTTGAGGGCGCGAAAGCCGCGTGTTTGCTGGGGTCCGAACTCAGAGAACCACGGTAACTGCCGGTCATCACGAAGATAGGGTGGAACCACACTAAAGGTATCGCGCATGGCTTGTTTGTCCCGCACGATGGCACAGCCGCATTCTACCGGAATATACATCCACTTGTGCGGGTCAATCCCCAGGCTGTCGGCGCGCTCTATCCCGGTGAACCATTGCTTCACCTGCTCGGCCAGAATACCAACGCCGCCATAGGCGGCATCGATGTGAAACCAGAGATTCTCTTGGTGGCACAGATCAGCGATACGATCTAATGGATCAATAGCCCCAGTGTTGACCGTGCCGGCGCTGGCCGCCACACACACAGGATGTAGCCCGGCGCGACGGTCGGTTTTGATCTGCTGCTCTAATCGGGGAACATCCATTCTGAAATCAGAATCAATCGGTATTTTGCGCAGATAGTTGTGCCCGATGCCTAGCAGTTCGACCGCTTTAGTGATACAACTATGCCCTTCCGTTGAGACATAAACAATCATGGGGGCACTTTCCTGTTGCATCCCATTGCCGCGCATATGGCCTGTCTGCGCTTTCACATAACGCATAACGGCCAATCCAATGAGAGTCGCCATACTGCCGCCGCTTACCAAGAGAGCGCCGCTATCTTTCGGAAACCCCATGATTTCCTTGAGCCAATCGAGTACAGCATGTTCTAGATAGGTGCTGGCCTGATCCCCTCCCGCTACACTTGAATTCATACCCGCCGCAAGCAACTCGCCGATAATGCTGATCGGGGCGGCCGGTGAGTTGACCCAGGCAAAGAAGCGAGGATTAATGTTCCCTCGAGGGTAACGCAGGATATTTCGCTCCACGAACTCTATCAATTCTCGCGGATCTGTCCCTCGTTGCGGTAGAACCTGAGTGAGAAGCTGCTCCCGGAGTTCAGGCGGAACGGCTCGCCGAGCGGGCCCAAGGCGATTTTGTAATCGGTCCAAGTTATCCGCTATCAAGTCAATGGCCTTGTAGCCGAGTTCGCGAAAATGGGCAGAAGTAAGCTCGAGTGTAATTTCAGACGAAGCATCAGGATACATTTCTTCTCCTCAATGAAGTAACCTGTTTGGCCTAGATATGTCAGCCGCCCAACGGGCTTGTGGCTGAGCTACGGGCCGAAGGCCCGTCTGCTCCGGTCCCGCTGAGCGGGATTCGCCCGCCGCGGGCGTAGAACACGCTACCCTGAGACGCGCTACCGGCCGCGTGAAATTTCTTTTTATAGGATTTCAAGGAGTAATGATTGGCTTATATCATAAAAAGGGGGAACCTGTCAATTTGATTGAAAAATCTTTTGATATAAGACAGTCTTTTTACGGAAAGAAGTAGTCTCTGAGAAGGATGTCCCCCTTTTTTCGAACCCTTTTATTCTTAATAGGGAAGATGTGAAACAGGTACTCGCAAATTTTTTTAAGAGGATCGGAGCTGGTGAAACAGGAATTCTGGTAGATATCTCTCAATACTTTGGAGATGATGGTTCAGGGAAAACCTCTACCTCCTTAGAAAATTCGCTTTCGTTCCTGGCCGGGGATGTATCTACAGCTTTCAGGCCATAAAGGTAGAATTTATGTGGATCTGCTTCTTTGTCGAGAAAGTAGTTTTCCGTAATCAATTGGGGGTTGATCTTGATAAAAACGCTCTCTCCTTTCTCCCGCCGGTAAAGGTTGTAACCGGCGATGTCCGGCTCGGGGTTCGGATCCCATCGCAAGGCAACGCCATCTTTCTGAATGGCCGCCACGAAGCCGGTCGGCGGCGAGGGCGGAGTCCGTTTTTCCGGAATACTACTCGCAACGGCAGAACTCAAACCTTCAATGAGGGTTCCCCGGAAATGCCGCACAGCCCGCACTTCATAATAATAACGTTTCCCGTTCTCCAGCGCCGGATCCCGGTACCGGTTTCCCGAAACTGGTTCGGAATTCAGGGGCAATAACCTAAAGCGTTCTCCTTCACTGTGCCGATAGATATTAAACCCTGATAAATCGACCATTTCCTTTCCGTTAAGAAGGCGGGGAGAAAATTCCCAGCTCATCTCCAGAGCCTTATCCTCACTCTGAACGCTGACCTTTGTGGGAGCGGCCGGAGGCTCATCCCAGAAGAGGCTCACCTGATTCGACTCTGGGCTGGGAGTTTTATAAGAATTGTAGGCCCGAACAAGATAGGTGTATTCATACTGAGGTTTCACGGTGATATCCTGCCATAAAACCCTTCCCTCCTCCACCTGAGCCCCTCTGGGATACTCTGCGTCAATCTCCGCCACCGGTTCAAATTTAAGGGGACAATCTGGACAGGAAGAAGGAGTCAATGGGCGAGCCTGGCGAAAAACTTTGAAGCCAAGTAGGTCTTCAAGCCTGGACCCATCGACATTCTTGGTCGGCGAGCTCCACGTTAAAAAGACCCCCCCTTCTCTGGACCACTCGCGCAGGTCGGAAACGGGCGCTGGCTTTGTGCTTTCCAAGGCCACGGGTGGGCCCTTTTTTCCGCAACCCCAAAATGCCAACGGGATGAGAAAGGGGATCAAAAGGATGGCCAGAATTTTTCTCCCCCTCCTCCTCCCCCGTCCCCCGCTCGAAGCTGTGTCATAATTCGTCAGGCCCGCCCTGCACCAGTCCCGCTCGGAGCGGGATACAGGGCCCGCGGAGGCGGGCATCCAGGCGGGTCCGGTCATAGAAAAATATCGTGTGATTTCCGGTGACTTATTCTTTTTCAAATTCCCTGGATTCCCGCTTTCGCGGGAATGACGGCCCTTTTCCTTCATTGCGGCACAGTCTCTCGGGAAAGAGGGATGGGGTAAGGGGGTACCAGAATGGCTACTCAAACGAAGATCACCTGCAAAGCCCTTGTTTCACCAGGGCCCTGATGCGCAGCCGCAAGGCATTCAAGCGAATGAATCCATCAGCATCCTTCGGGTTATAAACCTGGTCTTCTTCGAAGGTGGCAAAATCACAGGAATAGATCGATTCAGCGGATTTTCTCCCGATCACCGTGCAGTTCCCCTTGAAGAGCTTCAACCGGGCCGTGCCAGTGACCGTATGTTGTGATTCGTCGATCATCTTTTGCAAGACTTCCCGCTCGGGGGAGAACCAGTACCCGTAATAGATCATCTCGGCATAACGGGGAATCAGTGAATCCCGCAGGTGCATCACCTCCCGGTCCATAGTGATGGACTCCACGGCTCGATGGGCAGCATGGAGGATGGTCCCTCCGGGGGTTTCATAAACGCCGCGGCACTTCATCCCCACGTAACGGTTTTCCACCATATCCACCCGGCCAATTCCGTTTTCTCCTCCCAGGCGATTCAACTCGGCCAGCAGTTCTGCGGGGGACATCCGTTTTCCGTTGACCGCCACGGGGTTCCCGCTTTCGAAATCGATCTCCAGGTAGAGCGGTTTATCGGGGGCTCGCTCCGGAGAACGGGTCAGAACGAACATCTCCTCCGGTGGCTCCATCCAGGGATCTTCCAGGATCCCTCCTTCGAAGCTGAGGTGTAATAAGTTACGGTCACTGCTGTAAGGTTTTTTCGGAGTAACCGGTATCGGGATTCCATGCTTTTCAGCATACTGAATTAAGTCCGTGCGGGATCGGAAGTCCCAGATCTTCCAGGGAGCGATGATTTTAATCCGCGGGCTGAGGGCTAAGTAAGTCATCTCGAACCGGACCTGATCGTTCCCCTTGCCCGTGGCCCCGTGAGAGAGGGCATCCGCTCCTTCTGCTTCGGCGATCTCCACCTGCCGCTTCGCGATCAAGGGGCGGGCGATGGAAGTTCCCATTAAGTAGCCTCCCTCATAGATCGCATTTGCCCGGAGCATGGGAAAAATGAAGTCCCTGACAAATTCCTCCCGCAAGTCTTCAATGTAAACCTTGCTCGCCCCGCTCTTCAGCCCTTTCTCCCGCAGGCCTTCCAGTTCCTCCCCCTGGCCCAGGTTGGCCACAAAGGCCACCACCTCGCACCCGTACGTGTCGATCAGCCATCTCAAAATCACCGAGGTATCCAACCCCCCCGAATAGGCCAGAACGACTTTTTTTACTTTTTCTTTCATCTTTTTCGCCTACCCTTCTTGGCGTATCATTTCTTATTTCACCGCAGAGAACACAGAGATCTCTGCCCCGTAATTATTGAATTTCGCATTAATAATGGAACGATGATCGACTTCACACTTATCCCCCTCACCTTTATCCTCTCCCCCAGATGGGGGAGAGGGAAGGGTGGGGAGGCAAAATAATAAAATATTTTTGATTTTATTTCTCTGCGTCCTCAGCGTGCTCTGCGGTTGCTCTTTTTGAGAAGAAACTCCAGGATCGCTTTCTGTCCGTGCAATCGGTTTTCGGCCTGGTCGAAAACCACAGATTGTGACCCTTCCAGAACCTCTCCACTAATCTCCTCGCCGGCATGAGCGGGGAGGCAATGCATCACCAGGGCTCCTTTCTTCGCCCTCTGCACCAGCTCGGAGTTAACTTGATACCCCTTAAATCGCTCTTTTCGTTCTTCTCTTTCCTTCTCCTGGCCCATCGATGCCCAGACATCCGTATAAACCACATCAGCTCCGGCTACTGCTGCAAAAGGATCCGGGGAGACCTCTATGCGGCCTGGCGCATCCCGCATGGCCTCCGCCAGAATTTTGGCATCGGGCGGATACTCCTTCGGGCAGGCCAGGGCCAAAGAGAAATCCAGCAGGGATACGGCCTGCACCCAGCTATTGGCCATGTTGTTCCCATCCCCGATGTAAGCTAACTTTAAACCCTTATAGCTTCCCCGCTTCTCTATAATGGTCAGCAGGTCGCAAAAAATTTGGCAGGGGTGGAGCAGGTCTGTCAGCCCGTTGATCACCGGAACTGAAGACCACCGGGCCCATTCCTCCACCGTAGCCTGAGCGTAAGTGCGGATGACGATGCCGTCGAGGTATCGGGAGAGAACCCGGGCTGAATCGGCGATGGGTTCCCCCCTTTTCATCTGAGTGGTCCCGGGGTCGAGGTAGAGAGGGTGCCCCCCCAATTGGCTCATCGCCACCTCGAAGGAGACCCGCGTCCGGGTGGAAGGCTTATCGAAGATCAACCCCAAGCACTTCCCGGCCAGGGGATGATGAGGCAGGTCCTTTTTCCATTTTCGCTTGAGTTCAACGCTCTTTTTTAAGAGCCCATCCATTTCACCACGGGAAAGATCCGTCAGGCTCAGCAGGTCGCGCTTGGTCATTTTTCATTCAGCTCCAGGTCGAAAAAATTTCATCCAGAGCCTGCACGAGGCGGTCGATCTCCTCCGGCGTGACGACCAAAGGCGGAATGAATCGCAGCACGGTCTCATTGGTGCAATTGATCAGGAACCCCCTTTTCAGGCAATCCATGACGACGTCTTTCCCTTGCCGGTCCAGCTCCAAGCCGATCATCAATCCTTTTCCGCGAACTTCTTTAATGAAGGGATACTTCCTTTTTAGCCCCTCCAGCTTTTTGAAAAAGTGGGCCGATGAACGCTGGCAATTTTCCAAAATTCCATCTTCGATCGTGGCCCGCAAGGCCGCCACCCCCGCGGCCGTGGAGAGCGGGTTTCCCCCAAAGGTGGCCGCATGGGTGCCCGGGGTGAAGCTTTTGGCCACTTCCTCTTTGGCCAGCATAGCCCCGATGGGTACGCCCCCCGCCAACCCCTTGGCCATGGTCATGATGTCCGGAGGGACTCCGTAATGCTCATAGGCAAAGAGCTTGCCAGTCCTGCCCATACCCACCTGCACTTCATCGAAGATGAGGAGGAGTTTCTTTTCTTCGCAGATGCGCCGTAAGCCCTGGAGGTAGTTTTCCTGGGGGAGGTTTACGCCCCCCTCGGCCTGGATGGGCTCTACCAGGATGGCACAGGTGGAGTTGCTGGCCGCGGCGGCCGTGGCCGCCAGGTCTCCCTGGGGCACAAACTTGAACCCGGGCATCATCGGTTCAAACCCTTTATGAAATCTCTCCTGCCCCGTGGCCGCCAGCGCGCCCAGGGTTCTGCCGTGGAAGGATTTCAGGAGGGAGATGATCTCATACCGGCCAGGCCCAAAATGGTCATGGCTGTATTTGCGGGCCAGCTTGATGGCGGCTTCGTTGGCCTCTGTGCCGCTGTTGCAGAAGAAGACCCGGTCGGCGAAGGAATGCTCGACCAAAAGTTGGGCCAGCTCGGACCTGCGGCTCAATATGGTAAAGGTTGGAGACGTGCAGCAGCTTCCCGGCCTGTTCCCGAATCGCCTGCACCACCTTGGGATGGCAGTGGCCCAGGTTGCATACCCCGATCCCGGCCACGAAATCAAGATATTCTTTCCCCTCCACGTCCCAGAGTCTACACCCTTGCCCCTTGATCAGGACCACCGGGAATCGCCCGTAGGTCTGCGCCAGCACTTCCTGAGAGATTTTCATCACGTCTTCGTTGGTCATCTTTTTTCCTTCCATCATTCTAAGAAAAGAGTTCATGGCGTAGGGCCAAAGGTTTAAGGCCAGAGGTTTTTCCCCTTACGCCTTACGCCTTACGCTTACGTCTTTTAATAAATCTGTGTCCCGATGCCTTCGTCCGTAAAGATCTCCAGCAGGATGGCATGCTTCACCCGGCCATCGATGATGTGCGTCTTCTTGACCCCTTCCCGCAAGGCTGCTAAGCAACAGTTCACCTTGGGGATCATTCCCCCTTGGATGACCCCTTCCCTAAGGAAACGTCCGGCCATCTCCGCATTCATCGTGGAGATCAGACCCTTCTCTCCATCCAGGACGCCTTCGACATCGGTAAGGAGGATGAACTTCTCCGCCTGCAGAGCGGCCGCCACTTTTCCGCCCACGAGATCCGCATTGATGTTATAGATCTCCCCCGCTGGGCCAACGCCCACGGGGGCGATCACCGGGATCCATTTGTTGTTCTTGATGGTCTCAATCACTTCGGGGTGAATGGCTTCTACTTCCCCGACCAAGCCGATGTCCAGAAGCTCCTTCTCTTGACCCTCTTTTCCCCGGCGTGAGACCCACAACTTTCTCGCCCGGATGAGACCTCCGTCGATCCCCGATAGGCCCACCGCATGACCCCCATGATGGTTAATCAGGGCAGACAATTTCCTTATTGATCTTTCCCACCAGGACCATTTCCACGATGTCCATGGTTTCACCATCGGTAACTCGCATTCCTTCCACGAACTTGGATGCTTTGCCGATCTTCTCCAGCATGCCGTCGATCTGCGGTCCGCCTCCATGGACGATCACCGGGTTCAGCCCGATGTAGCGCAGCAAAATGACATCCCGGACGAAGCTCACCTTCAGGTCTTCATCGTCCATGGCGTGCCCCCCGTACTTGATGACGATCGTCTTGTTGGCGAACCGCTGGATGTAGGGCAACGCTTCCAGCAGAATCTCTGCTTTATCGATTAACTTTTGCATTCTTTATTCCCTTGAGGTTTGCCTTTTTAACTTTTCACTTTTAACTTTACACTTACTTATAGGATATACCGGCTGAGGTCTTCATCCTTGATGATCTCGGCCAGCTTATCCCGGACGTACTTCGCATCCAGCTTTATTTCTTTTTCTACCCGATCCGGGGCATCGAAGGAGATTTCGTCCAAAAGCCTTTCCATGATGGTGTGCAACCTGCGGGCTCCGATATTCTCCGTGCGCTGATTCACCAGGGTGGCGATCTCGGCGATCTCGGCGATGGCGTCTTCGGTAAAAGAGAGGGTGACCCCCTCGGTGGCCAATAAGGCGATGTACTGCTTGATGAGGGCGTTCTTGGGCTCGGTGAGGATGCGGATAAAATCCGCCTTGGTCAGCGACTCCAATTCCACCCGAATGGGGAATCGCCCCTGTAACTCCGGGATCAGGTCCGAGGGTTTGGAGACGTGGAAGGCCCCGGCAGCGATGAAGAGAATATGGTCTGTTTTCACCATGCCATAGCGAGTGGTGACGGTCGTCCCCTCCACAATCGGCAGAAGGTCCCGCTGCACGCCCTCCCGGGAGACATCCGGCCCGTGCGTCGTCTCTCGACCGGCGATCTTATCAATCTCATCCAGGAAGATAATCCCCCCTTGCTCCACCCGGTTGATCGCCAAACCGGTCACTTTATCCATGTCGATCAGCCTCTGGACCTCCTCCTCGGTGAGCAGTCCCAACCCTTCAGGGACCTTGACCCTTCTCCGCTTGGACTTCTTCGGCAGCAGGCTGCTGAACATCTCCTTCAAATTGATGTCCATTTCCTCCATTCCGGCGCTGGAAAAGATTTCCACGATCGGCAGGTTGCGCTGGGTCAACTCCAATTCCACCATTCGATCGTCGAGCTTCCCAGAGCGGAGCATCTGCCGGAGCTTCTCCCGGGTGGGCGAGGCCTCCCGGGAAGGATCTGGGGACTTCTCACCGGGTTCGCCGGTGATCTCAAAAAAACCTTCCTCTTTCTCCTCTTTCCCTAATTCCTTCCGTACCGGGGGAAGCAAAAGATCCAGCATGCGCTCTTCCGCATTCTCTCGGGCCTTGGCCTGGACCTTCTCCGTTTCCTCCGCCCGCACCATATTCACCCCCAGCTCGGTGAGGTCGCGGACCATCGACTCCACGTCCCGCCCCACGTATCCCACTTCCGTGAACTTGGACGCCTCAATCTTCAGGAAAGGCGCTTGAGCCATTTTGGAAAGGCGGCGGGCAATCTCGGTCTTGCCCACGCCAGTGGGCCCGATCATGATGATATTTTTCGGGGCGATCTCATCTTGCAGGTCTTCATCCACCCGCTGCCGCCGCCAGCGGTTGCGCAAAGCGATGGCCACGGATCGTTTGGCATTCCGCTGGCCGATCACATATTTGTCCAGTTCGACTACAATCTCGCGGGGCGCCAGGGGTCTCAGCCCCTCCCCGTCTTTCACCTCATCGTTCATTCGTCTCCCGGAATTCAGAGTTTTCTTTGATTTCCGTTCCCAATTCTTCCACCACCACCTGATCGTTGGTGTAAATACAGATCTCCGAGGCAATGCGCATCGCTTCTTGGACGATGGCTCTCGCTCCCAGGCCGGAGTACTTGATCAGAGCCCGGGCAGCGGCTAACGCGAATGGCCCCCCGGTCCCGATGGCCGCGATTCCATCATCCGGCTCGATGATGTCGCCGGTTCCGGAGAGGACTAAGATATTCTCCCGATCGGCGACGATCAACAACGCTTCCAGGCGTCGAAGGGAGCGGTCCATCCGCCAGTCTTTGGCCAATTCCACGGCTGCCCGGGACAAATTTCCCCGGTACTGCTCCAATTTCGATTCAAACCTCTCAAAAAGGGTGAAGGCGTCTGCTGTGGCCCCAGCGAAGCCGGCAATGATCTGGTCTTTATAGAGCTTGCGCACCTTTTTGGCGCCATGCTTCATCACCGTGTTTCCCAGGGTCACTTGCCCATCCCCGGCCATAGCGACTTCGCCTTTTAACCGCACGGCGAGGATCGTCGTACCCGTGAATTTTTCTCCCTTTCCTTTCATATTGTCGCTCTCCAATTGATTTCCTTTTTTCATTATCGCCACAGAGATCACAGAAACGATTTAACTAAAAAACCACAAGGCAAAAAATAACAATGATGCTGACCCTGATTATTGGCCCTTTGTTTTATATTTCTCTGTGGCCTCTGTACTACTTATGTTCAAATTCTCAAATTTCTGTTAAGAATTCTCCCCCCCACCCTCCCTGGGGGGTAGAGAGGGGGTGATTTCTTTTGGTTGCGGCGGTGCCGCCCTGTGTGCTCTGTGGCAAAGAAGATTATTTCGCCCGCGGATGGGCCCGATCATAAACCTCCATCAGTTTATCCACGCTAACATGCGTGTACCGTTGGGTGGTGGACAGACTCACATGCCCCAGCAGTTCCTGGATGGCCCTCAGGTCCGCCCCCGCATCCAAGAGATGAGTGGCGAAAGAATGGCGCAAGGCATGGGGGCTCACTTTTCTCAATAGCCCGCACCTCAATATGTGTTTATGCAGGATCCGGGCTACGCTCCGGGAAGTGAGTCGTCCGCCCCGGGGGTTAATAAAAAGAGGGGCTCTGAACCCCTGCGGGCCCAAGCGGCCTAGGACCCGATCTCTCTGCGGCAGGCATTCTCGTATGGCCGCCAGCGCTTTCTCCCCGATGGGCACGATCCTTTCCTTCCGCCCTTTCCCGTAAACTCGCACGATGCCCAGCGAATCATCAACATCCCCGTCGCTCAGACCGACGAGTTCACTGACCCGCATGCCGCAGGAGTATAGAGTCTCCAAAATGGCCCGGTCCCTGGATCCCCAGGGGGTGGACCTGTCCGGGGTCTCCAGCAGGGAGAAAACCTCATCCACCGGAAGGAATGTGGGTAAAGGCTTTTCTTGTTTCGGGGTGGCCACGATTGCCGCGGGGCTCTGCGCCAAGAACCTTTCTTGTACTAAGTACTTGAAGAAACTCCTTTGAGCAGCCAACTTTCGGGCCAAAGAAGATTTTCTGAGGCCCCGGTAGAAATGGCTCAGGTAGGCACGAATCGCCAGAGGGTCGATCTTCTCCGCGGAAACGTCCCCGCTTTTTTCGTCGATACCGAACCCCTTGGATAACAAGAAATCTCGGAACTGGGCCAGGTCCGCGCCGTAGCTTCGCAGCGTATGGACCGAGGCATTCTTTTCCACCCGGAGATATTCCAAGAATCTGTCGATCAGCGCCTTCATTCCCCAAATGCCCGAAATCTAAGAATTTTTATGTTAACAAATCCTGGCAATTTATCAATCTTAAAATCGATGCCTGGGAAATGGCTTGCCCTAGCCTCTCCGAGTCATCTATAGGGTTTTATTTGATTTAACTTGACTTTTCATCATAATATAAATTATTTTAAAGATTCAATAAAAATAAGGAGAAGCTATGAAGAAATCGGAAAACAACCGTCTGCGCAATATCGCCATCATCGCCCACGGCAAAGCCGGCAAGACCACTCTGGCTGAGGCCATGCTTTTTGACGGAAAAGCGTCGGATCGCCTGGGGAGAGTGGACGATGGCGCCTCGGTCATGGATTTTGAACCTGAGGAGATCAAGCGCAGCCTGACCATCAGTTCTTCCTTTAACCACCTGGAATGGAACAAGCATAAAATCAACCTCATCGACACGCCCGGGGACGCCAACTTTATTATCGATACCAAAAACAGCCTCCAGGCAGTTGACGGGGCTGTGATTGTTGTGGATGCGGTCGCAGGAGTGGAAGTGCAGACCGAAAAGGTTTGGGAATACTCCTCCCAATTTGCCCTTCCCCGCCTCTTTTTCATTTCCAAGATGGACCGGGAGCGCGCCAATTTCTCGCAGGCCGTGGCGGATATTCAGAAAGTCCTGACCCCCAAAGCGGTGCCGCTGAACTTGCCCATCGGAGCTGAGGATTCTTTTGCTGGGCTGGTAGATCTTATGACCCTGAAGGCTTTTTATTTCAAAACCGACCTCAGCGGCCAATTCAGCGAAAGGGAGATTCCCGCCGATCTGAAAGAAGAGGTGCATAGCGCCCGGGAGAAACTCGCAGAAGCCATTGCCGAATCCGATGATACCCTCCTGGAAAAATATCTGGAAGGTCAGGAACTCTCCCCGGAAGAGTTATTTCAGGGCCTGAAGAAAGGGGTTTTGAACAAAAGCATCTTCCCCATCCTCTCCGGTTCCGGGTTGAAGAACATGGGGATTCAGCCCCTGCTGGACGCCATCCTCCAGTGCCTGCCCTCTCCCCTGGATCGAGAGCCTGCCAGGGGCACCCATCCAGTGACCAAGGCAGAGGAGATCCGCAAGCCCGAAGATGAAGAGCCCTTTTCGGCTTTCGTCTTCAAGACCGTGGCCGATCCTTACGCGGGTAAACTAACCATCTTCCGCGTCTGGTCTGGGACGCTCCAGTCTGATTCGACCCTTTACAACGGGAATCGGGGGGTGAGGGAGCGGTTTGGGCAGATTCTGCAACTGGAAGCAAAAAACCAAAAGCCTATTGAATTTGTGGGCCCTGGGGACATCGCCGCCGTGGCCAAATTGCGGGAAACCACCACCTGGGACACACTCTGCGATGAAAAGAAACCCATCCTGTATCAGGGCATTTCCTTACCCATCCCACCCGTCTCCTTCGCCGTCGCGCCCAAGGCCAAGGGAGATGAGGAAAAAATAACTTCTTCCCTCGCGCGCTTCATGGAAGAAGACCCGACCATCAAACTGCAACGGGATGAACAGACCAAAGAGCTTATTCTCTTTGGCATGGGGCAGGTCCATATGGAAGTCACCGTGGAAAAGCTGAAACGTAAATTCGGAGTGGAAGTTAGCCTGAAGACTCCGAAGATTCCTTACAAAGAAACGATCAAATCCACCAAGAGTGGGATCGTCTACCGACATAAGAAACAGAGTGGGGGCCGGGGTCAGTTTGCCGAGGTGCATTTCGAACTTTCTCCCCTGGCCCGGGGCGCCGGGTTTGAATTCAAGAATGCCCTCGTCGGCATGAACGTCCCCCGCAATTTCGTCCCGGCGGTAGAGAAAGGGGTTGCCGAAGCCATGCAATCTGGAGTTCTAGCGGGTTATCCTGTGGTGGATCTCAAAGTTAAATTCTACGACGGGAAATCCCACGAGGTGGATTCCTCTGAAATCGCTTTCAAGATCGCCGCCTTGATGGCCTTTAAGAAAGGAGTGATGGAGGCCAACCCGGTCCTTCTGGAACCGATCATGAACATCGAGGTATTCATACCCGATGAATACATGGGAGATGTCATCGGGGACCTGAACAGCCGGCGGGGCCGCGTCCTGGCGGTGGAGCCACGATCCAAGGGGCAAATCATCAAAGCCCAGGTCCCCCTGGCTGAGGTTTTGAAATACGCCCCTGACCTCACCTCCATGACCAGCGGTCGGGGTTCTTTTTCCATGGAGCTTTCCCACTACGAGGAAGTGCCTTCCCACTTGACTGAGAAAATTGTTTCCGCGGCCAAGCCTGAGCAGAAAGAGGCCTAAGCCAATAAGGTTATTGATTTTCTAAGGCTCCCATTGCCCTATGGACCGATAATGGCTGAAAAATTCGTTCCAGAAAATGAGCCAGAGAGCTCTCCTCTATCGCCAGAAGAGGAAGGCTTTCTCGACCTCATCGAGGTGCGGGAAGAGGACGCCGAACAGTTTCCCCAGGAACTGATCGTCGAACGCGACGGAGAATATACTGGCGAACAGCGGGAAAATTTGTACCATATGATTCTGGGAATGTCCGTCCCGCAAAAAATCCGTCTGGCCATGCTGGGAAATCGAGAAGCCAGGAAAATACTCATCCACGACCGCAATCAGATGATCCCTAAGGCGGTGTTGCGAAGCCCCAAACTAACGGACAGTGAAATCCTCACTTTTGCCCAGGAGAGAAGTACACCCGAAGATATCATCCTGGCCATTTGCAAAAATAGAATCTGGGTGAAGAAATACCCGATTAGACTGGCCCTCGTTTCCCACCCGAAAACCCCCCTTTCCGTAGCGGTCCAATTCTTGGGCCATTTGCATGATAAGGACCTCCAGGCCCTGTCTCGCGATAAGAACATTTCCTCCGCTTTAGCCCAAATCGCCTGGCAGGTATTTGCCAAACGAAAGCGTTGAGATGAATCGCCGCGGGAAAGTTGTCTCGGTCAACATCAGTCCGGAAAAGGGAATCCGAAAAGTGAACGTAGTCCAATCCTGTCTGCTTCCGGAGTTCGGGCTGAAAGACGATGCCCACGCCGGGAAATGGCACCGTCAGGTCAGCCTGCTGGCGATGGAATCCATCGGCAAAATGGTCCGGCTAGGTTTGAAAGTCGGCCCGGGCGATTTTGCCGAAAACATCACCACCCAGGGACTGGACTTGCTTAAACTTCCCGTGGGAACGAGATTCCGAATCGGAGAGAATTCCCTTTTGGAGGTAACGCAGATTGGCAAGGTTTGCCACACGCGCTGTGCCATCTACTACCAGGCCGGCGACTGCGTCATGCCCAAAGAGGGAATTTTCGCCAGGGTCCTGGAGGGTGGGGAAATCAAAGTGGGAGATGAGATTCATGTTCTCGGTGGGGATTCTGACCATCAGTGATAAGGGTTCGCGGGGCGAGCGAGAGGACTTGAGCGGCCAGGAAATACGCCAGATCATCTCCAGGCTCCCCGCCAAGGTCGAAGCATACGAAGTCATTCCGGACGAGGAAGAGATCATCGTTCAGAAGCTCATCGATTATGTCGATAGGAAAAACTTGAATTTAATTCTTACCACCGGGGGCACCGGATTGAGCCCCCGCGATGTAACCCCGGAAGCCACCCGTAGAGTTCTGGATAAAGAAATTCCCGGAATTGCCGAGGCCATGCGGGCTGAAGGAATGAAGATCACGCCCACGGCCATGCTTTCCCGGGCTGCCGCCGGAATCCGTTGCCAATCCTTGATCATAAATCTTCCCGGGAGTCCCCAGGCTGTGCAGGAAAACCTAACCGTTATCCTGCCTGTAATCAAGCATGCCCTGGAAAAAGTTCAGGGAGATCCTGCGGATTGCGCGAACCTGAGGGATTCTTCCTCTAGGGAGAAGGTCCCCAAACCGCTCAACTCACCGAGTTGACAGGAGGCGGCGATTCTTTCTTCTCTGAAGCGGCGGCGGGGACCTTGGGCACCTTTTCCTGTTTTATGGCTTCGATCTCTAATTCGATTTCTCGCACCCTTGCCTGATAGCCTTCCAGCTGATCGATCAAATCCTTGACCTCGGCTTGGGCGAAAACTTCTCGCTCCCCCCGGAGATGGATGTCGTACACCGTGCTTCCCAATCGAATGAATCTCCTGCGCACATTATGCTGAATGGAGGAAAGTTCCATCTTCTTCTTTAAGATTCTACTTTGCTTCCCGGCCTCGGCCAAGAAAACGACCACGCCTTCCTTTAGGGCTTCCAGCCCTTCCTCCGCTTTTTCTTTGATCCGATCCCCTAGGGCCATGCCTCATCCCCCCTTCCTTAAAATGAAAACATCCATTATTTTTTAGACTAATCCTAAATTACGCCTCTGTCAATCTGAGGCCATCTTTGCGCTTCGCCAGGACCAGACGGGGAGAGGCCCTGATAACCGCCCGGGAAGACTCTTTATCGTATCTTTGATTAAAGTGGGCCGCAGTCATTCACCGATTGTTTTAGCCATCCCCTTTTTCATTCTTTGGAAATGGGTTCCCGGCCAATAAATGCGACGACACCGCGGGCAGATATGGAAAGAATCATACGATCGCTGGATGAAGTCTGGCACTCTCCCTTCCACTTCTCCCTTAGGAATCGGCAGGAGCGCCTCATTGCACATCAGACAGCGGGAAAAAATCTGGTCTGCCGCCGGCCGCAATTTGAGGTCAGAAAGCACCTGATGGATTTGCCCTTCAGGGTCATTCGTCTCTACAACCAAAACCTGAAGCCCCTCCCCCCTTTCTGGACCCGCCGGCTCCGGGTCAGGAGTACCCGGCCTTCGGCCGCAGCCACCTTGGCCGCCTCTTCAAGCTTTCCTCCTCTCCAATACACCGTGTCAAACCCCAGTGCCCGGAGCTTCCTGGCCAATTTCCCGAGTGTCCGATCGGCAATGAATTTCATGGGTCAATTTTATCCGTTCTTTTCCCAGGAGTCAAAACAACGCTGGATGACCACCCATTCCTTTGGGGGTTCCATTTATTGTCATCCTGGAGCTTTTTCTCAATGGAGCTTTTTCTCAATTGACACCCAAGCCTCCCCCTCTTATAATCCACTTGGTTAAAAGTGGGGTCCCATTTAGCCTTTGCTTTTTGCAGGAAACATCGTTTTCGGTGCGAACGAAGCGCAAGCGGGTGACCAATCGGAGGAAACCCCCATGAACACGATGCGGGAGGCCACCATCAAGAGTCTATCGATTGTGATTCCGGCATTTAATGAAGCGGGCACGATCCGCGAAATTATCGCCCGCGTTCAGGCCGTGTCCCTTCCGGGAAAACTTACGGAAGAGATTGTCATCGTGGATGATTTTTCTACGGACGGAACGCGGGAGATTTTGCAGGAATATGCCAGAAGCGGTTCCTGCAAGGTATTCTTCCACGACCGGAACCGGGGGAAGGGAGCGGCACTCCGCTCCGCCATTGCGCAAACAACCGGGGATATTGTTTTGGTCCAGGATGCGGATTTGGAATACGACCCCCGGGAATACCCGAAATTGCTAGCCCCGATCCTGGAGGGGAAAGCCGACGTGGTGTACGGTTCTCGATTCGCGGGCGGAGAGTCAAAACGGGTTCTCTTCTTCTGGCACTCCGTGGGCAACAAGTTCCTCACCACTCTCTCCAACATGTTCACCAACCTGAACCTGACAGACATGGAGACCTGCTACAAGGTGTTTCGGGGAGAGATCATCCGGAAGATCGAGATCGAAGAGGACCGATTCGGGTTTGAGCCGGAGATCACGGCCAAGGTTGCCCGGATGCGAGCGCGGATCTACGAAGTGGGGATCAGCTATTCCGGCCGCACTTACGCCGAAGGGAAGAAGATCAACTGGAAAGATGGGGGACGGGCCATTTGGACCATTCTGAAATACCGGTAACAGAACCTGCCATCAAGAATCTTCATCCGCCACTCTCCGACTCCTTCAGGCGGGTTATCTTTCCCCTGGGGATATTTTCTCGTTTAGGTCACCACGCCCCGCGACCTTCAGGGGCATTTGCCTAACTCTCTCAGGCGGCTGCGGCTGCATCTGGCCGAGCGCCCTATTCACCTTCTTCCTCATGGTCCGGACCCCTGAAGAAGAGGCGGTCTGGCCTAGGGGCAAGTCGAAAAAATTCTCTTGACAAGGTTTTTTGGCTGTAGTAAAAGGAACTATTCTTGGGAGAGGAAAGTCTTGATGAATGAAAAGCAATTCACGTTCTGGTGGTGGTGGAGCCAAAAAGGAGGTGGAGTCTGCCCGTAAACCGGCCAGGATGACGTATATAGAGAATCTTTAAAGCCGTGGGCAGCTTCCCAGTGTCCACGGCTTTTTTATTTTTAAAATTCTATGCTTTTTCGCGCCGTAGAGACGGCCGGCGGGTCGTCTCAATAAATAAAAAGGAGGAAGCAATGGAAGAAACACGAATCAATCTGAGTGAGAAGGAAATGCCCCGGCAATGGTATAACATCCAGCCTGACCTTCCCAAACCCTTACCCCCTCCTCTGCACCCGGGCACGGGCCAACCCTTGGGACCCCAGGATTTGGCCCCCATTTTTCCCATGGCCCTGATCGAACAGGAGGTCAGCCAGCAACGCTGGATCGACATCCCAGAAGAAGTTCTTTCCATCTACCGTCTCTGGAGGCCAACGCCGCTTTGCCGGGCCAAACGGCTCGAAGAAGCGCTAAAAACTCCGGCCCGCATCTATTACAAGAACGAGAGCGTGAGCCCACCGGGAAGCCACAAGCCGAATACGGCGGTCGCCCAAGCCTATTACAATAAAAAGGAAGGCATCAAACGCCTGACCACGGAGACCGGTGCCGGCCAGTGGGGAAGCGCCCTGGCTTTTGGGTCCAGCCTCTTCGGGCTGGAATGCCAGGTGTACATGGTGAAAGTCAGCTACCACCAGAAACCCTACCGGCGATCGCTCATGGAAACCTGGGGAGCTAAAGTGATTCCCAGCCCCAGCAATCAGACCCAGGCTGGCCGGGGCATCCTGGCCCGGGACCCCAACTCTCCGGGGAGCCTGGGCATCGCCATCAGTGAAGCGGTGGAGGACGCAGTCACGAGGAAAGATAGCAGGTATTCCATAGGCAGTGTGCTCAACCTTGTGATCCTCCACCAGACGATCGTGGGGTTGGAGACCAAGGCGCAATTGCAAAAGATCGGCGTTGAGCCGGATATTTTGATTGGATGTGTGGGCGGGGGAAGCAATTTCAGCGGATTTTGTTTTCCATTCTTCCCTGAAAAAAAAGGGAAAAGCAAAAATATGCGCTTTATTGCCGTGGAGCCGACGGCCTGCCCGTCTTTGACCAAGGGGCTTTACCGGTATGACTTTGGGGATACGGCTAAGATTGCTCCCGTTGTGAAAATGTACACCCTCGGACATAATTTCATTCCCCCCGGAATTCATGCCGGGGGACTGCGCTACCATGGGGATGCCCCTCTTCTTTGCCTGTTGTACGATGAAGGCCTCGTAGAGGCAGTGGCCTATCATCAGAACCCGGTCTTCCAGGCTGCCATGCTCTTCGCTAAAACCGAAGGAACCATCCCGGCTCCCGAAACCGCCCACGCCATCCGGGCGGTCATCGATGAAGCCCTGAAATGCAAGGAGAAGAAAGAGGAAAAAGTCATCGTCTTCAATTTCAGCGGCCACGGCCATTTCGACCTCGCCGCCTACGACGCTTTCCTGTCGAATAAATTGGAGGATTATGAGTACCCCGAAGAGAAGATCAAGGAATCATTAAAGGACCTACCCAAAATGGGTTGATCATTACCCCTACCCAAAGAGCCCATTGAGAACACTGGGCCAAGGCTCCCTCACCCTGATCTTCTCCCCCAAGAGAGAGGGCGGGGTGAGGGGGAAGACCTTGACAGTCTCATCTTTTTGACTTACCATAAATTTTGTCTTATACTCACCCTGGCAAAAAGGCGCTGGAGCTGCACGCAGGAAGAAGCCTGGCCGAATTTAGACAGAAAATCTTCCTACCGAAGGAGGTATCAACATGAAAAGCTTAGGAAGTTTATTATTTCCAATTCTCCTAAGTATTTTCGGTATGGGATTGGGGGTCCCTGAGTTAAAAGCCAACCCTACCTGCACCGATTCAATCATGGAGCTCTTTAAGCACGTTTCACCATCTGTGGTTTTCATCACAGCTTCATCAATCGATCCCTTTAGAGTCACCAACCGGGTGAGATCGGTCATTGGTTCGGGATTTATTATTGACAAAGACGGCCTCATCCTGACAAACTCCCATGTGGTTTTCGGACGGCATGTCATCATCGTTACCTTAGACGATGGGAATAAGGCCATAGCAAAGCTCCTAGGGTCAGACCCCATCCTTGACCTGGCCGTCTTGCGAATTCCCGTCCCTCGCGAAGGTCTCCCTAACGCCATTCTTGGCGACTCGAATGCAATCCAAATTGGTGAGGAAGTTCTAGCTATTGGCAACCCCCTCGGTTTGGAACAAACCTTAACTCGTGGCATTGTTTCAGGGGTCAACAGGATCCTACCCGAGTCTCCCTTGAGTTTCAGCCTCCCCCTCATCCAAACCGATGCAGCTATTAACCCGGGCAACTCGGGTGGGCCACTTCTAAATCGATGTGGAGAGGTTATTGGAATTAACACAACCATCCTTTCTGATGCCCAAAATATCGGGTTTGCCGTGCCTATAAACATCGCCAAACAGGTCATCCCACAACTGGTGCAGCACGGACGAGTCATCCGCCCATGGGTGGGTATCTCCGGAAAGCTTGTTAAAAAGGAAGCTCTTTCGATCATAAATATCCCCTTAGCCGATGGGTTTTTGGTCGAAACCGTAGAGCCTGGAAGCCCTGCGGAGCAAGCTGGCGTGCGTGGGGGAGAGCTGCCGATTACCCTTGGCGGAACGGAGATCTTGTTGGGGGGCGATGTCATTACTGAGATTAACGGACAACCTCTGGATGATCCAGAGAAATTATTAAAGTTAATTCGCTCACTGAAAGTAGGAGATAAAGTAAATCTAACTATATATCGCGAGATGAAAACCCGCAGGGTTGAGTTCAATCTTCCTGAACGACCGATTCTGGTGGGTGATTTGCCTCCCGATGCCTCCCGCCATCTACTGCCAGTGAGGTGAAGGTAACCGACTCCACGGGTCGCTCCATTTAAGTTACGTAATGATCCATAAGGACTTTGGGGTGCTGCTCACCTCGTCCACCATACAATCCGCGCTCAACCGCGTAAGAGCGGGGCAAACGATCTATCGCAGGAGACATCTTCATGACATCGCGGAGATCAGCTCTCTGGTTGATCGGGCCTTGCGAAAAAACCCGGGCGAAAAATCCAAAATTCCATAGTTCGCCCTTCTAGGTCCATAGAGGGTTGTTCCCCTGAGGATATTTTTTATGCCTTCCCAAAATCTTTCCCGTCTGTCTCCCAGAAAATTTCCTCCATCTCAGGTGAGAGTTCCAGAACCCCCTCTCCCTCTTTTTTCGCAATTCGGAGCCCATAAATGGCTTCGAGCTGAGGAAGGACTTTTTTCAGTTCTGGTGTGGTCTCTACTTTCCGGCTTATTAAGCTACGTTGCCTGGCCGCCTTCTCAAAATCTTTTTTATCGATTGGAATCTCGTAGAGTAGATTCAGAATTTCCATTAACCGCACCTTTCCCAGGTAGTCTTCATCGAGGTTAACATATTGGGGTAAAGAAACGACAAACAGGATCGTTTCAATGCCCAGCTCGGGTGCTCGTTGGGGAATCAAATAGGTAATCGTCGTTGGACCCTGGTAATTACTGGGCTGGACTCCCGCTTTCTTTAGATCTTGCTCTGCCCCCTCTCCTGCTGCTCTCCCACTGACCAGTAAGGGTTTCGTGTGAGGAACAGCATCGTACATGCTTCCTAGAAGGCAATATCTTTTCACCTTGAGGGCCTTCAGAAGCTGTAAGACTGAATCAACATAGACTTCGGCCTGAGAATGGGGTTCCAGCATACGAAGAAAAAGGAAGTCATTTCCCTTTTCCCTTTTGGCGTAGCTAAGAATTGTGTTGGGTATTTTTAGCCGACGAATATCTCCTTCAAAGTAAACGGTGGGGCGGTAGCGGGTAAAATCGAAAAAATTGCCGGGTTGGGCCAATTTAGCCAATTCCTTGGCTGCAAACTGTGCCTCTAATCCATCTAAGGTCGATGTGCCAACATTATTCACATCTATCCAGGGGCGAAGAATGGCTAAAACGTGAGGTTCTCTTAATTCCGGAATCGGTTCATTTACCTCAAAAGCACCCATCCTCATTTATTTTCTCCCCCTTATCTTTAGTTTTGGCGATTTTTGATGCGTTCATTATCATTATAATCAAAATTAGAGAAAAAGGTAAGCCAGCAATACACTCTATATTCATTTTATTGGGTGGATCAGAGGGGGGCAGGCGATGGGTTTCCATAATTAGATTGTTGCCTAACGATTTGAAAGCGGACCCGGAGTCAATTTTTAATCTTTCCTTGCCTATTCCCCAGGCCGATGACCTAAAGGAAGAAATTCGTTTTTAAAATATCACCTTTCAGGAATTTGTTCCAATAGATAGGCCGCCAGCGAATCCCTGTTTTTTTCTGAAACCGAAACCAGTAGCACATCCTTTCGTCCCTTTATCTTTTCGATAAAAGGACTGCCCTTTCGCGCAATCGAACCGATTACCGAATTGGCGGAATCAAGTGTTTGAATCAGGGTCTCCCGAAACAGGGGCGAAAAGCATTCCATCTTGCCGATTTCATCGATGATCACAATTTCATCCGGCTTTGAGGGAATCATAGCGGGAACAGCGATCCGGTCAAGCTCATCGGTATTAACGCCATATCTGCCAACTCGAATTTTGCTCTTGCTCTCTTGATGGGCCAGAATCCCTTCTTTCCCATCCAGAGTGATGATCGAAAATCCAACCCGTCGCCCTTTCTCTTTCATCTCCCGGGTAAAGAAACCGGTGATCGGTTTATGGATCTGCTGGATGAGCTTTTCGATCACCGTGGATTTTCCACAGCGAGGAGGCCCAGTAAGTAAAATGTTCTTGGCGCTCATTATATGGCCATAGGCTGACGCAGGGGGAGGGCCCTTCGACGGTACACTTTCATGATGTCTTTTGGGCGTTCCCCTGGCTGAACTCTGGACCTCGCCGATCGTCCCGGTCCTACATATCAAACCCGGTCATGGCCACGGGGCTTCCCGCAACCGAAACACCTCGCTTGAGCGGTTTCATGTATAGGGCTATTCGCGTATCGATGCGCGGAAACCCCTTCATCGCTTCTAGAATTCTGTCGGTCTTCTCGCAGATGCAGAATACCTGCTCTATGCCCTCTCCGAACGCGAGATTGTTGACGTACTTGACAAGGCGCACCAGGCAATTCGGAGACCGATACCCAATCATGGTGAGCATCATTTGCTTGAGCGTATCGCCAGGAGCGGGAAACCTTGGCAGAATACGAGCGAGCACAAGGAATCGCCCAAGAATACGCATTCGTAGACTAAGCCTCAGGACCGTGATGCGCATGATCTTGCTCCAATCCCAGAGGCCAACGCACGCCTGAATGCGACCTTGATCCTGTAGTACGAGCAAACTGCTGTAGTCAAAGGATGGTACGCGCTCGATTTGGTCGGCGAGCCGGCCGGCCGAAGTCGGCTCGTAGAGTTCATGGCCTTCCCAAGTTTCGTTGAGCAGGTCAGCCACTTCCTCAAGGTCACGCTCCGCGACAGGTCTGATGTATTCCTTGTGAGGAACTTGCACTTCCTTGATCACAGCGATGGCGGGCATAAGGAGCTTGCGGTGCAACCGAAAGCCCTCACGTTCAAAAAGCCGCATGGAGGGCAGATTACCCTCCATAATGAGGGCATAGGAAAGGCTTACCCCCCGATCGATTAGATAGCTTTCGACCCTCCGGCGAAGTTCGCGGGCGACGCCATGTCCTCGATAGCTTGGTGAAGTGAAGTACTGGAATTCGTAGCCGACAGGCTGGACCCGCGTGGCGAGGACTGCATCCCGGGTTGCGCATGCAGCGGATCCGAGTATGCGACCTTCTTCCTCTGCAACAAATACTTTGTACGATTTATAGGACCTGGCCCGGGAGAAAAAGTCCGGGGCATTCACCGTGGAGACGATAAGCGATTTGCCTTGCGGCGATTCGGCCTGGATTCGCTGCAGTTCCTCATTCTCCGTACGCACCGCTTCACGGATGTTCACGTGATTCTTCCTCCGAGGAGAGGGACAGAGGCCTGACCTGCCGCCCTGCGCCGCTCAATGCATCTGGCGGGCTAAAAAGTGCTCCCTATGGCATCGATGGGTAATGTGCCACACGCAGCCCGGAATGTAATGCCTATTCGCTCTGGCCATCCTTCGAATTCTCCTCAGAAGGGCAATTTTCAACTAATTAACCTGGTCCGACCCCAGAGAGGCAGAGCGAGCGATGATCTTGTCCTCGATATCCTGGAAGTCCCCGTGCCAGATGTCGAACTCCTCGCCCGCCCTCCAGCTTTGCACATCAGGTCGAGCATCGAGCCATGCCGTGATCTTCTTCAGTCTGGCGGCAGGATCATCCGAGCGGCGGCCAAGCTCCAATACCACGTCCAGCTTGTCTTCCTTCCCGCCTCCACCGCAGTAGCATCCATTTGCTTCGATGGCTTCCTCGATGAAGGCGTCAAGGAATTCGTCGAATCCGTCCTTCCGATTTCGGATGATGAGGAGTTGCCGTCCCCACTCGGTGAACTCAGCATGATGCTTCTTCTTGCGGAGTCGCTTCTTCATCTTTCAGATCGAACGACCAAGCTCACCAGCTGCGCGGCATGTTGGGCGAATCCAAATGCCTAACTTGCCACTAATAGAGCTTCTTGCGCCTCGTGGGGTAATTGGACAAGAATGAAATAGGACTGGGGATAAAGATAATCCTCTCCGGATTCGTCAATGACTCTGAGATACCCTTCTTTTTCGGCCTCTTCATCCGGAAGGACTTGATAAATCTTGCGCTTCTCCAAATCCTCACAGTCCTTATTCTCTATGCAAAGCGCAAACTTTTTACTTTCTTTTTTGGTTGCCATATTTTTAATCCAAAAATCTCTTTATTTTCATTTTCTTTCTGCCAATGCCGTGGGCTTCATACCAGTGTAACTCGGCCCTGCATACCCTTCCGCTTTCAAGACGAACTTTTGCTATCCCTTTGAGCTTACGCCATCGACCGGGACCATATTGTTTCTGAATTCGCATTATATCTCGGATCTTCCCCCCTATGGCAATGGTTTCAATTTCCCCGATTTCTCCAATTACTTCAAAATACATAGGGTTTCTCTACCCCAAAACATCAAATGATTTTATGCGCCCAATGACTGAAATCAGGGGTGGCTATCAGCCATCCGCTGGAGTGGATGGTTATGCCTCCCATGGCATACTATCCCAGTTTAGAAACTGATGGACCGCTTCCTCCGCGATACTATAGCCTCTGCCTTTTCGGTCGACTCTCCTGAAATGCACTCCTGCATCTTTAAATAGCTGTTCTGCTAATTCCAGCAATGGCGCCATTCCGTTCTCCTCATCCTGTTCATAGGCGTTTTCGAATATTTCAGATAATCTTCTCGCTTTTCTATTAGAACTTTCCTTGTCGTGCGATATTTCCTCAGTGATTTGCAGAATTGCTGCTACTACAACAGAAAGCCGATGAGTACGCCCGTATGGGACAAGTCGTTTTAGCATGTCTATCCAGACACTATAGTTTTTCGCACCAACAACATCTCGTATCATTTGCATTTCCTTGTAATCTTCATGGGGATAACGCTGAGGCTCACCGAGAGCCAGATCTATCGGCATGGAGCCGCTTGTTAACTTGCCTTTTCATTTTGCCTCTAAGATATGCCCAAAAAGGGTTTTGTAAATGATTACTTTCTCAAATATCTCGGTTTGTTTTTTGTCGAAACCGTTAATCTGAATCTCCTGATCTTGAGCTGAATTAATGAAATCGACGACGACAAGGAGCCAGTAAGCATCGCATTTCTTGTATTTGTTTGCCCGTATTTCTTTGTCTCTGATGATATCAATTAGTCGATCCCTGGACATTACTGGGACATTGTGGACCTGTACAACCCTCCATCTTGCGTCTTCATACTCCTTTGCGTTTAAGTAAACAAAGGAGAGTTCTTGGATCGTCTTGAAAGCATCCTTTATTATTTGCCCAGTTTCCCACTTTTCAATGTGTTTTGCGAGTTCCACCAGCTCCCTAACGAGCTTCTTCTGATTTCGGATTGGGTTCGCTTTATCAAACCCAAATGTGATTTCGATTTTCTTTCCGCTTCCTGTCTGATAGACCCGCTGAGCTTCAGAGATGACTTTGTCGCGTAACTTTCTTTGGGCCTGTTCGCTTTCGGAAAGAGATCCTTTTTCAAGAAAAAAGTTAGTTATCTCGATTCCGATCCGCCTTTCGCCTTCTACAATGACATCCGGGCTGTCGTCATAGGTTATGGTACCCGGAGGCAATGGATAGTCCTTAAGGAACATCTCAAAGTAATGCCTCTCTATATCCTGATTTGAGATTCTGTTCATCAATTTTCTATCGAGTTAACGGAAAGCTGAGCGGGAGGTGGGCGTCGTTTCCCAACCGATCCGCTCCAGCGCCTTGTTGTGTGGTCTTGATTGTTCCTATTCCCCCATCGCTCTCACTTGGTATCCAAAACCGAACTCGATGTACTTGCATGTTTCGAACTTGAAGGTTCTTGGAGCATTCCAAGAGGAGATATAGGTTTTGCCGACTTTCACCCACTCCTTGCAAGTTTCGTCTTGGTCGGCCGTGACCACTGTTTCCGTGTACGTCCAGAGTGGAGATCGGATGTCTGGCGTTTTCTCAAGCGTTGCAATGCGGACCACATTACATAGACCAACAGGGCCCGGGTTGGAGAGCCACTTGTCTTGCGAGACCCGGGTGAAATGTTGGTCAAAGGTTTTTACTGAGATTGTGCATGTTGCGGATTGAAGGTCGTAAAGATCCGCCTGGGCTTTGGCATAGGAAGCCTTGTCCTTTACCTTCACCATGTTCTTTGCGACGTTCAGGAAATCTTCCATGAATGCCTTTTGCTCGGTAGATGCAGTCTTCATCCTTTGCAATAAGTAGGGCAAGTCAATCGACCTCCTGAACTTATCAATTTCATTCTGTGTAAGCTTCTCCGCCTCTGCGGCGGACTGCTTTTTGTTCTTGGCCGTTTCCTCGGGAGGGATTGTATTGATTGAGACCTGTATAAATGAGCAGTTGATTTCTTTGAATGGCGGCTCGCCAACACAGCGCATTTCAAGGCCGGAGTTGTTTCCAAAGGAACCTTGGAGATAGAAGTGCGGTGGCTTAATGACGTCTTCTTCCGCGGAACATGCAATCCCGTTGAGCAAGAAAACTAGGAAAGCTGCCGTTACAATTTTCATGAGGTCCTCCAACCGTTTTTATCCATTCACGATTTGTGCACAACGCCTGGATCAGCCAGAGGCCGCTTTATGGCTGATTGGCTGCATCCGGTAGTTAGAGGGATTATTTCTTTTCGGTTTTGTCCCATCTCTGAAGAACCTCAACTACCTTAAAAATGCTAGTGTAGTGTTACAATAATATCTTTACAATTATCCAGTTTCGTGTTATACATGGGTTCATGTGGAACCCAGCCGAAAAATTGTCCATAACGGAAGAGGAGCGCAAAACCCTGAAAGCCTGGGTGGCGGCCAAAACCAGTCCCCAGCGGACCGTCCTGCGTGCACGCATCTGCCTGTTGGCTGCGGAGGGTTTGCCCAACCGGGCCATTGCCAAAGCCTTGAAGACCAGTCGTCCGACAGTTGTGCAATGGCGCAAGCGGTTTGAGGAACGAGGCCCGCAGGGACTGGCGGAAGATGCCCCCCACGGCCTGAGTTCCCGCGCCCTGCCCGCCGAAAAGATCAAGGCGATTGTGGAGGCTACTCTGCATACGACGCCTCCGGATGCGACTCACTGGTCTACGCGGACGATGGGCGAAGCCATGGGCGTCAGCAACGCCACAGTCTGTCGGATTTGGGATGCGCACGGGCTGCAACCGCACCGCGTGGAAGGGTTTAAGCTTTCGAAGGACAAGCGGTTTGTGGAAAAGTTGACGGACGTGGTCGGGGTATACCTGAACCCACCGGACAAGGCCGTCGTTCTGTGTGTGGATGAAAAATCGCAGGTGCAGGCCCTGGACCGGACGCAGCCCGGATTGCCGATGAAGAAAGGACGTTGTGGGACGATGACGCACGATTACAAGCGCAACGGGACCACCTGTCTGTTTGCGGCATTGAATGTGCTGGAGGGGAAGGTCATCGGCTCTTGTTACCCGCGGCATCGGAACATCGAATTCCGAAAATTTCTGCGACAAATCGACCGGGAAACCCCCAAAGGCTTGGGCATCCATATGATTCTGGACAATTACGGCACGCACAATCACCCCAAGGTCAGGGCCTGGTTGGAAAAACATCCCCACTTTCATTGCCACTTCACCCCGACCTCCTCCTCGTGGTTGAATCTCGTTGAACGGTGGTTTGGGGAGATCACCCGTAAACGTATTCGCCGGGGTGTGTTCAGCAGCGTATCGGATCTGGTGTTTGCCATTGAAGAGTTTATCCGAGTGAACAACGCAAATCCAAAACCATTCGTGTGGACGAAAAACGTGGATGCGATCTTGGAAAAGGTCGCACGTTGTAAAGCCGTTACTGTAACACTACACTAGAAACGCAAGCATGAAGAAGCTGATACCCCTGAAAAATGGTCGGAAGGCTACGATCCACGTTCAAGAGGGCCAAGGCCTCATCAAGTTCGCTGCTGGGGAGGTGAGCATCAGCATGTCTCAACTCATACACACCGACCAGGGCACTCATCACTGCGCGCGCGGCATCGCCACCGATTTTGGACGCGAGAAGGTTTTCCAACGTCTTAAGCGAGCCCCATTTTGTGCCCTTTGGTGGGCCAACGATATTCTGCATCGCGGCGGTATCGAGACTATCAGCAGTCACTCTCGCGAGATCTTTCGCCAGCGCGTAAAGCCCGGGATTATCAACCGCCCTGAATCTGTGGATTCTGGGGAGTAAGTCTCGAACAAACTGGTGGTCTCCAAAAATAGATATGTTCAATTGCTTTTTAGACAGCACATTGATGAGTTCTATGCCTTTCCTGAGGAATTCTTCTGGGGCCTGGGTCCGTGCAGGCTGTGCCCTGACCTGCGATGCCAGCAGCTCTTCAGATACGCCACCTTCCGGACCGACATTGTGACCAGCCCATATTCGCTGCTGCCATTCGGGCAGTAGCACCACATCTTTTGCATAGGTGTTAATTAGCGAGAGCCGGTTTATTCCGAAGTGAACGCCACAGTCGGGGGAACAACTCACCGATCCCGTATCTCGGGTATACCATGCCAATGTCCCACCTCTTCGGTGAGCGAGCGCCATGATCACGTCAGGCTTGAACCATAGCCATCTTCCGCCATCAGCCAGCGTTTCTCTTATTTCCTTGTTTCCCTGCTCGTCAACGATGAAGAAAACGGAAGGTGCTTGCGCATCACGGCGGATTCTCGGACTCGTCTTGGCTGGCTCTATCCATTCGTTCCGCCACAGTTCCCCCATGACCAGAAAGAGCCTTCTGCCTTCGAAGGTTTTTTCCCACGAACTTGACTTGATGTTCTGATCCGTCGGTATGCCCGAAATGTCAGGGATATCGTCAGATTCATCTACGTCCGTCCTTGACGCATGAAACACAGCGATCTTTTCGCCATAGGGGTGACCGCCTTCATGTATTTCAGCCACCCGGCCTTCCCAACGATCGGTTTGCGTTTCGTCCCTTGAGGAACGGTTTTCCCAGGTAATAAAAGAAGCGTCGCTGGTCACCGCATCACGGCTATGATAGGAAGTAGCATACAAGCCCATGCTTCGAGCGCATAGGTAGTCTTTCAAATGCTCCGCCCGGACTTCCAACAGGTCGGGCCTGCTATCCGCGCGTCTGTGTAGGCGAGCTACGTCGACATAGCCCTCGTTAGGGCAGACCCAGACGTCCTTTTCTTTTTTGAGGCCCAAGGCAGTCACGAAATCCTGGGTGAGATGCCATTCTGCTGGATCTGCACTATTGAAGTGCTGATCTAGCACCATATGTGTCCCCAAGTATTTACCCCCATAGTCTTCAAAGGCATCAGCATTTATGTACCTGCCATTATCATAAAACCCGGAGTGATTATGGCTTATTGCTATGTCCACCCACCCAAGCTTTAAGACTCTGTCCTTCATGTCAAGTGGAACGGCCACAGTTCCAATGCCAAAAAACTCCTTCCTATAGCCTAAATAGCCGTAGTGGCCAATCTTCTGAAGTTCCTGAACGGCCCTCAAAGGTACCCACACCGAATTTTTCAGCCATCGGCGGCGAATATCAGCCATTTCAAACCAGTCCTGAGTCAGTCCCATAATACCTCGTTGATCTCCATGTCTTGACAGCCTCTAACGATCGGCTTCACCCGCGGCGCTTCACGATCGCACCAAGCGCCGTCTGGTGCAAGCCGTGGTTAGGCCGTCTCATTCTGAAGTTCTCCATCCCGCTCGAGTTCCTTGACGTAGCACTCCAGGTTGTCCGCGATCTTCATGAACACCATCGGCAGAAGCGGAACGACGTCCGAGAACGAAGGCGATACTTGGCTCGGGCCACCATGGTAGTAGCGGAGGTGAGCGAGAATCGCGTCACGTTCGTCGACCGTGATCTGTTTCAGTGGATCTCGGTCCTGGTAGTCATGAAAACTGGACAGGTGGATGAAGGCGCAGCCGAACGCGTAGACGGACTTCGTCCAACCGTGGAGCGTGTTCGTCAAGTCCACCATCTCTCGATCCGTGACGGGCTGGAGGGATCCGCGCCGCAGCCAACGTCTCCCGGCCACCGAGTCGTCGATCAGCCGTTTTCGGTGATGCCGATCCCGCTGTGAGAGCAGGAACACCACCCGCACCAGAGAATCCAGCTCTTGCCGCAGAATCGAGACCATTTGCCCCGGCGCCGCCCGCAGAGCCTCCATTGCACGCCGGTTCTCGGCGGATCGCGCTCGCACCTGCCGGCAGAACGTCTGCGTTTCGCTCATGTCGTAGATCGGCCTAACATAGTATTATGCCTCAAAAATAGCATCCCGCGTTGAGCGCATCCCGGGATGCTATGCCTCCAAAAAACGGCTTGACAGCCCATAATCTCCTTGCGATCATGACGCATATGACGCCAATACAGGAGGGATGATATGCCTCAAACGACTCGCCACGGCGTGGCGCCGCTCAACCCGCAGCCGCGTGGCCTGGGGGGTACATCGCCGTGCTGCGGGAAGCCGGGGCACAGGAGAAGACCATCCCGCATTGTGTGGCGTGGGTACGCCGGTTCTTCGCAAGGCATCCGGGCCGCAGGCGCAGGTTGTCGATAGCTTCCAAAATATCTTGAAGACGTTCTTTGGGATCTCTCATATAGCCACAGCCTGCCGAAGCACCCGGTCCCGGATCCGCTTTTTAAGCCCCTGTTCGGTGACGATGTCCACTTCGCGGCCAAGAAGCTGTCTCAAATCCATCAATAGCCCACCCATGTCCAGCAAGCTTCGACCGGCCTCCATTTCCACAAGGAAATCAATATCGCTTTTCTCGTCCCCTTCTCCGCGGGCAACCGAACCGAAAACCCGAATGTTCCGCGCGCCATGCTTGGCAGCAATGCGCAATATCTCGTCCCGCTTCTCTTTCAACAGCTCATTTATTCCCATACTCCCCTCTTTAATGTCCCCAAAACTGCTTTTAATCTTGAGCAATTCTTGACATGTCTATCCTTTTTCCCATTAGGCCAATGCTCCCGATAACTTTAATCTTCCCTCTCCGGCCATCTTGGTACAAAAAGCATTGAGTTGGGCTTTAGCCAGCTTGGATGGCCTGACCTGGCCGTTTTCCCATCTATTTACACTAGCAAAACTGACACCCAACTCCCTGGCCAAATCCTCCTGACTCAGGCCAAGTTGTTTGCGAATTTCTTTTACTAATGAGGGGTAATTGTTCGCTTTAGTAACCATAAACCTTCCCTTTTGAACCGCATAGAATCTTCTTTGCAAATGTTATATCATCTGCAAAAAATAGACAAGAAAAAATTTGCAGAGTTGAGCCCTTCACCCCCGCCCTCTCCCCCGAGGAGACTTTCTCGTAATCTGTCATGCCCGCGTAGGCGGGCATCCAGGGAAGTCTGGCTCATAGAAGAATATCGTGTCATTTCAGATATCTTAGTCTCTTTCAAATAGCCTGGATTCCCGCTTTCGCGGGAATGACGGCCCTTTTCCTTAATTACGACACAGTCCCTCGAGGGGAGAGGGGAAAAACGGGGGGTTTTTGAAAGATACCTGGGTGAGGAGGGAACGGGACGAGTGCTCGACACTCAGCAGGCAATTTTTCATGGGAGCCGATAATCAAAAATCCGCCCGGTTTCAAACTCTCAAGGACTCTGCGGAAAGCAAGCTCTCGATGTTCCTCTTTATAATAGGTAAGGAGATTGTTCCGCAAAAAGATGATTTGGAACTCCATTTGGGGCGGATCGTCAGATAAAAAATTGTGAACTTTCCACAGAATCCCTTCTTTAAGAGAATCAGTAACGGCAAAGTGGTTCTCCTTTACAGGACGAAAATATGGGGAGCGAATTTCTACCGAAAGCTCTTTCAAGCTACTGGCCGGATAGACCCCCGCCCGGGCTTTGTCCAGATATAATGGATTCACATCCGTAGCCCACAATTCCAGGTCTGGTAACCGCCCAAAATCTCCTTTCCTTGTCTCCCAGAGAATTTTAAAACTGTAGGCCTCTTCTCCGCAGGCACAACCGGCCGACCAAACTTTAATGATCTGCTCTTTTCTTGCAAGAATCCCAGGCAACCCATGGTTCTCCAGAGCTTGCCAGAGACCTCGGTCGCGAAAAAACCGACTGATGGAAACGGTCATTAAATTTTCAACCTGCTTCCGTAATTCCCGTTCGGTTTCCATGGCCAACAATAATTCATCCACTCCCCGGAACCCGATCTGGAGCATATGCCGCGAAACGCGCTTTTTCACCCCTTTCCTCACCTTACGGTAACCCTTCCAGGAAAGGCCGAGAAAATCGAGAATTCGGCGAAATTGTTGATCATCCATTATGGGTTCTTTGAAAATTGTCCATGCCTCTGACTATTTTTTCTATATTTCTTCGAAACACCTGCCAACCGGGAGATCTAATTAATGGATACTCATTTGATATGTTTCCATCGTCCTTGTGAGGTCAAAGAGCGCGGCATTCTCGTTTCTTGGGATTGCTTTGTCACACCGTTCCTCGCGATGACCGCTTATCTATTCGGGACGGCCTAAATAATTCGGAATTGATGAACTCTCATCGAGACTCTGGAATCCCAATAAAAATCCCCCCCTGCCCCCCTTTGGCAAAGGGGGGTGGGGGGATTTCAGGGAATGCCGAACGGGCAATATCAACTTTCTTAGGTCGTTGACTATAATGTTTTATGCCAGGGAGGCTTAGGACTTGAAGCTCCGGTCAATGGCCACATCAATCAGGATTGGGCCCTCTTGGGCCAGTGCCCGGGTTAAAGCCTGCTTGACCTCCTCCGCCTTCTCCGCGTGCTTCCCTGGAACACCCAGCGATTGCGCCAGACCTACGAAATCGATGGAAGGTTGTTCCAGGTCCATGGCGACGTAGGAATCGGTCTTGGCCGAGAAGCCCCGCAGGGCATACGTTCGTTCCTTGAGGATGCGATAGCCGCTGTTATTGCAGATCACAAATACGACCCCCAAACCGTAATGAGCTGCTGTCCAAAGGCCCTGAAAAGAATACATGGCACTGCCATCCCCGATGAGCGCTACGACTGGGCGGTCGGCTAGCGCCAATTTGACGCCGAGGGCTGCAGGAAGGCCCCAGCCGATTCCCCCGCCCCGAATGCCATAGTAACTCTTTGGATCCTCACTCTTAAGTAGATCCTTCAGGGCGCGTCCGGAGGTAATGCTTTCATCTACCAGAACGGCATTGCGCGGGAGGTTATCACTTATGACTTCCGTGAGCACCAGGGGAGTCATCGGAACCCGGTTCCTCTCTTCCCTCGCCTTCTGCCTGAGCTGCAAGATCGTTTTCTCCCTGGCCTCACGGATGCCCGCCTGGCGAAGCTGGGCTTCCTTCCGGTGGTCGGGGTTTAACCGTTCATCCAGCGCCCTTTCCATCTCGGGCAAGGTCTCCTTGGGGTCTCCGAACATGGCGATTTGGGCTGGATAATTCTTTCCGATCTCCCACGGATTTGGATCGAGATGGATGATCTTCAAGCCAGGCGGCATGGGGTCCACATCTGAAGGCAGGGACATGGTCAGAAGGTCAGCCCCAACCGAGAACAGGACGTCCGCACCCTGCAACGCGGCTCGGGTAGCTTTCTGGTCGCGCAGCAGCGGTCCCAAAGATAGTGGATGGGATGAAGGAAAGTTGCAGGCTCCTGGAAAAGTCTCCTGATATACAGGGGCCCCGATCAGCTCGGCCACTCGTGCCAACTCTGAATGGGCGTCACCCGAAGCTACGGCATCCCCCGCGATGATGATCGGATGTTTGGCTTTGCTCAGCATTTCTGCCGCTGCTTCGATAGCCGCGTGGGAAGGACGGATGCGCGGATCGACGACAGTTGGGGAGGCCAAATCCACCTCCCCCTCGGCGCTGAGAACATCCATAGGCAAAGAGATAAAGACGGGGCCCGTGGGCGGCGAGGTCGCCACTTTCGCAGCCCGATGGATGGCCCGCGTCAGGTCCTCTAGGCGGCGGATCTCGTATGACCACTTGACGTAAGGCCTGGCCACATCGGGAAGGTCGGACCAGAGGATGGGCTCAGTGAGGGCAAAGCGCTGGTCCTGCTGGCCCGCGGTCACCAAGAGCGGCGAACCCGCTTTGTAGGCGTTGTAGAGCATTCCCATGGAATTACCGATCCCCGGGCTGATATGAACATTCACCACCCCCAGCTTGCCCGAGGCTCGGGCATATCCATCGGCCATAGAGATGGCCACCCCTTCATGCAGGGCGAGGAAGTACCGAATCTCCTTCTGACCCGCCAGAGCATCCATCAGGGGGAGCTCGGTACTGCCGGGGTTGCCAAAGATATAGCGGACTCCTTCCTGCTTCAAGACCTCCAAAAATGCCTGCCGGCCAGAGATAAATGGCATGGGCCCTCTCCTTTCGCTTTTCCCAGTCTCCAGACAGGTGTAACCCCTTTTTACGAAGTCGTCAAGACTGATTTCCCTATTGCTTTTCCCCAGGCCAGTCTGTAAATTACAGCAAAGGAGATTAAGGAATGTCCAGTCGCAGGGGCATGATCGCCATCATGGGCTCTGGGGAAACGACTGATTCGATGGTCCGGGTGCATCGGTATCTCCTCGATCAGCTTCCCCACCCGGTCAAAGCTGTCTTCATCGATACCCCCGCAGGCTTTCAGATGAATGCCGATGATCTCTTTGATAAAGCGAAAGAATACTTTGAGAAACGTTTCGACCAGCCCATGGATCGGGCTTCCTTTAAATCCTCCAAGCACGTTTCGCCCTCCGAGGCGGAGAGAGCCTTTCAGATTCTCCGCCAGGCAGACTATATTTTCGTCGGGCCGGGGAGCCCGACGTACGCCTTGAAAAATTGGGCTGGGACTCCCATCCCCCAGATCATCCTGGACAGGATCCAAAGCGGCGGCTGCTTCGTCGCAGCCAGCGCCGCCGCCCTGACGCTCGGGCGATTTACGCTCCCGGTTTACGAAATATATAAAGTAGGAGAGGAATTGCATTGGGTTGAGGGGTTGAATTTGCTGGGAAGATTTGGCCTGAACCTCGTCGTAATCCCCCACTGGAATAATGCCGAGGGGGGCACGCACGACACGCGTTTCTGCTACATGGGAGAACTCCGCCTGCTGCGACTCGAATCTTTGCTTCCCTCCGAGATCCCCATTCTCGGGATCGATGAGCATACAGCCTGTATCCTTGATTTCCAAGCAGGACAAGTACTCATCAGGGGCATCGGAGGAGTTACGTTACGCCACCGGGGAAAACAGAAGACTTTCAAGGATGGCCAGATTCTCCCTTTATCCGAGCTACAGAGATTCACAGCTCCCCAGGCTGGGGAAGAGCCCCCCCCGCCCTCTCAGATTGTTACCCTTCAGCCCACCCAGGATTCCTTTAGGCAGCAAGTAAAATCCCTCAAAGAATCTTTCGATGAATATCTGAAGAATCATCAGGGAGCCGCCTTGGTCGATATTCTCGTGGGTCTGGATAAAATGATCTGGAAATCCTGCAAGGAATTTGAGGAGGAAGATGCGATTTCTCAGGCTCGGGAAGCGCTGAGGGGGATGATCGTTCAACTCGGCCTCAGGTTCGATGCAACTCCAAAGGACGTCCATTCCATCCTGTCTCCTCCTCTGGAAATTCTACTGGAAATGCGAGGAAAGCTCCGTTCAGCAAAGCAATGGAAATTGGCCGATGAGATTCGGGACAAGTTGTTTCAGATTGGAATCATCGTCGAGGATACCCCGCAGGGGCCTCGATGGCATATGAAAGCATAGCGCCAAGAGTATAGGGCCGGCCTCAAAGAGGGCAGCCCAGGCAGTGATCGAAGTAGGCCTGCGCCTCTGATGAAGCAGTCGTTTGTTATCCCGTCCGTTGAGGAGGAAAAATTGACGTCCAGAGAGCGGGTCATCACGGCCCTAAAGCTTAAACAACCCGACCGCGTCCCGTGGGTCGAGAGCAGCGTGCACAATCAACTTGCGGAAAAGCTCCTGCAGCGATCGAACTTCGAGAAAGCCACGGTGACCCAGCGATTCGCCGTTCCGGGCACGCGAATTCCGCCCGAAGTTCTGGAGGTCATCGCCCTCGACAATCTTACCTTCAGCATCGCCCCGCCCCGCTTCGTCAAGAGCCAGTCTTTCGCAGGAATGGAAATGATCGCGGATGGACTGATCAAGACCGAGGCCGACCTGAAAAAAGTCATTTTGCCCGACCCGCATTCAGACGCATTCTACCAGCCGGCCAGAGATTTTATCGCCCGGTTCCGCGGGAGCAATCGAGCTCTGGCGGTTACCACTCGCATGGGGATCAGCAACACCTACCTGAGTATGGGCATGGAGCATTTCAGCCTGATGTTATTCGATAACCCGAAATTCGTCTGGCAGCTCATGGACATCTTTGTGGATTGGGCCTGTCAGGCAGTCACCAAAATTAATGACCTGGGATTTGACTTCATGATCGTCCCCGAGGACCTGGCCTGGAAGCAGGGTCCGTTATTCTCCCCCAAGACCGTCCGCGAGCTCTTTCTTCCCCGGATGAAGAAAGTGGCTGAGAAAATTAAACTTCCCTGGATCTACCATAGCGACGGAAACCTCCTACCCATCTTCGACGACTTGCTGACCCTGGGCATGAATGGCCTGGCGAATGTGGAGCCCAACGCCATGGACATCGTTGAGCTGAAAAAGAAATATGGCCGCCTCATTTGCCTGATGGGAAACATCGACCTGCATTACACCCTCACCCGGGGCACTCCGGAGGAAACCGAGGCTGAGGTCAAGAAGCGTATCCAGGAGCTTGGCCCGGGCGGGGGCTACATCCTGGCGAGCTCCAACGGCCTCACAGCATACTGCCAGCCCGAGAATGTCCTAGCCATGAGCCGTGCTCTTTTGAAGTATGGTTATTATTGACCCCCGGTCCTTCCCTGGGTTTTCGTTTTGAGGATCACCCCCTCAACCTGGATACCCCTGATCCGTTCGGGGGATAGGTGAATTATAGTGAACGGCAAAAGAAAGTTGGCATTGTATGCGCGGCATTTCCTCGAAAAATCCCCCCAACCCCCCTTTTACGAAAGGGGGGCGAGGGGGGATTTTGTGGGCGAATTTTAAAAAGGCGCTGGCTGGTCGAGTGAGGTCAACTTTTTTAATTCGTTGACTATAGATTCTCAGCGAGGATGGCAAACGCTGTCAGTTGGCTAGACTCTAAGGAACCTTTTGACAAAATCAGAAAGCTAAGGTATTTTTAGTGCTTATAAAGATTTTCTTCTTTCACTCAGCGCTTGTGCGGTTAGGGTGAAACGGGAAATTTTATGGGCAATGAAAATCATTTTCTTCTAAAGATGCGAAGCCTGCATACTTACTTCTTCACGGATGAAGGGGTCGCCAAGGCTGTCGACGGAGTGGACCTGGAATTGGAAGATGGCGGAACCATCGGATTAGTGGGTGAATCTGGATGCGGCAAGACCGTCACGGCCCTATCCATCATGCGGCTCATCCCTGATCCCCCGGGCAAGATCGTCCAGGGGGAAATCTCCTTCCAGGGCACCGACCTGCTCACCCTTTCCGAGGCCGAGATGCGGAAGATCCGCGGCCGTTTCATTTCCATGATCTTCCAGGAGCCCATGACCTCCCTGAACCCGGTTTTTCAGATCGGCGACCAGATCTCCGAAGTTCTGCGGCTGCATGAAAGGACGTCCAGAAAAGAAGCGTGGAACCGCTCCATCGAAATGCTCAAGTTGGTAGGCATTCCGGCGCCGGAGCGCCGGGTTTTGGAATACCCGCACCAATTGAGCGGGGGCATGCGTCAGCGCGCCATGATCGCCATGGCCTTGGCCTGCAGCCCCAAGCTGATGATCGCCGATGAACCCACCACGGCCCTGGACGTGACCATCCAGGCCCAGATTTTGGAGCTGATCAATCGCTTGCAACAGGAGAAGGGGATGTCTGTCATCCTGATCACCCATAATTTAGGGGTGATCGCCGAGACCGCCCGCAAGGTCGCGGTCATGTATGCCGGGCGAATCGTTGAATACACGGACGTCCGCTCCATTTTTGCCAGCCCGAAGCATCCTTACACTCAAGGTCTGCTGCAATCGATCCCCCGGCTAGATGAGCACCACGGCAGGAAGGAAAGGCTGGAAGCGATTCCCGGCCTGGTCCCCTCCCTCCTGGACCTTCCCAAAGGATGCAAGTTTTCCAATCGTTGCAAATACGTCTTCGATCGGTGTGTAGAAGAACCCCCCCTGATCGAGACGGTTCCGCGCCACCTCGTGCGCTGCTGGTTATATGAATGAAATGAGGCGGGCTTAGCGGGTGGTTTTTTAAAATGAACGCCGACGGCAACCTTGTTCAAGTCAAGAACTTAAAAAAATTCTTTCCCGTCCATAGCGATTTTTTCTCCCGGGCCAAAGCTTTCGTCCAAGCTGTGGTGGGAGTCAATCTATCCATCCGGCGGGGAGAGACCCTGGGATTAGTGGGTGAATCTGGATGCGGGAAATCCACCTTGGGTCGTCTGATCCTTCGCCTGGAAGAGCCCACCGAGGGACAAATTTTTTTTGAAAACGAAGACATTCTCCAGTATGATTCCCAGCGGCTGCGCCTGCTCCGCCGGCAAATGCAGATCATCTTCCAGGACCCTTATTCTTCATTGAACCCGAGAAAAACCGTGGGTTCAATCATCGGGGAACCGTTGATCATCCACAAGATCGGGCTGAAGAAAGAGCGGGAGGAGCGGGTCTTAGAGCTGATGGAAGTCGTCGGCCTAAGGCCGGAACACATGAACCGGTATCCCCACGAATTCAGCGGGGGTCAGCGTCAGCGGATCGGAATTGCGAGGGCCTTGGCCTTAAACCCCAAGTTGATCATTGCCGACGAGCCTGTCTCCGCCCTGGATGTTTCCATCCAGGCTCAGGTCTTGAACCTTTTGGAAGATTTGCAAAAGGAGTTTCATCTGACCTACCTTTTTATCGCCCACGATCTCTCGGTGGTGGAACACATCAGCGACCGAGTCGCCGTGATGCACCTGGGGCGCCTCGCCGAGCTGGCCCAAAGTGAAGACCTCTACCGCAGCCCCAAACACCCCTATACCCAGGCTTTGCTCTCGGCAAACCCTGTTCCTGACCCGACCCTCGAACGCAAACGGATCATCCTCCAGGGGGAGGTGCCCAGCCCAATCAATCCGCCTTCGGGATGCAACTTCCATACTCGCTGCCCCTACAAATTTGACCCCTGTCCCCAGGAAGTACCCCAGTTCAAGGAAATTGAGCCCCAGCACTGGGTGGCCTGTTATCTGTACGGTCCGAATGAATAAAGTACTGATATACCGCAGAGCGCCGAAAGCGGACTGCTTATTTTGCATCTCAGAGGAGGGTCTATGAAACGGTATTATGCTCTCTCAGCCATCGGCAAAGATCGACCGGGAATCGTGGCCGACGTCGCAGGTTTAATCTACGAATGCGGCGGGAACTTGGAAGACTCCAGTATGACCCTTTTGGGTAGTCAGTTTGCTCTGCTCATTCTTCTTTCAGGGAGTGGCGAGGAATTTCAGTATCGCCTTTCCACGGGATGTAAAAGGCTGGAGTGGGAGAAACGCCTCTCCATTTTCCTTACGCCCGTGGAGGATTCCGAGAGTCTGCCCAAACCCAGGGAGATCACAGAGATCTACGAACTCTCCACCACCGGCCTGGACCGCATGGGGATCGTCTATCATGTATCCCAGCTGCTTGCCGACCAAGGGATCAACATCGCAGATATGCATACGAAAATCAGCCCCACACCCGAAAGCGGGACCCCCCTCTTCACCATGAAGATCCTGCTGCAAGTCCCGGTGGAAGTCTCCCCGGCAGACCTTTTGGAAGAACTGAATCGTCTGGGAGAAAAGCTGGCCATCGATATTTCTCTTAAAAGATTGTAAGGTGTGAGTCGCGAGGGGTGAGTTGAAAAAAATAATATAGAAGACGCCGAACCCTCAACCGTAACAACTCACAACCTACTACTTACTTTTCACGGTATTTAGATGAAACCAATCATTGCGATCATTGGGCGGCCGAATGTTGGTAAATCCACTCTCTTTAACCGCCTGGCCAGGAAGCGCAAGGCCATCGTCGAAGACGAGCCCGGGGTAACCCGCGACCGCAACTATGCCGAGACTTCCTGGGATGACCGCTCCTTTATTCTGATCGATACCGGCGGGTTCGAGCCGACCGCCAAAGAACGCCTCCCACAGCAAATCCGCGAGCAGACGGAAGTGGCCATCCAGGAAGCCGACCTAATTCTCTTCTTAACGGACGGAAAAGAAGGGCTCATGCCCGCAGACATTGAAGTCGCTGGCTATCTGCGGAAAATAACCAAGCCCATCTTTTACGTGGTCAACAAGGTTGACGGAGAACGACAAGAGGAGGGGGTGTACGATTTCTACCGGTTGGGAGTGGCCCCCCTGTACTCCATCTCGGCCGAACATGGGCGAGGGGTTGGCGACCTGATGGACGAGGTACTTAAATCTCTCCCCCCTGCCCCTCCCCAAGAAGAGTGGGCGGAAGAAGAAATCCGGGTCGCCCTGGTGGGCCGCCCCAACGTGGGAAAATCCTCCCTGCTCAACAAACTCATCGGCCGGCCGCGTGCGGTCGTTGATTCTTCGCCGGGCACGACTCGGGACGCCATCGATACCCCCTTGCTCAGAGATGGCCGGAAGTATGTTTTTGTGGATACTGCCGGAATCCGCCGCAAGAGCAAAGTCACGAAGCGCCTGGAAAAGTATTCCGCGATCAAAGCCTTGAAAAGCCTGGAACGCTGCGATGTGGCCTTAATCCTCCTGGACGGATTCGAGGGCCTCACCGAGCAAGATGCCCGCATCGCCGAATTCGCCGCGGAAAGCGGCCGGGCAATCATCCTCGTCGTCAATAAATGGGACCTGGTAGAGAAGGATTCGTCCACCCTGCTGCGTTATCAAGAAAGAATCCACCAGGAGATGAAGACCCTTGACTATGTGCCCATCCTTTTCATCTCCGCCCTTACCGGGCAGCGAGTAGCCAAGATCTTTGCCACCATCGAGGAGGTCGCAGCTGAGCACCGGAAGCGTATTCCCACCTCCGACCTCAACCAATGGCTTCAGGAAGCCGTCCAGAACTATCCTCCCCCTCATTACCGCAATCGGTCGGTGAAGCTTTACTATCTCTCCCAGGTCACGGAGCGCCCACCCACCTTCATCTTTTCCACCAATGAACCGGGGGGCGTGGGCGCATCCTACCAACGTTACCTGATGCGCCGCTTGCGAGAAGGATACGGATTTACTGGAACTCCCTTCCGGCTCTTCTTCCGCAAAAGAAAATAAGGCTCATCTTTAAGTTCATGGGTGCATCGGTTGGCCAACCTGTTTATATTCGCCCTCCCCCCATCCCTCTAAAAAGCCCTTTCGGAAAAAAATTGTCCCCGGTTGATTCCCGAGGGTTAAAGTTTCTCGGTAGATTTTCCGATAAAGAAAGTGGAGATCTCCGTAATCGGAATGGGAGCCCAATCGATGGATCCGGTCGTAAAAATATCCCCTTTTTTACCTCCCCTGAAAAGGGCGGCCCCTGGGGAAACCCAACCTCCTCGGCCCGCCAGGGATCAGAAAAAAAAGGAGTCCGATCCGCAACAGACCCTCGACCACGTCTCCGGCCTGATCCAGGAACACATCGGAGGGACGGATTTCAGGCTAAATTTTTCGATTGATCAGGACACCAAAACTGTGATGGTGAAAGTGATCGACGGCAAGACCGGCAAAATCATTCGAGAGATCCCACCCTCGGAATTATTGGCCCTGGCCAAATCTATGAAAGAATTGGAGGGCTTTCTGTTCAATGAAGATATTTAATTTATCCCTTCGCCATTAACTTTCCTGGCGAATTCATCCCCCAATGCCCAATTTTCCCAATCTCCCTGCTGCTCCTCCTTCGGAAATCTTCCGGATTCTGATCGCCGAAGATGACGATTCTTTAAGGGACATTCTGCAGGATACTTTGCAAAATCCCCAGAGGGCCATCCAGGTCTATAAAGACGGCCAGGAGGCCATTCAGGCTTTACAGCATTCCCCCTTTGACCTCGTGATTACCGACCTGAAGATGTCCGGGGCGGATGGCCTCCAGGTCCTGGAGGAAGCCAAAAGGTACCATCCGGAGAGTATCGTCATTATCATGACGGGTTATGCTTCTCTAGATACCGCCATCCGCGCCATTCGAGGCGGTGCCTATGATTATATTCGCAAGCCCTTCAAAATCGACGAATTGAAGATTGTGGTCCACAATGCCTGCGAAAAGATTTTTCTTTTGCGAGAAAATCAGCGGCTGCTGCAAAAACTGCAAGAGACCATGATCGAGATGAAAAATCTGCGCCAGAGTTGGGATGAAAACCTGGCCCACCTTTTTGGTCCTCCTTTGCCCTCCCCGGAAGCAAGCCTCTCGGAAATGGATGTGACCCTGAAGCAGATCCCCCCGGATTATGATTTGCGCAAGAAGGATGTACGGGAGAAAGCCGTCCACGATCTAGAAAGGCTCATCCGTTTAAGGAGAGAAGGTTCCATCGACGAGAATGAATTTTTCTTGTTTAAAAAGATGCTGGTCAAGAAATTAAGCGATTAGGGGTCACCCCTTTTGTTCTTCCCTATGGCCGGAGGGACCTTTCCCCAAAAGGGGAGAGCGAAGTTGAATTTCCTCGGACAAGAACAATTGCATTTGATCCATCGCTCCAGTTGTGATATACAAATTTAACGGAGAGGGTTTAGATTCGATCATCCGGCAGGAGAGTCGATCTAAGCATTTTTTATCTTCCCTGGTCCGAAGGGGATTTTTCATGGAAAAAAGGGTTCTTTCCTCTGAAAACTACATCCTGCTCTCACAGACCGAAAAATTGTTTTCTGCTCTTTTGGACTGCTATCGAAATTCGACCCTGGGTTCACTGGTAAAGGGGATCATCCATAATCTGAATGGCTCCCTTCAGGTCTTATCTGTACAGCTGGAACTCCTTCAGGGAACCTTGCTCAAGGAAGGGGAGAAAATAAGCCCATCCTCAAATGTAAAGACGGGCCAATGCCTGGAGCAGTTGGATAAAATGAGGGCCATCTTGGAGACTCTGATGGAAAAGGCGACCCATGATGATCAGGAGGGTTCTCAGGCCATTTACCTGAATGATCTGCTTGAGGAAGAACTGGCCCTCCAGTACCATAATCTATTTTTCAAACACCATATTCAAGCGGTTAAATCTTTTTCACGCCCATTGCCCCCGCTTAAGGGATATTACCTCGATTTCAGCCAGGGGCTTTCGAACTTGATTCAAAATGCCGTCGAGGCCATGGAACAAACCCCCACCAAAGAACTGCTTGTGGCGACGTTCGTTCGGGACGGTCAAGTCCAGGTCATGATCCGGGACACGGGTTGCGGGATTTCCGAAGAGATCAAACCCGATCTCTTCAAACCTTTCTGCACCAGTAAAGGCGGGAAACATCCCGGGTTAGGATTGTTTATCTCTCGAGAGCTTTTGACCCCTTACGGGGCATCCTTCTCCTATTCTTCTCGGGCCGGGGAGACGACTTTTTCGGTTGGCTTTCCTATGTCATTGGGTCGGGGGAACTGAGTAGGATTCCGTTGGGGTGAAGCCTCTTTTTGTCGGGGCTCCGTTTCCCCTGCCTTGGCGCTTAAAATCACCACATCCACCCGGCGATTTTGCAGCCTTCCTTCCGGGGTCGTGTTGGGGGCGATAGGATGAAACTCGGCATATCCTGTGGCGGACAATCGGTCAGGCTTGAAACGATAGTAGGAGAGGAGATACCGAATGATCGTGGTGGCCCGGGCGGTCGAGAGTTCCCAGTTGGAAGGGAACTGAGGGGTATGGATCGGCACATTATCCGTATGCCCTTCGATCCGAATATGATTGGGAATTTTTTCCAAGGATTTTCCCAATATCTTTAAAATGGGAATTACCTCCGGCCGGAGGGAAGCTTGTCCCGAATTAAAAAAGAAACTTTCGGGAACGCGGATCACCAATCCCCTGCTATCGATCAAGAATTTGATCTCTCCCGGTTGGTCGCCCTTGGACTTGTCGATTCCTCCTTGGAACGTGTCCACGCCCCCCTTGGCCTCTTCCACTTGTCTTTTTATATCCTCGGCTAATTTTTCGAACTCTCCTTGATCCTCAAGGACTTTGCTGGCCAGCTCCTCAGAGACGATTACAGCCTTGCCGAGGCTGGGTTTGGTGGGAAATGCGCCCGCATCTCTCTGGGTGATACTGACCGGAATGAGAGAACCGAGGGCGCGCTGCAGAGATTCCACTGCGGAACCGAGTTTTTGCTCGTCCACTCTGGAGATCGCGTACATGGTAACAAAAAAAGCAAAAAGAAGGGTTATAAAATCGGCGTAAGAAACCAACCATCGTTCCAGGTTTTCAGCCTCTTCTTCTTTTTTCTTTTTTCTAGCCATCTTTTTCCGCCGGGAAAGGATCTGCTCTTAGGAAACTCGAAGCCTTTTTGCCTTCCGATCCTGGAAGACTTCATCCGGGGGACCGGAAAGAATCATTCCTGGAACCCAGTCATTTAAGAGCGGTTGGATGTTTATTCTTTTCAATTTCCGAAATGAACGAGTTCAACTTTTCTTCAATCAACCTTGGATTCTCCCCCATAGAGACCGACACCACTCCCTCCAGGATCATTTCGTTGATGATCATGTCATGCCGGTGTCTCATTTCCATCTTAGTAGCAATCGGCAAAAACAATAAATTGGCGGATCCCACCCCGTAAACCGTAGCGACGAAAGCGACGGCAATCCCCGCTCCCAACTTACTCGGGTCATTTAAGTTTTCCATCACATGGATTAGGCCCAAAACGGCGCCCAGGATCCCGATCGTCGGGGCATACCCCCCCGCAGATTTGAAAACTTTTGAGTTCACCTTGCCATGTTCGTCTCGATACTCCAACTCGGTTCCCATAGCCTCGCGGATGGTATTGGGTTCGATCCCATCTACGGCCATGGTCAGGGTTTTAATCAAGAAAGGGTCTCGAATATTCTTGATCTCCTTCTCCAAAGATAAAATCCCTTCTTTCCGGGCTTTGTTCGCATACTTCGTAATCTGGGAAATGATTGCCAGGGGGTCTTTTAAAGGTTCCCGGATAATGAGCCGAATATCCCGGAAAGCCCCCAGTACATTCTGGAAAGGGTAACTCAAAAATACGGCGCCAAAGGTTCCGCCAAAAACAATGATCGCGGCCGTAACCTGGATGATGGAATGGAGGCTTCCCCCTTCTAAAACCTGGCCGCCGACTATAGCCCCGATGCCCATTACCAGACCGATGAGAGTTGCTTTATCCATCTTGGCTATTCAATGGGAATCCCGGGATTAAAAATTCGTCTCCGAAAACTGATGACTCGCCGGATAAGCTCACTCACTTTTTCTTGGACGGCGATCTTCTCCCCGTTCGCAAGAGTGATGATGGTATCGGGCGTTTCTTCCATAAAAACAATAAGATCCGGGTTGATCACCAGGGGCGTATTATTTAGACGGGTTACCACGATCATGGCAAGGGATCTCCCTTCATTATAGAATCTATCGGTCTTGGAATCGGCGAACTTAAATTTCCCAAAAAAGGATCATTTGGTTCAAAAACCACTAGATTTTGGGGGTTGGGCCATTAAAGAAAAGAGCAGTAAGATCCGATAAAATTAAAAAAAGGGCTTAGCCCACGGATCAAAGGAGAAATTGAGAAAGATGGGGTAAAAAACCGCTAAATTATCTGAAGACCTTTTCAAACCATCTCGGAGAGAACGAGTCGACCCGGTCGGAAGAGGGGATGCTCAAGAATAAACTCCTGGAGAATCCAAAAGGATGGAAGCAGTAAGAACCAGAATTTTTTCCGAGACTCGCCCATTACTAGAGGAGCAGGAATAATGCAAAGAACAAAACTTTATTTTCTTATGTTTTGGGTTGCCTTCATAGCATGGTATTTTGTTATTGCCATGAAATTCGTTCCGTACGCTTTCGAATAAGAAACCGTACAAAACGCTGACCCTTTCGTAAGGCAGTCCTACCTTTTTTTCCGCTCAAAAAAAGAAATGGTACCGATGCAATATTACGGCTGAATGGACATGAGTTCAGAGACTAGGGTAATAAGAAAAGCGGGGCTGTCTCTGGTATTCTTTGGAGGCGGAATTTTGTCATTTTTCTCTTCTTGAAAGTTGTTCGCCGAGAAATACGTCCATTCCTAATGGAGAGGCACTTTCGTAAACCCGCTCCATGGCCTCCAGGAACTTTTCCTTCCCTCGCCAAAAGGGAAATTTCCCAAGTCGCTTAACCAAAGCGCCGGCAGCTTCGGGGACTCGAACTTCTCCCGGAAAATCCTTTTCCTTTTGACCCTCGCCCCAGAACCTCACGGCGTCAGCAGGCAGCGGCTCCGGGAGCTGCGCTGGCTTGCCTTCCGGCTTGGGCGAGGACTTTCCCTGTCGACTCTTTTCCTTGGCAGGCGTCTTATTCCCGATCAGGACAAGCAGCTCCTCGCGGTTGATGCCACGCATCTTGAAGATTAAGAAGGGATCGCGGTCGAATTCTTCACCCAGCAGGTAATATACCGCCGAGATGTGCTTGCATGGATTTGACCAGTCTGGGCAGGAGCACTCCGTCTGTAAATCCTTGGTCTTTTCGGGGAAGAGGGATAGGTGGGCCGCCTGGAAAACTTCCCCGATATTTCTGGGCATTTCTCCCGCAAGAAGCTTTGCCGCGAAAAAGGCCTCTTTGCTGAGCACGGCCGCCAGCTTTTTCCATTCCACCTTGGAGAGGACCCTGACCTTGATGATCACATCATAAGGCCGAGGCCGGGAGCCTTGGACCTTCGCCTTTACCGAACCCTTGTCCACATCGATGGAGACCACCTGGCCCCGGCGGGCGTAAGAACGCCCCCGATCCAGGCGGGCACCGATGTTGAAGCTTTCCAGGACTGCAATCCATCTTTTGGCCCACCAGCTTTCGCCAAACGAGCCCACCTTGGACTGCGCCTTGATCCCGCCCTTGGCCTCTCGGGGCCGGGAGGGTTTGTAATGACGCCACCAGCCGAACATGCTATTCTCCCACAGCTTCCTTGCGCAGGGCGAAGAGATCTTTTAGTTCCGCATTGGACATCTCGGTTAGCCACCCTTCGCCGACGCCTACCACCTTCTCCGTAACTTCTTTTTTGCGCTCGATCATCTCGTCGATCTTCTCCTCCAGCGTCCCGGCGCAAAGGAATTTGTGCACCTGCACGTTACGCATCTGCCCGATTCGGAAGGCGCGGTCGGTGGCCTGATTCTCCACGGCCGGGTTCCACCAGCGGTCGAAATGGAAGACATGATTCGCCCCGGTCAGGTTGAGCCCAGTTCCCCCCGCCTTGAGCGAAAGGATAAAAACGGGCGGGCCTTCATCCTGCACCTGGAAGCGATCGACCATTCGATCCCGCTGCGTTTTGGGTGTGCCACCATGTAAGAAGAAAATTTCGCGACCGAAGATCTCCTGTAGGTGTCGTTTAAGGATCTCACCCATCTGGGCGAATTGGGTGAAGACCAGCGCCCGGTCGCCCACTTCGACGACTTCCTCCAGCATCTCGGAAAGACGGGCAAGCTTTCCCGATCGGCCGACGATGGCAGAGTTATCTCCCAGAAACTGCGCTGGGTGATTGCATACCTGTTTGAGCTTCGAGAGCGTCCCCAGGATCACACCTTTGCGCTGGATGCCTTCGGAAGAATCGAGGGCTTTCTCAGCCTCCTTGACTACCACCGCGTAGAGAGAGGCCTGTTCCTTAGTCAACGTGCAGAAGACCTTCATTTCCAGTTTTTCGGGCAGGTCGGAAATAATGGCTTTATCGGTCTTGAGCCGCCGCAGGATCAATGGCCCGGTGACGCGTTTGAGACGCTCCATCGCCTCGGGATCGCGGCCCGCCTGTATGGGAATAAAAAAGTTCCTTTTAAATTGGGCTTGATTGCCCAGAAAACCAGGATTCAAAAACTCCATGATGGACCACAGGTCGCCCACGTTGTTTTCGACCGGCGTGCCGGTCAGGGCGATCCGGTAATCCGCCGCCAAAGAACGCGCGGCTCGAGCCTGCTTCGTCTCCGGGTTTTTGATGTTTTGCGCTTCGTCCAGGATTATGCCCGCCCAGTCCACCTTTTGGAGATGCTCGAAATCTCGTTGGAGGAGCGCATAACTCGACACCACAATGGCTTGCTCCCGCGCCGCCTGCTCGAATGCTGCGTCCTTTTTTCTCCCGATGCCGTGATGAATCATCACAGGCAGATCGGGTGTAAAACGCGCCGCCTCCTTTTGCCAGTTGTTCACAACCGACGTCGGACAAACCAGGAGCACGGGGCGCCTGCCGTTTGACTTCCAGTCGCGCTGGATCAGCGCCAGCGTCTGAATGGTTTTTCCCAGGCCCATGTCATCGGCCAGGCATGCTCCAAGCCCCCACTGCCTGAGAAAACGGAGCCATGAGTAACCCCGCAACTGATAGGGTCGAAGCGTCCCTACGAAGCCATCGGGCGCGGGTAACTCCTCCAGGGCGTCGCTTCCTTCCAGGCGTTTGAGCATCTCGCCGATCCAGCCGGAGGCCGTGACGCCTTTAAATTCGATTCCGTCCACCGGCTTGAGGGCACCGAGGGACATCTGAATGATCTCGCGCACCGATGCCGACCCGGCCGCCTTCTTCTCCCAAAATTCCAGCGCCGCCCGAATCTCCTCGGTAGTCATTTCCACCCACTGGCCACGCACCTTGACCAACGGCGCTTTGAGCCTGGCCAGCGCTCGAAGCTCCTGGAGCGAAAGCTTCTCGTCGCCCAAGGCGATTTCCCAGTCAAACTGCATAATCTCATCGAGGGAGAGCCTGCCGCCGCCTTGCATTTTTGGGCTTTTCACATTGGCCCGGATCGTTAATTGGCGTTTCGTCCCTATCCGTGTCCACCATGCCGGAAGCAAAACCCCGAAACCGGCCTGTTCCAGTGCCATGGATTTGCTGGTCAGGAACTCATGGGCTCCTGTCGCATCCAGCTCATAGCCGTCCGGTGCGGTGGTCTTCAGGCTGCCCTCGATGCGCGGGCAGATACCAGCGGCCTGCCCCAGTGAAGAGAGGAGGTACTCCCGAAGATCATAATCGCGCCCCTTCCGTAGGCTCTCCTTAAGCCATTCAGTCTTCCATGTATCCTGGGCAGGGATCAAAAGGCTGGGATCATCAGCGGCCTGAAGCAAATAGCGAAGATACCACATGCCTGCCCGGGGGTGGATGGAAGGTAAATCCTTCGTAGCCCTTGAAGTGCGAACTTTCACCGTTGCCCCACCGTCCGTTGGCTCTTCCAGGCGGAAGCACAGACGAAAGGGCGAAGCCGTGGAAACAGAGACCGGTCGCCGCCATTCCTCAACTTGCGCAGTCAATTGGGACAGATCTGCCTCCCTGCTGTCCATCATCCCGTCGCCTGTCCGCAGCGAATGCAGCCAATAATCGTGGAGGCTATCGAAGACAGCGGCAGGTTCTCGGACAGCCTGCCGCGACAGCCGCTGCGCAGGCAGGCTTCTTTGTGTGGCCACAGCCGAAGACTGTTCCAGCGCGGAGCGAACAAGGTGGTCAACCATTTCTTTAAGGAAGGGCTTCAGGATTTCTATGGCAGGGGTCTCAGGTGGTGAAGTTGCTTCAGGTTCTGCCATGGCCCGGGCAGCCGGCGGCATTCTTTTGCTGAGACCGGCCAATTGATCGGCGTCCTGGCCTGTAACGACTGGTTCCCAGCAGGCCCGATACCGCCCCTCAACTATTTCAAGACAGGGGAGATATTGCTGCCGCGCGACCAGCGCCCCTGCGAAGCGCAAGACCTGCGCCCAGAATGCCAGATCCCCGCCAATTACCAAGCCGGCGGCGAAGGTCTGCTTGCCCATGGCGGCACAAAGAAGCTCGACCGCCTCTCCCGGCATAAGGGGCAGTGCCGTTATTGTCCATGGCGCAAGCGCTGATTTCACATCGGGATCCGGTGGGGCAGCGATGAGCGGGCTGGAGGGAAGCGGAGTGTTCTCCTGGGTTGGCAACCACACGGTCACCTGTCGGAAACGCTTTTTTTCAGGCTTGAATCCGGTAACTGCGTCGGCCAATGCCAAAACCAATCTTTCGGTTCCGGCGTCGTATGGATAAGACGGCAATCGTAAACTCTTCGGCTTACGCCCATGCCGCTCCGCAACGCCCGGATTTCTTGCCGCAGGACTTTCCCCCCAGAGGAGGAGGCGTCGATCATGGATAGTGGCGTGGAGAATGATCATCAATGATGTTATCCCTTCAATGAAGGGTATAGTATTCTCGATGGCCCTGTCAACTTCTTCTAAGACTCTCAGGCGAAAAAGTACCTGCCCCCAACCCCCCCTTTACTAAAGGGGGGTGAGGGGGGATTTTTCCCGCCAAGGCGGGATTCGCGGGTGCCGAACCCGTAATGAAAAATGCCGTAAAAAATAGGCTAATCTTTCATCAGGCTCAGGATAAAAGATCTTCAAGAGGGGGAAGAGGCAGGTGTGCTCGGCAAAAGTGTTTAATCCCTGGTGATATGTTATTTAAAATTCGGTTGACAAAAAGTTATTAGGGGACTACAATAATCACATAATCTAGTAACTACAGTAGTCATTATTTTTGCGGGAGGACGAATTATGGCAAGCTCTGTGGGAATCCGGGAAGCAAAAATTCATTTGAGTCATCTGATGAAAAAAGTGCGACAGGGAAGGGAGATTGTCATCACGGACAGGGGCAAACCAGTCGGTAAGATTGTTCCGATTCACAACTTGCGCCTCCCCCTGGCCGAGCGGGTGAATGACCTGGAAATGCGCGGCATAATCGAAGAGAAAAAATCTCCATCAAAGCCTCTGCCTCCCCCGCTTCCAGCAGAAGGTGAGATCGCCCAAAAATTCCTTCAGGAAGGCCGAAAATAATGGACAAAGGAAAAAGCTTTTATATTTATTGGGACGCATCAGCGGTACTGTCTGCCCTGGTAAAAGATTCCCACAGTGATGTAGCAATGAAATGGACCAGAAAAGAAGGTCTTCATCTTTTATCCACTCTTGCTTATGCCGAGGTTATTTCGGTGCTCGACCGGATGGAGAGGGAAAGAGTTTTAACTGGAGTGCTGGCTCAATCGGCCTTCCAGGCGCTGCGCGAAGGCCCATGGCGCCACCTGAATCTCTGTCCCGCCAGAGAACATATGGATTTCCTCAAGGGAAAATATCCCTTAAGAGGCGCTGACTTCTGGCATTTAGCTTTAGCCAGGACTTTGAAGAAAGACATACCTGAATTAATGGTTTTGACTTTTGACAGCCGGCTGCGAGAAGGAGCCGAAAAGGAAGGTTTTGGATTTAGAGCATAAGCCACGCTCTCCGCTCACCCTTCATCCTCCCCACCCTCCCCCCTCTGCGGGGGGGGTTAGGGAGGGGGTGATGTCACTTTATTTATTATGTTTGTATTAATTTTGAGAGAAAGATTGACCCCTCTCCACTACACGACGCTTGACACGTCTTCTGCTCCGTGATTATAATGTAATCACCTTGAATCGGAAGGGTTTCCCCTATGAAGACTCATTTGGTTCGCATTGGTAATTCACGCGGTGTCCGGCTGCCCAAGCCACTCATTGCGCAAGCCGGTTTGACCGAGGAAGTGGAGTTGCGCGTACAAGAGGGGGCTATTGTTATTGCCCGCATCACCACCCCCCGCTCTGGCTGGGCAGACGCCGCCCGGAAAATGCGGCAGCGCAAGGACGATCGACTGCTTATTCCA
>CAVXFA010000042.1:0-16499 GCA_963760605.1 uncultured delta proteobacterium | reverse complement strand
TTGTTCGGGACACCGGTTTGCGGCGGGCATCATAATTCAACCTTTGATCTGGATGAAGCCGTGATCAAGAACGCTGCGGAATTTTTCGCGGCCCTGTATCAGGAAGTGATCGGCCAATAAAACTGGATGCAGGTTGGCATGGCTTTATCTCTTACGTACATTGAAAACCTGCTCTATAAACCCTGTGGTTGCCTAAAGATCCGGTCGAATTACCTGAATGTCTTCATCAAGAGCCGGTTTATTCTCTTACATCCCCAGATAAGCTTTTCTGACTAAATCAGATTTCAAAAGGTCTTCGCCCCTACCTTCTAAAACGATCTGGCCGGTTTGCAGGACATAAGCCCTGTTGGATATCTGCAGCGCCTCAAAGACATTCTGTTCAACCAGTAACACAGTGACCCCGTTCTGGCTGATCTCCACAATAATTTTAAAGATCTCGGAGACGAGTTTAGGCATCAATCCAAGAGAAGGTTCATCTAGCATGAGGAGGGAAGGACGAGACATCAACCCTCGGGCAATCGCCAATTGTTGCTGTTCTCCGCCGCTTAAGGTCTCTGCCCGCTGGTTTTTCCTCTCACTCAGAATGGGGAAGAGATGAAAAACATTTTCAAGGGTTTCCTCACTCTCTTCTTTCGAGTCAAGCGGATAGGCCCCAAGTAAGAGATTGTCCAACACCGATAGCCTGCCGAAGAGCGTTCGGCCCTCGGGAATCATCGATATTTTTTTCTTCACGATCTCATACGGGGGAGTGGTGTGGATGGGTTCCTTATTAAAATAGATTTCGCCGCTTTTAGGATGGAGAAGGCCTGCTACCGTTTTTATAAGGGTGGATTTGCCGGCACCATTGGGCCCAATGATACTGACAATTTCCCCTTCTTCTACGGTGAAGTCAATACGATCGTTCGCGAAAAGTCCTCCAAACCGTTTCGTTACTCTATCGACCTCTAGGAAAGGAGTTTTCTTCATTTTGCCCTCTTCCCGATATTAGAAAATAGACCCCATACCCCCTTGGGTTGATAGACTGAAATCAACGTAATTAAATTTCCATAGATCATCATATCCACTCCCGTCCCTTTATGACCTAATAAAACTCTGGTTATCTCGGAGACGGGCATTAAGATGGCGGCACCGATCAGAGGCCCCATAACAGAACCCGCGCCACCCAGCATGGCGATCCAGAGGCAGGCTGCCGGCGGGTCTTCTTCGGCATAGAATCAGGGAACGATGACGTCCTGCGGCTCATGGGCAAAGAGTTTTCAGTGGAAAAGGCTCGCACCGCCGTGCTTTCAGCAAAAAAGGCTGGACTGGAGGTGGGGACATGGTTCATCGTTGGCTATCCCGGAGAGACACAGGAAACGCTGCTGGAGACTTTGAGATTTTCCTCCTCCCTTCCCTCAGATTATCCCTCCTATGCCATTGCCTATCCCTTGCCAGGAAAAGGGCTCTATGAAAGGGTGGCTGACAGAATCCTAACCGATGAATGGAAGATGGCCGGACACAATATTCTTATGTTCAAAGGAGATTTCTCCCAGAGAAAACTGCGGTTCGCCATCCTGAAGGGCACGCTCCAGCACAGATTGCGGAAACATGGACTGGGTTTGGCATGCGCACTTATAGAGCCTCTCACAGACAAAATTATTCGCACGATAAAGTGAGGCTAGCCTCACTTCCCCTCTTTCATGTGGCCTTCCAGTTCTGCCTTTAATATCTGTTTGATGGTGTGGTCTTCTGCTTGTGTCTGTGGTCTGTGGTCAAATTCCCTGTGGTCCCTGTGGTCAAATTCCCTTGACAGACCCCTGCCTTCCCAGTATACTCGCGGTATAAAAAAACGAGTCCCGATCAAATACGGCTCGCGAAGATTTCTTTCTATTCCACTTTTCCTCTGAAATCAACCATCCTAAACTGGTTTCTGGGAAGATGGGTCAAGAACAAAATTCACTTTAAAAAAATGAAAGGAGACGAAAATGAGTATTTTGGGAAGGAAAGCGATCCCCATATTTTTTATGCTGGCATTCTTACCGGTTGTAATTCTGGGCTCAAATGCCCTTGGCCAAGGGACGGGAAGCAATCCGCTCTGGTCGAAAATTGACCAGCTTTCTTCAGAGGTGGAGGGAAAATGTATTGCCTGGAGGCGAGATATCCACCAGCACCCTGAACTGGGAAACCGTGAATTTCGGACCGCCAAATTGGTAGCTGAGCATCTGCGGAAACTCGGTATGGAAGTAAAAACCGAGGTGGCTCACACGGGCGTCGTCGGGGTCCTTCGGGGAAAGAAGGAAACTCCCGTGGTGGCGCTTCGGGCGGATATGGATGCCCTGCCGGTAACGGAGGCTGTGGACGTACCGTTCGCATCGAAGGTCAGAACACAATATGAAGGCAAAGAGGTGGGCGTGATGCATGCCTGTGGCCATGATAATCACACGGCGATTCTGATGGCCGTCGCCGAAGTGCTCTCAAAATTAAAGGAGGAGCTTCCCGGTACAGTGAAGTTCATTTTTCAACCGGCTGAGGAAGGGGGACCGAAAGGCGAGGAATGGGGCGCCTCCCTGATGGTTCGTGAAGGGGTCCTTGAGTCCCCGAAACCGGATGCCATTTTCGCCCTTCATGTGGGTGTGGGCCCTGCCCCAACTGGAACGATTTCGTATCGTCCTTTAGGAATAATGGCCAGCGTAGACCGCCTGGAAATTGTTATCAAGGGCACGCAGACGCACGGCGCTGCTCCCTGGTATGGGGTCGACCCGGTCGTGGTGGCTTCTCAGGTCGTAATGGGTCTGCAAACGATTGTCAGCCGTCAAACGAACCTGACGGTTACTCCAGCGGTCATTACCGTCGGAACCATTAATGGAGGAATGCGTTGGAATATTATTCCCGATAAAGTCGAAATGACCGGCACAATTCGGGGCTTCGATTCCAAAATACAAAAAGAAATCCGCGAACGGATTCAGAAAACCGCGAAGATGATTGCGGAGAGCGCGGGAGCGACCGCCGAGGTGACCATTGATCCAATGGTCCCCGTCACCTATAATGATCCTGATCTTACCAGCCAAATGATTCCAACTTTAGAGAGAGTCGCCGGTAAAGGAAAGGTATCTCTTGTACCTGCAACGACGGGTGGAGAGGACTTCTCTTACTTTTCGGAAAAGGTACCGGGGCTATTTTTCTTTCTTGGAATCACTCCAGAGGGCGGCAAGTGGGTGTCGAACCACTCCCCACACTTTTATGTGGATGAGAGGGCTTTAATTGTCGGCATCCGCGCGTTGGCGAACCTCACCGTCGATTATATGGCCAATAAATGAAGGGTAGGATCATCTAGCTTCTGTATCTGGCCCACTGGAGGAAGCCCTGGGGATAATCTCCCAGGGGATATCAAGAGGGTAGGATCTAAGGGAGTGATGGGGCCCTGGGGAGCCTTTCATGGGGGTCGAGCCCGGCAAAAAAGAATTGGATACCAAATCTGAGCTGATTCATTTGGACGAGATTCCTTGGGAGCCTTTGGGGGGCAAGACGAAGGAGGTTTTTCGGAAAAGTCTTTCCGCCAAGGCTTTCCCTTCCGGCTTTAAAGCCACTCTCACCCTGGCCAGGCCGGGTGGAGAATTTCCAGAGCATGTCGATCCTTACACCCACATTTTTTACATCCTGGAGGGGAAAGGAGAAGCCTCTCTCGAGGGGCGGTCCATCCCCTTGCAGAAAGGAGATACCCTCACGGTTGGGGCTGGAAAGAAGCACGGGTGGAGAAATTCGGGTCAAGCCGACCTTATTCTAATCACCTTGAACCTTTTCGAGAAGGAGAAAGAGAGATGAGCATTCTAAAATTCATTTCGGATATCGACAAGGCCACAAAGACCATTGACAAGATTTCCACTATGTTCGACCCTAAACCGGCGCCCCCCCAAAAACCCCTTTCCCTTGAAGAAAAAGAGAAAATGGTCAGGGCCAGAATTAAAGAAAAGGGGCTCGAGGCGATGTTCCGGGACATTTATCCCGACTTGTAATATTCATTCGGCTGTCCCCCCGCTCCAATTTTCTTTTTATCGCACCGTCGCTTCGACAGAGCCGGTGTTACCGGTCCGGTGGTCGAGGGCGATGAGGGTGATTTTTTGATGCGGCTTGAGGGAGCTCACCAAACCGACAAATCCTTCCATCCCATGAATCGGCTGACCGTCGATACCCAGGATGATATCCCCAACTTCAAAACCGGCTTCCCCCAGCGGCCCTTTGGGTTCGACCGTGGCGATTGCCACCCCCTGGTTGGGATCCAGGCCGTATTTTTCAACTTCCTTGGGGTTTATCGGCCGGGCGGTGATTCCTAACCGTTCCTTGATGGCCGAAGCTAATATTCGGGTCGCATCTTCCAATCTCCCGATCTTGATCGGAAGTTCCAGCTTCTTACCCTCCCGCCAAACCGTCAACCGAGCCTCTTCCGCGATGGGCGTGATGGCTACTAGATTCCGCAAGGAACCGGCGTCGGTAATCTCTTTCCCCTGGTAAGCAATCACCACATCTCCTTTTCTTAGGCCAGCCTTCTCCGCCGGCCCTCCCTTGACGATATCGGCAATATAAGCTCCTTTTAAGCTCTCCATCTGGGAAGATTTGGCCAGTTCCGGGGTGAGATCTTGAACGCTGACGCCCAGCCAGCCCCGTTCTACCTTCCCGTGGGCAATGAGTACTTTGGCGATGTGCTGAGCCATATTGCTCGGAATGGCAAACCCAATCCCCTCAAAACCCCCAGACTCCGAGGCGATCACGGCGTTCACCCCGATCACTTCCCCTTGAAGATTCAACAGGGGTCCCCCACTGTTACCCGGGTTGATCGCCGCATCGGTCTGGAGAAAATCTTGATAACTGCTGGGGTCTGTGATTCCCCGCCGATGCTTGGCGCTGATGATCCCCTGCGTGACGGTCTGGTCCAATCCCCGAGGAGAACCAATGGCCACCACCCACTCTCCCACATCTACTTTATCCGAATCTCCGAAGCTCACGTGCGGTAGGCGTTCCTTGGCGACAATATGGATCACGGCCAGGTCTGTCTTGGGATCGGTCCCTACTAATTTAGCAGGGTATTGGTTGCCATCCGTTAAAGTGACCTCAATTTTAGCCGCCCCTCCCGCTACATGATGATTGGTTAGGATATGGCCCTGCGGGTCAATGATCATCCCGGTTCCCAGCCCTTTTAATTCTCGTTTGAACTTCTTGGGCATCCTGGGGACGTTAAAAAAGTAATGAAAAAAGGGATCATTTTCAAAAGGCGAAAGGGGATTTACCACTTCCCGACGTTCGGTCACTTCGATGTGGACAACCGCAGGGATCGTTTGCCTTGCCACCTGGACAATGGCCGTACTCAATTCAACCGGTTTCTCAGCCGCCTGTGCTGGAGCTAAGAAGATCATTATGAGAGCGATCATGAAAACGAATTTCCGGTAGCTCATCCGACTCCCTCCTTTATCCATTGGCCCTATCGGGAGATTCTATCGCGTAAAAATTTGGTAATTTGTTGTTATTGATTATGTCACTTTTGGTCGGCGGGCGCAATAAATTAAGGGAATGGCTGTATTTTGAAACGCCAGGCCATCTGAAGACTGCGGGCATCCGATACGTATCCCTGTCCGGGCGCGGCGGCCCGCGCCCATCAACTGCTGCGGGACACCAGAATAACCATCGAACGCCCAGATAAAAGGTAATGATCCTGGGGCTCTAATTGCGTCTCCTGGCCCGGTTCATGAATGTCTGCGGGGGGCCTCTTCGATGTATTCACCCCCTGGTACCAAAGCTTGGCTTCCGGCGCCCGCGGGATGGCAAACACCTTTTCGGCCGAGTCTGCGTTAAACATCAGATAAAGGTCGTGCTCTCCAGCATCCTTCGCCAGGATCAAGCACCCCAGACTCCGGCTGGAATCGCCCCAATCAGGAATTTCGCCATCAAAGTTGAACCAGAGGATGTCTTCGGTGCCATAAAATTTATTATCCCTCAGAACTCTATGGCGTTTACGGAAAGCAATCATCTCCCGGGAAAAACGAAAAATCTCTCGATTTTTCTCCAGCAACTCCCAGTTGTACCAGGAGACTTCGTTGTCCTGGCAGTAGGCATTGTTGTTCCCCTGCTGGGATCGCCGGAACTCGTCTCCTCCTAAGAGCAGAGGAATTCCCCGGGAAATAAACAATGTTGCCAGGAAATTTTTTATCTGCCGCATCCGGATCCGTTCCATCTCTGGATCGTCGGTTATCCCCTCCATTCCGTAGTTATCACTGAAGTTTTCACCGATTCCATCCTTGTTCCCTTCCCCGTTGGCTTGGTTGTGCTTGTGCTTAAAGCAGACCAAGTCGTTCAGGGTGAAGCCGTCATGACAGGTAATAAAGTTAATGCTATGCAGGGGCTCCTTGCCTGATTTCTGGTATAAATCGGCGCTGCCACAAAGGCGGCTGGCCAGCGCGCCCACCATGCCGGGGTCGCCCCGCCAGAAACGTCGCACGTCATCGCGATATCGCCCATTCCATTCCGACCATCTCTTTCCTGGGAAAGAACCCAATTGATAAGCTCCGGCCGCATCCCAGGCTTCGGCAATGAGTTTGGTGTCTCTAAGGATGGGATCTTCGGCGATCTGTTCCAGGATCGGAGGATTGCTCATCATCTGGCCTTTTTCATCTCGCCCCATTACCGAAGCCAGGTCAAAGCGAAATCCATCCACCCGCATCTCCACCACCCAATATCTTAAGCAGTCGATGATGAAATTTCGCACCACCGGGTGATTACAGTTGAGGGTATTCCCGCACCCCGAGTAGTTCTTGTAAAATCGCTTGTCCTCTTCCAGCAGGTAGAAGATGGAATTATCCAAACCGCGGACAGCAGAGCGTTGGCCCCAACTCGTTCCATTTCGGCCGTATGGTTGAAAACTACGTCCAGAATGACTTCGATTCCGGCTTTATGCAGTTCCCTGACCATTTCCTTAAACTCCGGAACCTGCATTCCCAAATTCCTGCGACTGGAGTAGCTTGCCTTCGGGGCGAGAAAGGACACCGTACTGTATCCCCAGTAGTTTTGTAATTTCTCATCGGTTGCTGGATTCAGGATCTCTAACTCATTTTCGTTAAATTCCTGAACCGGTAAAAATTCTACGGCCGTAATGCCCAGCCTCCTTAAAATAGGGAATCTTTTCGATCAGCCGCCAGGAAGGTGCCGCGACCCTTTACTCCAGAATTAGGGTGGATCGTGAGTCCTCGAACATGGGTCTCATAAATAACCGTTTCGGAATGAGGGTGATTCAAGGGACGGGTCCCCTGCCAATCAAAATGATCATCCAGCAGAACACATTTGGGCATCCATTTTGTGTCATCTTCCGTCGAGAAGGACAGGTCCTGCAAAGGAGAATGAGAATCATACCCCCTGGCTTTACTGAAATGCCAATTCGGATTCTCAGATAAAGCGGTAGCATAGGGGTCCAAAAGGAGTTTATGCTTGTTGAAGCGATGCCCTCCCTTAGGATTATAGCGCCCATCTACCCTGTATCCGTAAAGCTGTCCGGCCTTAACCCCTTTTACCCATACGTGCCAGATGTCCCCCGTGCGATGCTGCTCAGGGTCGAGCTCGATGATCCGCGCGGGCAGATCATCTCCCGGTTGAGTAAACAATAGTAACCAGACCTGAGTCGCATGGCGGCTGAAAATGGCAAATTGGGCTCCTTCATCACTCAGGTATGCACCCAGGGGGAGAGGGCAGCCTGGACGGATCTCACCTTCTTCCCTTACCCCGGATGGGGGCGCTGATAATTCTGGGTGATTTGTCAAGGGACCTCCTTTGGTTATATTATAATGGAGTGGGTCCCCTCCATGGTTCTTCGGGGAGGGGAAATCATTGGAACCACTCTGCATCCTACTAAAAAGCGGGATGGAAAGCAAATTTGGAGAGGAAGCAAAAATCTTAGCTATAGGCTCCCAGGTCTATGCTATGGAGGAATGCGATGAAAAAAATTTCGATCCCTTCCAGACTCTGGTATGAGAACGAGGAGCGGGAGTTGACTCTTCCGGAGAGCTGGCAGGTAGACAATCTAAACTCCCCCGGGTTCGATAAACCCGGACTCAGCCCCGGACAGATTAAAGAAAAGGTCGATCATCCTCTCGCTGGGCTCACCCTGGAGGAAATGGCCAAGGGGAAAAAACAGGCGGTCATCGTATTCGACGACATGACCCGGCCTACCCCTGTCAAAGAAGTTGCTCCCTTTGTCCTGGAATCGCTTCATCGGGCCGGGATGAAGAAAGATCAGGTACGCTTTATTTGGGCTCTGGGGGCTCATGGGGCCTACAATATGATCCACGCCCGTAAAAAATTAGGGGATGAGGTCGTGCGGAACTACGCCGTATACAACCACGATCCTTTCCAGAACACGGTGCGGGCGGGGCGGACTCCCACCGGGGTGGAACTCTGGTTTAACCGCGAGTTTATGGCCTGTGACCTGAAGATCGGGATCGGATGCATTACCCCTCATGTCCACGTGGGCTTCGGGGGGGGAGCCAAGATCGTACTCCCGGGCGTCGCCGGGATAGAGTCCATCAACCAGTTTCACAATCAACTTTACAGGGATCAGGGACGTACCGGGCTGGGAAATTTTGAAAATAACATCATGCGGGCCGAATGTAATGCCGCCGGAGATGCCGGGGGGCTGGACTTCAAGGTGGATTGTCTGGTCAACCGCCGGGGGCAGATTACCAATCTTTACGCCGGACCCTTCCGGGCCACGCACGCGGCCGGTGCGGCAGAAGGAAAAGAACACTACGGAGTTCCGCATGCCAAAGGCTATGACCTGGCAGTCTGTAACGCCTATGCCAAGGCCAACGAATCGGCCATCGCTCTTTTTCTCTCTCTGATGCTCCTCAAACCCCGTGAGGGAACAGCCGTGCTGATTTCCGATGCTCCCGAGGGGCAGGTTCCCCATTACGTGATGCGGGCCTGGGGAAGCGATTATGGCGGCCGCCATTATATTCCCCGGCCTAAGGGCTTTATGCAGAGGCTGATAAAGAAGCTGATCGTAATGGCCCCCTGCCCAGACCTGACAAGCCTTGACCTGATCTGCCGCATCGAGGATGCGGTCATCGTGAAAACCTGGCCGGAGGTTCTGTCCATCCTGGAGAAAGATTTTCCTGGGTCGCCAAAGGTTGCGGTGGTTCAGGACGGAACCATGCAGTATCTTAAATCCTGACAGGAGGAGGAGTTATGAAAGACAATATTCTCGTGATTCATCCTCGCGACAATGTGGCGGTGGCGCTGAGAACACTGGCAGCGGAAGAACAAGCCACGGCGAAAGGGATCGAAGGATTTTCAGCCCTGGAAGAGATACCGGCCAGCCATAAGATTGCCCTGAAGGACATCCCCGCGGGTGAGGAAATCATCAAATATGGAGAGACCGTTGCGGTCAGCACCCGGAACATCAAAAAAGGGGAATGGGTGCATACCCATAATCTTGAAAGCCAGAGGTGGAAGAAATGAGTGAAATTACGGGATACGAGAGAAAGAACGGGAGTTTTGGGATTCGCAACCACGTTCTCGTCCTGCCAACGGTCTCCTGCGTAAGCGGCGTCATCAACCGCATATCCCGGGAAGTACCGGAAGCGCTTTGTGTTACGCATGCTCATGGGTGTGGCCGAGGAGGTCCCAGGGATCTGCAAATTCTTTTTCGAGTCCTCTCCGGGCTGGTGCACAATCCTAACGTGGGTGGCGCTCATTCTCATTGGCCTTGGTTGTGAGCTTTCTAACACGAAAAATTTGTCTCCCCTGATTAAGGGAGCAGCGAAGCCGATCGAGATTTTCAACGTGCAGGAAGACGGCGGCTCCTTGCAGACGGCTAAAAAGGGGGTAGCGGCTGCGCGGCGGATGCTGGCGGGAATCCGCAATCAGCCGCGGGTACCCATCTCCTGGGACAATCTTTTGGTCGCGATGGAATGCGGCGGCTCCGACGCCATGTCCGGTGTAACGGCCAACGTGGCCATGGGGGCTGTCGCAGATTGGCTGGTGGAGAAGGGAGCGACGGTCATTTTCGGAGAAAACACAGAGATGATCGGAACCGCTCATGTCCTCACGCGGCGGGCAAAAAATGAGCAGGTGGCCAGGCAGATCGAAGAGATGATCGACCGGGCTGAGAAGTTAACCAAAGATGTTATGGGGAACCTGTCCAGCCGGGTCATTTCCCCGGGCAATATGGACGGGGGCATGAGCACCATCGCGGAAAAATCCATGGGCTGTATCGTTAAAGGGGGTACGACAGCCATCAACCAGGTCGTCGATTACGGTGAGATTCCAACTGAAAAAGGGTTGATCCTGCAAGATGGGCCCGGATACGATGGGGACTCCATGGCCGGACTGGCTGCCAGCGGTTCACAGCTCATGTTTTTCTCTACCGGGCGAGGCACCCCGGCTGGGTTTCCCGCCCTGCCGGTGATCAAAGTGGCCAGCAACTCCAGGATTTACCAGGCGATGAACGATGATATGGATATCAATGCCGGCAGTCTGGTGGAAGGAAAGCCACTCGGCGAGTTACGCGCCGATATGATCGATTTAATGATCCGGGTGATCAAGGGGGAAAAGACCAAAGCTGAAGCCAACGGCATGGACGTCTTTACCTTCATGACCGTCCATCCGCCGTTTTGAGAATCATAAGATTCTTTTTCCCCAGGAGAAAACAGAGGCCACAGAGCAGGGAGCAGGTTAGGATCTCTTTGCCTTAGATGAACTCCCTGAAACTTAGCAAATAAATCAAGAATGCTGATTTTTCTACTTGACAAATTTTTGAAAAAGGGGAGATAATTCTATCGCTATTAGGTCAATCCATTTTCTTACGTCCTATGAGCCGTAGAGGATGAAAAGCGACCCGCACAAGGTGAAAAATCTAGAGGAGAAAGGGGGGAAAGTCTCAAGTTTTCGCTCCAAGGGGGAGCGACGGTGTACATTTAACCCTAACTTTGGATAAGGAGGAAGGATAATGAGCGAAAAAGATATCACCCGGAGGAAGTTTATCGAGAATGTGGCCAAGTATTGTGGGGCCGGAGTAGCTGCCCTGGGATTGCTGAACTTGCCTTCGAAAGCCCACGCGGTGGCTGATCTGGACCAACCGGCTCAATCAGCTATTTGGCGAATGCGGGATGCGCAGCTCATGCAGTATGGGGATTTCATCAAAAACGCCCCACTGCCCAAAGATTATTTCGATAAACCGGTGGAAAGCCTGATAGACGGAGGCGCCCCGGTCAGCTGGACCCATCTCAATCCAAACTGGTATGCGGACGGAAATAAATCCCTGGTCGGGATCATCCAGGCCACCGAGCTCGATAAGGACCTGAAAGGCGACATCAAAAGGGCCATGAAGCTCGTTGGAGGATTTGGAAAGGCCCTTAAGAAATCCGATAAGATCCTGATTAAACCCAACATGAATACCGGCGACCCCTGGCCCGGCGGCGGAACAGACGCCAACTTCTTAGAAGCCCTGATCACCGTCCTCAAGGATGAAGGGTATACGAACCTCACAGTGGCCGACACCTGCGGGCCCTGGGGGCCAACCGACCGCGTGATCAAGATGATGGGTTACGATGTGGTATGCGCCCGGACCAAAACACCTTTAAAGACCTGGGAAAAAGAGAAATGGATGAACATCCGCAATCGCCAAGGCTGAATTTTTGGGCAGGATCAGCGGGACGGATGGCATTGTGGGCTATCCCGCTGATTTGAGAAATTACGACAAGGTGATCTATTCGCCGATCATGAAGACCCACTTCCTTGGGGGAATCACCCAGAGTCTGAAGCTTTCCGTCGGCATTCTGCATCGGGCGGATCGCGGCGCCTCGCTCCATGGCTTCAACCACATCTTTACCGCCGAGCAGGCAGCGGAGATCAACCTGCCCTTCCGTCCAGACCTCATCATCATGGATGGAAGAAGGTCCTTCGTCGCCGGAGGTCCATCCCACGGTGAAGAAGTCCATCCCGGCGTGATCGTCGTTTCGGGAGACCAGGTGGCGAATGACGTCACGGGCATCAGGACCCTTCAGGAATGGTACCCGACCATTGCCTCGAACAAGATTGGCATGTATGCCTGGTATCAGAAGCAGATTGCCCAGGCAGTGAAGGTCGGGGTGGGATTTGCCAGAAAACAGGACGATATCAAGCTCCTTTTTGCTTGATCATCTATCCAAAGATTCAATTAACCCCCCTTCCCCCTCGTAGGGGAGGGGGGTTTTTGTGACCCTACAAAGAACCGGAGAATTTTCGATGACTAAATATGTTATGTTCCTTGCTTGTTTTCATCCTACTTATCCCTTCCATGGCTCTGCCCCAGAAGGCAAAACCGGCCATTGGGGATTTCAAAGTGCAGGCGCTCTACCGGGCGGCCAAGCTCACCTGGAAAGCGGAAGGCGACTTGAAAGGCGGGATGGTCGTTCAGATCCTGCGTTCAGACACCCCTGAAGAAGGTTCCTATAAGGAGATCGCCACGGTCAATCTAACCGCTGGTAAGACAAATTATATGTACACGGACAAAAGCATGGGGGCGGAAGCCAAATACTACTACAAGCTGGTCGTCAAAGAGACCAACGATTCTCTTGGGCCCATCGTGGCGAGGCCTTTCTTCTCGCCTCCCGCAACTTAATGAGAAGTAGAGTTCGAGGCGTTTAGGATTCATGGGAGAAAAGTGTTAAGTGCTGAGTGTTAACTGTCGGATGTAGGGGTAGGATGTTAGGTGCTGGATCTGCCTGCTTATGCAACCCCTTTTAGGCCTTCCGCCTTACGCTATAACCCTTGAAACCTACAATATGATTTAACATCCCTATCATGGGAGAGAACTGTAAATGAATAAGGAAGTTGACCGGCGAACCGTCCTCAAAGGCTTCACCCTCGGTGCCTTCGCCTTGGGAAGCGTGGTGGGCCTGGGGAACCTGCTGGAAGTCATTACCTTCCCCAACGGGCAAAAAGTAGCCCTGGCCAAGGCAGTGATCATGGTAGACAAATCTCTCTGTTCAGGGTGCCGGGTCTGCGAGATGGTCTGCGCCAATTTTAACAGCGGGGGTCGTAACTCCGCATCCCTTTCGCGGATTATGTTGGAAAAAGAATACCTGCGGGGAGACTACGAGCCGAAGGTTTGCCACCAGTGCGTCGATCCTCCCTGCCTCAAGGCCTGCCCGGTGACGGCCCTACAGGTGGATCGCCAGAGCGGTACGTATGCCCGGGTAATCGATGAGAGAGTATGCATCGGCTGCCAGAAATGTGTGCGAGCCTGTGAGCAGCACTTCCGGCCTTCGCGGCCGAGGTTCGACGCCGAGAGGCACAGGTCCTTTAAATGCCACCTCTGTTTCGGAGATCCACAGTGTGTCAAGTATTGCCCGCTCGGCGTTCTGCGGTTGGAGCGATCGGAAAAAGGGCTGCTGGTGGGCTATCCGGTGATCAAAGAAGACTAAGAAATTTCGCCACAGAGTACACAGAGTTCACAGAGAAAGTAACAGATTGGAAGGTTTTAACTTCTTGCTTTTCATTTCCAACTGTATTTTCACCTCTGTGCTCTCTGTGAGCTCTGTGGCAAAAGGAAATTGATTTTTATGAAACCTTCAGGCGGATGGGTCGGAAAAATCCTTCGGGTTGACCTGACCACGAGAAAAATCTCCGAGGTCTCCACCCTCGAATACGTTCCCAAATTTTTGGGAGGACGTGGGCTGGGGGCGAAAATCTGCTGGGACGAGGTCCCCCCCGAGGTGGGAGCCTTCGACCCCGAAAATCGGATCATCTTTGCCACCGGGCCCATGCAAGGAACCCTGGCCCCAACTTCGGGCAGATTCATGGTGCTGGGAAAAGCCGCGCAGACCGCCCCTACCGAATCTTTTTGCCGCTCCGGGGTAGGAGGTCACTGGGCACCGGAATTGAAATGGGCGGGATATGACGCCCTCATTGTTCAGGGAAAATCCGAAAAGCCCGTCTATCTTTGGATCACCGACCATAAGGCCGAAATCCTCGATGCCAGCCGCCTGTGGGGTTTGGATACCTACCAGACCCAGCAGATGATCTGGAAACTTCACGGCCCTAAAACGCGGGTGATGGTCATCGGGAGGGCCGGAGAAACTCGCAGCCGCATCGCCTGCATCCTTACGGACTCCGGGGATGCATCCGGGCAGGGGGGATATGGCGGGGTGATGGGCTCGAAGAATTTAAAGGCCATCGCGGTTCGGGGCACTGGCTCGGTGCCCGTAGCCAGACCAAAAGCCCTGGCGGAGATTACTCATCACATCCATAAACTCTTTGCCCGTAAGTCATCCGGGTCTAATCCTTACGAGCCGGATGAAAGCGACTTCAAATACAATATCTGGGGAGGGGGATATGGACGAGGAAGTCTGTCCCTTCTCCCTGGCGAGCTTCTCGACCTTTGCCAGGAGCCTTCCTCTGGCTATTCTCAAACCCCGGATGGTTGCTTCGCCTGCCCCGTATCCTGCCGCTCCCGAGTGAAAGGTCCGGACATTACACCGGGCGTGGCCCTGTGCGCCCAGTCCTATATGTACTTGGAGTCCATGGTTCACCAACCCGAGAAGGGCTACAGCAAAGTAACCTGGCAGGCGGCCAAATTGGGCGACCTTTATGGAATCAACGCCTACGAGCTGATGGCCATCATCCCCTGGCTGGCCGATTGTCACCGGGAGAAGCTGATCACCGAAGATAGTACCGGACTGCCGCTGGGTGAGATTGGGTCCTGGAATTTCATCTCCAAGCTTTTATATAAAATGGCCAATCGCGAGGGCTTCGGGGATCTTCTCGCTGAAGGGGGTCAACGAGCCGCCGCTAAGCTCGGCGGAAAAGCTGAGAAATTATCCTGGATGTATTATCCTCGCGCTGGGAAATTCGGTGGCTATCGGGAACATTGGGTCTATCTCGGGGGTTTCCCTACTGGATATGCGGTCCCCCAACTGGGCTTAATGTGGGTCGTGGATAACCGGGATGCCCTGGTTTCCCACGCTTACATTTCCATGCTCTGGGGAGCGGCTTTCGCCGTGGGGCAGAATGCCTTGACCGCGGTCCCGGAAAAAATCTTCCCCATCCTGAAACCGGCGATGAAGGCCGCTTACGGTTCAGAGGAAGCTGCCGAAGTTTTGAGTCGTGACGGCAAGAGCCTGAACTGGAAATGGGCGGCTCCGGTGGTGAAAAGATACCACGAGCATTCTCTGCTCAAGGACAGTTACATTTTGTGCGACATCCTCTTTCCCTACCTTTACAATGCTAACACGGCCGATCACGTGGGAGATGTGACCCTTGAATCCCAGCTCTATTCCGCAGTCACGGGAATGGAAATGAGCCTGGAGGAGTCCTATCAAAAAGGAGAGATGCTCTGTACCCTGGAAAGGGCTTTGGCTGCGCGAGACGGCCGTACTCGCCAGGACGATAACTTCCATGACCTCTATTTTGAAAAGGAGGATGCCGGGGGCCGGAAATATCTCCGGGAAGATTTGGAGCGGGCCAAGAGCGATTATTATAAATTGATGGGCTGGGATACCAAAACCGGCATTCCCACTGGACAAACTTTGCAAAGGCTGGGCCTAAAAGAAGTGGCTGAGGGTTTGGAAAAAAGAGGCCTGCTGCGGAGTCAATCATGACCGGCGAACCGTTCTCCCTTCCAGCATTCACGATGGCTAACTACAATCTCTACCGACTCGACGACCGGATCTTCTTTGCCTTCATCTTCGCGGGCCTGATTTTCTGTGCCGTCCACGCCGCCCGCAGGGCCTTTCGGCAGCCTGTCTCGACAGAGCTTCCCAGCGGCGGGAGTAGTCTTTCCGACGTCAAAGAAGAAGAAATCCAACGACACACTATTTTCCAGCGGCTATACCACTGGTTGAACGCAGTAGCGGTCCTTACCTTAACCATCTCTGGCTGGATGATCTACCAGCCTCGCGGAATTTTTTCTGCAAGACCTGCCTTTGACGGGTTTTTCTGGCATCGGTGGGGGGTGGCGCTACTGCTGGTGGGGATTGCCTTTCACATTGTCTACGAGAGCTTCATCTCCAAGGAAGCCAATCCAATGGCTGTCAACCGAAGAGAGGCGAACAAGATTTTGGCCATCTTCAGAAACTTTTTCGGCCTATCCAAATCTTACCCTCTCCCGACCAAGTACCATCCGGGCCAGATATTCTTCCACTGGGCCGCGGCTGGGAACCTCTTCCTCTTGATCCTGACCGGGTTTGTACTCTGGAAGCCCTTCCGCGACCTCCTCCCTCTTTCTCTTTTCGGCCTGGGCTGGGATTTTATCTATTACAATCGCCTCTTCCACGGCTTCCTTTCAGCCACCCTGGCGGCCAGCCTCATCGGTCACTTCTATTTTGCCCTGCTGATCAAAAAGAATTGGGTGGAGACCAAATCCATGATCACCGGGCGCGTCCCTGCTCACGAATACTTGGAGTCCCATTCCCCCTTGGAATAAAGGCGCCTTTCCTTTACTCCCCTCCAACCATCAAACAAGTCATTGATATTTCTGTCCAAAGATGCCCGTTGAATTCCGT
>CAVXFA010000041.1:0-77724 GCA_963760605.1 uncultured delta proteobacterium | reverse complement strand
TTTTTGCAGAGTCTGCAGCCTTAATGCATGAAATATAATCAGACGTCTTGCCGAATGGTTGATGTCGGCTGACTGCAAACTCTTTTTTGAACTGCGATGCTTGTTTTTGACCAATGAATCCTACGCAAATTGTCAACAAATTAAAAAATTGAAAAAAATAAAAGATAACAATCAAAAAGGAATTATATAATAGGGCTCATGGCTTAGCACTATTGTTAAGAAGCCATGGGTTTCAAGTTTCAGAGCGAAGAGACAGGTGTGCCTATATGGTTCGTCAAGTTGATATTGCAAAAATTGATTTATCCACTGGAAAAGCCCAAAAATTATCCGATTATGTTGCTGAAGAGAGACCTCTCCAATTATTTGTTAACAACACTTTTTGGGCAACCATTCTGTGCTCACCAACAAACCTAAAGGAATTAGCAGTCGGGCACCTGCTTTCTGAAGGCATATTGAAGTCAACTCGACGAAATTGAGGAAGTAACCCTAAAAGAAGCAGAAAACACTTGCATTGTTAAACTTAAACCAAGCGTTAAAGTTGATGACCGAATTAGGCTTTCAAGGCTTCATGCACGAGTTATTACATCAGCTTGCGGTAGCGGCTCACCTTACCAGTACACGGGCAAAACTCCTAAGGTTGAATCGAACTTAAAGGTTAAAGCTCAAGTTATTTTTGACAGCGTTAACCAGCTAAACTTCAAAGCTGAAGGTTTCAGGCAAACAGGCGGGCTTCACGTTGCCGCAATCTACAAGGGCGACGGCTCATTGGTTGCGTTGGCTGAAGATGTAGGCAGGCATAACGCTGTGGACAAAGTGATTGGGATGGCTGCCTTGAGCAAGGTTGATTTTGGCATGTGCTTTTTGGCTTTGAGCGGGCGCATATCGGGCGATGTAGCTTTCAAGGCGGCGAAGGTTGGTTTGCCCATTGTTGCTTCTCTGGCGGCGGCGCTTTCTTCGGGTATAGCGATGGCTGAAGCGTCGAATTTGACTTTGGCTGGGTTTGTACGTGGAAAACGCCTAAACGTCTACACTGTGCCAGAAAGAATAATTATTTAACGGTAAACCGTTTTTTTAGCTTGTTTTTTCAAGTTGTTTCTTTATTATCTTGAATAGTTGTTCGCCTTCTTGCGGCAAATCGATGAAAGGTATTCCCTGTTCGGTAAGGTATTGAAATTTTCAAAATTTTGAGGGCCAAGGGAATCTCTTTTTAAGGAGAATATTTATGCTGTCAACATCTGTCCTGCAAGAGCTGCGAGATATTGTGGGTAAAGATCGCTGTCTCACCGCCCCTGAGGACCTGATGGTCTATTCCCATGATGTTTTTGCCGAGAAAAAGCCTGATGTAGTGGTCCTGCCCACGACCACAGAAGAAGTTTCCCGGGTGCTGCGGGTGGCCAACCGGGAGAAAATTCCGGTGACCCCTCGGGGCTCGGCTACGGGTTTAAGTGGGCTGTGCACCCCCGAGCACGCCGGAATCGTCATGGCCATGTCCAAGATGAATAAAATCCTGGAGATCAGCCCGGAAGACCGGCTGGCCGTTGTCGAGCCCGGCGTGATTACCCAGGATTTACAAGAGGCTGTGGAGAGGGCGGGGGTTTTTTACCCGCCGGACCCGGCCAGCCAATCGATCTGCCAGATTGGCGGCAACGTGGCCACCAACGCCGGAGGCCCGAGGTGTGTGAAGTATGGCGTAACTCGTGACTACCTGCTCGGGCTGGAGGCGGTGCTGGCCTCGGGAGAGGTGATCAAGACCGGGGGCCGGCCGATCAAGAACGTGACCGGCTATGATATGACCCGCCTGATCTGCGGTTCTGAAGGAACTCTGGCGGTGATCACCAAGATCATTGTGAAGCTGATCCCCAAGCCGGAAGCGAGACGGACGCTGCTCGTCGCTTTCCGTTCCATCGATGACGCCAGTTCAACCGTTTCCCGGATCATGGCCGCAGGGATTGTTCCCCGGGCCTTGGAGTTGATGGATCATCATTATATCCGCAATACCGAAGATATCTTTAAACTCGGCCTGCCGGTGGAGGCAGCGGCCTTGCTGATTATCGAAGTGGATGGGTTCGCGGAGACGGTGGATCGGCAGGCGCAGGATCGCCAAAGAATTCTGCGAAGCCCAGGGAGCTTTCGACATCAAGCTTGCCCAAAACGAGGCCGAAGCGGACCAGCTCTGGGTGGCTCGGAAAACTGGACCGGTGGCCCTTTGCCGGGTCAGCAAGATGATGCTCACTGAGGATGCCACCGTGCCCATCAGCAAGATCCCGGCCATGGTGCGGAGGATCAATGAGATCAGCCAGAAGTACCAGGTTCCGATCTATCTCCTGGCCCACGCCGGGGACGGCAACATGCATCCCCTGATCCCCTACGACCCCGAAATAAGGAAGAATCGGAAAGGGTGGATAAGCGGTAAAAGAATTTTCGAAGCTTCGATTGCTCTGGGGGGAACCCTTTCCGGGGAGCACGGGATCGGGTTGGCCAAGAAGAGTTTCTTGTATCTGGAAGTCACTCCCGGAGAGCTGCAGGTCTGGAAAAATATCAAGAAGGCCTTCGATCCCGAAGGGATCCTTAATCCCGGGAAATTTGTGTAAAAAACATTTCACCGCAGAGAGCGCAGAGAACGCGGAGAAATATTTTTTTAAAATGAGACGCGAATAACGAATCGCCCGAAAGGGGGAAAAAATTTAAAAATCGAATCTCCAAAATTCAACCCCTTCTGTTACCTTTGGATTTCGAGTATCCCTATCGGCTTGGGGTTTGTCACTTGCGATTTCGAATTTTCTAAATATCTCCGCGATCTCGGGTCTCTGCGGTGAATAATTTTTGGAGTCTGGAAATGTTTCCTATGAATCATGACCCAGGAAGCGATGAAATGCTCGCGCTGTGGAATATGCGCCAGTGCCTGCCCGGTTTTTAAAGAGCTGCAGCGAGGAGACGTACAGTTCGCGCGGAAAGACCGAGGTTGCCAAAGCCTTGCTCGAGGGAACCCTCCCTTATTCCGCTTACACCGAGGACCTTTTCTCCAAATGCCTGCTCTGCCTGGCCTGCAAAGCAAATTGTCCCGGCCGGCGTGGACCAGAGCAAGCTGATCTTGGGAGTCCGGGCCGAACTGGCCAAGAGGAGGGGACTGCCCCTCTCCAAGAAGTTCGCTTTCAAATATCTGCTCAAGAACCGCTCCCTCTTTGGAAAGGCCTTGAAGGCCTTCTCACTTTTGCAGATGTTCACTCCCCCGAAAGGCAATGGGAAACTCCGGCATCTGCCCTTCTTCCTTTCAGCCTTCGGCAAGGGGAGGTTGATTCCCGACCTTAGCGATGTGCCTTTGAGAAAGCAGTTCCCGGAGGTGATTTCCCCCCCCAAAGGCCCAGCCGCCCTGCGAGTGGGGCTGTTCACCGGCTGTTTTATCGATTTTGTGGACCCGGCCATCGGCCGCTCGCTGATCCGCGTTCTTAGCCGCCATGGGGTGGAAGTGGTATTCCCCAAGAAACAAACTTGCTGCGGCATTCCGGTCTTCATGTCCGGCGATGTCAAAAATGGGCTGGAACTTATGAAAATGAACCTGGAAGCCTTCGCCCCTTATGAGCTCGATGGGATCGTCACGGCCTGCGCCACCTGCGGGACGGCCCTGAAGGAGAGTTATAAAGTCCTGGCGGAAGGAGAAAGCCAGGAATGGAAGGAGCAGGTCGAGGCTTTCAGCGGTAAAGTCCTGGACATCGCGGAATTTCTGACTGACAAAATTGAATTAACGAAAGCGGAGAAAAAAACCTTAGCGAAAGTAACTTACCACGACCCTTGCCATCTCGTCCGCGGCCAGAATATTTCCACGCAGCCCAGAGCGGTCTTGAAAAATCTCCCCGGAATCACCTTTGTGGAGATGCAGGATGCGCAGCGGTGCTGCGGGGGCGGGGGTTCCTTCAGCTTTTACAACTATGACCTTTCCAAGCGGATCAGCCGGCGAAAGATGGAGACCATCGAGGCCAGCGGGGCCTCGGTGGTGGTCACGGGTTGTCCCGGATGTATGCTGCAACTGAAGGACCAGCTGGGCCAGAAGGGTCTGCCCGTGGAAGTAAAGCACCTCATCCAGTTGGTCGATGAAGCCGGGGTTTAAGAAATATGCCAAGAGCAGAGAGCTTAGAGTCAAGAATGATTCTCTCCGCTCTTGGCTCCAGGCCTATTTTTCTTCCTTCGATATCACCTCAAAAGAATCGAGGATCGACTTTATATCCTGCCGATCGTTCATCCCTTCTTTTTCCAGAACCATGTAGAGGATGAAGATTTGGTAAGGCTCGGCGAAAGCGTAAATCCATCCTTGTTCCCGCTTCACTCCTTTTAGGGTAAAGGTGGCGTATTTCTTTGCGGCAAAGGGAACGCCTTTCAAAGAATAGGGTTCGGTGGGACTGATCTCCACCGGAATATCTTTTCCGTAGTCATTTTGGAGTTCCTCTCTAAAACTTCCCTCCCCTATGCTGGTGAGCCACTCGATTGTTTTTTGGTTGAATCTGGCATAGCGCCCGGCCGGGCTGAAATCGATCTGCAGGTTCGATTGAGTGGCGGGATTAAAAATAAAAACTTGCGACTCCTCCAACCCTCCTTTGTCGTAGCCCAATTCCAGCATAAACTTTGGGTACTCTGTCGCTATTTGCCAGGGGGGAGGAGCTGAGACTTTAAAGGGATAGCGAATTCCGGTGAATTGATTCCCTTCGATTCTCCCCACGGGAAGGCTGAGATCGACTTTGACCGGTTCCCGGACAGGAACCTGCGCGCACCCTGCCGAGAAAACAAAGAGCAAGAAGAGGATCCATATCCACGAACCTTTTTTCGACGCCATGTAATACCTCCTTCAAAAATTTCGCCTAGCGCATAGCAGAAAAAGCATAGCGCATAGAGCATAGCGCATAGCGAAAAAAACGAAAAACGCTATGCGCCATGGGCTATGCTCTCTGCCGTTTTTATCCAAACTTATGGCTGACGCCATACCCTCCCCGGGGGAACCGCCACTCGATATTCAAATGGGGGCAGCCAATGCGGCAGGAGCCGCATTCCAGGCAACCCTCGTAGGCCACGCTAATGCGGTCTTTCTCCAGCCGGTACACATTTGCCGGGCAGATGTAGAGACAAGGCTGGTCCGGACATTCTTTCAGGCAAAGAGCGCCATCGATGATCCGTAAGTGAGATTCCTCATCCACCCGAAACCGGTCCAAAAAGAGTTTATCCTCTACCTTCATGCTCATCTTACGCTCCGCCACCCATCCCAGAGAAGCCTGAGAAAGCTTAAGAGAGAAATCCGGGTTCGAAATTCGCGCCAGATCACCCTCTGCTTTTCTTTTTTGGGCGCCCCATTGACCGTGAGCATCTCCCGGGCGGCTAACTGGGTCCATCTCGGAAGAGTGGTAAATAGTTCCGTATGGGTGCGCAGAAACCGGCCAAACCTTCTATATTTTTTTAGGTCCTGGAAGATGTAAGAATCCTCCAATCTGGAGATATATCCCTTGAGGCCGTTGCGGCTGAAATCCCCCTTGGCCAGAGCCTCCAGAATAGCCTCAGCGGCAAATCGGCCCGAGGTCATGGCCAGGTTCGACCCTTCCCGGTGAGGGGCATTGAACAGCATACCGGAATCCCCGGCGATGAGAAAACCGTCTCCACAAAGTCGAGGGATGGCGTCGTAGCCCCCTTCCGCAAGCCAGTGAGCCATATATTCTGTAGATTTTCCACCTTGAATCAGGGGGGCCACCATGGGATGCTCTTTGAAGCTCTCCATCATCTCATACGGCCTGACCTTCTGCTTGGAGAGAGCGGATAGATTTGCCCCGATACACAGGGAAAGGGATTTCCGGTTGGTGTAGATCACGGCAACGCCATCCATGCCCTGCGTCACTTCGCCCATGATCTCGATGGTCACTCCCTGGCCCGGCTCCACATTGAAGCGATCCTGAATCTGCTCCTCGGTAAGTTCGATCACTTCTTTGACCGCCAGGGCTACCTGGTGGGGCTTGGGCTCCGGACGGAACCCCGTTTTGGCAGCCAGGGGTGAATTGATTCCGTCTGCCAGCAGGACTACTTTGGCTTGAACTTCCCCGTCGGACCGGTCGGTCTGGACACCGACGACTCGATGATTCGGATCTCGCAGCAGATCTGTGACCACCGTCCCGCAGACCACTAGAGCTCCTTTTCCCCTGGCTTGTTCCGAGAACCAGCGGTCGAATTTGGCTCTCCCCACGCTGAAGACATTGTGTTTCCGTTCATCGGCGAAGATTTTGTCCCGGTAAGAGAGGCTGGTATCCTCCATCTTGGGAAAGGTACCACAGCCTGGATTCGACGATGTTTCGTTCGATGGGGAAGTTTCTTCTTTCATAATCCGGAAGGACCCGGGCCAGGTCATGCCCGTAGAGGACCCCCCCGGAGATATTTTTAGCCCCCGAGTATTCCCCGCGCTCCAAGACGATGGTCTTAACGCCTTTCTCAGCCAGTCGGCATGCTGCGGATAGGCCGGCAGGTCCTGCCCCGACGATGGCCACATCAAAGGCCTCGTCCATCTTTTCCCCTTTCATTTATTAGCCACAGAGGACACAGAGAACACAGAGTTTAGGCTGAATTGAAAAAGCAAAACCAGAACTAACAGGTTGTTGAAAAAGTCCCTTTTGACCCCAGGTCGTCATTCCTGCGGAAGCAGGAATCCAGTCTTTTCAAGGCATTCTGGACTCCGGCTTTCGCCGGAGTGACGGAAAATCGGAGTTTTTCCGCATCCTGCTAATAGTTCTTTAATGATTGTTTTTTTTTGTTTTTTAAATTCTCTGTGATCTCTGTGGTCTCTGTGGCAAAGGCATTTTTTCTTTTCTTCAGGCTTGAGATCAATGCCGGGACCACCTCTAAATAATTCCCCACCAGCCCGACATCGGCGACTCGAAAGATCGGGGCCTGCGGGTCGGAATTAATCGCCATAATCTTTTCGGATCCCTGCATTCCCACCAGGTGCTGCACAGCCCCCGAAACCCCGATCCCGATGTACAGTTTCGGAGCCACCGTTTTTCCGGTCTGTCCCACCTGTCGCTCGTAAGGCATCAGGCCAGATTCCACGACAGGCCGGGAACAGGCCACCACCCCTCCCACCAGATCGGCCAGCTCTTGCAGGAGGGGCATGGATGCGGGATCACAAGCTCCCTTTCCGGCCACGACCAGGGCTGGGGCCCGCCCAACATCTACGCTGCCGACCTCGGGAACTTCTTCTATGAAATCGACGATCTCAGAGAGTTGGCCCTCAGGGGGAACCCAGGGCTGAAAGTGAATGTCCCCTTTTCGACCGGGGTCCTGCAGAGCAAGCCTCATGACCCGCGGCCTTACCGTGCTCATCTGGGGGCGGTGATGCTGACAATAGATGGTCGCCATGATATTACCGCCAAAAGTGGGCCGGGTCATCAAAAGAAAGCCCTTTTCTTCGTCGATGTTCAGGGCCGTACAATCGGCGGTGAGGCCCGTTTGAAGATGGGTGGCTACAATACCGGATAGGTCTCTTCCCAGGGGGGTGGCCCCGATCAGAAGGATCTCCGGCTTAACCAGGGCGCAAAGATCGGCGAGGGCTTTTCCGTAAATCTTGGAGAGGTAGTTTTTCAGCAGGGGATGATCGATCACATAAACTTCCTCGCAACCATAGGTAATGGCCTCTTGGGCAATTTTTTCCACTTGATGTCCCAAGAGCAGACCGATCACTCTGCCTTTTCTCTTTTCAGCCAGCTCCTTTCCTTTCCCGACCAGCTCCCAGGAGACTGGAGCCCCGAAGTTCTTCACGACTTCGATGAAGATCGCCACGCCCTGGGAATCGGCAAATTCGACCTTGGCCAACCCCTCGGCTTCCGGGGATGTTTTCAGGCGCCTTTTCCTTTCGAAGCGAATCGAGTCTACCGGGCAGACCTGGGAGCATTTTCCGCACCCAATGCAGGCCTCCGGGTCGATTGTGGCCGTGCCCTCTGCCGACATCTGGATGGCCCCGACCGAGCATTCGCCCACGCAAATCTGACACCCGATGCAACGATCGGGGATCATCTCAGCGATCTCGACTCCCTTTTTATTCCTGGCCATGAGTTTTCAAGCCCTCCAACGGGCGAGCAGCTTGGCGGCAAATGTCTGATCGGACAGGAGCGTCTCCAAAGATTGCTCCACAGCCCCCGGAAGATCTTCCCGGGCATAGAACTTGGGTCCCCCTTCGCGAACGGGTGGAGAGAAGATCCTTTTCACCCAGGTGGGTGAGCCCTTCAAACCCAGTTTCTTCGGTTCGGCCTCAATGGTCTTGGCGTCCCAATGGGTAACCTCTGCCCCAAGAGAGTGGATCAACAGGGGGAGCGAAGCCCGTCGGGGTTTGGCCAGCTCTAACTCCGCAGTCAGCAAAGCAGGCAGAGGCCCTTGGATGACCTCCACTCCTCCTTCTACCTTTCGTTTGACCTGAATTTGTCTCTTGCTCTCATCGATCCATTCCACCTGGACCACGTAGGTCAGCTGCGTATATCCCAAACGGGTGGCGATGCCCGGTCCGGTCTGAGCCGTGTCCCCATCAATGGCTTGCTTTCCGCAAAAGATTGCGTCTACGGGCAGTTCGCGATTTAATCTCTCAATGGCTTTACCCAGCGTGTAACTCGTGGCCAGGGTGTCGGCCCCTGCAAAAGGGCGGTCCGATAGCAGAATGGCCTCATCCGCCCCGAGGGATAAAGCTTCCCGGAGCACGTTTTCCGCCTGGGGAGGACCCATGCTGAGAGCGGTCACCTTTCCCCCATACCGCTCCTTCAGACGTAAGGCTTCCTCTAGAGCGACCACATCGAAGGGGTTGGCGATGGACTCCACGCCCGACCGAATGAGAGTATTGGTCTGGGGATCAATCTTCACCTCAGCGGTATCGGGCACCTGCTTAAGGCAACAGACAAAATGCATAGGACTATAGAAACCGCAAGGGGTTAGTCGTGAGGCGTAAAGAGTAAAAGCTTTTCGCTTTCACGTCCTCGGGCCTCGCTTTCTCACGGATTGACTGGCGCTGACGCTCATTTGGCGGGGATCTAAGAAAACCTGCGTCCTAATTAATCCTCATGACTCATGTGACACTTGCGAACCATGAAAATCCCCCCTTGCCCCCCTTTATTAAAGGGGGGGTGGGGGGATTTAGGGTATTTTCTACGTAAATTCTTCAAATTCTATCAGGAGGGCTTTCACCCGAGTCATCCCCAGCATCTTGCAGACCCTCCATCGCTTCTCGCCGTCCCAGATCCGGAAGCATTCCCCGTCGAACCAGACTTGGATGGGTTCCAACTGGCCCCGGGATCGCATTTCCTGGCACAGCACTTCGATGGTTTCGCGGTGATAGAGGAGGCGAAGGTTCGGCCGGATCCTTTCCACATCGATCTCGATCACCTGCACCTTCTTTTTCACGCCCTTTTCCTTTTTGGGTCACTCGCGGAAAGAATCAATGAATTTTCCATGACGGATACGTCACCCGCGAACCATGAAAATCCCCCCTTGTCCGCCTTTAGTAAAGGGGGGGTGGGGGGATTTAGGGTATTTTCTAACTAATTCTATTGGACATTCTAACTCCGTTATCGGTGGGAATGTCAAGAAACAAATGGAGGATCAAAAATTATGTTGTTTTTTAATTTTTCTCGCTCAATAATTAATGATATAGGCTCTGAGCCAAAATCCTATGAGGAGGTGAAGAATATGGCCGTTTCATTGAAACCCATGACCAAGGTGAGCGACAAATTAAAGCAGATGTTGAACGATGCCATTGCCAGAGAAATCCAAGTGAGTATCCAGTACATGTGGCAGCATGTGCAGGTCGTCGGGGTTAAGGGAGTCGCCGTGCAGGATCAATTCAAGCAGACCGCCATCGCGGAGATGAAACATGCCGAAAAGATTGCCGAGAGGCTGTGGTATCTCGAAGGAACTCCGACCACCAAACCGGCGCCCATCAATATCGGAGGCAGCCTGAAAGAGTTTTTGGAGCTGGACACAAAGGCAGAAGAGGAAGCCGTCAAGATGTATAAGGAGATCATTGAACTGGCGCAGAAAGAGGGGGACGTCACGACTGCCTTTATCTTCAAAGAAATCCTGGAAGACGAAGAAGAACATCACGATCTCTTCACAACGATGCTCGAAGAAGTTTAGTGGTTTATTATTAAAAATAATAAAGGGGCTGACTCGCCGGTTTGCGGGAGGAAGCCCCTTTATTAACGTCCTATCCGCCAACTCCATTTACCTTTTCCTTGGCCAACCTCCTTCGAAGTAATCCGGAAAATACAGGTAAAGTTAAGCCTGCCTAACCTATAGTCAACGAATTAAAAAAGTTGACATCACTCGACCAGCCAGCGCCTTTTTAAAATTCGCCCACAAAATCCCCCCTTGCCCCCCTTTCGTAAAAGGGGGGTTGGGGGGATTTTTCGAGGAAATGCCGCGCATACAATGCCAACTTTCTTTTGCCGTTCACTATAGCAAACAGTGAGAACGACGGATCGGAGACTGAGGACCGACGTTCTTTCCCATCTTCCGTTCTCGGTCCTCGGTCGCTAAAGGAAGCTGGTTCAACGACCTTGAGTCTTTTCCCTGCCGATCTCAAAGGCCTTGAGATTGTCAGAGAGGTGGGCTGCGGGGAGGCTCTCCTGAATAACCTCTGCGAATGTCTTCGGGTCCAAGGGGATCAGGTTTGTCCCCGCTAGGGCACCGACCATGATGATGTTGGCGAGGATGGGCGCGCCGAAGGAAAGGGCGATCTCTGTGGCATCAATGAACCAGGCTTTCCTGGCCAGTCCGCGGATGGTCTCCTGGATCTTCTCCAGGGAGGGATATTCTGCTTCCCCGACGGTAACGGCTGTGGGGTAGATGGGCCGGGAGTTGACTACGGCAGAGATGGCGGCATTCCCGTATTGGCCGATGACGCGTAAAGCTTCCACGGGCTCGAGAGCCACGAGGATGTCTGCCTGCCCTTCGGGGATGAGAGGGCTATACTGAGATTCTTTGGATATGCGCAGGTGGCTCATCACCGCCCCACCCCTCTGAGAAGCACCGTAGGTCTCGCCGATGGTCACATAAAAATTTTCCCGCACCAGCGCGCGGCCGATCCATTGAGACGCCAAGACATTTCCCTGGCCGCCTACGCCGGTAATGATCAGATTTAATGGGTCTTTGGAGAGGGTCATCTCAATTTTCCTCTCGGAGGATGGCGGATTGGGGACAAATGTCCGTGCAAACGCCGCAGCCTGTGCAGAGTACTTCGTCGACCTGGGATTTTCCTTTCTCTTTGTTCCACAGTAAGCCCGGACACTTGAAAATGCGGGTACACAACCGGGCGCAACCGCAGGACTCGCCGAGGCATTTTTCTGGGTCCACCTGAACTTTGTAGGCGGCTTTCTCCTCTTTGGCCTTGACCAGAGCGCATTTCCGGCGGGAGATGAGCACCCGGACCCCGCCCGCATCGTCGATCAAATCCAAGATCTTCTCCGTTCTACCCCGAAGGTCGAAGGGGTCGCAGGTTTCCACCCGAATGCCCAGAGCCGAGCAGAGCTTCTCGATGTCCACGATCGGAGCCGGAGATCCGGTTGCCGTCTCGCCCGTTCCGGCGTGAGGTTGAAAGCCAGTCATCGCTGTGGCGCTGTTGTCCAGGATGACCAGGACGAAGTTAGATTTGTTGTAAATGCCGTTGATCAGTGCGGGAATGGCGGCATGGAAAAAGGTAGAATCGCCACAGACGGAGAGCACGGGCTGGTCAAATCCGAACTTGGGCAACTGGCCAAAGCCAGCGGCCAATCCTGCACCCGAGCCCATGGAGTGCAGGGTCTTGATCTGGAAGAATCCTGCCGGGCCCAAACCGAGAGAGTAGCAACCATTATCTCCGGTGACGAAGCCTTCGCGTCCGTCGAGCTTGAGGGCGTCCTTGATAGCCCAGAAGGTGGCCCGGTGGGGGCAGCCGGGGCAGAAGCTCAGGTCCCGAGTCGGCACCAGAGCCTTGGTCATCTCCAGGGCTTCTTGCCCGTACCCCGCTTCTCTGGCCGCGTAAGGCTTATCCATCACCTTCGACAGGACGTTGATGACCAGGTCCGGGTTAATCTCACCGAAAGGATGGACATGCCCCGAACTCTTCCCGTAGAATGTCCAGGAGCCGATCTCCGGGGACCATTCCGCGGCCAATTCTTTCACGTTATTCTCCAGGAAGGGGTCTACTTCCTCGACAAAAAGCACCCGTTTCACCCGGGCCATGTGCTTGGCCAAAAGCTTGGATGGCAAGGGCCAAGTGGTCGCAATCTTCAGGATGCCCACCCGATCTTTTAAGTTTAAAGTTTTGACTGCTTCCAGAGAATAGAACCAGCCGCTGCCCGAGGTCATCAATAGAAGCTCGGGGTTCTCCGGTCCGACGTACCCGTTGAAGGGGGAGCTTTCATACATCTCCCGCACCTTGTTGAGCTTCATGTGCAAGGCCAGGTGGCGAAGAGGAACGGCCAAGGGGATAAAGATTTTCGAGGTGTCGTAGCGAGCCGTTTTTTTCTCCTGGGGAAGCTCGCCCAGGATGACGTTTCCCCGTCCATGGGAGATGCGCGAGACGCTGCGGACGACCACCAGGCTGTGGATGGCCTCGGAGAGCTCGAAGGCCCATTTGGTTATGTCCTTGGCTTCTTGGAAAGTGGCCGGCTCCAAGAGGGGGAGGTCCCCGAGCTTGGCGATGAAGCGGGAATCCTCCTCGTTGGTGGAGGAAAGGGCACCCGGGTCATCGGCGACCACCAGAACCAACCCACCGCTGCCCACTCCGGAGAGGTTTAGGTTGAGGATGAAGTCCGAGGCCACATTTAATCCGTTCTGCTTCATGGCGCTGATCGCCCGCAGGCCGGCGAAGGAGGCCGAGGCGGCGGCCTCGACGGCCACTTTCTCATTCACCGACCACTCCACGTAAATTCCCAGTTCTGCGGCTACCTGGGAAAGGGTGCCGATAATTTCTGACGAAGGATTTCCGGGATAGGCGGCCGCAAACTGGACTCCGGCTTCCAGAGCGCCGCGAGCGATGGCCTCATTGCCCATCAGAAGCTCATTGGACCCCGGGCCATTCTTTTTGATGACGGACATGGGTTCCTCCTCGGAAACAAAGACGCTATGCGCAGGGCGCTAAGCGCTTAGCGTTTCTTAGCTGGGCAATAGGGGCTGCAGGGCCTCGGCCCCCTGAAGGTAAAGCAGGTTCTCCTTGCTTCCGGTGCGTTTCACGATATTTTCCAGGGCGCGCTTCTTCTTCAGCAGGGCAGCCTCTTTCAGATGGTTGAGATTGGCCCTGGGCATTTCGGCCACTTCGATGGCCGCGGACCGGCGCGCCTCTTCCATCAGTTCCAGGCCTTTGGCCGTGCGCACGATGACCGTGTTCCACCCGGAGACACCTTCCACTGCTCCCACGGAAAGGTCCGAGAATTCCGCAGTCATGTCCAGGCAGACCGTGCAGGTGGGCCGGACAAACTTACGGATGTGATCGAGGGAGATGGATTTTAAACCTTCCGGTAACTTCACCTGGAAGACGTTGGCCGGGGGCGGCGGGATGTCCATTTTGCCGATCTTTTCCACGGGAAAATCATTCTTAAGAAAATTGAAAAATTCTTTGTAAGAGAAGGCCCAGGTGCAAAAGAGGCCGATAACCAGGCCGAGCTTCTCGATGTTGTTCTTATCCTCCAGGGGGTTGATGCGCATCTTCCCCAGAGCCAGGACTTGACAGGGGAGGCCAACCGCGGAGATGCTTTGGTAGGAATCCTGAGCTCCTTTGTTAAAAGCTTCCAGGGTAGGGGAAGCAATGTAATTGGACCCGGCGCAGGCCAAGACTTCCCTTTTATTCCGGGCCAGAGTCCCCGAGGAAAGAAGCTTTTTTTCCCTCTTCGTGAGAATGGCGGCGTCGATCATCCTTTTTCTCAAGGCCAGGGCTACCAGCGTTGAAGTGACCCCACCGTATTGGCCTTTTGAGAGGATGGATTTGTCCAAAGATTTGGCCATGACCACCTGCCGCAGGGTTCCCAGCGCATCGCCCGGATAGGAGGTTCCGAAAATGAATTGATTGACCGCCTCTAAGTTCGAAGGGGTTCGGGGGCAGAAAGAATAGCACCGCCCCTGGGAAAGGTTGCAATGGTCCAGCAAAACCACTCTGCCCTTATAGGCCCGGAAGTATGGACAAAGGCCCACGCAGGCTCCGCAAAGGGTGCACAGATCGGCCTTAATCACTTCTTTTTCCAGATCCTCAGGACCTTTGATCTCCGTGTTCATCTCCTCTTTCCTTCACCCTGATGGGATGGCTTTTTTCCCTTTTCATTCCTCCCATCCGGGATTACCTAGAATAGGATGCCTGGGGAAAAAACCCGAGATGATGGAGGCGATTTAGCTTTAGAATATATTCCGAATTTTGTCAAATAGAAATGTTCCGGGTCATATTCTTTATCACAGAAGTCTCTTTCAGGGTAGCCTTGAAGGTTTCTCCTTCTTAAAATGGCATTCTTCCAAGAGCCACACCGCTCAACTCCCATCGTTATAGGGAGCGCTAAATCCCGGCAATAACTTCCGCGCTTGGGCCAGATCAAACTTCGCGCCCATCTCCACAAAGATCGCCTCAGCCTGCTTTAAATGCGAAGGATCTCCCAGGCATTTGCCCATTTCCAGGTGCGTCAGGCCTAATTCATAATGTGCCCCCAGCGCCTTCGCCGCTTCCAGGCCCCGCTGCCACCACTGCTGCGCGGGTTTAGACTTGCCCCTGAGCCACTCATACGATCCTTGCATGCGGCAGGCGGCCACCCGGGAGCCACGATCGAATTTCCTCTGTTTCAAAGCTACCCGGCAGGCTCGCTTGGCCTTTTTTAGAGCGTAGGCGCTGGCAGGTTTCTCCGCTTGCTCTGCGGCCAGCAGGTAGGCCTGAGCCAGGCTCATCCACACCGGCACGCAAGGGAAACCCCTCAGGCGGTGGATGCGGATTTGTTGACAGCTTTGCTCCAGCACGGTGAGGGCCTTTTCCACCTTCCCCTGGCGCAGGTGGCATCGGGCCAGGACGCCGCTGGCAAATACGGCAACTTGATGATCGGGGACGCCCTTGGCCAACTCCATGGCTCGCTGCAGATCCGTCACCGCCTCGTCTAATGCACCCGCTTGATCCAGGGCTGTGGCCATCATGAATAACCCCCACCCCCACCCCTGCCGGTCAGCTGCGTCCTGGCTGACTCGCACGACTTCCCGGCCAAGGTGGAGGCGGTCGGTAAAGTTTCCTCCATGCCAAAGCAAACTGGCCGCCATGTTCACCCCTGCCCACCTGCGTAAGTGGCCTGCTTCCCAATACGCTGCGGCCGACCGCTGGTAATGAGCCAGCGCACTTTCCCTCTCCCCTAAGGCGTGGTGCTCGTGTAATGCCAGCCCCAGATAAGCCTGGCCCACTGCCTGGGGTTGCTGGATCTGATCGGCAAGAGTAACGGCGCGAAGGTGGTAGCGGCGGGCGAGCCAGGGTGCTGGAATCGCGTCGCAAGCCAGTCCTACCCCCATAGAGGCTAACACGACTTCCAACCTAAGGCCGCTTTTCTCAGCCAGGTTTAATTCCAAGAGAGAATCTAGCACGAGGCGTTCGGGGTCGATGAAATAGTCCATCCAGGCCATCACCGAATAAATGCGGCACCGTTCTTCAGAAGTGCGATCAGGTTTCTCTTTGCAAAAGAGGCGAGGCAAAAACCGATGCATAGCCTGCCGGATCAGTTGTTTTCCGATCGCCAGGCGGACCCCCCGGGCAGAGGCAGGGTAGGGGGACCCCAGGGAATTCAATGCCCGCTGCAGGTACTCTCGGGCCTGAAAATGTTCGCCCCGCCGGAACAGGGCCTCTCCCATCTTGCGTTCCAATACCGCCCGCTGGAAGGGATCCCACCGATCGCCGAAAGCGCGGGCATACGCTGCCAGCGCCTGCCGATAATGTTCTAAGGCCTCGGCGTCTGCCGCTACTTTGCCGGCTTGGTCGCCGGCCCTGAACAGATAGTCCTGGGCCTTCTCCCACTCAGCGGCTCGCGAATAATGGTAAGCTAGCAAGCCGTAGAATTCGTCCAGCCGATCCGCGAAGAGAGCTTCAACACATTCGCCCACCCGGCGGTGAAGTTCCCGGCGCCGCCGCAAGAGGATGCTTTCGTAGGTAGCCTCCTGCACCAGCGCGTGCTTGAAGATGTATTCCAGCTCGGGAGTCCGACTCTTTTCGCGGACGAGCTCGAGGTTTTGCAATTCCGCCAGGGGGCGATCCAATTCCCGCTCTGCCTCCGCAACGCCCCGGAGCACCCGGTGGAGGAAGATGCGCCCGATAACCGCGGCCAGCTTGAGGACTTGCTTCACCTCCTCATCCAGCCGGTCAATGCGGGCCATGACCACCCCCTGAAGGGTGTCGGGGATGGTCACCCGCTCCAGCTGCGCGGTGGCCTGCCAACGGCCCGTTGTCTTCTCTCGCACAAGGGCACCCAAGTCGATCAGTTCCCGAATCATCTCTTCCATGAAGAACGGATTCCCCTCGGCCTTCTGCCGGATTTTTTCCCGCAGGCGGGCCGACCCGTCATCCATCTGCAGCAGATTGTGGATGAGCTGGACGCTGGCGGCAGGGCAGAGGGGCGTGAGGGCAATCCGGGTGCAGCAGTCGGCATAGTCCCTCGCGGCAATCTCCGCCAATCGGGCTGTCGGGGTTTCAGGGTCAGGCCGGCCGATGAGGCAAATGAGGAGAGGCACATCACGAACGAGTGGCAGCAAGTGCTCCAGCAGAACCACCGAAGAGTGATCGGCCCAGTGGACATCCTCGAAGACGAGGACCAGCGGGCGCTCTTGAGCCAGGCGGGCGAAGAAGCGTCGGGCAGTGCGAAAGATCTGGCTTCCCATGGTCTCGCCGTCCAGGTACTTGACGCGCTCCGCCAAGTCACCCGGAACATCCAATGTCAGCAGCGTGGCCAGATATGGAAGAATCTCGGCTGTCTCATCGGGGAATAAGGCATTGACCCGGCGCTCCAGTTTGGCCCAGCGCTCCTCCTCGTGATCTTCGACGATGATCCCCGCATCGGTTTGGATGATTTCCAGGAAAGGCCAATAGCTGATCGTTTGGCTGAAGGGGAGGGCGCGACCTTCTAACCACGAAATTTCCCGCGGGGCCACCTGCCGCCTGACTTCCGTTACTAAGCGGGATTTGCCCAGGCCGGCCTCCCCGATGATCGATACCAAGCCACCGCGACCGCCCAGCAGCCGCTCCACCTGGCCAGTGAAAGAGGCCACTTCTTTATCGCGGCCTACCAAAGGAGAACGGATGCCCCGAGATTCGAGTCCGCGCAAGGGTTCTGGTTGGGTTCGTAAGCCCAAGAGCTTATATACAGGCACGGGCTCGGACTTTCCTTTCAGTCGCAGGGGACCGAGCGCCTGAAAGTCGAAGAGTTGCCTCGTCCGCCGATACGTGTCTGGTCCGACCAGGATTTCCCCCCCTTCGGAGGCGGACTCCAAATGCGCGGCCAGGTTGACTGCGTCGCCCATGACCGAAAAGTCTTTCCGGTCGCGTGCCCCGATGCCTCCGGTAATGACCAATCCCGTGTTGATGCCAAAGTGCGCATTCAGATTTGTGGCATGGGTAGTGTTGAATGAGGCAATGGCTTCCCGCATTTTTAAGGCGGCGCGTAAGGCGCGTTCGGCGTCGTTCTCGTGGGCGAAGGGTGCGCCAAAGAGGGCCATAATCTCATCCCCAATGTACTTGTCCACGGTGCCCCCGAACTGGGTTACGGCGGGGACCAAATGGTCAAAGCAGGCGTTCATCAAGTCGCGGAGATGTTCGGGGTCCAGGGTCTCCGCCAGGCTGGTGAACCCCGCGATGTCGGCGAACATAACCGTGATGAGCTTACGCTCTTCGGGCAGGTCTGTGGTGCGCCTCCGGCGGGGGGGCATGGATGGAGGGGAGACGGAAGGGGGCTTGACCACTCCTGGCTTGTCATTTTCCACGGGACACCTCCCCAGGGCCAAGCGGATCAGAGTTGCAGTGTTACAAGAAGATGAAATTTTAGTTTTGTTAGGGATTATCGGGTTGGAACAGGCGCTTTTTACCAAATAACAGGAGGGCTGTCAAGAGATTTTAACGGCCGAATTGACTCAAATTAAATGTTACCGAAATAGGAAGTAAAAAGGGATCGTTGACTCATAACTGGGGTTACCGAATAAAACTCTAAAAGAAAGGATGAATATGAAATCAATAAAGGGTGGAAACCGTTTTTCACATTTTTAATTAAATAATTTAAGAGCGTTATTAAAAGTTTTTCTACTTTTAGCGCTTCCAAACAAAAAGCTTCTTTTAGAAATAACCTGCAAAAATAGGCGGTTATACTAATTTCATCCATTTGGTATATGAATTGCTTGGATTTCAAGGCGCGACGGAAGATTTCAATTTCAAAGAGGTGCGACATGAAAAAAAGCTCTTGCAGAATCTACGTAATATCTCTGGCCGTAATTCTAACCGTTCCTTTCGTCTTTTTACCCAATGCGGCCTTGGCAACAGAGTATTCTTTCACTCCGATTGATGTCCCTGGTGCCTCTTATACGTATGCCTTTGGGATCAACGACTCTGGCAGCATCGTGGGATATTACGGTGATGCTACGGGGGAGCACGGATTTCTCTATAGCGAGGGGAATAGCGGGGGGAAGTTGACTTATCCCATCGATGTCCCTGGTGCCTCTTCTACGCATGCCTTTGGGATCAACGCCTCTGGCAGCATCGTGGGATATTACGGTAAGGGTACAGAGGAGCACGGATTTCTCTGTAGCGAGGGGAATAGCGGGTGGAATTTCACTTATCCCATCGATGGCCCTGGTGCCTCTTATACGCGTGCCTTGGGGATCAACGCCTTTGGCAGCATCGTGGGATATTACATTGATGCTTCGTGGGTGTACCACGGATTTCTCTATAGCGAGGTGAATAGCAGGTGGGAATTCACTCCGATTGACGTCACCTCTTATACGCTTCCCTTTGGGATCAACGCCTCTGGCACCATCGTGGGATATTACGATGATGCTACGGAGGAGCACGGATTTCTCTATAGCGAGGGGAATAACGGGTGGGAATTCACTCCGATTGATGTCCCTGGTGCCTCTTATACGGATGCCTTGGGGATCAACGACTCTGGCAGCATCGTGGGATATTACGGTAATGGTACAGAGGAGCACGGATTTCTCTATAGCGAGGGGAATAGCGGGGACAAATTCACTCAGATTGATGTCCCTGGTGCCCTCTATACGGCTGCCTCCGGGATCAACGCCTCTGGCAGCATCGTGGGATATTACGGTGATGCTACAGGGAGCCACGGCTTTGTAGCATCCCCCGTCTCCAAACCCGACTCCAAACGTGTTTCCATCGACATCAAGCCAGGCGAACATTTTAATAGCATCAACCCTAAGAGCAAAGGCAAGATCCCTGTCGCCATTCTCTCAACGAAGGACTTTGATGCTCGCAAACAGATTGACCTGAAATCCCTAACTTTTGGTCGTACAGGTGATGAAAAAAGTCTAGCTTTTTGCCATGCAAAGCATGCCAACCGACATGGCCTGAGAGACCTGGTATGCCACTTCTACACCCAGCGTACTGGTTTGCAATGTGGGGATACCGAAGGCATCCTAAAAGGCAAGACATTGGATGGTACACCCATAATCGGGAGCGATTCGGTTAGGATCGTGCCATGTAAAATCGTGCCATGTAAACATGGAAATAAGCTGAAGGAATGTAAGGAATAAGGAATTTGAGGCATGAGACATATTGAAGGCAGGGTCAGAAATGGCTCTGCCTTTTCTTTTGAGCAAATTCTATCGGTAATCGCTAATCTCAGGAGTTATCACAGGCTGAAGACTCGTAGGGTATGCCGTGTAAAACGTATGACTTGTCGGTTAAAGTCCGGCCGGGGTCACGAGGGGGCAGGCCTTGTCTTTTGCTCTTTTCTTTCCTGCATTATCTGACAAGCTCTCGACATGAACCAATCCGACTCCCATTCCTAGAAAATAGCAAGAATAAAGGGGCTGTTGCCCAAAGCCTCTATGGCTCAGTTTCTGTTTAAGGAGAAACAGAATTCTCAATAAAATCAACTTGCGAAATTCTCCAAATTGGACCGATTTAGCTCAGAAAGATCCCGAAACTGATTTGGGCAACAGCCCGTAAAGACCCCCTATTCCAGTGGCTCGCTAAAACAAGACCCACTCCCGAGGCCCATGCCCTGCCTGCCGGATACATCAGGGACGCTTTCTCTCAACTCCCCAGGAACGACGATCACCTTTATCGTGACCCCGACTATGCCTGGGACACTTACCTATAGTCCTAAAGATCAGGAATACGGGGCCGGAGGAACCGGTGTGCCCCGATGAGCCTCAAAATCGCCTGACGGGCCTCGCCCAATCGTTGAAAACACCTCCTCGCCACCTCTACCCCGAAAATCCCCTGAATCCCCGCTGAAAAGGCCCCCAAACAAAGACAGGATCTTGTGCTAAAATTCCTTTGACACACAATTTCCTTTTTTGTATATTCAACTCACCCCAACGCGAGTTCTTATCAATATACCAGAAAAGGAGTTTAAAAATGGCGCTTTTTCGCACGGTCTCGGAAAAGGAGGCCACCGGCAAGGTGAAGGCGGTTTACGAGGACATCAGGGCCACCAAGAAGATCGACTTCGTGCCCAACTTCTGGAAGGCGCTGGCGATCAACCCGGACCACCTGGAGGCTGCCTGGCAGAAGCTTAAGACAGTTATGAAACCGGGCAAGCTCGACCTGCTGACCAAGGAGATCATCGCCCTGGCGGTCTCGATCACCAACAACTGCGAGTACTGAATCCACTCCCACAGCGCCGCCGTGAAGCGGCTCGGGCTGGACAACGTGGCCATCGGCGAGATCGTCGCGGTGGTGGACGTCTTCTGCGGCACCAACCGCATCGCGAATGCCTACCAGGTCGAACCGGACGTAACTCCGAGTCCGGACTGACATATTGAGCTCTGCATAGTTATCTTGACGCAGATTCCCGCCATCAAAAAAGGGGACGTTCTTGACTGGATTGAATTATTATGGTAGGAAAGCTGAAAATCCGATGTCCCGGAGGAAATATGCCTCGACAAGCCAGGTTGGATACTCCCGGTACCCTGCATCATGTCATCATTCGAGGGATTGAAAAACGCCGTATCGTGGATGATGACCAGGATCGAAAGAATTTGATCGAGCGATTGGGGCTCGTTGCTTTGTATACCCAAACAAAAATACTGGCTTGGTCTTTGCTGAAAAATCATGCCCATGTACTTTTAAAAAGCGGTCCAAGAGGCCTATCCCATTTCATGCGTCGCTTTCTCACCGGCTACGCCATCACCTATAACTTCCGCCATCACCGCCATGGCCATCTCTTTCAAAATCGTTATAAATCGATCGTTTGTGATGAAGACACGTACTTTAAGGAGCTGGTCCGGTATATCCACCTAAATCCCTTGCGGGCCAACCTAGTTAAGGACCTTGGCCATTTGGACAGGTATCCCTGGTGTGGTCATGCTGTGCTGGTGGGGAAGATTCAATACCCCTGGCAGGACAGCCGTTTTGTATTATCTTGGTTTGGGAAGAGAAGGAGAGATTCATTACTCGCCTATCGCCGGTATCTTGCAGAAGGGGTTTCTCAGGGCCCTCGTCCTGATTTGGTGGGAGGGGGGTTGATTCGATCCTTGGGAGGATGGTCGTCAGTTCTGGGAAGGTATCCGGTGGGAGATCGTCCTCTGGCTGATGCCCGAATATTGGGAGTGGATGAATTTGTGGAGCGGGTGTTAAAGGATGCAGAGCCAAAAGTTCATTATTCATTTCGCTCGCTTGGTAACCGGGATCGAATGGAAAGGCTCATCGAGGAAAGCTGCAGGAAAAAAGGGATTCAAAAAGCAGAGATAAAGATGGGAAGTCGGCGTAGGCGCATATCTCAGTTGCGAGCTGAACTTGCCTGGAAGATGCAGGAGGAGTTCGGCCTTCCTATGGCCGAAATTGCCCGGCAACTGGGAGTGTCCACCTCGGCCATCGCCAAGATCTTCATCAAGCCTCGCGCAAAATAATTCAACCCAATCAAGAACGTCCCCCATCCCCTACACTATGGCCGAAATTGCCCGGCAACTGGGTGTGTCCACCTCGGCCATCGCCAAGATCTTCATCAAGCCTCGCGCAAAATAATTCAACCCAATCAAGAACGTCCCCCATCCGTCCCCCGTCCCCCATCCGTCCCCCATCCCCTGAAGTCCTGTTTTTTGAGTCATCCCCGAGAATGGAACATTTCGAATGCAAATCTTCAATTTTGATTTGAAATCTGACGCTATTGGAGAGACAATTTTCCCCTTAGCAGTAAGCCATTTTTAAAAGCCTGAATTCTCGCGGCAAGATATGAGGTTCAATACCAGGTTATGCATTTAACCATTTGATTTAATTTGCCTTTGGGCTTTTCCCACGGTCATTTCTCTTCCCCCTACCCCCCGTTCCCCACCCCCAGTTCACCTATCCCCTTTTCACTTTTTCTCAAAATTTTTTTGAATCTGTTAACAATCTGTTAAGTCCTTCGTAGTAAGTTTTTTCCAAAAATGCCTGAACCCATTTTTGACCAAACGATTTGAGAAGATTTAAGGCCTTTTTGAAATACCTTAGGCCCATCAGATACCGGAACCGAAGTCATGAAAGAGTTCATTATTCGCCTATACCGTTTTGAAAAGGACAATCCACGGAACCTTGTGGGGGTGGTCGAAGTGGTTGGCAAAAAGGGAAGAATGGGTTTCACCACTATGGATGAGCTCTGGGAAATCTTGAATTCATCTATCGGTGACGAGAAGGAAGGGGACGCATTTGAATCCGGTGAATTAGGAAAGAAGCGGAGAATTGCTTGAATACCTATGTCATTCGCATTTACCGGCCCCAGCCCTACCTGCTTGTCGGAGTTCTTGAAGAGGTCGGGGTTGAAGGAAAGAAAGATTCTAATATTCGTTTATTCTCGATGGGAATCTTGAGGGGCCACAGAAAAGTGCAAATAGGATGGCTCGCGAAGGCATTCTTGTATTCCTTTGGGAGCTTTTCTTCTGTCTGCAAAGGAGATCTTTCTAAAATTAACTAATTTTTCATCCATACCAAACAAATCAAAATCAGAAGGAGGAAACAACCATGTCTAAGTCGAAAATTGTTGGAATGATGGCATTGATAGTTTTCGTCATGGGTATCTTCTTGGTGGGTGAAGCGGTGGCGGGGGAGAGGGGAAAGGTGGTAGCCCGTGATGTGTATTATATGACGGCCATTCATACACTAAAGGTTCCGGATGCGGAGGGCCACGCTATTCATCTGCTTGAGAATAAAGGGATCGGCTTCAGTGAAGAATGGGGGGCTTACCTGATTTACAATTCCCAGACGCTGGATTTTATAAAGGGAGAAGGGACGGCTCAAGGATATGCTCATTATACCTTTCCCGATGGCTCCACCTACGATACGAAGTTTGAAGGTAAAAACAAGGGCGGTGGTCGTACCACCACTGGAACGGCCTCAGGCGAAGCAACTTGGACCTACATCAAGGGCACGGGAAAGTTCGAAGGCATTCAGGGTGGAGGTACAGCTAAGTCCTACATCCTTGGCCCAGGCCAGTGGTATGGGGATGTGGAGGGTGAGTACACGCTCCCGTAGGGATCTCGGAAACCCTTCAGATCGTCTTGAAGCTGAATGATTAGCAGGCAGGGTCAGAGATGGCCCTGCTTTTTTGTGCATATTTCTACTCTTAATCGTTAACTCTTATCACTATCCTTTTCCGAAGAGTAGGAGGATTACCAAGCTCAACCTTTAATATTGCAATCCTCCACCTCTAACCCTCTCCATCCAAAAACAGAAAAGCCAGGGTGATGAGGGATGGCTTCTTCCTTCAAACGCAAAATATTTCAAGGGTTATAAGTTGATTTTATGAATTGAAGGAACTTTTTCGTATTATCAATTTTGGATTTAACATTGCTCGGTGAGCCTTTCGAATGAGCCTGAAATCTGCCTGCCACATATTCATTTAATCCCTCACTACCTTTGTAATCAAATAACGGAGGTATTGAAAGCAGATTTCTGGCCCCACCCCATCTAAAGCATAGCAAGGTAACATTTCTGCCATCCTTCATAGGTACAGGATAAAGAGATAAAAAATTATCAATATTATATGCGGCTTTTTTTGCCTGCGTTTTTCCTAATATATGATTTAATTCTCTACCTGTTTTTTCCGTTAACGCTCCACCGGCCCAATCTTGTTCTTGACAAAGATCATAAGCCTCTATCACTGGTTGTCCTACAAAACAATTATCTTTAAGAAAGTAATATCCAGTAGAAATCGCCCCCCTTAAAGGAAGCCCCTCATCAAAAGAGTATCGCTGTAAGGATAGGCATGATGCTAAAAAAATTCCCCATTTCATGATATTCAAAGCTTCAATCCCGTCTTTTTCGAGTGAAAGGCAATTGAATATGGTATCAGAGAACATTCTCCATGACATCTGATTTAAAATATCACTTGCAATTTCTTGGGCGTCGGCTCTGGGAATTGCAGTTAAGACATAAGATCTTACAAAGAGAGGTATTTTGTTTATTATTTCCAAAGCAATCGACGCAGTTGTTTCGATTTTATTGTTGAGGATTAAATTGCGGTAACCGAGAATATCAAAAAAAGCTACTATCCCATATTCAGGAATAATTTTCATCCTTGCTACTACCCCTCTTCCTCCCCCTCGCTTTCCGATAAGCCTTCTCAAACTTCTGCCCAATTTTATCAAAATGGAGAACGACGAGCAATTGTAATTAAGGAGGGGGAATTATTCCGCTGGGGTTAAATGGCAAAAGGGTTTTGAGGAAGGAAATTATTTATTGAAACCGATCCCCCAGGACAGGAGGATTAACAAGTTTAATTTAAAGTAAACTGACCCCTGTGCCCAGGAATCCCTCACCCTCCCAGGAATGGGCCTGGTTTGATTTGAATTTCTTCTGGAATTCCAAAATAAATTTTCCCTTCCCTGGCGAATCTCTTCCTGATATAAGTAAAGTATACTGATATAAAGCGGAGATTGAGGGCAGCTTATCCAGCCCTGCTTCTAACGATCAAAATTTCTAATAGGAATCATCAATGGGGTGAACGATGGGAGCAAAGAAAATCGTCTTAGGCATTGTCGGCAGCCCGAATCGAGAGGGGCGCACCAACCAATTGGTGACGGCCGCCTTGGAGGGAGCCATTCGGGCCGGTGCCTCCACCGAATTGGTGCAGATGGCTGATCATGTCGTGGCAGCCTGCAAGGACTGCCTGCCCTGGGTGTGCTTGAATAATCAAAAGTGCACCTACGAGGATCAGGCCTTCGAATACCTGAGCCAGAAAGTCCTGAACTGCGGCGCTCTGGTCATGGGCACGCCGATTTACTGGTGGGATACCAGTGGAATGGTGAAATATTTCATCCTGAAGATGTTCCGCGTGTATGCCCGCTCGGCACCTCTCCAGGGCTTACCCGCCGTTGGCATCGGCATTGCCGGGGGTACGGGCAATGGCCTTATCTCCGGACTGCGGCCGGTCTACCACTTCTTCCAGATCATGCAGATGCGGGCCCTGGAGCCTCTGCCCGCAACCCGATTCAATTTCGGGGCAGCGCTGCTGCGGGCGGGCGAGCTCGGCGGCCAGCTCGCCGGGATGACTCAGCGGCGCACTCCTTTCGCCGGCTTAGAGGAACGGTTGTTGTGGTACGATGCGCTGCCCTACCTGGGATTAAGCCGGGCGGGGGAGCGGCGCCTCCTGGCTGACCTTACGACCACGGCCCTGCCCGCCGGTGCAGATGCCGCAGTCCCCTGCGGCCTCGCCCACGCCGATGCCTGGGCGGCGGCCGGCCGGCCGGTGGAGTCTTTGACCGAGATCACCCGAGTCTACGAGGCCGGCGTCAAAGCCTTCGAAGGAAAGTAAGGGTAAAGAACCGGCTCGGTATAGAAACCGTATTTGTCAGATCCTGCTTTCAGTCAAAAGCAAATCTTATCAAATAAAGGAGGTGGCAGAGTGGATTTCTCTTTAAATGGGAAAGTTGCGTTAATCACTGGAGCCAGTCGGGGCATTGGCCAAGCAATCGCTTTGTGGTTTGCCCGTGCCGGTGCCGATGTTATCGTGGCCAGCCGTAAACTTCCCGACCTGGAGAAGGTGGCTCAGGAGATCAGGGGAATGGGCAGGAAGTCTCTGGCTGTAGAAGCACATGTGGCCAAGATGGAGGAAATAAAAACCCTCATTAGCAAGGCCAAGGAAGGATTTGGCAGGATCGATATCCTGGTGAACAATGCCGGTACCAACCCCACCATGGCCTCGGCGTTGGACATAGAGGAACGGGCCTGGGACGCCATTATGAACCTCAACCTTAAAGGGCTGTTTTTCCTAAGCCAGGGGGTGGCGAGGGTGATGAAGGAAAAAGGGGGAGGCCGGATCATCAACGTTTCCTCGATTGCCGGGATTACCCCTGACATATTGCCAGTTTATTCCGTAAGCAAAGCTGGGGTCATTATGGCCACGAAGGTCATGGCCCAGCAATGGGCTGGGTACAATATCAGGGTAAACGCGATCGCCCCCGGCCTGACCAAAACCCGTTTCAGCGAAGCCCTCTGGAATAACCCCGACATTCTCAAAATGGCGATGAGCAAAACTCCCATGGGGCGGGTTGCCGAACCTGAAGAGATGGTAGGAGCCGCCATTTACCTGGCCTCTGATGCCTCCAGTTACGTAACGGGTCAGGTCATCGCCATAGATGGTGGCACTACGATATAGGCGCAATTGAAAGAGTTAACGAAGAATCGGGTTGGAGTAAAGCTCAAGGTAGGGGCAGGAATGGCTTTCTCTTTTTGAGCCTACATGCCGCATCTCATTTACCTTCTTTAAAAGTGGGGCGTGGCAAGGGCAAAACTGAAGGCTTGACAAAATCATGTGCCTTGCTAAAATGCTGTCCAGATGAGGAACAAACATAAAGGGGGTCAAAAATGATTAGAGGGGTGATCGTTTTTTTCCTGGTTCTGTTTCTTCAAGCGGGGGCATCCGCAGAGGTCTGCGTAGACTGCCATAAAAAGGTCACGCCGAACATCGTCTCCGATTGGCAGTTGAGCAAGCATAGCAAAAATAACGTCGACTGCTCGGTGTGCCATGGAGACCTTCATCAATCCGGGAGCGATGTGGCCAAAGCCCAAATTCTGGCGCCGGGAATCTGTGCCACTTGCCATGAAGACCGGATGCAGCAATTCAAGAGCGGCAAGCATGCCGTCGCCTGGGCCGCGATGAAAGCGATGCCGACCATCCACTGGCAGCCTATGGCCCTCACTGAAGGGATGAAGGGTTGCGGAGGGTGCCACAAAATCGGGTTGAAGACCGATGCAGAGATAAAAGAGTTGAAAAAGAGCGGGCCGGGATTCGGGATTGCCTCCTGTGATGCCTGCCATACCCGGCACATTTTTTCCGTTGAAGAAGCCCGGCAGCCGCAGGCCTGTCAGACCTGCCATATGGGGTTTGACCATCCGCAATGGGAGATGTATTCATCTTCCAAGCACGGTGTCCGGTATCTGTTGAAACAAAACAAGATCCTTCCGGAGACTGTTGCTGCACCGACCTGTCAGGTCTGCCATATGCAAGAAGGCGACCACGGGGTGAAAACCGCCTGGGGATTTCTGGCAGTACGACTGCCGATGCCGGAAGACAAGCAATGGACCGAGGATCGGGCGACCCTTCTGCAAGCCCTGGGAGTTCTCGACCCGAATGGCAAACCAACTGCTCGACTGGACGTGGTAAAAGCTGCAAATGTTGCCCGGCTCACGCAGGAGGCCTGGCAAGAGGAAAGAGAAAAGATGATCAAAGCCTGTAATCAGTGCCATTCGGTCAATTTTGCCAAGGGAGAGTTAGCCAAGGGCGATCAGATGATTAAGGAAGCAGACCACCTGATGGCCGAGGCCATCCGTACTGTTGCCGCTTTGTATAAGGACCGACTGCTGCCCAAACCAAAGGGCTACGCCTATGCCTTTCCTGACCTGCTCACGTTCCACGATGCCCCCACCGTAATCGAACAGAAACTCTTTGTGATGTTTTTAGAGCATCGAATGCGGGCCTTCCAGGGGGCGTTTCACGCAAACCCCGACTACACCTTGTGGTACGGCTGGAGTGAGATGCGGCGCGATTTAACGGAGATCAAAGCGCTGGCCAAAGAAATGAGGAAGAGCGGTAAAAAATAAGGAAGAGCCTACAGCAACGCAAGCAGGAGAGGAGGCCTTCCAGGAAAGCCTCCTCTTTCATTTTTTGGTGTGTCTGAAAGAGTCCTTAGAGGCCTTGAGCGCGAATATATTGTTTCCGGTAACCGAGCCCTAAAGGACTGATGAAGATGTAAGTGGCAACAGTTAAACTCTTACCTCTCAATCAGAAAGGAGAAGACTTATGAAAAAGATGCTACGAAGCGCAGTCGGCTTATTATCCTTATTACTTCTGGTTGCTTCCTCCGTTTGGAGTCAAGGGCTTCCGGTGGCAAAGCCCTGGGGAGGTTGGTCTCTCAGCGGAGCGGCTGGGGCGGATTGGCCCGATTATTCAGGGATATGTTGACCAAAACAAGATTGCCGGAGCTGTCACTTTGATCGCCCGAAACGGCAAAGTTGCTTACCTCAAAGTGTATGGCATGAGGGATATAGAAGCGAAGAAGCCGATGACTGTAGATACCATGTTCCGGATCGCCTCCATGACCAAACCGATTACCAGCGTTGCCGTGATGATGCTCCAGGAAGAAGGAAAGCTCCTGCTAAACGATCCGATTTCCAAATATATCCCGGAATTCAAGAACCCTAAAGTATTGGTCCTTCCCAAAGAGGGGTCGGGAGAATACACCACAGTCCCGGCCAAAAGAGAGATTACCATTCGGCAGTTATTGAGCCATACTTCGGGGCTTACCTACACCTTTTGGGGGAAGAAACCATGGTCTGAAATTTACCAGAAGGCGGGTATTTCAGATGGTTTAATCCAGACCGAGGGAAGAATTGGGGACAAAGTGAAGATCTTGGCCGGGTTACCCCTGATGTTTCATCCGGGAGAAGGCTGGGAATATAGTCTATCGATCGACGTACTCGGGTATCTGGTGGAGGTGGTTTCCGGAAAGACTCTTGACGAATTTTTCCGGGAGCGCATCTTCAAGCCTCTGCGAATGAAAGACACCCATTTTTTTATCCCGGAACCCAAAATACCCCGACTCGCGTCTCTTTATACACCAGACCCGCAGGGCGGACTCAACAAGGTTGAGGGCCAGGCCACGGTGGGGGATTTGATTTATTCCTCCGATTTCCAATACCGGGGCCCGAAGACTTACTTCTCCGGTGGTGGGGGACTCGTCTCTACTGTGTCAGACTATGCCCGCTTTGCTCAAATGTTGCTCAATGGCGGCGAATTGGATGGGGTTCGCCTGTTAAGCCGGAAAACCGTTGAACAGATGACCATAAATAACATCGGCGATCTTTATGTCTATCCTCGGTACCGGCTGATCGCTGGCGACAAGTTCGGTCTGGGTTTTTGCGTCCGCACAGAGAAGGGACAATATGACTTGACTGAATCCCTGGGTACCTATACCTGGAGCGGCATTTTTTGTACCCGCTTCTTGATCGATCCGAAAGAAAAACTAATCAGCATTATCCTTACCCAGTTATATCCCTTTGCCCATCTGACCCTCCAGGAGCAATTTAGGGTTTTGACGTACCAGGCAATCAGCAACTGATTTTAAAAGGGGGTTGTTGTTACGCCTCTCAACAACCACCCAGAATGCCTTTGGCATCGGTAATTTCTAACCTTTTACGGGGCAAGGAGCTAGGGAAAAAAGACTTTCTTGGAGACGGGCGACTCATTTCTTTAATGCTTCAATTGTTTCCCTGACCAGCGCTTCCGGCACGCCGCCGTTGACAAAGGGCATCCCTATTTTTTTAAGCAGGACAAAGCGAACGGCATCCCCCTCTTTTTTCTTATCCCTTTTAATCCGGGATGAGACCCCATCTGTGCTGAGGGTATGGGGGATGCTATCCGTAAGACCGATCGCTCGAATCAGAGATAGGATCCTTTCGCGGTCTTCAGAAGGCAGGTATTTCAATCTATCGGATATATTGGCCGCGGCCACCATGCCGACGGATACGGCCTCTCCGTGAGAGATCGAGTAACCGGATTCGGCTTCGATGGCATGCCCGATGGTATGACCAAAATTGAGAATACGGCGGAGGCCCTTTTCCATTTCATCAATTTCGACGATTCCTTTTTTGATCCGGCAGGTTCTGGCAATGATCTTTTCCAGGAGGATCATATCCTGATTTCTGATGGCCTCTGCCTCTTTCTCCAGGAGACTCAACAGCTCAGGGTCATCAATGATACCGCACTTGACAATCTCCGCAAGGCCGTTTCCGAATTCCCGGGGGGGCAGAGTTTTCAGAAACGCCAAATCGATGAAGACCCCTTTCGGCTGATGAAAGGTCCCCAGAATGTTCTTCCCGTGCGGCAGGTCTATCGCTGTCTTTCCCCCGATGCTGCTATCCACCTGGGCCAGGAGAGTCGTCGGGACCTGAATATAGGGAATGCCCCTCATGTAGATAGAGGCGACAAAGCCGGTGATATCACCCACGACGCCACCCCCTAAGGCGATTAGGGCGGACGTTCTGTCAGCTCCCAGCTCGATCATCCGATGGATAATAGAAAAGATCGTTTGGATATTCTTTGAAGCCTCCCCCGCTGGGAAGTCGATCTGATCGACCTTCAGGCCCATTTCTTTGAGGGCTGCCTGAACCCTCTCCCCATGGAGAGGGGAAACATTGGAGTCCGTTATAATTATATAACGGGAGGCCCAGTTATTCTTAGTGATGACCAATCCCATGCGATCCAATATGTTCTGCCCGATATAAATCTCATAGGAGGTGGATGGTTTCTTTTCGAGATTTACCTCAATTCGGTTCATGGGAGCACCTGTATTTCTGTTCTCATAATCTTTTCGAGGGTCCTCACTTCCTCCATCAGTTGATAAAACTTCTCGGGTTTGAGCGATTGGATGCCGTCGGAAACGGCCTTTTCCGGTTCCGGGTGGACTTCTACGAGGAGTCCGTCGGCCCCGACCACCACCGCAGCTCTGGCCAGAGGGATGACGTATTTCCAATGACCGGTGGCATGGCTGGGATCCACGATGATCGGAAGATGAGTTAGCTCCTTTAGAACCGGCACGGCACTGATGTCCAGAGTGTTGCGCGTTGCCGTTTCAAAAGTACGAATTCCCCTCTCGCAGAGCATGACCTTATTGTTACCCGAAGAGATGATGTATTCTGCCGACATGAGGAGTTCTTCGATCGTCGTCGCCATTCCCCGTTTTAAAAGGACCGGTTTCTGCGCGCGCCCCACCTTTTTAAGAAGGGCGAAGTTCTGGACATTCCGGGCACCGATTTGGAGAATATCGGCGTATTCTTCCACTAACTCCACTTCGGTTGTATTCATGACCTCCGTGACCACCGGCAGGCCCGTTTTCTCCCGCACCTTTTTCAAGAGTTTCAAACCCTCCTCTTCTAACCCTTGAAAGCTGTAAGGCGATGTTCTCGGCTTGAAGGCCCCACCCCTGAGGATGTGAGCGCCTCCCTTCTTGGCGATGTAGGCGCATTCCATCAATTGTCCTTCACTTTCAATGGAGCAGGGGCCGGCCATGATGATAAATTGATTCCCGCCGATTTCCAGATCGTTGATGCGGATGATCGTATTGCCCATCTTAGCCTCCCGGCTGGCGAGTTTATAAGGTTTCAAGATCGGCATGATCTTTTCCACACCCTGAAGGTTTTCGGCAGCCTTCAATTGGGCCTTGCCTCGGTCGTCCCCCACGACACCGATGATGGTTCGATCCACCCCGCGGGAGGGGTGTGCCCTGTAACCTACGGACTCGATCCATTTGATGACATGGTCGATCTGAGTCTCCGGCGCATTTTTCTTCATCACGATAATCATTTTTGCTCCACCTTCCCCCAAAAAAAAGGCCATGGTAAAATTTGCTACCATGGCCTTGCAAAATAAAAAAGCCATGAGCAGCATCTTCAGTCTACCCATGGCTTTTTTGGTTTATTTTATGCCTCTGTCACCATAAGCGATGGGCAGACTGGTGCGTAAAAAAATAATAAAAGCTAAACCAAGTTTGGAAATTACTTTCTCTGCCCATCATTTTTGAAATTTCTCTTTCCTCAATTCTCTATTAAGAAGATCATGATTCTTTACCTTTGTCAAGCAAAAAAATATAAAAAATATAAAAGAAGCCTGAAGGTGCATGAAAATTAGGAATTTCTAAAAATTTCAACTATTTATGATCGGTTCGAAAGCTGGCCGAACATGCCCAATTTACCCCTCCGGCGTTTTTCCTCTTCAAAATCCTAAAACACCAATCCGGGAAACCTATAAGCTGTCGCCACTTTATAACCCTTATAAAATCCAAGAGTTCTGAAATTCACATCCCATAACCAGGAGAGGGCCTATTTTTTTTAAACCAATACGAACGCATTTAATTCTTTGACAATTGTCCCCTCATCCTCCCCTCTCCCCCACTGGGGGATAGGGATGGGGTGGGGGGAACCCAGAAAGATGTAAAAATTATTTTTGCGTTTGTATTAATTTGGCCAAGACTAAAAAATGTGATATTTTTTAAGTTAGGGCGGGCAATTTAAAGCAGGGGTCTTATTCTCATCGCGGCTTGATCACAGGATTTTGAAACCGATTTTTTGATCCCGGAAAAGAAGCTGGAAAATGGGTTTTGCAGTACTGCAAAAAATCAAGAGAAGGAGGGAAAAATGAAGAAAAGGAGAGGGACAGTAATTTTGGTAATCGCCTTTCTAATTTTTTTAACCTTCCCCTCTTGGGGCCCAGAATACGGTAACCATGGTCCAGCTGGACCCCATTTCGGGGCCTTTTAAGGATGTGGGTGATCTCTCAATCGGTGGGGTCCAATTTGCCGTCATGAGGTGAACGCAGCTGGCGGGCTTTTAGGAAGCAAAATTAAATATCTGCCAGAAGACAGCCAACTCAAGCCAGATGTAGCCGCCCGGAAAGCCATCCGGGCGATTATGGAAGATGATGCGAAATTTATCATTCAATTGAGTTCCACCTCCGTGGCCCGGGCTCTGATGGACGTGGCGCAGAAGAACAAAGTCATTTTCTTGACTTTGGGAGCCGAATCAGACTTTCTTACCGGAAAAGATTTCAATCCCTTTTTTTCCGCACCTGCTTCACCACTGGAAATCGTTCACGCTCCTACGCCGCATTCTTTAAGACCAAGCCCTGGCGAAAATTCTATCTCATCAATATGGATTATGCCTTTGGGCATGCCGTTGCCGAGGATTTCAAGGCGGTTATGAAAAAAGAGATCCGGATTCAAAAATCGTGGGGGAAGATTACCATCCCCTGGCCACCAAAGATTTTGGACCTTACATCAGCAAGATTCTGGCCAGCGGAGCGGAGATCATCTTCACCGGAAACTGGGGAATGGACTTAGAATCATTGATCAGGCAGGGGGCCCAGATGGGCGTAAAAGCCCGTTATGCCACCTATTTTTTGGATGATCGTGTCCGTCTTTCCAACATTGGCAACCTTGCCATCGGTAGCTTTGTGAACAGCACCTATCTTCCTACAGTCGACACACCGCAGAACAGAGCTTTTTTGGCGAAATGGCACAAGAAAAACAAGGATACAAAAGATCCTTGGCCGACTGCCCAAATCGGGTATGGCTATAATGGAGTTACGTTCCTCTTCGAAGCAATCAAGAAAGCCAAATCCTTCGATGACGAAGCCGTCATCAAGGCCTGGGAAGGGATGGAATTCGACAGCCTGGTGGGTAAACAAATCATGCGCGCCTGTGATCACCAGATCCAGATGTCCGGTTCTATTGCGGAAATCCGGGCCAAATCATCGCTCTTTCCATTTCCTTTCCCAGGGACGCCCGTGATGATTCCCATGGATAAAGTTGCTGTTCCTCTCAACGAGACTGAGAATCCCAGGTGTAAATAGAAGAGAGTTCAGCGAAGGAGAATAGAAGAAATAATTTCTTTCGGGAAGGGAGACGGATCCAACGATTCTCATGTTTTCAATGGGTTGAAACAATAGGATATCGAGACGATCTATCACTTCAGGTCCATGATCTCAGTACCTTAATGAGCAGGGCGTCTGGAGTTGCGATTAGGGATGGAGGGCGTTGAAATCCCCCATCCCTTTTAGACTCCGATTATGAATGGATTATTTGCATCTGGGGTTCCCGGTCTCTGCGGGCGGGACCGCCCCTTTTTCGGCGAGAATCATGGTCGGTTTCCCCACAAAAGGAAATTTGTAAAAGGGACCTGGCCCCGGAAGAATTTCAGCGACAGATATAGGGGTGACCACTTGGTGATCACAGGCCCTCATGAGCATTCGGCCCACCAGGGCGTCGTAACTCATTCCCTCCCAGGCCTTGATGACATTCTCTGCTTTGGTGGAGTTAGCTTTTTTGATCGCTTCCACCATGAACATGAATGCTTGGTAAGACTTTCCTATTACAAAGGCCGGATAGGGGTGCTCCGGGGCCATCTTTCTTCTTTTCCATCTCTCGATAAATGCCTTATTCTGGGTGGTATCCTCAGTAAGCATGTAGATTTCTGCCGTAATATTCCCGATCGCTGCATCTCCTATCGCTGGCAAGGCGACCGGATCGCTCAGAAAATAGTTTCCAACCTTAGCCTTTAAGCCCAAACCTGCGCCTTGTTTTAATAAAACCTGGATATCGGACCCCCAATTCCCGGTGATCAAGACATCGGCCTCCGAAGCGATGACTTTGCTGATGTAAGGGCCCAGGTCCTTCGCTCCCAAAGGATGGTAATCCTCTCCCACTAATTGCCAACCAGGTTTGAACTTATTCATGGCCTTCTTGAAAGCTTCAGCCACGTCATGGCCGAAGGCATAGTCCTGGCAGAGAAGATAGTACTTCTTATGAGGGGTATTAGCGAAATAGGCTGCCAAGGCACCCGATTGCTGACCGGTACTCAGAGCAACTCGAAAATGATAGGGAGTAAAATCTTTCCCCGTAAGCTCATCCCCCGCGGCGCCATAGTTGAGCATAATGACTTTTTCTTTCTCCGCCACCTGGGCCATAGCTTTGCCCACGTGCGTACCTGTCCCCGTCATGATGAATTCCACTTTTTCTTCGGTAATGTACCGGATGGCTTTGCGGGTGGCGATATCTGGTTTGACCTGGCTGTCGTCATAGAACATTTTAATGGGCCTGCCCAGCAGCCCTCCACCAGAATTAATCTCCTCCACTGCAAACCTAATCCCGAGCTGATAGCGATCCCCGATGTCTTTCATTACCCCTGAAAGAGGGTCGAGGGCTAACATTTTGATAGGTTCAGCGGACTTTCCCAGCGATGGTGTACAAATGGTAGCTAGGATAAGCACAAAAATTCCCATTCCAATGGCCGCATTACTTTTCATGACTCCCCTCCCTTTAAGTTGACAAGATACTGGGTTTTTGCGTGGATGCACCCTAGCATAAAGGCATTTGCGGATCAAGAGGAAATTTTTTCTAGGGTATGTTGTCTAGGGGACCCCCATTACGGGACTTCCCCCCTATTGCGAGTTGTTCCGCCCCTGAGTCTTGGAGCGGTACCCTCGCCCTCGTGGGTCCTCTACTTCAAGCTTCTACCTTCCCTCCGAGAAGACAGCTTCCCAGATTCCATGCGAAAGCCTAAATGGGGGTCACGCGCCCCTTATGTTAAATTAGAATCGTTGAGATAGAAATTAAAAAGAGGGGAGGAATCCAGTTAATTAGATGTTGTGAAAAGGGCATAAATGTTTTAAAATAACTTTTCGAGATCAAAGGAATCTCTCTTTACTGCTTAGATATCCTTAACAAGTCCGAACAATATCCTCTCTTTATGGATGCCTCAGGTTTATATAAAACCATTAGCTGCCGGCCACGGGGGAATGAGGCGTCCATGGGCATCCTTTCGCGAGACTGGCAGCGAAAGAATGATTTTAAAGATTCCGTGTCACCTTTACGGATGAAGATTCAGCACAAATGACGAAGATCTGGCCGATCGGAGGGGGCAAAGGGGGCTCGGGCAAGAGCTTTTTGGCGGGGAATCTCGGTATCTGGCTTGCCAAACAGGGGAACAGAACCCTCTTGATTGATGCCGATTTCGGGGCAGCCAATCTCCACACCATGATCGGTATACCTTATCAGCCTAAAAGCCTTTCGGATTTTCTAAACAAAAAGGTTCAGACTCTGGCGGAAACGGTCATCGAAACCAGGATTCCTAATCTTTTTCTAATCAGCGGGGCGGGGAATAACCTGGACACAGCCAATATGGCCTACGAACAGAAAATGAAGATTTTTCGGGCCATCTCCAAGCTTTCTTACGACTTCACCCTGTTGGATCTGGGGGCTGGCACATCTTTTAACACCATTGATTTTTTCCTGATCTCCGATTCGGGTATTTTCGTTACTACCCCTGAGCCTACGTCCATTGAAAATGTGTACCGTTTAATGCGAGCCGTGTATGCCCGCAAGATCAGGCAGCTTCTCAAGACCTATCATTTCCGAACCCTGGTTGAGGAGATGGAAGAAAGGACCAAGGGGGCCATCGTCAATAACCCGGAATACCTTCTCTCCGTCATCAAAGAACTGGAGCCGGAGAAAGGTAAAATCGTGGAACAGGGTCTGCGGGCTTTTAAGTTCAAGCTGGTTCTGAACCAATTTCGCAAACAGGATAATCCCAAATTGGGGGTTTTAATCTGCCGGATTATTGAAAAGCACCTCGGCCTCCCCGTGCAATTCATCGGCAACATTGCCTATGACGACTTAGTCCATGATGCGGTATGTCAGAAAGTCCCTTTTCTGGACAAATATCCTCATACGCAAACCGCTATGGACCTTAAAAAATTCTGCCAACATGTATTGGCGGCACGAAATAAGGGAGAGAAATCCGGTCCAGCAGAGGAAACTTTGGAGAAAGCCGCAGGGATGGGTGGGAACACTGGGGGAATAGAATCCGATGAGGCCATTGTCCGAACTCACTCATTATGAAATCCTGGACCTTTCTTCGGGGGCCACACCTTTTGAGATCCGTCAGGCCTATAAAAGAGCATTGGAAGTGTATAGCGAAGACTCGATGGTGATCTATTCCCTTTTTTCGAGCGAAGAAAGAAAAGAGATTTTGGCCAGGGTCGATGAAGCCTTTGCCACCCTGATCAACGAGAAGGCCAGGTACGAATACGATCAAACGCTGATTCAACAAGGGGTCATGAAAGAGGGGTCGCAATACTGGAACGCTAGGAGAAAACTGGCCCCCGGGGGTGGCAACAGCTCAACAGACACGGCCTCCCAATCGGAAGGGGAAAAACCCCGGGCTGCGGAGAATCCGGTGGTCAAAGAAATCCTCTCCCTGGAGGTCCTGACGGGAATGGATCTAAAAAGATTGAGGATGGAATTAGGGGTTTCCCTGGAGCAGATTGCCGAGTGGACAAAAATTCGGCCCGGCATGCTCCGGTGTATCGAAGAGGACCAGTTCTACGAGCTGCCTTCTCGTCTCCATTTAAAAAGTTTCCTGAAAGCCTACGTGCAGTATTTTCATCTGAATCCAGAATCCATTGTAGACCGCTATATGAAGAGGATTAAGGGTTGAAGGTCCAGAAAAAGGATGTTTATCCCGCTGTGGGATCTCCGATATCCATAGCCGGCTTCTTCGTAGAAGGGTCTGGTTCCAGGGCTGCCAACTTGTTGCACGAGGCAGACAGGTCTAGCTAAGACTTCGAATCCCGGTCCGAAACAAGACCGGGGAAAAAATTCACCCTTAAGGATCCTTAACATGAAAAATCGGGAGCAAAAAGAAAAGAAACTTCTCGATGAATTGGAAACCATGTACCATCGGGTCGCCGAATCCGAAAACCCAGCAGCTGACCGCAAGCAGATGGAGGCTCTGAAAGGCTATTACGAGGCTCTCCAGGTATCCCCCGATGCTTCCCTGGAAAAAATCAAGGAGACGTATGAGCGGTTAGTCGATTTCTGGAATCCCAGTCAGTTTGCAGATAACCCTTCCCTTCAGCAGGAGGCGGAAAAAAAGTTACCGGAAATAACCCAGGCCTATGAGAAAATCCTTGCCTTTCGACAAAAGCAAAGCAGACCCGCCTCTGCAGAACCGCCCATGGAAATTTCTGAGGAGCCAGACCTTTCTGCGCCAGTCGAAGAAACGGGCCATCATTTCCCCCGGGGCAAAATTCTTCTGGGGGGAGCTGCTCTCGTTGTCGTAGTTTTGGCAGGGCTCTTTTGGCCAACCCTCTACCATACCCTCTACCATTATGATACGATCCAATCCGGGAATAGGACCTATCAAGTCAGGACAAGCCGCATTACGGGCAGCATGACTTATTTCGACGGGGGAAAGTGGAACAATCCTCCGATCCCGGTAGCCAAACCCTCTGCACCCCCGGCCCTTCCTGCTCCACCTCCTCCAGCACAGCCGCCCGCCCTACCAGAGAAAGAACCAATCCCAACACCCCCAACAAAACCTGGGCCAGCAGAAGAGCCGGAGGTGGCCATTAAAAAAGAAGCCCCTTCCGAGAAGCAGGCCAGCCAACCTGCGAAAACCAAAGGCTACGCCATCCAGGTGAGCGCCATGCGCGATTTGAAACTGGCGAAAGAATTTGTGGAAACCCAAAAAATGAGCGGGCAGCCGGTTTATTTAGCCAAGATAAGGGCCAAGGATCGAGGGGTGTGGTATAGAATTTACATTGGCCATTTTGCCGATGAGGCAGAGGCCGCTCGCTATATGAAGGAAAAGAAAATAAAAGAATTTTTCCCCGAATGTTTCATCCAGAAATTGTCCTGATAACCCTCACCCGACTGGCGGAAGAGGAAAGTTCGTTCTTGTTGCCCAGCACTTGGAATGACTTCTTATAGAGGAAGAAGCAGGTGTACCTTTCGTTAGCGGTGGGTCGTGTATTCTCGACAGGAATTGAAGCAAGAGTCGGATTCGGGGAAGTGTCTGCTCCGGGTTTGAACGGCGAAGTCTATCGACGCGCAGTGAATCAGCCTCGGGACTTGGCTTATGGGCCTGTTTATCGCGACCAAAGAGGTGGCAACAACAGGGTAATGATATCAGGAGGCCCCTGGTGTTATTTTCCTCTGCCAAACTGAAGCTAGGCAGAAGATCCCCGTGGTGATCAAAAAAATCGACCTCAACCCGAGAGAGGCAGCCAAAACACCCCCAATTAAAGGGCCGGCCACATTCCCCAGCAAAAGACCGCCCTGGAAGATTCCGTAAATCCCGCCCCGGTCCTTTTCAGGTGTAGAACGCTGAACAATCGTGTTGATCGTGGGGATGACTCCGGAAATGAAAATACCCAGCCCAGCCCGGAGAATCAACAACTGATAGACATTCGTAACAAACGCCTGGGGAAAGGAGAACAAGGTTATACCTATCAGCGAATGCCGCAGATTTTTCCGGTAACCGATCCGGTCCGCTCTTTTTCCCCAGAAGGGCGCGGTGGAGGCATTCGCCACCCCCGTAATCCCGAATACGACGCCCGTCATAAGGCCGATAAATTCCGGAGAGACTTTCAGGTATTCCACGTAGAGGCTGAGGAAAGGAGCGACGATTACAATCGAACATTGAACCAAAATCAACAGAAGAAGCATGACTCGGAGTTCTGGAGAATGGAAGACGTAACGGAGATGATCTCGCAAACCGGATTTTTTCTCTTTTTCCTGTCGGACAAATTCTTCCTTCACAAAGCGGATCACAATGATGGCCCCGGAGAGGCAGAAAAAGGCTGTCCAGAAAAAAATGGGCCGGTAACCCATGAAATGGGCCAGCACCCCTCCCAAGAGAGGACCCACGATCATCCCGGTAACGAGGGCGGATTGCAGGGTGCCTAAAGCTTGGCCGGTCTTTTCTTTCGGCGTGCAGGAGGCCATTAGAGCCAGAGAGGGAGCAACGAACCCTGCAAGACTTCCCTGGAAAAACCGGAGAATCAAAAGCTGCGGGGCGCTTTGGGCGAACCCCATCAGAAAGTTGGCCAGAGCCAGACCTAGCATAGCCCTTACCACCATGGGTTTTCGACCCCGGCGGTCCCCCAGAATGCCCCAGACCGGCTGCAAGAAAGCGGAAACCATGAAAGGCGCCGAAAAGATCAACCCACTCCAGATTTTGACGGCCTCCCCTCCGGTAACGCCAAGTTCGCGCAGGTAGAAAGGGAGAAAGGGGATAATCATGCTTAAGCCCATGGCGGCAATCAACTGAGCGAACCAGAGACTGTAAAGGTTTTTTTGCCAGAGTTCCATCGAACCATAAGGGTCAGCCTGCCCAGCACTGACCCTTCTCCGACTTACGGGTTACTTTGCAGAGCAGACAGCAGAGGCTTGGAAGTGATCTAACATAAATTTATCTCAGAGCTTGATAGTCTGTCCACCTTTATTCTTTAAAATTTATCTCTTTGCTTTTTTGTATATATTGCAGGGCCAGTGTTTAGGCAAAAAGCGCTCAGAAAAACATCCTAACCTAAATCTCAGCTTCCGGAGGACGATATAAGAAGGGGGTGGCACCAGAGGATGCTGTCGTGAAGCCTCAAAGAGGGTTGTAATACCTTTTTGAGGATTTTATCAGAGGGAATTTTCAGAAGGTACCCATATCGACCCAAAAGCGAGTTCCTATCAAACCCTGTATACTCGAAGAAGCCATAGTCAATCGATTCCGGAGCAGCCGAGAGCGGCTGGAAAGGGGTGCCCCTTGGGAGCTCCTAAGTTGACGCCAGGTCATTCTAGCGGCCTAAACCCCTTCCCTTGGTCGCCGAGTACCCCAGGAAAAAATTGAATCCCAAGTACCCGGATTTTCCTCTCACGAAGACTAGATCAGCACCCCTTCCATCCAGCCTCGTTTGATCAGCTGAATGCGACCCAAGTCACTGACCCCGAGGTGATATTTTTTATCGGCCACCATGATATGGACGGGCGGGACATCCAGAGCCTTGTCCTCCCCGAAAAAGGCGACTCGCTTCACCTGAAGGAGATGGGCCCCTACCGCATCCACAGCCACGGGATCGATTCCTACGATCAGCCCCTTATAGGGCCAAACGTATCGGGTGTCGAAAAAATGGGCTCCTCTTCCATAAAATTGGGGTGTGAGGACACTGAGGATATTCAGACGAGTCTTTCCCTTAACGATTGGGTAAGTCCAAATTTTGCCCAGGGGGGAGCACCCTTCATCATGGTAGGAGGAACGGTCGGGGACAAACTGAATGTAATTTTTCAGGCAGGTCCCAACCCCGGACCAGTGATGCGTCCTCAACGGTCGCGCATTGACTAGAGCGGTAGCTTTGAGGAAGATCGGGTTATTCAAGACTCCCTTGTCAGCGATGCCGATATTCTCTTCCGCCACCCCCACCTCCAGCAGGCGGCGTTTAATGGCCGCTTCCAATTCTTTGGGCGTCGGCATCTTCTGCCATTCATTACTCTTAATCCCCACCACCTCCGAACTCTTGAAAAGCTTCTGCCAGGCTTCCAGAGGTTCATTTGTTTCCAGGAGAATCTTAACGGCTTCATCCAGCATGGATTGCAGGATCTCTCCTTGAACTTTGTCATGGCTCCCCAGAACTTCAGCATTCCGGATGAGGACGACTTTTGCCGTTGGTTCTGCCCGAACTTCGCCCAAAATCCCTGACCCCAAGGCAACAGCCACAGCCGTTCCACCTGCTACTCGGAGAAAATCCCTACGGGTGATGATTTTTTCCTCCATCTAACTCCACTCCTTTCTATTTGGGATACAGAAGCCCTCAGAATATATTTTTCAAATTTCTTACAATGATTTGAGTTGTTCATCCACCCAGAGGGTTAGATATCTTTTACTATAAAACGAAAATAATCAATGTCAATGTCAAAGGTTTCGAAGAAGAGTAAATAAAATCGGGATGGTTCTATTTATTTCTTCCAGGGTTTGATTTGACGGACAATGTCAAGTCAGGTAACAACTTATTCCTAAAAGCGAGAATTGACAAAAATTGCAAAAAGGTCTAGATTTTTTTTTGAAATAAGGAAGGAGCGCATTCCTTATGATTACCCTTACGATCACGGAAACGGATTATTTTCTGCCGGAAGACGGCAAGGTGGCGGAGCAGAAATTTCTCGAATTGCTCAATAGCTTCAGTGAGGTCTGGATTTGCGCGTTTGGCTTCACCCTTCAGCCCATGTTCGATGAGCTAAAGAAAGCCGACGCGGCAGGGGCGAAACTTCACATCTTGCTCGATCACAGCCAGGCCATGGGTAAAGCTGAATTGCCCAAATTGAAAGATCTGGTCTCGAACGTCAAACACAGCGACCTGACCATCACGACGGCCGGAGTCAACAGCGATAAAAAGGATCAAATCTGGCATTGGAAAGGAATGGTGGTAAAGCCCACGGATGGGAAAGAGTATAACTGCTGGGAGGGTAGCACCAACTTCTCTCAGAGCGCCTGGTTTCAAGGAAACTCAGCGCGGGTGTTTCGTTCGACCCTGTGGGCCCGAGCCTTTATCGGGCAATTTGAGGCTCATCGCGCCTGGGCTCTGGCCAACGAGCCCCAATATCAGATAACCAAGAAAATATCGTAGCTTTACTCCTTCCAAGGGGATCCCTTGAGTGGCTTGTTTTATGGGGCAGATAGGGCACTCAGCACCCTATTCAACCTCAAAAAGAAAAAGGAGGAATAGACTATGCCATCAACGAAAAAAGGCATGCCCGTTCAGGGTAGCGAGCGCGCTGCTCTCAAAGGAGCACGCAGGGTAGGTGCAGTCGATCCCAGGGAGCGTATATTGGTAACCATCCTGGTTCGGCGCCGCCCGTCTGCCAAAGGCCTCTCATCGGCGATCGAAGAGATTAGCGCCCTTAAGCCGCAGGAGCGCAGGCACCTTACCCATGAAGAGTTTGCCGCCGCCCATGGTGCTGACCCCGCCGAACTTGAAAAAGTTGAGGAGTTCGCCCATGAGCACGGCCTGGACGTGGTGGAAGTCAGCCCCGCGCAGCGCCGCCTGGTTCTGTCGGGGACAGTGGCCGCCTTCAGCAAGGCTTTTGGAGTCTCTCTGGCACGCTATAAGCATCCGAGGGGGACCTATCGTGGGCGTACCGGGCCCGGCGCGTGCCCGAAGACCTTGCCCCGATCATAGAAGGGGTCTTCGGTCTCGACAATCGGCCGCAGGCCCTGCCTCACATGCGGCTGTACGGTGGAAAGAAGGGAGCAGCGCGACCCCGTGCCGGGGGGATTTCCTATACCCCCCCTCAAGTAGCAAAACTCTATGACTTCCCGACAGGCATCAACGGGAAAGGCCAGTGTGTGGCAATTATCGAGTTGGGCGGCGGTTACCGCAGCACGGATCTCGAGGCCTACTTTGGCCAGCTGGGAATTTCCATGCCGGTGGTCATGGCCAGGTCGGTGGATGGGGGACACAATCAGCCGACGGGTGACCCCAACGGGCCGGACGGCGAAGTGATGCTCGACATTGAGGTGGCGGGCGCTGTGGCCTCTGGGGCAAAGATCGTCGTTTACTTCGCCCCCAACACCGACGCCGGTTTCCTGGATGCTATTACCACCGCGATCCACGATACCCTAAACAAACCGTCGGTGGTTTCGATCAGCTGGGGCGCTGCGGAATCAGACTGGACAAATCAGGCTATGCAGGCCATGGACAAGGCCTTCCAGGATGCCGCTGCCCTCGGTGTGACGGTCTGCTGCGCAGCTGGCGACAATGGCTCAACCGATGGGGTCAATGACGGTCGTCTCCATGTCGACTTTCCGGCTTCCAGCCCATATGCTCTGGCCTGCGGCGGCACCCGTCTGGAAGGATCCGGCGGTACGATTACCAAAGAGATTGTTTGGAACGAAGGGGTGAGCGGCGGCGCGACCGGCGGGGGGGTAAGTGATGTCTTTGATCTGCCGAAGTGGCAGGCGAATGCCAACATCCCGCCGTCGGCAAACCCGGGTGGGCGCATCGGGCGGGGCGTTCCCGACGTGGCGGGCGATGCCGACCCGGTCACTGGCTACCAGGTTTTGGTCGATGGGAAGCCGTTTACCATCGGCGGAACCAGCGCGGTGGCCCCTCTTTGGGCCGGCTTGGTCGCCCTCCTTAACCAGAAGCTGGGCCATTCCGTGGGTTATCTAAACCCTGGGATTTACGGCCTGCCCTCTTCTGCCGGCGTATTTCAAGACATCCGCGTGGGGAATAACGACATCACGGGTAAGAACGGCCCCTATCCGGCCCATTCGGGCTGGGATGCCTGTACCGGATGGGGAAGCCCGGATGGGGCAAAGCTTATAAGTGCACTGAGCTGAGGGTCCCTCGCGATTTATGGCATAGAAAAGGGTAACATCCATTTCCCGATGCGGCCCTTTTCGCGTCGAAATGGCTCCCCAAAGCTGATGAAGCTGGGCACTGGGAAGTGTCCATTCCCCGGTGAAACTCAAGTTTAGTGGGGGAAAGATTTATTGATAACACCTACAAGTACACAACGGTCGGTTTAAAATTGGAGTGAGGATTACCATTTGAACTGTTGGCTCTGATAGTGTTGCAGAATCTTTAGTACCGGACCATCTGCTCCCCCCTGTCCGGGATGTGGGAACACATGGCGGCCAGCCACTTCAGGGCATCGAAGACCTTTTCCTCGGTTCCGTCTTTCGCCCGGTAAACAACTTTTGAGGGTTCTGCGAGATACTGCATCCGTTCCTGGGAGAAGGAAGCCCGGATGATGTACCGGGCCAGGTTTTCCATGCCTGTCTTATCCTGGGGAAATAAACGCTGACCGCAGAAGACCTGGAATCCGGAATGACGCCAGTTGGAAACCATGGCGATTAGTGGGTCCATGTCTGTTGATCTTTACACACCAAAGTCGTATTTGAAATCCTGAAAAGGGTTTTTTAACCACTTGTAACGATTCGCAAGATATCTTGCATTCGATGTTTATAGGTATGATGACTCCTGACCTTTTCAAATCCCTTGAGGGAAACTTTTTCTCTAACATTTTCCTGACACAAATAAAATTTTATTTTATCTTTTAACTCCTCAATATCCCGAAACGTCTCTATTTCCTCGCCCAATCGGAAAAATTCCGACAATTCTTCATCGTAATCGGTAATGAAGAATCCGTTGCAAGCCGGTACTTCAAATACTCGCATATTCATTCCCGATTGCATAGCTCCGTACCAGGCATTGATATTAAGATTAATTTTTGCGGTGTTGTATAGCTTTACAACTTCCCCCTCAAAGAGTCCAGTTCCTTTTACAAAAGGATAGAGCAATTTATTTTCCCGCTTTTTATTTTTCCATCGCGGCCCCCAAATCCCCAAATCAAAATCCACTAGATCTTCCAAAATCTTTTGTCGGATTTCATACCAAATTCCAACAAAAGCGATTTGGCATTGATAAGGTCTCGCTTCCTTGGGATGAAGATTTAATTTTCGATAAAGATGAGGATCAACCCCATGAGGCAGATAGAATGTATTTCCTAAATTCCGTTTCCTAAGTTCATTTACCGAATATCTTGAGATCGAAAAAATGAAATCATAATAAAAAACGGTTTCCATCACATCTTCCAAGTCCATTGGGTTTCCCGTATCCCATCCCACCAGTATGGAATTTTTCTTTGCCTCCAATAAAACCTCTTGGGCTAAAGGTGGGTAACCAATAATAAAAATTAATTGAGGCTTGAATTTGTTAACCTTAAATCTAAACATTCTATTTCTTCGGGCGTGGAATAGATATTTTGAATTCCTGCCCACTGGATCGCTTCTCGTTATACGCAGATTACTTAAAGTCAAATTAACCGGTTTGAAGAAATATTTTTCCAAAGGGCCTATATCAGAGGTATCAAAAGTATGAACATCATGACCAAGATTCCGTAAAGCCTCCGCGCAATGAACCCCTAATAACGATAACGGGTCTCTTTTTTTAAAACGATAACAAACCAGGATTTTCACAGGTTTTCCTTTCTTCATCTCTTGTTGATTCCTAGAAGGAATATGAAAAATATCCTTATAAATGAGAAGAATATAAAATAGATCGGTAGAAGAGATCAAGACAACTTATTCATTTAAAAAGATGAAGCGATTCCTGGAAATTCTATTTATTTTCCATGTCGTCTTCTGGCCTTTTTCCATTCCTGCCGGAGGATGTCCAAATGGTAAAGTCCGGTGAGGTAATATTTGAATTTCCAATTGATAAGAACTCGCTTTGGGGTGGCTTGAATATACAAAAAAGGCAATTGTGTGTCAAGGGAATTTTAGCACAAGATCTTGTGTTTGTTTTGGGGCCTTTTCAGCGGGGATGCGGGGCCTTTTCGGGGGAGAGGTGACGAGGGTATTTTTCGATGATTTGGCAAGGATCGACAGGCCTTTTTGAGGCTCATCCGGGCAAACCGGTTCCTTCCGCCCCGTACACCCTGATCTTTACGAATGAAGATAAGCATCCTAGGGGTAGTCGGGGTCAAAATAAAGGTTGATAATTACTGAGAGAAAGCTTGAATGATTTTAAAAATTTCTAACTCCATGATTACAGGAAGAAACATAGCACAGGGTCCCCCCAAAAATCCCAAAACAGGAGGGAGATTGGATCATGAGTTGATAAAAACATCCCCTGAAAATTGAAGATTGCCATTGATAATCCATGACGCTTACCTTCCCCCTTACCGATTTCAAAGGAGTCCTTTGCAACCGCCCTATTGACTTCATACCGTAATCGACAGAGCAATCCCTGAAAATGGGTTATTTCATAGATGGAAAGATGGACCATTGGATAAAGCAAATGGCGAGATCCAGGCCGATGAAACTGGGAGCGTAAGTGCCTGGCTCCAAGCAGGAATCGAAGTTGGGAGAATCTTGGTTAATCCTGAAAGGGAACAGCAAGAAACACTTTGCTCGCTGAAGACTCCACCTACAAGTCAATACTGAAGACCACGACGGACATTACAAAGTAGAGTAGACTACGGGCGCCGTAGGGTCTCTCAACCCCCGGTCTCCCGTAGCCCCTCCCCGAACCGAGCATGCGCCTTTCGTTACGCACTCGGCTCTCCAGAGACCATAGCAGAATCGGGCCACTTAATAGTCCCCCCGTCGATAGCCGGCGTTCGATTGCCCTCGTTTGTGGCAACCGTCCGCCAGGCACACTTACTGCCCTTCGGGGTTCTCCCGACTCCACTGATAGAGTTTTCTCTGCACGCTGAGTAACCAGACCTTATCGGTCCTTGCATCTGTGTCCACAGATTCCCCCGGCTTCAAAAACCTATCGGCCTCCTGTCCCCCTTCGCCTCGTGAACGGCTTTCCCGCCCCCAGACTACTACGAGGACTCCGCCCCGTACGTGCCCTTCCCCGGTCTCCACGGATAGCCTGCTCTCCATAACAGGCAAACACGCACGGTTCCCATGTTCCCGTTCTCAACCCTTGGATGCTTAGGTGCCTGCTTTACCCCTGGCGGCCCTGGAGAGACAGGAAGGAAGGAGTAGCCTGCTCCCAGGTACGGGCTTATTCGTACCTTCCAGGCGGGACCGTAAAACCCACCCGGATCACGCCGCATTCCTCCCGCGCCATCACACTACCAAGGGAGGTCTTTCATAAATGCAGAGGCTTCCAACACAGATTCGTTATCTCACCATACATCCTATGGTAGCCCGACCTTACGGTGATGGCCGTAATCCGGTACATTTTGGACCGCTCTGCTTATGATAACCCCAGCCGTTGGAACCCGGCAGAGCTTCACGGCCCCCTTCTGTCCGATCTCCTCCATCGGTACAGGACACATCATGTGCCGGTCGAGAACGAGCAAGTACTGCGCTAAAAAAACGCACCACGTTCATGGCGCACTTACGAATTGAAAGTGATAACGCCACGTGTGAGCGGAGCGGCCACCAAAGTAAAATGAGCGAAGCGAAGCACCAAAGCTTATCCGCGTCCGCTCCACACGTTTGTTGGCCGTCCTTGTCTGAACCGCTACCAGTTCGTATTGAGCAGCGGCGAAATTCCTTCTTGGAGGCTCAGCCAGCGGAGAAACTTCTCCGGCTCCGAGAAGAATGGTGGTCTGGCGCTTCGCTGAATATAGCCGTCCTTTACCTTGAGATCTCCCCAGTCCCGAAGGAGTTCTCGTGTTACGCGGTGCGCGCCATCCCTGTAGTTACCGATTGGGATAGCCTTCTGGAACCTCCCAGACATTTTCGGGTCACCCCAAATGACGAGGTCATTTTCGGCACCCTTGCGGCGGCCATGGGCACAAGCGCGCCTCTTTTCTATGGGTAGGTCGCCCACGAAGGTCTTGGACTGAACGCGAAGGAGGCCAAAGAGGCAGTCGACAAGAGGGGATGACCGCGTTGAGCGGACGGGGCGGAAGCCTGCAAAAAAGGCTATGAAGTCTCCACGATCAAGCTGGTTCAGCGTCTGGCCGCGCGAAGACAGCTTCCCCGACTTGTCACGGTACGGTTCCCCAAAAGTCAGTGAGCCGAAATCCGGATCGAGATGAACCTTTGTATCAGGCGCGAGGTGCGGCGGGAGATTGACCCCGAGGCGCGCGAGCGACGAGGAGAGGGACCCGTATGTCGGGCAGCTACCAAGGTGCTCATACCTGTCTTCGTGCCCTGCGATCGGAACATAGACATAGTCGAGAGACCGGACGTCTACCGGAGCATTCCAACTCCCACCCTTGGGAGTAGTGTCGCAACCTACACGGAGAAGGACGCCTTTCATGATCTCTCCTTCCGTAAATCCTTGCGCCGTAGGCGCTCTATTTCGGCCAACAATGATTATACAGTCTGTATAAATCTGCAAAGGCAGACAGTTTCCTTCTGTATAAGACAATCCGGCATTCTAAGGACATTTCTTAAAAGCCGTGTAATTTCTTATGCCTATCCAAAATCAACAAGCCACCAGGCCCTGCTTATACAGACTGTATAAGACGGCTCATATCCTGGAGTAGCACTTACTGGTTGAAATATACGAATTTAGGCCAAAGGGGTCAAGCGATAATTTCAGGAAGAAATGGGTAAGGTAGGTACCGGACACCTTTGATCACTGAAGGCCCTGTTTTTATTAAGTGTGGTTAGCAATTCTTATTAGGGGTAGGGTGTTGGGAAGCTATGACCTTATATGGTGAGAAAGATCGTGCGCTTCGACCTGTCCTGCAGATCTCCATGCCCCGTTGGCCACGCATCTATGCCCCTGGGGCGACAATGCATGTGGTGGCTCGGTACAACAATCGCGAGTTCTACTTCGCCGCACCGGAGGATTTTTAGATTTTACTGGATCATCTAGGGGAAATGGGAAGTGCCTATAAGGTTGGAAAATAAAAGGTGTCCGGTACCCCCTCATAATTCCCTTTTGGGAGTGCCTTCCTGTATCATCCTCGGTCAAGGGCAGATCCTTTATGGACCTCGTGTGTACTAAATGATGCCCGCTTCCTTAAGGACGTCGCGCAACGTTGCTCTCTGTTCATTATTGAGCGGCTGCAAGGGGCTGCGGGGAGGGCCGCCATAAAATCCAACTATCTCCATCGCCGCCTTGAGGCCAGCCACACCAAAGCGGGCAGTCACGGCATCATTGGCCGCAATCAAACGAAGTTGTAATTCCTTAGCCTCTGCATGTCGGCCTTGATGGAAGAAATTAAGTATATCGCAACATTGTTGCGGTGCGATATTGGACAAAGCCAGCACTCCGCCTATCGCTCCCAAGCATAACGCCGGGTAGAGAAATCCCGCCGAGCCCGCAAGGACTTGAAAACCTGGACGGGCATACCGGAGGATCTGGCCAAGCTTGGCCAAATTGCCGCTGCTGTCCTTCACGCCGATAATATTAGGATGCTGGGAGAGTTTAATGACCAGCTCGGCTGACAGGTCTACATTTGTGTTGGCCGGCATGTTATAAATGCTCACGGGGATGGACGAGGCGTCAGCCACAATCTGGTAGTAATGCGTGAGGGCGGCCCCATCCATTTTAGATTTATAGTAGCTGGGGGTGATGAGCAGCGCTATATCAGCCCCCAACGCAGCAACCTTCTTTACCAAGGCGACGGTACTGTGGGTGGATTCACATCCAACTCCCGCCATGAAGAGCTTACCCGGGGGGATATGCATACGGGACGCCTCCATGTAAGCCAACTTCTCTGCTTCGCTTAGGTAGGGAAATTCTCCGTTAGTGCCCAGAATTGCGTATCCTGAGATAGGATAAGGATTCCATTTTTTAAAGTTGAATGCCAGCGCCTTCCAGTCTAATTCCCCTGCGGCATCGAATGGCGTCGGGATAGGAGGGAAGATGCCGGCCATCGAAATTGTGTCTTTTCCCATAAAAACCTCCTTAAGAAGAAAAAGATCAAATTTAGTTTAGCACAACAAATCAGTTATGGATTTGGAATTTTTCAGGACTCAAAAAGGTATGATTCGAAAACCATATCTGCATTACGCCACATTTTGGGAAGGGTGTTTATCTTGGCAAGATCCATGCAATTTACAACATATAATTCTCAAAAATCTTCTTAAAAATCTTCTTGACTCTGGTGTTACTAATATCTAAAATGCACTCGTAACAAAAGAAGGGGTAAATGATTGAAATGGAACCGCAAAGCTCCGGTCGGGATTTCAGTAAAATCAGGCCAATATTCGTTTTGGGCGATGATCTGGCAAGGATTAAAGGGATTTTAAAGCCAGAAGGACCCCAATCATGGGCGATAGAGGCTACGATTCCATTACTCATCTTACCCAAAAGCAGGTTCCTGTCATTTTGATCTTTTTTTCGGAAAGGGGGTGGTAAATGGGGAAGGAGCAAAGAAATAAGAATAGTCGCAGACAGTTTTTGATTTCTTTTGAAAAAGACAAAAAGGAGGAACAGCCATGAAACAAGCGATTGGAATCGTTTTGGGAATCAGTCTCATGCTTTTTGGGATTTCGACCTTCGCCTCGGCGGCTTCGCCTTTCCTGAATGTTGCCAAGTCGACAGGCATTGATATCATTGAGGAAGGAGGCGTGACCGCATGGATAGGTCCTTATGGCGGAAAAGTGAAACCCCAAGGCCCTCTGGCCGGGAAAAAAATCGGAATTGTGGTGGGCTGTGAATTCAGCGATTGGCAAGCCTACTACTTTGCGGAGTATGTCGCAGAGTTTGGTGGAACGCCTCAATTTGTGATGGATAACAATCATTTGTGGAAAAGCACTCGGCCCATGATCGGCATCCCGACGGAGCCCGCTGGTATGTGGGGTTTGACTTTGACCGGCGGCATGAATGGGCTTGGCATCAATGAGAATAGAACAGAGTTCCCGGTAGTGATGCAAAAAGGGCAAGGCCTCGCGGCAGACTACAAAGTGGCCGATCCTGCGAAATATGATGCGATCATCATTCTCGGTGGTCACTCTGGAGACATCTTGTACCCCGACGATGTGGCGCTCGGGTTCATCAAGGCCGTTGCCGACAGAGGGGTTCCTATCGTTGGTATCGGCGGCGGGATCCTGCCGATGATTCAGCTTGACCTGGTGAACGGCAAGAAATGCACCGGTAATTCGGCCGTCGACTACATGCTCAGGGCGATTGCCAAATTCCAGAACGCGCCCGTTGTGACGGACGGAAATATAATCACCGGCAGAGATACGGTTGACTCCCCGGCTGTCCTCAGGGCATTGGCCAAACTTATGAGCCCCTCTTTTGAGGATAAGCATAAAAATATCCTCAAGGGCAAAAAAGTTATGGCTATGGTAACCGATGATTGGGAGGACGTTGAACTTTGTGCTCCCGTGATGGAATTGATGTACAGGGGGGCAAAAATCATCGTCGGGCTCTTCGAGCCTGAAATGAGAGCACGGCCGTATGCTAATTATCGGGTTGGAAATTTCGGGACGACCGTTCCCTTTCAGGAAATTCCATTAAGCTATTACAAGATCGTTAACAAAAAAGACCTAAAGATGTCGGATTTCGATGTGGTGTTCATTCCGGGTGCGTTCAACCCCTGGAATATCAATGCGCTCCATCGTGACTGGCTGAAAAATGCCTATGAAAAGGGAAAAATCATTGCCTCCATCTGCCACGGCCCGATTCCTGTGTCCGCCGCTGGCCTGGTGAAGGGGAGGAGATGCTGTGGATGGCTCGCCTCTAAACATGCTGTCAATATCATGGGCGGCCAATTTATGCCGGATTGGGCTGCCGCTATCGATGGGCGGATCGTGACGGGTCGGACGCCCCCTGAAGCTCCGGAGTTTACTGATGCTATTACTGAAGCTCTGCTGAGGGAATAGGTAACATGGGTCTGTCCGTAACCTAATGGAATGAATGGCGCCTTTATTTGAATGGGTCCCGGACAGACCCATTTGGTTAATTTGAGGAGTTATTCCCGATCAAGGAGAAAAAATATTCTTGTGATTACATAGGGACAAAAAACAGCGTATATTTTGGCAACGCTTATCTTCTAAGTCCATTCTTGGACTTTCCATTGAATCGACGAATCTCTCACTTCGACGAACCTTGTACCTGATCGTTACGTTTATCCGGTGTGCCCCGCTTCCGCGAGACCATCCATCATCCCTAATCCAGATTCCAAAGTTCAGGGAAAGGCCCGGGATTGTCCCTCCCGAGGTCCTTGATTGGCCTCTACGTTGGTGCTCGGGCTCTCTCGTCGAATCGCAAAGGTCTTTTATTCGATCGCTAAATAATCTGGATTAAAGGGCTCCTTCTTAAGCCCCTGTTGAACCCTCACCGCTTCCGCTTGGATAAGAAGCTTTCGAAATCCCTCTAGGTCATTTTCAAAGACCAGTCGCTTAAAAAGCGTCTTCTCCGTGGTCGTCCCGTAAAAGGCATGATGCCTGTCTTTGGCCACATCTATCCCGACAAGCAAATACTCTGTCGATCCCCGAATCTTTTTCCATGCAATTTTTTGCTTGACTACCCATTCCCAAAAGATTATTTTGGTCATCGAATCCCACCTATTGATAATTGACCAATTAGCCTAACCTCTGGCCGTCTGGCCCCCCCTGTCCTCAAACCTCTTGGATCGAGCTGAATCAGCTAGCAACAGCTGTCCATCGAGCTGAACTGGGAGGTGTAAGCTGGTAGGGTGGAATCGGAATCGACCGTAGGGAGCTGAATTCAGCTGTTTTCGATGTCGAAGGAGCTTCATTGATAGCTGTAGCCTTGAGCTGAAGGGAGTAAAATCCAGCTACCCGAATTAGCTCTGCTAAGCTTGTGCTGATTCACTCAGATGTGATAATTAAAATTTGACTTGGCAGACGTTGTCTGAAGACATCACGCTTTCTTCCTGCAGTTGCGTTTTTGTTTCTTGGAATCTATATTGAAGATTGCTACCCGAAAGCGATCATCTTCATAGAGAATTTTGAAGGATGTCCCCTGAACAATGGAAGACATCCTTCAAAAATGGGAGTTTGGTTATCATTTTTAAACTTACAAGCCTTTCTCACTCGTCTCAAATTGGCAGCCTTAGCCGAACGAATGCGATCAATCCAGCTCAGTAGGCAACAACGAATATCCAAAATTTGGATAACCGATTCTCCCTAGTCACTTTGCAAACACAAGTACTATTCCTTGTGATTTCTTTGCGCATATTTAGGGTGCGGTTTATTTGTCTTGTCGGCATTATTAGAAGTTGCATTCGTCCCTGCCCCGGATGTAGTGCTTGTATCTCGACGTCTTTCTCTCTCAACGGCATTCAGATTCCGTACATCCTTGTTGCGTTGATTGATGTCGCTGCGCAGGTTTTTCCTCGCCTCCGCTATTTTATCTTTGTCACCTGATTTCACTGCATCCGCCAGTGCTTTGCGGTCAGCCCGCATTTTCTCATCGTCTCTTTGAATATCTCTCCGGTCTTCCCTAATATCTTTCGTATCCTGCTGAATGTCTGCGCGATCCTGCCGGATGTCTCTAGTATCCTTTCCTATGTCTTTCCAGTCTTGCCGGATATCCCTATTGTCCTGTTTTATCTTGTTCTTGTCTTTATCGGGTATTGTTCCAGGGTCATCCGTAAAATGAACGGTACCTTTTTCGTCTACCCATTTATATGTTCCCTGTGCATATGTCCTCTGGGAGCATAGGAGTAAAGCGAATAACATAAATACCATCATCCCAAAGCCCAGCATACATTTTGATTTTCTCATCGTTCGTACCTCCCTTTTACCACGATTGATTCAATTTCTCTCCAGTCGCTATCCCTCTGACTCTCCAATCAATTCTCGTCGCCTCCTTTCTTAACGAGAGCCACATTTACGACCTGTCACCTTCTTCCAATATTCCATGATTCCATCTTTCCTCTATCCCCTTACTCAGTCCTCGTTACTCATTCTTTTCTGCTCAGTCCTCAAAATTCACCGATCCCACAAAAAAACCGGATTACCCCTCGCTAGAACAAAGCCACGGCAATCCGGTCTCTATCATCCGACTTTGGTAACCCGGCTACCCCGCCTATGGCGGGGCCCGTGGCTTTCCGTCCTCCGATTGCTCGGAGTTTGGCTTTGTCAGTTTCTATTTTTCCAAGTTTGAAATGCAATTATTGTTCCGATATTTCAATAAATTTGAAATATCGGGTAGGTTTTATAATTCCTTGAAATTTAATATGATTTATTGAATTTATTTTTAATTTTAATTGGTTTTCTTTACTGAATCATCGTCCAAATATAAAATTTCTTTAAGGAAACACATTAATTTTTTTAAGAATAATCCCTATTTTGATAGCTTTAGAAGCAATGAGGACTGAAGGATGAAGACTGAGGGGTGAGGAGCAGACTTAGGTCTAAAGGTTACTCGAGACCGTCGAGGGAGGTACCGGACAGTATGCCGTGCATGACATATGACTCGTCGGTTAAAGTCCGACCATGGGAGTTCGGCAGTTCGCCCATGTAGCTGGAGGGAGGTGTGAAGGGTAACCTGAAACGCATGGTTCTCTGACAAAGGCCCAGGAAGTGGGCCGAGCAAACCTGCGGGTTGCAGCGGAAGCGAACCCATATGTAGCCTCGAGAACTTAGACGAAGTTGCTGACCCTTTTGTCCGGAGGGGAAAGCTGGCACATCTGTCCTAACGAAAACTGCCGTAACCGACAGATGGACTTCCGGGGAAGCAGGGGTGACACGCAGGGGAAGTCATGTGGGGTAGCACGGGAGGCCCTTATGGGTGCTGTGCAGGGCAGCAACGGGTGGATATAAGGAAACGAAGTTTCATTCGGCCCATAAGGGAATCGGAGTTGCCCATAGTACCGATGGGATTCCAAGGACAGCAGAACCTTGGGAGAGGGAAGGGGCAATGCTTTCATCACGTTTCTGAAGAAGGGAAGGGAGGAGATTGCCGTTGGGGCTGGAAACTCCAGAGAGGATTCGGGAACTTCAGAGGAAACTATACCGGAAGGCCAAGCAGGAGAGTGGGTTCAGGTTTTACCTTCTCTATGACAAGGTGTATCGGCAGGATATCCTGGATCATGCCTATCAGCTTGTTCGGGCGAACAAAGGGGCCAGTGGAGTGGACGGAGTGACCTTTGAGAGCCTGGAAGGAAGGGAAGGAGGGGTTAAGCGGTATCTGGAAGAGATTGCAGAGGAGCTCAGAGGAAAGGTTTATAGGCCCATGCCGGTGCGGCGGGTGTATATTCCGAAGGCGGGTGGCGGGCGGAGGCCACTGGGGATACCGACGATCAAGGATCGGGTGGTGCAGATGGCGGTGAAGATCGTCATCGAGCCGATCTTTGAGGCGGATTTCCAGGAAAACTCATATGGGTTCAGACCCAAGCGGAACGCCCACCAAGCGATGGATGACATATCCGAGCATCTGTGGATGGGGAAGTTTCAAGTGATTGACGCGGACATTTCCCAGTATTTTACTTGAGGTACCGGACACTTTTGAAGCCGTAACGATATGTTTTTGTTGAACTTGGATTTCGAATCTTGTACCTGAGATTCATGAGAGGAAAAAGCCTATGGCGATATATCCGGATGTGCCGCCTCGACCTGTCTTGCAGATCGCCATGCCCCGTGCGCCCCGGATCTTTGCTCCTGGGGAAACCGTGCATGTGGTGGCTCGCTGCAACAACCGTGAGTTCTGCTTCACCGCCCCGGAGGACTTCAAAGTGCTCCTGGACCATCTGGGGGAGATGGCCCAGGCTCCGTAATTGAACGCAAGACTATCCTTGCGGGCACACAATAATTTTCATTTGGAGATGAGCACCAGGTGAAGCATTAAAAGCGGCGAAGAGGTAAATGAGGTGGGCCGCGCGCGTAGCCACTCTTTTATCCGCCCCCGAGGTGTTCATAGACGTCTACTCTGTCGCCATCCGCTAAGGGTGTCTTTCCTTCGGCCACCTTACCGTTGATCACCACCATTCCGATCTGGTCCACCTTTCCGGCAAAAATCTTCTCCAGGAGCTTCTCCACCGGGGTCCCGGGGGATACGCGCAGCGGCAGGGGTTTGCCGATCGGGAAGTCGTCCTCGGAATCCGGTGGTAGGACGAAGGATCGAAGGGTGATCTCGATGGAATCGTCTTTTCCGTCCATAACTTTCCTGAAAAAATTTCAGCGGCCTTTGGGGTAACGGTGAGCCGATTCTATATCCAGCTCGACCATCCCCCCCGTCTGGCTCTTCTCCAACGCCCTGGCGGCCCCGGGGGTTCTGGCCGGCGCCGACGAAAAACTGGGGGTGGGCTGACTGAACAAGGACATTGACAAAAATGGCCAGCGATGCGATATAATTCATAATTAAGCAACAAAAGGGTATTCAGTCAATTTATTTAGAGCGGACGATCTCTTAGGAATAAGGGATCATCGGAGGTGGGTGATGGCGGAACCGGAACCGAATCGGAAGTTTGGCTCGAAGATCGCGATGGAATGGAGGGATAGTAAGACGGCCGAAGTAGGGGGCACGGAGCGGATTCGTAAACTCAATCGATTGCTCCATTCCTTCCGGCCCTCTTTGGATCTCCACCGGGCGCGTTGCTTCACTAAAATCTACAAAGAAATGGAAGGGTGCAGCGAGAAAAGAAAAATGTATTTTGCCATGGCGGAGACGATCGCGACCCTCCCGGTCGTGATCTATGACCACGAGAGGATTCTGGGCTGGCAAGGAAAGAAACCCCGAACGGAAAACGTCTCCATCGAACAACACGCCCACTGGATGATAGAGGAGTTGGATATCATTCCGACTCGAACGTACGACCCTTTCGAGATCGACGAAGAGGACAAGAAAGAACTGATGGAGGTCCTTCTGCCCTACTGGGCGCCCAGAACATGCGTCGCCAAGTGGTCCAAGCGGGTTCCTTTTCCTGAAAAAATGCAGGACAGCGGGATCGCGTATGTCGGCAACTATCTCCACAACGCCGGGTCTCATTTCCTGCCTGATTTTCCAGGGCTCTTCCAGACCGGCTTCAAGGGTTACTACGCGAAAGCCCAAAGATTGCTGAAGGACCTGGACCCCAATGACCCGGAGTCGATCGACAAAAAGGATTTTTATGAAGGTCTCGTGGCTGTCCTGGAGGCCATCAAGAGGCTCGGGGAGCGGTACGCCGAGGGAGCCGCCCAAAAGGCGCGGGCGGAAAAAGACCCGGTGCGCAAGAAGGAGCTGGAAGAAGCCGCGGCCATGTTGAGCCGGGTGCCCTGGAATCCTCCCCGGACTTTTTGTGAGGGTCTCCAAACGGCGTGGTTTGTCCAGTTGCTGTTGAGCATCGATGGCACCGGCCCCTCGAACAGTCTGGGCCGTTTTGACCAATACATGTATCCTTTATATAAGGCAGATGTGGAAGCGGGTCGCCTGAATGAAGATTTGGCCAGGGAGATGCTGGAAGAATTCTACATCAAGGTGACGAATATTGTGGACGTGACCCCCACCCAATTGGCGATCAACGGGCGCGGTTATTTCCGGTTCCAGCAGCTCGACGTGGGGGGGGTGGACCGGAATGGCAACGACGCCTCCAACAAAGTGAGTTACCTGGCAATCCAGGCCATGCGGGAAGTTCACACGACTTCCCCTTCTGTATCCTTGCTGCTTCACCCCAAGACTCCAGACGATCTGCTTTATGAGGCCGTCATGCTTGCCGCCATGGGGATGGGACACCCCAGTTTCTTCAACTGTGAAACCCTGTGGCAGCAGCTCATGGGCCGCGCCGCCGGGCTGAACGGCCCGAGCAAATACTCCTTCGACCAAATCCGCGAACACGGCGCTTATATCGGTTGCGTTGAACCCGGGGTTCAGGGGATGCAGTATGGACACACGGACAGCGCCATGCTCAACATGTGCGCGATGATGAGCCTGGTGCTGAACAACGGGGTCAAACCAAAAGGCGCCCGGGGCTGGGGGGCCGGGCTGCAGTGCGGTCCCAAGACGGGCGATCCTCGAGATTTCAAGACTTTTGAAGAGTTTTTCAACGCCTTCAAGGTTCAGCTGGCTTTCGCGATCAAGGAGTCCCACGCTAACATGATCGTGGCCGAGAAAATCCGGTCCGAAGAACATTTCAAACCGGTTTACACCGTCCTGACGAAGGGGACGATTGAAAAGGGACTCGACGTGGAAGAAGGGGGGGCGCCTGTGACCGTAGGCCCCGTCCTGGCCATTTTAGGCACAGCCGATATAGCGAACTCTCTGTACAATATCAAGACGATGGTCTACGAGAACAAGGAGATCACCATGGACGAACTCTTAAAGGCCATCGACGCCGATTTTGAAGGCTATGAACTATTGAGGGAAAAGCTGAGAAATTCACCCAAGTACGGCAACGACCTGGACGGGCCGGACTCCCTGGCGCGTGAGGTCCTGGACTTTTACGCCCTGGAGACCAAAAAATATAAGACTTATCTTGGTCATTATATGGACCCTTCCATTCAGATGGTTGCGGCCAACGTGAGCTTCGGCAAGAAAACCTGGGCGCAACCCAACGGCAAGAAGGCAGGCGTCCCACTGGCCGATACGATCTCTGCGGAGCAGCATACGGATAAAGAAGGACCGACCGCAGCGATAAAGTCCTACGGCAAGCTGGACCATGCCGGGCAGACCAACGGAACGATATTAAATATGTGGATTTCCAGGTCCGAACTGGTCGCAAAGTAAAGGAAACCCAATGGGGCGCAGATTGGCGCAGGGTTCCGCAGACAAATGAATTTCATAAACCCAAACCCGGCCGAGCCGGAAGTAAAGAGGTATATTGCGGTATGGATGAATTCCCCGGAAATCCCCCCACCCCCCCTTTGTCAAAGGGGGGGCCAGGGGGTTCCGGGAAAACTGAAGGAGGGGAGATCATGGAAGCCAGCAAGAAATTTCAGCCGGCAGCTGACGAGAGTGACCTCTTATACGACAAGTTCAGCGATTTGCATTTCAAGAGAGAAGGGCTGAAAAAATTCGCCAACCTGGTCCGCACAGCCCTGAATGATCTGGGCATCGCCCACATTCAGTTCAACTGCATCAACAAATCCGTCTTGATCGATGCCCAAAAACATCCCGAGAATTACCCCACGCTGATGGTCCGCGTGGCCGGTTACAGTGCTTACTTCACGGACATTGGGAAAGACATACAGGACGATATTATTTCCCGCTCCGAGCATCGGTTCAATTAAAGAGAGAAACTTGAGCTATTCCCGTCTCATTCGTATGCAGGGGCGCAGAAGCCGTCCCTGCAAACTCCCGCCCGACATCCTGATCAGGGGGGAATGAATTTTCTTTCTCCCTGGGCCGCGACTTATCCAATTGGAAAAGGTGGGAAGGGGTCACCAAGGTTGCCTAAGGTGGGAAAAGAACTTTACTCCATGAAATCTGGGGGGATAAATTCTGATGGACCCTCCGGCGGGCGGGGAACCGTTTTCAACGCCACTAAATATATGCTGGAGGACGGACCGGGTATTCGCACGGTGGTATTTCTCAAGGGCTGCCCTCTTCGATGTCTGTGGTGCAGCAGCCCCCTCTGCCAAACGACAGAGCCGAGCCTCGTCTATCTCAAGTATAAGTGCATCTCCTGCGAGGCCTGTTTGCCGGCCTGCCCGAAGCAGGCCCTTTTTCTGGATGAAGAAGGAAAAATCGGACGCAACTTTGAAAAGTGCACCAACTGCGGGACTTGTACCAAGGTCTGCCCGGTGGGAGCCCGGGAGATGCGCGGTTCGACAATGAGGGTAGAGGAAGTTATGGACAAAGTGGAAAAGGACCGCATCTTCTACCGGCGAGGAAGCGGAGGAGTAACCCTATCCGGGGGTGAAATCCTGATGCAGGCCGCCTTTGCAACCAACATCTTGCAACGGTGCTGGGATAAGCTCATCCACACGGCCATTGAGACCTGTGCTTTCGGTGGCTGGGAGGACCTTCGAGCCATCCTTACTTACACCAACCTGGCCTTTATCGATATTAAACATTCCGATCCTTTGATTCACAAAAATCTCACCGGTCGCTCCAATCGTCAAATACTGGACAATATCCGAAAAGCGGCTGCCTATTGCCTGGAATTGAAGAGACATCTCATCCTGCGCCTCGCGGTCGTTCCGGGGATGAATGACTCCCGCGAAAACCTGAGGGACATCGCCCATTTCTTGAAAGACTTGTCCGGCGGCTGGGAGCTGAATCTTCTCCCCTACCACAAATACGGAATCTCGAAATACGACTGGCTGGGGAGGGAATACAAGCTCGTTGACGTTGAGCCTCCCTCTCGGGACCAGTTGCTGGAGATGGTCCAGTACTTTGAGTCTTTTGGCATTTTGTGCAGCTTGGGCGGCGCGGAGATCCGGAGCGTGGTGGCCTGAGGACCCAATTCACCTTGCCGCCTTATTGTTTCGGTATGGCAATTGGGTTATGTTTTCAGCATGGTAACTTCAAAAGTTGGATCATCTCCCATTTAGTTGAAGGTCAATAGGCCAGGGTACGTAAATTGTGCTGTTATTCCAGGGGCCCGGAAGGAAATTCAGATTGCTTGCAACCATGAGGCACGTATCCGTTCTTAGTTTTGGCGGGGGTGTTCTTTTATCCTCCGAACCCCGTGTTTCATGCCCCCGCTGCGCTTTGCGGAAGGCCAGCAGGGTTGTTATCGGTAGCCATTTCCCGCCGATGCTTGCGGCGCAATCTGCCTTTCCTTCCGGGCCCTTGTGAGGCTCTCACGAAAATTCGATCAACTAAATGGGAGATGATCCCAAAACCTTTATCGATGAGGAGGAAAGAGACCAATGGAGAGTAGGAATTTGAAAGGATTTAGCGGCCGTATCCTGCGCGTGAACCTAAATGGTGGCAAGATTTCTGTTGAAGAGCCACCCGACGATTACTATAAGCGTTATCTGGGTGGAAGAGGCTTTATCGCAGCCACGCTGCTTCGGGAGGTGCCCGGAGGAATCGATCCATTTGGGCCAGAAAATAAGCTGATCTTTGCTCTGGGGCCGTTAACCGGGTTGCCTCTGCCTGGAGCTGCCCGAAACAGCGTCGGGGCCAAGTCTCCGCAAACCGGGGGATTCGGAGAGTCTGAAGCCGGTGGCTTTTTTGGAGTGGAGCTGAAAAAGGCCGGTTTTGATGAAATCATTGTCGAGGGCATAGCAGAATCGCCCGTTTATCTGTGGATAAAAGATGGCGAGGCCGAACTAAAAGATGCCCGACACCTCTGGGGAATGGAGGTCGCTCCGACGCATTTCGCCCTCCAGGAAGAGCTGGGAGACCGGATGGTCCGCACGGCCGTTATCGGCCCGGGGGGTGAACGGCTGATCCGCTTTGCCTCCATATCCAACGACATCACCCATGTGGCCGGACGGACCGGAATGGGCGCGGTGATGGGCTCCAAGAAACTGAAGGCCATTGCTGTGCGCGGCCGAGCAGAAATTCCGATGGCCAATGAAAAATCTATTCGCGACCTGGGGACCTGGATGGCCAAGAATTTCAAGGAAAGAACCCCGATTTGGAAGTTCGGGACGGGTCTACCCATGGAGGGGTCCAGCCTGGCCGGAGGGGTTCCCACCACCAATTTCAGAGATGGAAGCTTTGCCGAAATCAAGAAGATTACGGCCCAGGCCGTCTGCGAACAATTCGGAGTGGAAATGTACGGCTGCTTTGCCTGTCCGGTCCGATGCAAGAAAAGGGTCAAAATAGATGAACCTTACCCGGTGGATTCCATCTATGGAGGTCCGGAATACGAGACCCTGGGTGCCTTTGGGACGAACTGCGGCATCTCGGACCTCGCAGCTATCTGTAAAGCCCACGAAATATGCAATCGAGCCGGAATTGACACCATATCTGCCGGAGTGACCATCTCTTTTGCCATGGAGTGCTTTGAGAAGGGTCTGCTCACTGCCAAAGACACAGACGGGCTGGAGCTTAATTTCGGGAACGCCGGCGCCATGCTGAAGATCCTGGAGCAGATGGTTCAAAAGCAAGGTCTGGGGGGTTTGCTTTCCGAAGGGTCCCGGGTTGCCGCCAGGAAAATTGGGCGCGGGGCGGAGGAATTCGCTATCCAGGTCAAGGGCGTGGAGATTCCCATGCATGACCCACGCTTGAAGCAGGGATTGGGACTCCACTACAGTATCAATCCTGCAGGCGCGGATCATTGCTCGGGCATGCACGACAACCTCATGCAAAAGGGGCCCGACTTTCAGGAATGGGCGGGCATTGATATTAATGAATCCATCCCCAATACGGAGATGAGTCCCCGAAAAGCACGGTTGACCTACCAGTATGGGCTGTGGAGACACCTGAGCAATTATCTCCTCCTTTGCGTTTTCGTCCCCTACCAGAAAAAGGAGATCGGTGAGGCAGTGGAAGCCGCCACAGGTTGGCCCATGAGCTACTGGAGGCTGATGAAGACCGTAGAGCGGGGCATCACTTTGGCAAAGATCTTCAACCTCCGTGAGGGATTCACCAAAGAGGATGACATTTTACCGAAGCGCCTGGCAACATCGCAAAGGGGAGGGAATCTCGAAGGGGTAATCGTAGATCCGGTAAAATTATCTGAAGCTCGAGAACTCTATTACCAGATGCTTGGCTGGAGCGAAGAGGGGATTCCCACTCGAGCCAGGTTGGTGGAGCTGGATATCGATTGGGCGAGTCAGTATCTTAAGGGTGCCTAAAGTTGGTCCTTTTTTCTGTTAGCTAAAAATCAAAACCGGACTGTTTAAAGATTAAAACCGGACCATAAAATAGATCAAAAATGTACTCTTTTGAGCATCGTATTTTTGATTTTTTGGGTTCCAAGCAATTTGCCTTTATGCCAAAATCGAATATCGGTCAGCCCCGTTTTTTCATCTGGAGCCATTCGAAGTTCAACTGTTTCATACGGGTTGATGCCCGGTACCTTTAATTCCATTCCCTCGAAAGAGATTTTCCGGTAAGCATTTATTACCCTTTCCTCCCGAAGACAGAAAATATCCTTGGTCGATTGGTAAGGAGAAGGCACCTTGAAAGGGCGGAATAACGTTTTCCCTTCTTTGATTGCTTTCTGGAAACGTATGACCGGTACTTCTCTGGTTACGCTATGCACTTGATGCTCGTTATAGCGTTTAATCTCATACCTTAAGACCTCACGCACCTGGGGGATCGTGCGTAAATTCTCTCGGGCACAGGTCCGCACAAGCCTGTCCTGAAGCCACCGATACGGTCGCTCCACCTTCCCTTTGGCTTGGGGCGAGAGGGCATAAATGGGGCTAATCCGACAGTCTCTTAACACCTGTTTCCACTGGGGATCAGCTTCATCAGTCTTTAAATAGTGGTTCTTCCATACGCTGTCTCGGCTCTCCAAAAACCGGAAGATCGAATGACTATCCACATAATACGATAGGGGGATTCCATATCTTAAACAGACCTTCTCCAAGGCCGTTATGTGCCTCCAACTCGTCTCTTTCTCCATAATCTCGGCATAAAGAAGATAACGGCTATAATCATCGATACTGGTGATCAGATACCATTTCTCCTCCACGTAGGGCGACCAGCGATGATAAGAAGAATCATGTTGAATCAACTCCCCTGCGTGATTGGTTAATACTTCATGATCATGGGCCTTCCGTTCAGGCCGAGGAAGGTAAAAATCGTTTTTTTTGCCCGGTCGATGATAGTCGGAAGGGATACCTTATAGTGATATTTCTTGCGCAATTGATCCCGAATATAGCTGTAATTGTAATACCGAATCGGCAGGGTAGGGTCCTCAATCAACTCCTTTTCAACCTTTAACTCCTGAAGGATTTTGCCTTCCACCTCTGGGTGAATCTCCCGGGCCTTACCTTCACGACGATACTGAATCGTAAACGTTTCCTTGCTTTCCCTATACCTCTTCACCCATTCAAAAAATTGACTCCGCTTTAGCCCCAGTAAACCCATCGCCTGCTCGGACTGAAGCTCTTTCCGAATAAATCTCTCCAGAATCATTTGAACCTGTTCATCGATGAGCCGCTTATGAACTTGCTCTGTCATCCCTTTCTCCTCTATGAAAATGTAGTTTGCTTACCTTATCATAGAGGCTCCCGTAGAGTCCGGTTTTAAATCTTAAATCTCTCAAAAACAGTCCGGTTTTGATTTTTAAATAACAAGTTGGTCCTTTTTTCTTGACACCCAACCCTCTTTTTCCTATACTCAACCCACCTAAAAGCGAGTTCTTAGGCGAAGGGTAAGCAATGGACGCACGTGCCATCATGAGGCGGGGTTCAACCCCGAGGGGCTAAGGGATCCCGTAGCGGCGGAGGAGCAGACGCGCGCTACGATCGGCGTTTTTCAGGGAGGGCAACAAAAAGAGTTTTGAAAGGAGACTGAACAATGGCAAAGATCTTCGTTGACAGGTATCATCTGGTATCCATAGCCTTAGTATGCGCGCTGGTTATCTTTGCAGCCGCCCCGGTGAGGGCGGCCGGGCCGGTGGTTCTTCGAGCTGGAGCCTCCGACCCCGAAGGGACGACGGCACCGGCCTTGTCCATCGGTAAGTTATGCGAACTGGCGACCAAACTGAGCAACGGTGAGTTGAATGTCCAACCGTTCTACCAATCCCTTGGGGTAGAACAGCAGTTGGCGGCGGCCGTTAAGGGCGGCAGTGTGGATATAGGCTTTACCGCCACACCCAACCTGGCCCCCTTCACGGATGCCTACCTCCAGTTCGACCTCCCGTTCCTCTTCAAGAACGACAGGGCCTATATCGACGTCCTGGAGAACCACCCGGCCGGGAAGAAAGCGCTGGCCCAGTTCGAAAAGGACCTGGGGGTCAAGGTGCTGCTGATAACGAGCCACACGTACGACGCCCCAGTCAGCGGCACCGACCTGATGACCCGGAACAAGCCGGCGAAGGTCCCTGCCGACATCAAGGGGCTGAAGATTCGCACCTCCAGCACCCCCGTTGAGATTAATTTGATGAAGGCTTATGGCGCCAACCCCACTCCGGTGCAATACGGCCAGCTCTACACCGCGCTCCAGCAGGGCGTGATCGACGGCAACGCTGCGACCCCCCTGCCTCCCTGTGCGTCCATAAAGCTGTACGAGGTCACCAAGTACTATACGGCCATAGGCTTCCGGATGAACCTTCTCCCCATCTACATCAACCAGAAGAAGTTCGATTCCCTCACGTCTTCCCAGCAGAAGGCCATCCTGGATGCTGCCGCTCAGGTCAAACCCCTAGCCGGGCAGTGGGCGAGGGACAAGGTCAAAACTTCTATCGTTGAATATGAGAAAGCCGGCGTCCCCATCTATCATCCCACGAAAGATGAGATGGCGCAGTGGATGTCCGTTCGGGAGAAGGTCTGGCAAGAGATCGCCGAGGCGTTCAAGGGCAAGCTCGACCTCAGCGTTGCTAACGACATTTTCAAGTTGAGCCCACGCTAGGCAGGTCTCCTGGAAAGTATCCAGCCCTGAAAACCCGCAAACCTCTATGGGTCCCCGGGTGGTGATGCAGCGTAGTTTCTGCACCGCCCCCGGGGCCACTGGATCTGTCGGCAATTATCCCTTAACTGACGAGAACCGCCGGAGTATAGCTCCACGAGCTATCGTCGAGGCGACTTTCTTTCCCTCGACCGTAAAGTGAAAGGAAGAGGAATGGGGGAGATAGAGCAAGGTGGCATCACGACCGCGCCTGCCGCCGCATCGTCCGCCTGGGGTCAATCCATCGCAGCCATGAGCGATGGTGTGGACCGGGTCTGCACCTTCGCTTTTGTGACCGCCACCGTCGCGTTTGCCTTTACCATGCTGGAGGGCGTATTCTTCCGCTACGTATTGAACAGTTCCCTGGCGTGGTCCGATGAAGTCGCGCTCATGTTCTTCATCTGGGCTATGTTCCTGTCCATCGCCTCCGGCTACCTGCACGACAAGCATGTGAATCTGGACCTCCTGGTGCGAAAGCTGCCGTCATCCTGGGAATCCCGCGCCAAGGTGTTGGCGGAGGGCCTGGCCCTTGGTTACCTGTTATCGCTGACGGTCTCCGGTTTTCAGACCCTCCCGCTGGCGGCCGAATGGCGCACCGATGCGCTCCGCTGGCCGCTGACGATCCCCTTCCTGTCCATCCCGGTGGCCTGCCTGATCATGGACCTCCACTGGGCGCGCCGCAACCTTGCTTCCGGGACCCGAATGGCGGGCGCGGTCAAGCTGCTGATCGGGGGGACGTTCTTTTTCCTGGCGATCCTGCCCATCGGGCAATACGTGCAGCTGACCGGCCTGCCTCGGGCCGCCGTGCTGCTCGCCGCGTTGTTCGGGCCCATGCTGATCGGAGTGCCGGTGGCGCTGTCACTGGGATTCATGGCTACCTTCTATGTCGGCGCCATCGGGGACATCCCCTTCAATGTCGGGGCCGAGCAGATCTACAACGGGATCAGCATCCTGGCGCTGATGGCCATCCCGCTGCTCATGCTGGCGGGGAAGCTGATGCACGAGGCGGGCGTGGCCCGGTACATCGTGGATTTCGCCCAGGTGCTGGTGGGGCGCCTCCGCGGGGGGCTCGGGGCGGCCAACGTGGTGGCGAGCTTCCTGTTCGGGGACATCTCGGGCTCCGCCGTCTCCGACACGGCGGCCATCGGCTCGCTGATGATCCCCCAGATGAAGCAGCGGGGGTACCGGGCCGACTTCTGCGCGGCGCTCCAGGGGACGGCGGGGACGCTCGGGATGATGGCCCCCCTGGCCATCACCATCCTGATGTATGCCACCGCCACCATGACCTCGGTCAGCCGGCTGGCCGCGGCGACCATTCTGCCGGCGTTCCTGCTGGCCGGAAGCTTCATGCTGGTGGTCCTGGTCCACGCGCGGCGCCATAACTACCCCCCGGAGCGCGTGCCCCGCGAAACGATCTTTCCGCGCACCGTGAAAGCCCTGCCCGGGATGTTCGCGGTCGTCCTATTGGTTGGGGGGATCCTCGGCGGCGTCTTCACGCCGGCCGAGGTGGGCTCCGTGCTCGTTGGGTACGTGCTGGTGCTGTCGTTCTTTTACAAGACGGCCCAGCCGAGGCGACTGTACCGTGCGGTGGTGGAGGCCGGGTACATCAGCGGGATGACCTTGTTTATGGCCTCCACCTCGTCGTTCCTCGGTTTTATGCTGGCGCGGGACCTGGTGGCCCAGCAGGTGGTGCAATTCGTCACCCAAATCAGTACCGACAAACATGTGGTGATCTTCCTGGTGAGCGGGGTGTTCATCATCCTCGGCATGATCCTGGAGCCCCCCGCCATGACCTTCGGGTTCCTGCCCTCCTTCATGCCCCTCCTGGCCAAGGTCGGTGTGGACACCGTCCACTGGGGGGTCCTGTTCTGCACCAACATGGGCCTCGGGTGCATTATCCCTCCCGTGGCGTTGAACCTGTTCATCTCGACGCAGTTGGCGGGGGTGCGCTACGGCGAGGCGGTGCGAGCCACCATCCCGTTCATTATTATTATGATGATTGACCTGGCGATCATGGCGGTATTCCCCGTGATCCCGCTGATGCTCCCTCACCTCCTGTTCGACTACCCTCTGCCCAAATGACCCTGCCGGGGTTCAGCCCTCAAGGTCATCGCCGCTAAGTTAACCTAAATGATGCAAAAAACGAGCAGTTCCAACAGCGTCATTCCGCGAAAGCGGGAATCCAGAAAGAAAAACTGGATTCCGGGTCAAGCCCGGAATGACGGATCCTAACCCGACTTAGCGGATTCGGGGGTATAGTAAAACGTAAATCCCTGTAAAATCAAGCTGAGCATTCAAAAGGTCTTCACTACAGGGAGCTATTGGGTCACTTCGCCCCTGGCCGTCACGCGAGGGGGCGGCTGATTGGGTAAAGACAGCCGCAACTGCTTAAGCAGCATCTGGATCTCCTGCTCCGGCTGGGTATAGCGGGACATGATCACTTTGCGGCCATCGGTGGTCGGAAGATGGACATCGATCATCTGGATGGAGCCGAACTTTTCCAGGACAGAGCGAGGGGTTAATCCCGGCGCCAGATCGCGCAAACGCCGCCGCAAGGTCACATGCAGGGCATAGGCCATGAAGGCCACGAAGATGTGCGCTTCAATGCGTGTCTCCTTCTGATGATGGATCGGGCGGATCGCCAAGTCCCCCTTCAGGTTTTTGAACGCTTCTTCGACTTGAACCAACTGGGTATAGAACTCCCACATCTGCGCTGGGTCGCGCCCCACCAGGTTCGTTCGCAGTAAATAACGCCCCTCTCGGCGTCGAACCTTTCGCAGCTTGTCTTTGCGCAAGGAGAACTGCCACGGCTCATCCGCTTCGGGAATATCGATGTGCACCAGCCTCCAGGCCGAGGGCGATTGGTGCTGGGCCGCCCCCAGCTTGAGCAGCAGTTGATCCCGGCGTTAGCTCCATCCCTTTTAACTCCTGCAGTCGCTCCCATAACCGTTTCAGTTGACGCCGCCGCATGGACCGTTCCTTATGGATCCGGTCCCGACTCTGCGCCAGCACGTAAACCTCGTTGTCTTGGGGCAGCAGCTTGACCTCCACCCCCTCGCGAACCTTATGCCAGGGCTTATCCGTCAGCGCCTTCTCATAACGGCTCAGTCGCCCTTTGGGCGTTCCCACCAGGTAGGAAACCGGCGGATCGCTCTGGCGCATCTGCTGCAAAACCTCTTCCGTCGGAATCCCTCGATCCATCACCCAGATGCGCTCAGCTTTGCCGTACTGCGCCTCGATCTTCTTCAGAAACCCTCGCAGCGTGGTGTTGTCGGCGGTGTTGCCGGCCATGACCTCATACGCCAGGGGGAATCCCTCCGGGGTTACGATCAAGCCAATGACCACCTGCACGCAATCAAACCGCTTGTCCCGGCTGTAGCCGTGCTTACGCTTGTCGCTTTCCGGAAAAGGGGGATCACTCTCAAAATAGGTGCTGGTCAGATCGTACAGGAGCACGTCAAACTTGGCGTTGAACAGATCTTTCCAACGTTGCGTCAGATGTTCAAACAACGCTCCCTTATGTTCCATCAGCCGGTCCAGGCACTCATAGAGTTTATGGATCTCCGCCAGTTCAAAACCCGCTCCCAAAAGATCCGCCATCGCGCTCTTCTCATACCAGTGCCGATGCAACCGCCATTCGCTCCCGGGATCCATCAAACGATAACAGCAAAGCGCCTGCGCGATCAAATCCCAACGCGTCCCCTTGCGGCTCGGCGGCAACCTCTCCGCCCAAAACTTATCCAACCCCAATTGCTCGTACAACTGACACGCTAACCAGCACGCACCCCACTGCCGGGGCCGACGCAGCTCCACCTCCTTCAACCGAATCTGCACCACAGACGCATCATCGATCTCAACGGGAAAATCCTCGGGAAACAGCGCCATCGTCCGCGCCGCTGCCGCTCCCTCCTCGAATACCTCGATCGTCTTGCGCCAAGCCTCCCGCTGAGAGCCGTTAATCTCCCCGAGATAGAGAACCTGCCGCTGAACCACCCGTCCCCCCGATACCCGGCGGTTCTCCACCACGTTCCAGTAACGGTGCTCTTTCCCGTCCTTCTTGCGATTGGTGCAACGTAAGAACATGATGCATGCAGAATACCACCCGCTGGATAATCCTGAAAAGAGGGTAGGTCTTCACTACAGCCTGTTTAGGCCCTCTCCAGGCACTCCGATCCTTGAAAATACATGACTTCCGGCGTCAAAAAAATTTTCGAGAGGGCTGAATCCGCTAAGTCGGGCTAAAGGTCTCCGTAAGCGTTATCCAGACACCACATGCCAATTGGGCTCCGATGCAATAGCATCAACGATTCTCACGCTTCTTGAGTGTCAATTTATGCAACTGATGGGATAACTTGAGCAGTTTCCCTCCCCCAAGCACGTGGGCTAAGGATTTCCAGCTCCGCCCTGGCTCCATGGGGGTAAAGGTGCGGGGGGCAAGAATTTAAAGAGATGGAAAAGCAGTCTCATAGAGTATAATAAAAACATGCTCTCTCGATTGCTTCTGATACTTTGTTTCCTATTCCCAACCCTGGCCTTTGCTCAACCGCATACGTCCGGGGACATCCTCGATTACAGGCTGGACGTCTCCTTCGATGTTCAGGCCTCCCAAATCAGGGGGCAGGCCAGGATTGGGGTTAAGAAGGGGCAGGAGGTGAAGCTCCAAAAAGGGAACCTCCATATCCTGGATGTGTATGTGGATAAAAAAAAGATGGATATTGCCGGTCGGATTGAAACCATAAACCTCCAGCCTTCTGAGGATGGATTTATCGAAATCCGATATGTGGCCACTTTTAAATCTGCTGAACGTTCCGAGGGAATTGAGGCCCAGGCGTCTCCGCGCATTCCCGCGCGGGTGATTGACCCGAGGGGAATATTCCTGACCGGGATCTGGTATCCCAAAGCGGACCGGATGTGCACTTACCGTCTCACCGTTATGCTGCCGGCTGAATACGAGGCGGTTTCCGAGGCGGAGAGCGCTGCGACCAGCGCCCAAGAGGGGCAGAAAGTCATTTCTTTCAACTTTCCCCACCCGCTGGATTCACTCACCCTTATCGCCACTAACCGTTACCGTATAACCAAAGATCATTTCAACGATACGGAGATCTTTGCCTATTTTTTCTCGGAGGACGAAAAACTCGCCCAGTCCTACCTAGAGTACACGAAGAAATACTTGAAATTATACGAAGGCCTGATCGGAAAGTATCCTTATAAGAGATTTTCCGTGGTAGAAAACTTCCTTCCTACCGGATATTCCATGCCCACCTATACCCTCCTGGGACAGAGTGTGGTGAAGCTTCCTTTTATCGTAGAGACCTCCCTGGGCCATGAGATTCTCCATCAATGGTTCGGAGGCTCTGTTTATGTGGATGATGAAAAAGGCAACTGGGCCGAAGGCCTGACCACCTTTATGGCCGACCATCTTTACGAAGAAAAAGAAGGGAAGGGGTTCGAATACCGGAAGGGCGCTCTTATAAATTACCAGAGTTATGTAAATGATAGGAATGAATTCCCCTTGAAGGATTTCCACGAGCGGGTTAACCGTTCCTCCCAGGCCATCGGTTATGGCAAGGCCCTCATGGTATTTCACATGTTAAAAAACCTGTTGGGGCCGGAGCGTTTTCATGATTCCCTGAGATATTTTGGGGAGGAAATGCGCTTCAAAAAAGCCGGTTGGGACACCCTCCAGAGGTCCTTCGAAAGGGTCTCGGGAAGAGATTTAAAATGGTTTTTCCGTCAGTGGGTGGAAGGAAAAGGGCTTGCGGATCTCCGCCTGGAGGAGGAGGTGAAGGTCAGGCCCGTGGAAGGAAAATTTGAAGTTCAATTTACGATTACCCAAAGGCAAAGGCTTATAGAGTCGATCTGCCGGTTTCCTTTTATTCTACCCTCGGCAGGGTTACCCATCTATTTCCCATTGATACAAGAAAAAAATAATTTAAAGATCCTTCTGGCCGATTGGCCCCAAAGGTTGGTTATCGATGAGGATTATGACCTGGCCAGAACTCTTGCCCAGAGCGAATTTCCCCCGGTCATTGCCCGGCTTATCGGCGAGAATCCGCCCATCGTAGTCCTGCCGCCATCCGGAGAGAAGGTCTACCAAACCGTCATAGAACGTTTTAAAAAAAGGGGCGCCCGGGTTGAAGAAGCAGGACAGGTGAAAGATGAGGATATCCGGACCTCTTCCCTGGTTATCCTCGGCGAGGAAAATCCCCTGGCCGAAAGATTATATGGCCGGATAGGAAGGGAGGCTGGGTTCGCGCTCACCGTCAAAGAAAATCCCTGGAACCCAAAGAAGGTTATAGGAATTTTCCAGGGGAAATCGAAGAAGGAAGTAGACGATGCCTTCCCCAAAATTTTTCATTATGGGCAAATATAGTGAGGTCGCCTTTGAACAGGGGCGGAACGTTTATAAAGCGACTGAAGCGACCGACCGGGGAATGATCAGGGAGTTGTCAAAACAAACTGCCGCGGTTGAGGTTCCCGCTGTGAAAGAACTGGCCGAAGTCATCCGGGAGGTCGAGGAGCGAAAAATTATCTACGTGGGTGAAAGCCATGACCGATTCTCCCACCATCTGGGGCAGCTGGAGGTGATCAAATCCCTGCATCAGAAAGGGAAAAAGGTGGCGATCGGCATGGAGATGTTCCAGAGACCTTTTCAGGGGGCCTTGGACGACTACCTCGACGGCAGGGTCGAGGAAAGAGAATTTTTGCTAAAAGCGGAGTATTTCAAACGATGGAGGTTTGATTATAACCTCTACCGGCCCATTCTTCAATTTGCCCGGGTCGAGAAAATACCGGTGGTGGCCCTCAATATCCAGGCGGAGATCGTGGAGAAAGTGGCCCGAAGCGGCCTGGAGTCTCTGACCGAAGAAGAAAAGAAATCTGTTCCCTCGCAAATGGATTTTTCTGACGAGGCCTATCGGGAAAGACTTCGGAAAATTTTTCAGGAACATAAGAACTTTCAGGAAGAAAAGTTTGATTTCTTCTACCAGGCCCAGATTCTGTGGGATGAGGCTATGGCAGAGTCTATCGATTCCTTCCTCAAGAAAAATCCCGGATACCAGATGGTTGTGCTAGCAGGGAGCGGCCACCTGTCCTTCGGCTCGGGCATTCCGAAGAGGACCGCCCGGAGAAACGGTCATGACTACGCCATCCTTCTTAATGATATGGATCTGGAAAAAGATGTTGCCGATTATGTCCTTTATCCGGGGACGATACCCCTGGAAGGTTCCCCCAAGCTCGGGGTTTTCCTGGGAGAAGAAAAAGGTCAAGTTGTTATTCAGGGGTTTTCCCCGGAGAGTGTGGCAGAAAAAGCCGGAATGCAGAAGGGGGATATCTTTCTCTCCCTCGATCAAACCCCGATCCACACCGTGGATGATGCTCGCCTGGAACTTCTTTTCAAAAAAAGGGGAGAACCGGTAAAGGTCAGAATTCTGAGAAAAGAGCTGACAGGGGGAGAAAAAGAAATGGGATTCGAGGTGACCCCTCAGTAAAAGGAATTTCCTTCATTTGTAAAGAAAAGAAACCCAGCCCGCCAGACAGCGCCCGATTCGCTCTGACTCTCTGTTTCACCTCTACTGTTAAGCCAAGGGATGCTTTAGGGATTGAAGATTATCGAAAGAAGTCATGCATCCGTATTCAATAAATGATTTTGATATCGAAACATTTTCGGTGACCGGAAAACAGAGGAGATATAGCAGATTCATGCCCCATGGGTAAACTGCACGAAAATAAAAAAGGCAGGGCCATGATAACCCTGCCCTGGAAAGAAATCTTTTAGTTATATCGCATCACCAATTCAGAAATTCTTCATATGTTAGTCTCATATTTTTCATTAGGGCCCGATTGCGGCAATAAATGTCTGTGTTAACTCTAAGGTTCTATTTTGAACGCCCAAATATCGTTCTGTAGCAGGACATCCCCCGCTAGTAATGATTTTGCCATCTTGGACGACGCCTTGGCCGCTGTAAATAGCGCCTTCGTATTTAAGGTCCGGACTTTTTCTCGTTGCGGTCGTCTTCAGAGGATCGGCTATAAAGGCGTATTTCTTTCCCTTCAAGAGGCCTGCTTCCGCTAACATACCGACGGACGTCATAGGAGCGGCCACCGGCTTCCCATCCGCAAGACCTTTCTTTACAAACGCAACTGCTTCGGGAGCCACCGCTCCTTCCTTCCTGATATTCAGGCATGGTATGATAATACCCATATAGTCATCCAACTTTATCTCCGATAATCTTATAACCTTTTCGATTTTTTCATGTGGACCCGCAAGGGGTTGCCCTGAAGACGAAGCTACATCTACTTGGAAGCCTGCTTTTTTAAGCAGCATGGTCATTGTCCCCACTTCCATTTTGAGCATGAGGTCTAAATCGCCGAATTCTCCCTCACGGAGAAACATGAGTACTTTTCTGGCACTCTGCCCATAAACCTGTGATTCAAGAGATATGACGCCCGTTACGACAAGGATCACTACTGTTAAGAAAATGACAATTTTTTTCATTTTTTCCCTCCTTTTTAAAAGGATGTTTCGAATCGTCTGATGAAAGGTGAGACTAAAGGCTCCAAAGGGAAACTCCTAACCCCCTTGGAGCCTTAATATGAGATCCTTCTGGAAAACCCATTTCATAAATCCTCCAGAAGTACAAGGGCAAGTTGTCAGGCTGGTCGTTTAGGGTTAAGCAATGACGAGGCCAAAGTATCAAAATCCCCCGTTTGGGTCAATAGGAAAATAGCGGAGATCGTGCCACTCTACGCACCTGGCCAAATTTCCAGGAATGAAAAGTATATCCAAACCTCGATTGGCCGATGAAATCTACACCGTCTGACAAAATCTGTCACCCGATGATTTCAGGACTTCATCTTGCTTTTATTCCATTTTGCCTCTCTCGTGGCCTCGTATTAATCCATTCAGTGTTAAAAAATGTCACCATGATAAAAAGTTCCAAGCTTTAGCATATGAATTTATTGGGTAATTATTCCCGCAGACTTGGCATATAATTAGCATTAATGCGAACTAAGGCTTTCTCCCAAAAGGGGGGCATAAGATGGGCAAAATTCTTAGGATCAGCCTCATTCTGGTTACAATTGTGCTATCTTTCTATACCCTTAGCTTCGGCGATCAATTAGCAAAAGGGATATCTCCTACGAATTCTTCTAATGAATTGATTTATGGAAAATGGATATTGCACCAGAAAAGGGGAGCCTTCTTTCCCTCGCCCGAAAATGCAGGATCTGGAAGTAATCTCTATGGCGCTAACCCAAGCAAAGCCATTAAGAACAGAGAATTCTCCATGAATCCAGAGCTTACAAATACCATGCAATCTCCTGCTACAACTGAAATTCAAAAAAAGGATCTATCCCATTTCGAGAACAGCCAGCTATCGAAGGGAAAATACAGCTATCATTTCGGGAAAATCCATCTTACAAAAAACAATCTTGATCCTTCCTTAGACTTCATCTCCAGTTTCTCCGCGGCTCAATATAAAGAAGAAAATCCTCTATCCTGGACATTAGAAAAATTTAAAGAGAACGATATCTTTAAATCCCTCGCAATCCTTTTGGAATTAAAATTGAACTTCTAGAATCCACTAATCCAGACCTATGTGGCAGGCTAAATCGGGAGTTATGCATGGCAAGTAATTTCGCGGGAAAAAGACTCTTAGAGAAGATGTTTAAAGCATTATTGAAGGAGAGAATTTCTAAGTTTGCCAGAAAATATGGCCAGGAATCTGTTGTTCACACCTGGGCAGAGATAGTAAAAAGTGGTGGGTTTAAAGCATACTCAAGTAAGTGGGAGTGGAACTCCCATACGAAAATTATAGACGCATTGGACTACTTGGATGACTATTGTGATTCGGTTGAATCTATGATTCAAGCGACGATAAATGGGAAAGGAAAAAACGATTTAAGAATTAAAATCCTGGGCTAAAACGAAATGACTTATATATTCTTTATCAATTCAGATTCCCTTTAAGAGGAGATGGGGAAAAATGATCCTAAATTGCGAAATTAAGCTGAAGTTGGGCGATGCTTGGACAGCCTATGACCGGATGGGTACAGCGGATTCGCTGATCAAAAAAATAAGATACCTCTTGAACCAAGATTGCGAAAAGAGCAAGGGCGAAATGGAATTGCTTTCTATACAGGGGGAGATTGACCCGGAAGGCAAAGGGGGCACCCCCTTTTTTATTCCTTGTGATACCCGTTGTTCTCAATGCAATCCTCAAAGCCCGTTTCTCCTTTAAAGGCTTGTAGCTTTCCGACTTACTGACGGTTTATTTGCCTTTATCGACGATAAAATCAAAAGTCTCCAAAGGTGATGTCTCAGTGTGTCGCAGCTAGGTTTTAAATTTTCAGTACAAAATAACAGGGAACCACAACATATTGGGGGTGACAACGATCTACCAAAACTTGCGATAGCGTGCCATACCCGATACCGCCGAAATTCCCCAAATTATTGCATGAATGATTTTGATAACGATAATTATTGCCCTTTCAGAAATGCCAGATGGATAGCAGATAACGCAACTGTTTGCTCAAATAGGCACACCCCATATATAGGCGTGAAAAAAAGCAAGACCATTTCTGACCCTGCCTTTCAGCGTTAGCCCTTTGCTGCTTGTTCCCTCAATTCATAGGTTTCCCCCAGCCCACTGTCTACCCCCGTCTGGCAATGTCGGTTCGCCTTTCGTAATTTACCAGCGTTTATTATGGCCCTGATTAACCTTTTCTTTTGCCAGTCTACTACAGAAACTTCCAAAGTCTCACTTCCACCCTGTCTTGATCAGGAGGGAGAAGAACAAGCCAAATGGGCCATGTTCGGACTACTAATACATTCAGCGAACCGGTGAAAATGGTTGGAATCCAATTTCATTCACCCAAAAATACTCATCTTTGCTTTCAGGCGTGCCTGAGGGATTTCTGAAAACAGTCGCGCAATGCTCGAGCCCCCACCAGGTCTTTTCGTACCTTGTGCAAAGCATATCCCCTTCAATCCGGCTCTTACCATGATCGGAATAAGAAACATTTGGCTGACGCCAAGTGCATTCTCCATTCTTTTTCCAGTCTATCACAAAAGGCACCCTACCCGACCTTGAAAGCAAATCTATTTCCGGTGATTGTCGAACCCAAGAGCAGGGCTTTGATTCGCTCTCCAGTCAGCTGGTTTTCCTTAAACGCAGGTAAATATCCGGATGGTTGGCCTGAAACCCCTGCCTTGAGGAGACCTTCCGCATAAAGATCGGCAACTGCGCGGTCCTTGAAGGGATATCCAGGCATAGTAAAATTCAGTGGGTCAATCACGAACTTTTTTCTGACAGTTTGCAAGCGCGGCACGGGCTTCCTGATCACGACCCAGAAGTCCGTAAAATGCCGCGAGTTGGAATCCCATCGACACATTTTCTGGGTTCAACCTGAGCGCTTTTTCTACCAAATTCGCAGCCTCCGCCACTTCCCCCAAGCAAAAGTGAGCCCACCCGAGAAGCCACAAATATGGGGAAGGATTATGGGGATCCAGCCGCATCCCCCTTTTGATGAACTCCATGGCTTCCTTCGGCCTACCAGCCATGCTCAAGGTATAGCCCATGGATCCACAGCAGGAGGGATCGTTCGGGTCTAAGGAGAGGGCCCGTTCTAGTTCCGAGATCGCCTCTTTATGCTGACGCCGGTAAAGATACATCTGGGAGGAAACATTGTAAGCAATGGATGTGGGCTGTTTCATGGCCTTCTGCAGATATTCCCGCGACCGCAATCGAGCCTCCTGCCAAATGATCTCCAGTCCCCGAAGCAAATCCACTTGTGTGGTACCAGTCCAGTGAACCAAGGCCAGGGCTGCATAGGCCCGGCCATAGTTTGGATCCAGTTCGATGGCCTTCTTAAAGGAAGCAGAGGCTTTCGCGAAATCCTCAGGCGTGAACCGGAGATAATGCCCCCATCC
>CAVXFA010000040.1:0-90690 GCA_963760605.1 uncultured delta proteobacterium | reverse complement strand
TACCCCCCACCCTCCCCTCCCCCTCAAGGGGGAGGGTTAGGGAGAGGGTGATGTCACTTTATTTATTACGTTTGTATTAGTTTCAATAGCAGCATTCAATTTTATTTGAGAGGAGTGCGGAAATGAACCCATTCAAGCTTTATCTTCTGTTGGAGGATAATACAGTTAGATCAATAACCTGTAATAAGTTTAAGAATCCTCATAAGTATCGGGGGAGGAGGGTAATCTTCGCTGCCCCGCAATTAGAAGATATCAATCTGCTGAGAATTACCCTGCGTTCGGCATTGATCGGTAATAATTTTAGTCTATAAATTAGGGAAACCTGATATTCCCCCACCCCGGGCTGATCGATAGTGCGGACAATGTTCTTCATCTCTCCTTCCGAGTCGGAGGCAATGAGATAGACTCTCCAGGGTTCCCCGGGGCTTATTTCCTTGGAAGCAAAAGACTGGCGGATGACCGGGACTGCTTTTCCTGACTTGGACTCTCGCAGTTCTACGGGCTCAATCCCGGCGCATCCAACCGCATTAACAGTGAATAGAAGCAGGGCCATCCCAGACAAAATTTTTTTATTCAATTTGCCTCCCCCGATTGATTTTTTGGAAGCATCTTTCTATCACGCAACCGGAAGAGAGCGCGATGATTTCCTGAAAGAAATAGGAGGCAAGGTTACTTCGGTTCAATTGGAAATTGAGCCTTCAACCATTCGTTCCAACCCCCTTTGAGTGCATAAACCTTTTTGAAACCAAGGGTAATAAGCTGCCGTGCCGTCCAGGCACTGGTTTCCTCGTTGGGTCAGGAACAGTAAAGAACAAGGGTCTTGTCTTTAGGATATTTTTCTGCCCAGGATTCTACTCCCTTCCATGGATCCTCACGGATCGCTCCCTGAATTTTCGACTTGCCTTCTTTCCATTCGCGCTCCACGCGCACATCCAGGATGATGACCTCAGGGTTGCCGAGCATCGTCTGAAGCTCTTCCTTAGTCATCTTGGGAACCTCTACATTTTTGCCCTTGGCCAGGGGCATTTTGGCAAACCCGAACATCAATGCTGAAATTAAGGCCAGGGTAATAATTATCTTTAATCTCAGGGAGATCATTTTCCAGCCTTTCTTTCCCATCGCATTCTCTGTAATCTTTGTTCTCTTGGGCATGCGAAACATAAGAACCTCCTCACTTCTGAATGGAGTCATGCCGTAACCTTTTCTTATAGGTTATGAGATTTTCGGGAAGATTGCAAGTTCTTACAGAAGGGCAAGAAATGGCCTCTGGAGCCGTAATCAAAACGCTATGGCGCTGAGTGCCGAAGAATTTTAGGACCTTTTCAAGGCTTTATCGATTCATCTTTCAAATTTTTGATACTCTTAAAAATTCGTCTATTAATTTGTTTTATGGCAAATTGTCTAATTCAGGTAGACTCAGGTAGTGTGATGTCCAAAAGAGGACAAGGATCATAAGAAGAGGAGAGATTAGCCAGCATTTAGAAGATTAGCCCCCCAAAAGCCACTTTTTTAGCAAACTGGTTCCAAGAAGGGCACCAGATCAAAATCTTCGGGTAGGAGGAATCGGAGATAGGCTCTATTGCTGGATTTTCAGGAAGGCCATCATGAAGGTTGTTGATAGCTCAAGATTTTTCTGGTCTAAATGCCCCAAACCCAGTCCCAGAGCGGGCCTATTAATAACATATCAATATTATTTATTTTTTTAGTGCACCAAAAGTAGGCAAAATGCTAAAAGCCTTTAAATTAGTTTATATTATTTGCCTGATCCCGAAATTTTTCCACATCTTTTCCACAGAGTTCTGTGGAAAAATCAATGTCGGGGCGGCGCAATCGTCTGCCATCTTTCTCCAATCCTATTGATCTAAACAAGGTCGTCAAGCGGGGAATGTGGTTCAGAGCGATTGGTCTGTAACAAAATAGAAGTGTTTTGATAATTTGTTAGCTAAGTGGCCTGAGAATGACACATCCTGCCTTGGAGGATGACTTAAGACCGCTCGCATATTTAAGAATAGGGGTCTTTTAGCTGCCCGTGGAATCGTCCGCGATCAGATCATGATCATTGACGGCGAAATAGTAACCACCGGGTCTTTTGACTTTACCCGAGCGGACGAAGAGAGGAACGCAGAAAATCACCTGATGGTCCGGAAGAAAACTACGGGTACGAAGTATATTGAGAACTGGCATGATCAAACGGGGCATTCAGAGTCATACAGCGGAAAGGGAAAATAATTTAAGTTATAAAAATTATTGACGATATTTCTATTTAGGAAAGGACTTTTGAGTCTTAGCATTTGGCACTCCGAGAGGGGAAAGCTGTGATAAAAAATTCTCTCACCTCGATCCTATTGCTGATCATTCTTTGGGCTTTTAACGCAGAAAGCCTAGCACAGGTCTATAAGTATGTAGATAAGAATGGAGTCGCTCATTTTACAAATGTGCCGGCAGATCCCAGATATAAACCAGCCTCCAGATCCATAAATCGTAAGGCCCCCAAAAAATATAAGGTCTCAAAATCCAGAAGACATTCCGAATCAATGCCCTCCAGAAATGTCAAGCAAGTTAATCAGCCGCCCTTGAACCAAAAGCCATAGATTTTTCTCTGCAAACCCCGGTGCCTGGGACCGGAATCAAACTGGTGCGGTGCTGAGCATCAAGGGATTTTAAAACATTTTCAAGCTCATTTTCAGCCCCTCCTTCAGCCCTCCGAAGTTACATCCTCTTTTGAAAGCGCCTGAGGGGAAACCTTCTGATTCACCAGGACTGTTATGCAATCTTGGTCCGTCTGCTTACCTTCGACAATTTTCTTGCCGATCCCTACGCCTACAACATTCTTTTTCTGAAGAAGTTTATGCTCCTGTGCTCGCTTTACTTCCATGATCCTCGCCTCCATGATTTTATTCTCCCTTCGGCCTACTTTTTAAATGTACCTGTCGAAGCAGGTCTTGCGGTTTCTTGAGAACCTCATAAAATAATTGATGAGATTTCCATCTAAAAGACCTTCGGATTTGTTCGGCGATAGAAAGTCCTCCCCAGGAGGTTAGGTAACTGCCATACAAATTTAATTATAATTCAATGCCTCAAAGTATTCTTATTGTAAATATACTTATCAACCAGAAATCTGCCTCGGGTTTGTAACTCCTTAGGATAACCGGATAAGCCCACAAGAGGGAGCATTAATAAGTTTTTGCTTGACAATGCGTTTATTCTAAATTATTTCTTATTTGATATTCCTGCCAGTTCCCAATTAACCATCTAACCTCTAACCCTCTGGAGCTGGCGGAGAAGAGACGAGTTCTGCAAGAATAGGATATTTAGTTTAAATAGTTCTCCGAATCGCGTCAATTTTTGGAGGTGGCCTATGAATGATCTCAAGAAAGCGGGTGTCATTTTCGTTATCCACTCCATTTTTATTTTGGGTTGCGTGTAGGATTATCTCAAGAGCCGTTAAGGGTCACCCAGGTTGATCCTCGAAACGGCACTATGAGTTTCCCCATCTTCCAAAGTATGACGATTAACTTTTCGGCGGATCTAAATCTTGCTACCGTTGACAGCGACAGTATCTTTCTAACTGAATCCGCGCGCGATAAAGTACCCTGTCGACTCACCAAGTCTGGGAGACATATAATCTTGGAGTTGATCGCCCCTCTGAGGCCGGGCACCACTTATACCATTCACGTGACAAAGGCTGTTCAGGATGTTGGCGGAAACTCTCTGGCATCAGAGTTTACAAGTGCTTTCACAACCGGAGTCCTTTAATGGATTGGCTGAATGGCCTGGAATAAATTGCCCCCATCTCTGCAAAGGAGAAGTGAGAAGAAGGTGGGACCCGTAGTCAAAATAAAAAATGTAGGAGGGGGAGAAGCAATTTTTCGATCTGTCAGATCTGTCATAAAAGAGATAAGCCTTTACTCCCTGCTACCCTATCTCAAACATCAAATTCCCTTGTAATTACTGGTGCCTGGGATCGGACTCGAACCGACATGGCACTAAGTACCGAGGGATTTTAAGTCCCTTGCGTCTACCAATTCCGCCACCCAGGCGCCGCAATCTTTGCTTCCTTATTATAGGGGTTCGGAGGATTTTTTTCAAGGCATTTTTTCCGGCAAAATTTTCCCTTGGAAAAAGGGTACTCCTCTGGTATTTTAATGGAGAAGAACTGAAGAAAGTGAGGGCTAAATGGAGACCGAGACTGGAGAGAAAACTCCGCAAACCGAAGAAATAAAAATTTCTTCTGCTGAGCAAACACTCCCGAACGAGGAGCCCATTATCTTGAAAAAGCTCTATCCGCATGCCAAGCAAGATCTCGACGCTCTCTTCCCCGAACCCAACCTGAAAAAGCTTCTCAAAGATCTGGTCTGCACTCGACAGAAGAACGAGCGCTTTTTAAAAAGAGTCAAGCTGGGGGCGATTCATCTCGAAGAGGAGGACGAATCCGCAGAACCCCCCTGAACCCCTTGTATGGAAGATTCATGGAGCGATCATAAGATAAACCTGCTCCTCTCTATCGTCCGGAGGAATACGGACATGCGTTTAGGAAGAGAATTTTTAAAAAGTCCCTTTCATTGGACATAAGGATTTTGGGGGGCGGCGCCGGGCGCAACGAAAGCGAAAGGATTGATCGAAGAAATGGTTGGGCTAACCTTGTCCCTGATTGTCGGTTTTCTGCTGGGCTCCTCTGCGGTCTGGTTGGTTTCGCAAATTAACGACCGCTACACCCAGCGCGAAGAAACCCTTTCCCGGCTCCTTCTCAAACGAGCAAAAAAGTATTAATGATTGAGAATTCTTCGGGCCGTTGACCTGGGTCGGGGGTCAAATACAAATAAAAAAGGATGGCCTGTTAAAGACCATCCCTTTATCTGGAGGCGGCACCCGGATTTGAACCGGGGAATCGCGGTTTTGCAGTGCCATTTTTGGATGTAAAAGGGCACCTGTAAGGCCGCGTTTTTGTTTAATATCCAATTAGTTATCTCCAATCGGCGGGCATGCCGACCGCGTTAAAATGCTCTAAATGCGGTCGCAGTTGGACGCTGCGCGGGCACCGCTGACCGGCACGTTGGACACCAGCTACCACCGCACCAGGCCACACCGCAGTACCAGGTATGCAGGCCGCATAATCTCCTAATCCAAAGCCCCAGCAATGGGGCTTTTTTTGTTTTGGGATTTATGATATTAAAGAGGATGCAAAAATCAACAATAAGAATTTGGAGGGAGTAATATGAAGGTTTTCATAAGCTGGTCAGGCGAGACAAGTAGACTGGTTGCACAGGCTCTTAGAGAGTGGTTACCTCAAATCATTCAGGCTATTAAACCCTGGATGTCTGAGGAGGACATTAATAAAGGCGCTCGATGGCGTTCGGAGCTCACTACAGAACTGGATAAGACAAGTTTTGGAATATTTTGTCTAACCAAAGAAAATCTAACGGCTCCATGGCTATTATTTGAAGCCGGGGCCGTTTCAAAAAAGGTTGAAGCAAGCTTTGTTTGTACCTATTTGATAGACTTAACCCCTGGAGACGTTGCTGAACCGCTCAGTCAATTCCAGGCGACGGTTGCTAATAAGGCAGATACAAGGAAACTTCTTTTGACAATCAATAAAGCACTTAAAGAGAATGCCTTAGAAGAAGGTCAACTTAATAAGGCGTTTGAGAAATGGTGGCCTGATCTTGATGAAAAGCTGAAATCTAAGCCTATTCCCAAAACCGAATCAAAGAGAGATCCCCGAGAATTACTTGAGGAAATCCTCTCAACCGTAAGAGAACTGAACAGAATATCTACTTCTTGGGGTTATCCTATTGGGATACAACCTGGATTCCTTACCCCATCTCTTTCCGGTCGGGTGGTGGGGACGTTGGTTTCTACACCTTCGGGAAGTGTTTTTACGCCTTCAGGGGCTGAAATGGTTTCTACCCCTGGGGGAAGTTCTGGAAGAGTTATTACTGTTGCAGGGGTTGAAGTTGAGGATAAGAATAAGATTCAGCAAGAGGAATCTAAGAAATAATAAAATCAAGCCTTCCACCATATAAGCGTCGGCCTCATTCAAAGGAAAACTTTCACCAACCTCCAAAAAAACAAAAGCCAGCCTGCTGAGGCCTGGTTTATTGTCCCCGAACCTGCTACAATCCTCACCATGAAGCGCCTGCATAGAGAATGTTCGGGGAGGGATAGACAATGCCAGAAAAAATTGTAAATAGTATTCCCCTTATTTATGATCGCATCCCCGATGTTTGCCCAATATGCCATCATGCCTTGCAGCCAATACACATTTTAGATAGTTTGGCAGGGCGCACCATTGGCATCGGCATATTTCTGGAGATGGTTTTTCAATGTCCACGAAATGAATGTTTCCGGCTTTTTATTGCGCGTTACAAATGCCGCAGCATGCCAGAAAGGATCACAAGAGATCGAAAACCAACTTTTGAATTCCAACATGTACTTCCATTTACTTTAAAGGGTCCCGATTTGCCTCAGGAAATTAAAGAGCTATCGCCAAACTTTGTGGAGACTTATGGGCAGGCTGCTGCTGCGGAACAATACGGGCTTAACCAGATTGCCGGTGTGGGCTACCGCAAGGCGCTGGAGTTTTTGATAAAGGATTACTGCATAACCAGGCATCCGGATAAGGCCGAGGAAATTAAGGGCGCATGGCTTGCGACCTGTATCAAAAACTATGTGGATGACGCCAATACCAAACTCTGCGCAGAACGGGCCGCGTGGCTGGGCAATGACGAAACCCATTACGTACGGCGATGGGACACTGTCCTAACTACCAGATCATGAGATAGAGAAAGAGGGTAAAAAAGGGTGACACTCTCTTGGGGGAGAAAGGGAGTGAGCCCATGGAAAGTGTAAGGAAAGTCAGGAGGAAACGTAAGGGGAAAGAGAGTCGGTTTGGGAAGCGGTATGGATTTGAGTTGAAACTTCGTTGTGTGAAGTTGCGGCTAGAAGAAGGGTTGCCGGTTTCTTTGCTAAGTAAGGAGGTGGGAGTCAGTAAAGACGTAGTTTATCGTTGGGTGAGGGCGTATCAGGAACGGGGAGAAGCGGGGCTACGGAATCAAGTTAGGTCCTCGGGGAGCCGGCGGAAACTCCCTGGTCCGGTGCGCAAGAAGATTGTCGAGATCAAGAAGCGAGAGCCATTCTTTGGAGTCCAGCGGATATCCCATCTGTTGAAGCGGGTGTTCTTCCTGAGCGCATCCCCGGAGACGGTGCGGCGGGCGCTTCAGGAAGAGTCCTTGATTGTTTCCTCCCGGAAGAAACATTCCTCCAATATAACCCGACCTCGGTTTTTTGAGAGGTCGACGCCGAACCAGTTATGGCAGGGGGATATTTTTACCTTTCGCCTGGGGGGCCGGTATGCGTATTTAGTGGGGATGATCGATGATTATTCGCGGTACATGGTGGGATTGGAGTTGTACCGGAGCCAGACGGCGGATCAGGTAATCGAGGTATATCGCCGGGCGGTTGGGGAATACGGGGTGCCGAAGGAGGTGTTGACGGACCGGGGGCGGCAGTACACAAACTGGCGGGGGAGGACTCGGTTTGAGCGGGAGTTGGGAAAGGACCGGGTGAGGCATATTAAATCGCAGGCTCATCATCCGATGACGTTGGGGAAGATCGAGCGGTTTTGGAAGACGGTGTATGAGGAGTTTTTGGTGCGGGCGCAGTTTGGGAGTTTTGAGGAGGCGCAGGAGAGGGTCCGGCATTGGGTTAAGTATTACAATCACAAGCGGCCGCATCAGGGGATTGGGGGGCTGTTCCCTGCGGATCGGTATTTTGAGATCCAGGGGGAGCTGCGGAAGGTGATGGAGCGGGGGATCGCGGAGAATGTTTTGGAGATGGCGCTTAGGGGAAAGCCGCGGGAGCCGTTTTATATGGTGGGAAGGATGGAGGGGCAGTCGGTGGTGCTTCGGGCGGAGAAAGGAAAGCTGCGGTTGAGGGTGGATGATGAAGAGGGCGGGAAGGTGCAGGAGATGGTCTATGAGGTAAACCCGGGAGAAGGGAGGGAGGATAGAGATGGAAAAGGGAGAGAAGCCGAAGGGAGAGAAGCCGGGGATGGAGGAGAAGAGAGGGCGGAGGGTTTTGGGGCATACACCGGAGGAGAAGTGCCGGGCAGTGTTGTCGGTATGGACGGAGAGGCGCAAGCCTGGGGAGGTTTGCCGGGAGTTGGGGGTGGCCTGGGGGATCTTGAAGCAGTGGCAGGATCGGGCGATGGAGGGGATGCTGATGGCCTTGCAGCCCCGAGTCCAAGTGGAGCGGGGGGTGGCCTTGGGCCCCCGTCTTGCCGTATTATTGGAGAAGAAGAGCCAGGTCGGGATGATGAAAGGGCTGGACAAGAGACTGAAGAAGCTGCAAGGAAACCCGAAGGCCCCCCAGGAACTGCGGGAGGCTGCAGCGGAGAAAAAGCTTTAGCGGCCCTCAAGGAGAATCCAGATGGAGCAGGAGAAAAAGCTTGCGCGGGAGCGGGCGTCCATCATTCTGCAGGTGCGCAGTGGAGCCTTACCCGCGAAGGAGGGGGCGGAGCGGTTGGGGATCTCACGCAAGACGTATTACGAGTGGGAGGATCGGGCCCTGCAAGCCATGGCCCTGGCGTTGGAGAATCGTTCTCCCGGGAGACCCCCAGTCCCCCTGGATGTGGAAAAGGAGGAGCTTCAAAGGAAAGTACGGGATCTGGAGAAGAAGTTGTATCTGGCGGAGAAGACGATCGAGGTGAAGGAGCTGTTATCGGCGTATGAATCCTTTCGGGCCGGCGTCGCTAAAAAAAACAAAGGGAAAAAGCAGAAAACCGGGAAGAGGCGATCCGCAGAGTGATGGAGATCATCGAGGATATTAAGGGGCGTACCGGGATGCCCGATGCCATCCTTTGCCGGGTCATGAGAGTCCCTTTGTCGACCTTGGGCCGGTGGCGGCGTCGGAAGAAGGAAAATCACCCCTTCATCAATCGACCGGGTCCCAAGAAGGTGGAGCCGTTTGATCCTTCCGCTCTGGATGCGGATATTCGTTTGTTGGGCCATGGCGTTAAGCGAAGCGCGGGGACAACAAAGCTGTATGGGCGCTATCAGGGGAGCATTTCACGGAGAGAGCTTTCACGGATGGTTTGGCAGGTGAGGCAGGATTTGGTCGCGGATCATCGGAAGAATCTGCGGCAAATCGATTGGTTGATGCCGGGGGTGGTGTGGGCCATGGATGTAACGGCATATGGCTTTGGAGTGGCCGGGAAAATCCATCTGCACAATACGCAGGATTTGGGATCGCGGTATAAGTTTTCGCCGCTGGTGGGTGAGGATCTGGTGGGGGAAGAGATTGCCGGGTATTTGAGTGAGAAGTTCTTCCGCTTCGGCCCTCCCCTCTTGCTGAAGCGGGATAACGGGGGAAACCTGAACCATGTGGCGGTGAATGGAGTCCTTTCTGAGTTCTTTGTGTTACCCTTGAACAGTCCTGAGTATTATGCGCCGTATAACGGGGCGATTGAGGAGTCGCAGCGGGAACTGAAGGCGTGTTTGCGGGAGAAGCTGATTCCCGCTCCTCCATGCTCGGAGAATCATTCCACTGCCGTTTATGCGGAGGTTGCGGCCCATGATTTGAACCATCGTCTCCGGCCATGCCTTCGGGGAAAGACATCCTGCCAGGTATTCTTCTCTTTGGGAGAGAAACCGGTTTTTTCGAAATTGGAGCGAAGGGAGATTTATGATATCTTGGTGGAAAGGGTCGAGAGGATTTTGGCGTCCATGAATCAGTTTGGAAAATCGGCCCGGGAGGCGGCCTGGAGAATTGCGGCGGAGTTCTGGCTCCAGTCCAGGGGTTTTATTAAATTGCACATCCCCCAAAAAGTGTCACCCAATTTTACCCCCTTTTTTTGCTCATGAATAGGAGTGTGTACAGGAATAATTAGTGAGGCCAAGATTGTCAATTCAGGACAAAAAGAAGTAAAATTTATCTCGGATAGACAAAAGAAGGTATATGATTTGGATGATCGAGAAACTCAGAACCCGCCTTTATCTCAGAGATTTTCAGTATGCCCTTGATGTTCCCATCCAGATCGAGATGGAATATCAGTTGGAGGGGGGCAAGGTTTTCTCATCCTCCCTGTCCAGGAAAATCCGCTATAACCGCCCTCTTCTGCTCAAAGAAGCCAGGAGCCGGTCGGCGGCGGAACTCGACCATATGGTAAATCAGGAGGTCCAGCAGGCCATCGAATCTCATTTTTTATGGGGATATGCCTTTGAAAAATAAGGCCAATGATATGGGCGAGCGCATCCAAATCGTGTGCCCCGAAATGATCGACGAAGGCTTTTTGACCCAGATTCGTTACTGGGCCAATGAAGTTTTTGAAAGGATATCTTTTCCTAACTCGTTACCGGCTCTGCACCTGATGGTTTGGAAGAATATGGACAAGTATCAGGCGTTTTGCCGGGGTGAAAAGGAGGCCCTCGGGGTGGTAACAGGGGAGGAGACCGAATTTCTGGCCACTCATGATGCATGGAGGGGTTATCCGAGGATCCATATCTGCCAGGAACGGCTGACGGGAATCCCCGGCTCCATTATCCAGGGGGTTGTCCACCATGAAATCGCCCATGCCCTAAACCATGGCACTTTGGAATTCTACACCTTCACCTTCTCGAAAGGGCTTCATGAGGCGGCTCGGTTCCATGGCCTGGAAATGTCTCTTCTCCAGCAATGTGTTTATTTTCTTTCTGTGGCCATTAAGGATCGGGAGGTGGTCCGGTGGCTGGCCCAAATTGGCCTCGGTTTTGGCCAGGTGGCACTTCTCCGGCACCTCATCTTGGAGACGGAAGAGGAACACGAAGTCTGGAAGGCGATCCGGGCCTCGCCCCCTTTGCAGAAGGTCGCTTCCGCCGCTCTTCTTAAAATCCTTCTGGTTGTCGTGACCTTGGCTGGAGCTCAAAAGGAAGGGACGCAAGACCTTAGGAAGGAATGGGGTGAAGCCTACGGGTGGCTGCCCGAAAAAGAACGGGAAGGTCTTCTGAATTTAGCCCACCACCTTATGAACCTTGAGGGAAGGACTTTTCAGGAAAGGTTGGAACGAGCCACTTTCCTTCTTATCGATGCCGATCTTTAATATGGGATGCCAAAACATATTCAGGGACAACGCTGAAGGGATCCCGATTCGAATTTGATTCTAGTGAGGGTCGTGAAACAATGGACCAGGAGAACTTTTCCGCTTGCTTCCCATTCCTCTTTCCAATATACTCCCCTTATCCAGCTTTATATCCCATCCCAATAGGAGGTAAAAATGGCTAAAAAACCCATGACCAAAGGACAAATCATATCCCATTTTTCAGGAAAATTTGAGCTCACGAAAAAGACCGCCTCAGAGATTATTGACGAGGTTGCAGCGCTGGCAGTTTCCGAAACCAAGAAGACCGGCTCCTTTACCCTTCCTGGAATCGGGAAACTGGTGCTGGTGAAGAGGAAAGCTCGCATGGGTCGCAATCCAGCTACTGGTGAAGCGATCAAGATACCTGCTAAGACAGTTGTAAAAATGAGGATAGCAAAAGCGGCTAAAGAGGCGATTGTACCGGGAAAGAAATAGGACACCAGCGCAGGTCTTTTCCATCAGTAAAGGTCGGTTTTGGCCGACCGGGGCCTGTTGTCCTTTTGTTGTACTTTTTCAAAATCCTTGGTGCGATGGGCGATCATTTTTGACTCGACGTCATGGAAGGGCTGTAAATTTTCTCCATGAAGGCCTCCCCATCATCCATCTAGTAATTTTTTATAAACGAGTGATATTTTTCGTGGACCCCTGCCTTCGGCCTAAGGTCAAGGTGGCCAAACCTAAGGAAAAATGATCAAGCAACTCGAAAATCAAATACGGGATCTGCAAAAAGAACTGGCCGAGATACAAAAGGATCAAGCTGTCCTCCGCCTCCAGCCCTGCCGGGGAGATTCAGAAATTAGGGGGAAGGACGCAAAATTCGATGAGCTGGATAGGGGAGCAAAAGCCATAAATGAAACCATCCGGGGCATGACAAGAAAACGTCAGCTATTGATCTCCGAATCCACCATAAGAGGAAGCAACGAATCTCCGAGTTCCAATAGCTCTTCATAGCGCTATTTGGGCTCATGAAAAAAATCCGAGTTTCCCACAAGACGGTATCAACAGTCCTTGCTACACCCGTGCTACTGGCCACCCCCCAATCCAAGAATCCCCGCTCCTTTATTGCTGGTACCCGAAAACTGGCCCTATCGAATCCTAACTCGCATCTCGGAGGCAATCCGTCGACAGGGGCGGAGATCAAGAGACCGGCTAAGAGGATGGGCAAGATGTGGGTGGCAAAAGCAGCAAAGGACGCAATCGTTCCAAAGAAAAAATAGAATGCAGTGGTTGGGTTCTATTCTGTTTCTACCGGCCAGAGCTGGTTCAGATCAGATCCTAATAGCACCTACCTTGGGAGAAAGCTATCCCTTAAAGAGAGCGATTCCTTCAGATCGAATCTTAGAAGCACCCAATTTGAGCACCAAAACCTGTCCAGTCCCGGAATCCCATCTTGCCGCGGTTCTGAATTGATGCTCTGAGCGGTGCTCCACAGCACTTTGGCCAGAGGATAGATCTGGGAAGGATAAGGAGCGGGTGGATGCTGTTTGGAGTGGAGATTATTTTGTAGATGCGGCGGAGAGGATTATAACAGTCGCAGTATGGGGCGAGACTCTTCCTTACTTCTCTTTACTCTAATTTACCAAAATATGTGGGGCCCTTATGGGGCTAAAGGAATAAATGGATCAGAATAAAGAAAAAATTTTATTTATATTATTTATCTAACCTTTTGATTTTATTTGGTGCCCCCGCCGTGACTCGAACACGGGGCGCAGGGATTAGGAATCCCTTGCTCTATCCACCTGAGCTACGGGGGCTTTCAAAATAAGTGCCTGAAATGCCGAAAGTGCGCTAAAGTGCCTTGTATATTAAAAGTCAGTTATTTAGAAATCGATTGGCGTCTCCGTTTTTGGGAAAAATCCCTTGTGGATAGCCCAAACAATTTGTAAAACATATTAGCTGTCCATCATGGTAGACCGTAAGTGCCTGGGGTTTTCAAGCCCGTACTTTAGCGTGGGTCGCCATGATGCTTCTCCCATTAGCCCGGACAGTTGCTTGGGACCAGACCGGATCCCGTATTTTTCGCAAGGAAGGGTAAAAGAGATCATGAATACTCCTGAACAGTTTATTGGTATCGACGTATCGAAAGACACTCTGGACGTGGGCGTTTGGCCCACTGAAGAGCGTATGACCTTTGCCAATTCCGAAGACGGCGTGGCGATGGTCATGGATTTTATCCGGCCTTTCGCTCCCCTCCGGGTGGTCCTCGAAGGGACCGGAGGGTGGGAAACTCTGGCTGCGTTGACGTTGTCGACCCAAGGGTTTCCGGTAGTGGTCGTGAATCCCAAACGGGTGCGCGATTTCGCAAAGTCCATCGGCATCCTGGCCAAAACAGACGCCCTTGATGCCTTGACCATTGCGCGGTTTGCCGCTCTCACCCGGCCGGAAGTACGACCCTTGAAAGGTGAGGAAACCCAGCAGCTAGAGGCTTTGGTCACCCGACGTCGCCAACTGACCCACATGTTGGCGGCGGAAAAAAATCGTCTTAGCACAGCTCCCAAATGGACCCGAAAAAACATCGAGGTCCATATTAAATGGCTGGAAAAGCAGATTGCCCAGGTCCAGACCGAATTGCATGCCCTGATTAAAAAGACTCCTCTCTGGCGGGAAAAGGACGAGATCCTCCAAAGCGCCAAAGGTGTAGGACCCGTCCTGTCCTCCACATTATTGTGTGAGGTACCGGAACTGGGAACCCTCAATCGCAGGCAAATAGCTGCTCTGATCGGTGTGGCTCCTTTCAACCGAGACAGCGGCAAATATCGCGGGCGGCGCATGATCTGGGGAGGACGAGCCAGTGTTCGGAAGGCTTTATATATGGCTACTCGGGCAGCCATTCGCTTTAACCCTATAATCCGCGCCTTTGCGGAGCGTCTGCTGAAATCCGGGAAAAAAAGAAAAGTAGTGATTACCGCTTGCATGAGAAAGCTCTTAACGATCTTAAACACCATGATTAAAAACCGTTGCCGCTGGCAAACAGCCTAATTTTTTCCCTTGACATGAAATACAGTAGCTAAAGTTTTTAAAGGCGAAATTTCAACACATTCAAGGTTTTTCTTATTAAATTAGGACGCCGATCTTCGTCGATTCTCGCAGTGTAAAAGCCAAAATAAAAAGCGCTAAATTACTTCTAGCCTCTCAATATTTAAGATCTTTATATTCTGCGTTTATCTGCGGCCGAAAATATCTTAGCATGAAGCAAAGAGGTTTCAAGGAATTTTTTCCGGCAGGGGGCGAAAATCGAGAGACATCCCGTCCTCCGTTTTCTTAAGGAAAATATTTCCTTTCCAGTTTTGGTCATCCGTCTTGGGGAAATCCTTCCGGAAATGAGCTCCCCGGCTTTCCTTCCGTGTCAAAGCGCTGCGGGTGATCATTTCTCCAACCCACAGGGCATTCTCCATCTCCATCGCCTCCAGGATCTCCTTCGGTGTCTCGGCTTTTATCTCTGGAAGGTTTTTGGCTCGAATCCGTTGCAGCGATTCCATGGCGTTTACCAAGCCTTTCTCATCTCTTAAGATCCCACTTTGCTCCCAGAGGATCTCTCCGATCATTTTCCTGAGAATCTTCGGTCGCGATCCCTGCGCTGATCTCCTTGGCTTCCTAAGAAATGCTCCCAAGCGCTCGCCGATCAAAGATTCAGTATATTTATTCCAAGTTTGTTTTTTGGCCCAATCCGCCGCTGCTCCTCCCGCCCTGTACCCAAAGACCAATATCTCATCAAGGGCATTTCCGCCCATGCGGTTTGCTCCGTGAACCCCTCCGACTACCTCCCCGGCAGCGAAAAGCCCGGGAATTTCCGTCGCCCCGTTCTGATCAGTCACAACCCCCCCCATGAAATGGTGGCACATAGGGGAGATGCGCAGGGGTTTCTGGGAACCGGAAAAGTTTTTCATCAAAATTTCCCGCTGGCTCTGCGCCATGTTATCCTGGGGCCAATCTATTTCTGAGACGGACGTCAGGTCGAGAAAGACATTCCTTCCTTCTGCTTCTTCCTTGAAAATGGCCAGCGAGAACGAGTCTCTGGCCCTAATGGCCACTGGCTTTTCAGTGATCTGATATTTTTTTAGGATGTCCTCCCCCACGGCATTGATCACCCTGCCGACGTCACAGATGGTTGGGGCAATAATAAGGATGGGTTTCCCAGACTCAGCCAATCCAGAAGGCATGAATTGCACGAACTCCATATCCCTCAACCGACAGCCAGCTAGGAACGCCAACGCATAACCATCCCCGGTGGTGCGCACAGGATTGTCATGCCGCCGATAGAGCGCTCCTCCCCCTCCATTGGCCAGCACGAGCGCCTTACTCGCCAAAGCTAACGGCTTCCCCTTACGAAAATCGAATGCCAGAGCTCCGACAGCTTTCCCCTCCTCAATCAAAAGATCGAAGACCATCACCCAGGGAAAAATAGAAACGCCCTGCCTTTGGAGAGCATTCGCGAGAACATCAGCCAAAGGAGCACCCCAAGCCGGTGGTTTACCCAAGCAGGAAAATCGCCCTTTTCGCCATTCCCCAACCAGTCCGAAACGCTCCATTTCCCGAATGCGCTCTGGGGCCTCCTCTACCAAGATTTTCACAAGTTCTCGCGAGTTTATCCCCTTTCCCGCCTGCAGCGTTAGATTAAAGTGGGTTTCTTTGGATACCCCTTCAGCCGCAACCAAGAAAGCCCCTCCCGATAAATATGTGCAGGTGGATTTTCCAATCGGAGTTTTCGAGGCCAGGAAAACTTCAGGCCCTTTTTCTTTTGCAGCCAGCGCGGCCCTCATGCCCGCCCCTCCCCCTCCGATGACCAGGATATCTGTTTTGATGATTTCCATAAGTGATGATCTCTCCTTCAAGATTTTGGAATCGCTTTACCAAACTGGGCGCAATGAGGTAACAGCTTAGCACATAACTCCCAGAAGAGTGAAGAATGAATCGCTTTATCAAAAATCGAAGTAAGAAAGACCTTAATCCGTAATCAAATTTTTTAAAGGGGATAATTGGGAGCGAAAAAGGGAGATTTGGGGAAGTTCTTTTTCAGGTATAGGTTTGGGAGAATAAAAAGAGAGAGTTCAAAGAGGAGACGAAGAGGCTTTTTTCAGAGTTTGCAAACACCTCTCCACCGACCCCAAGGACAGGGCCTTAAAGAAGGAAGATTTTCCAAGGAAAAAAGGTCGATTAAGCCGAGGAGAAGATCAGGAGCTTTCTTCGCGCCTCTTGATAGAGTGCAAAACTGGGATGATCTCCAGCAACCTTGAGATAAATTCTCCGCCCATGAACAATGACCCGAGCCGCCAAGTGCAACAAATGAAAGCGCAACGCCTTCAGCCGAGCCGCCCACCAAAACTGGGGCAAACTCTGTCTCTTCATCACCGAAAGGACATTATAAGCCAAAACATTCAGACGAAACCAAGCGGCGTCGGCAAAGAAGCGCCAACAAGGCAAACTTCCACCCGCCAGGTCATTCTTCAGCACATCGAGGACCTGCTCTACGGTTCCACAACGCTCCCTTTGCCACCGCAACAGCCTTTCTCCATCCCAACTCCACATATTGGTGACCACGGCAAAATAATGGTACGGATTCCCATCGGTAAACAGCTCTCCCTGCACCGGCCGAATCCGAATGGCCAGATACCGATCCGGCTTCATCCCTTTCTTCCGGGAAGGCCGACTCGGGATAAACTCCACCTCGGCCCACTCTTTCCTCCCCCAGACCAACCCCTTCTCGCTAATCTTGCGCAAGGGTTTCCAGGCTTCCTCGGGAAGGGCCTGAATGGCCGCCCGCAACTCCTCGGTCATATCCGCACTGATGGCAAACTCCACCGAAGGTCTGCCTTCCACTTCTTCCCGACACCAATCCAAAAACTCATGAACATAAGCCGCCGCATCGGAACGAACCCGGATCAGGCGGACGGAGGCCGGCAAAGCCTGGATGGCCTTCTGCAAAACCGCCAACAACCCCATCCCCGCCGGCACATTCCCATCCCGAAACTGATCCATCAGAATCAAATCCAGCTCGGCCCAATAGGCGATGACCGGCTGATATCCCCGAACCCCCAAATAGGTGTAATAAGCTTCCCGTTTATCACTCTCCATCACCGTGGCATCCAAATCAATCGTGGCCTTCCAGGGCTGCTCCTGGGCAGTAGCTTTGCGAATCAAATCCCGGTTGACCGCTCCCAATCCCTGAAGCAAATCCGTCTCTTCCGGAATCAAGGCCTGATGGGGGCCTCGCCCTGGCAAAGCTTCCGGTTCATGAAAAGCATTCAGAAAGAACCGGGCAGCCTCGGGAGAAGGGACCTTCAGACCCAACTTCTGCAAAGCCGCATCCTGACGCAAAATACGAAAATCATCCAAACAATCTCCCCCCGCCGCAAAGAGGGAAAGGAAAGACTCCACATAATCGGCCTCTTCATACTTCACTTGCCTTTGCAGAAGGGGAAGATACTTCTGCACCGACTGGGGAAGACCCAAAGCCCGAAAGGTTTCCATGACCAAAGGAAGGCCTCCGAAGGAAGTAATCAGGACTTTAGAAGTATCGGGAATGAGCTGGAAAGGAAGGACGCCTTGTGCTATATTCATCCTGCACCTCCTGGGTGAAGCAAAGGTTGAGTGGTTCAACCTCATTTGTAGCTACTGTTTATGCTATCCTAGGAGGTGTTCTCTTTTCCTGTCAAGCAATTTGATTACGGATTAAGGTTCTACTTGGGGGGTTTCAATCTGACCTGATAGGTTATATGATTATGAGGTTTAGAAATTTAGGAGCGAGATTTTTCGCGAAATGGGAAAAAATTGCCTCCTGAGCCTGAAGAAAATGACAGAGAATCAAAATTGGCGTGCGAGAGAAAATTGAATCTCGACCCGTCGATTTTTGTGCCTGTTTGAATCACTGTCATTCGGATAAAGAGTTCGATATTCTCCAAACCCTTTCACCGAGATCTGAGCGGGATCGAGGCCCAAACCGATGAGCGCTTTAACTACTTGGGTAGCTCGATCCACCGAGAGCTCCCAGTTTGATGGATAGCGCTTGGTGTTGATCGGCTTGTCATCTGTATGACCCTGCACTTCTACAAAAAGATGAGGATGCGCCAAGGCCAAGGAAGATACCTTATTTAAAATGGGTTGGACGGAAGGTTTAAGCTGCGCCCGGCCAGGATCAAAGATGATCCTTTCAGGAAAGGTTAAGATGAGATGGTCAGCCTGGCGCGTTAAACTTACTTCCTCCTTACCCTCCTCATCGCCCAAAATCGCCCGCAGATCCGTTTCGAGAGAAGCGAGTATTCCTTTGGAAGCGAAGTCCGGAACGACGGCTGGCCCCATCTCAACAGGGGTTTCTTGGGACTTCCTCGGGACTGCCACTTGGGGTAGAGAATGAGATCCTTGGTATTGCTGGTGAAGCGTCATTCCAAAAAGAAGGACGAAAAAGATCATGAGGAGAAGGAGCAGATCACTAAGGGTCAACAACCAGAGATCGTGTCCTTTCTCTGCCCCGGTCTGTTTATTCTGAGACCCTAACGGGTTGGGCCAAGTCCTTTTCAAGGGTAGCCATTCGGAAGCATTTTCTCGCGGAGGTGGATGAATCAGTAACTCTTTCATGATGCCACTGAAGAGGCCCGTTTCTTGGCAGGGATCGAGACAAATTCAGGCCGTCTTCTGGTTGGATTGGGCCTCATGACGGCAGCAGAAAGGGCTTCCAATTTGAACTGTATGGCTCTGGGGTTTTCTTTATCGTAGAGATCCAAGATACCTTCCTGAATCAGTTCCAGCCGTATCGCCTCGTGGTCCATAAATTCCCTAAGCTTATTGGACAGAGGGACAAAGCAGAGGTTGGCTAGGACAACCCCATAAAAAGTGTTCAAGAGAGCAATGGCCATATATTCAACAAGACTCTTAGGGTCTGTAATGTGCCCAAAAACGCGGATTAGAGTAATGATGGTCCCGGTCAAACCTAGTGCCGGAGCAAGCCGCGCCATGCTGTAAAGGATTTTATAGCCGGTCTCGTATTGGCCATGAGTCAGTTGGGCCTCCTTTTGCACAATCTGTTCGATTTTTTCCCGCGAGCATTGAAAGGCGATCAGTTCTATCGAAGTCTTTAGAAGACCTTGGGACAATTCTTCTCCCTGCTGTTCCAAGGTACGAATGCCCCCCTGCCGATAGGCCCGGGCTAAGTCAACTATCTTTTTTATCGTCCAATCGATTTCCTTCTGCGCGAGGAAAGCCTTCTTAAGGAGTCGAAGGGTCCAGGTGATCTTTTCCCAGGGATAGGCGATGAGGGTAGCGGCAAAAGTCCCACCCAATACGATCATAAGGGCATTCAGGTTGGAGGCCAATCCCATTTCCCCAACCTTCCAATTAAAGGCCGTGAAGAAAATCATGATCGAGAGGAGGATTGAAAATATAAGTTGAGAAATCATCAGGAACTCCTTATCGAAGATATTTGAAAAGTAGGTCTGCATAAAATGTGCCAGCAAAGGCTTCTCATTTGATAACTGCCTATTATAACAATGAGTATTTCAAGAATTCTCTCAACGTGCTGCCCCAGGTAAAAAATGACACTTAGGCATTTTTTTCCCAGACAGATAAATCTCAGGGATTCCATTTCCTACATCGCGCCAATTGAGTTTCCTGCCATCGATGAGACTTATTGATTTCTCTGCCTGCTCCATTCTCCCAACAACTCCAGAACTTCACCAGGATTGATCCCGGGCAAGCTTCCTATAAGGGTGGCCGGGTTTTTCCCGCCGGGCATCTTCACCTACCTTTTTTCTATCGACTGATTGGGATACGATCCATCAGTAAATATTTTCTTGACAGGTCTGTGAATATTTGTTAGGTTCCGCGTGATGGAATTTCTTTTCCATAATTATTTATTTAAACTTTATTTACCGAATGAGTTTTTTAGCCCGCAAAACCTAAATGTAGATTGAGCTTCCCTGAGAACCTAATAGCTTTTCAGAAAAAACATTTAATAGGGGGCAGAAAATGGGCATTTTTCATCTCGATCGGAGGATCTTTTCAAAAAAAGATTTTTATTCATTGGGATAGAAAATGCCCATTTTTTCAGGGAAAAATATTTCTTGAAGACGTATTCGCAAATTCTTCTTGAAGGGGAGGTCCGTCACATGTCGCTTCTGAATGCAAGCGAAAAGAAACAATTGCCGATCCGGGAAGGTTTATTTAAGACTCCTTTAGCACCCGTTGAACAGGTAACGTTAATGGGAAGCAAATGTAAAGATTGCAGTGAAATTTCCTTAGGCCAACGGCAGACCTGCTCAAACTGTGGAAGTAAAAAGCTGGAAGAGATACCTCTTAGCCGAAAGGGAAAATTATGGACTTATACGATCATTAGACATAAGCCGCCGGGCGATTATAAAGGGCCAGATCCTTTCGTACCTTTTGGCTTGGGACTTGTAGAATTGCCAGAAGGAATTCGGGTCCTATCGCCGATTCAATGCGATCTTAAAAGAATAAGCGTTGGCATGGAGTTAGAACTGGAGGTGTATCCTCTATATACGGATGAGAATAAAAACGAGGTTATGGCCTTTCGATTTAGGCCGGTTTAGGAGGAACCCAGATGAAAGAGATTGCCATCATTGGTGTAGGGATCCATAAGTTCGGTAGGTTTGAAACCAAATCCTACCTGGAATTGGGCCAAGAGGCAGCCCAAATGGCTCTGCGGGATGCCAATTTAGAGTGGAAAGATGTCCAAATGGCCTACCTTTCAAAGATGTACCTCCCTGCTACTTCCGGGGCTAGAATCCTAAAGCCTATGGGGGCTACGGGAATTCCCATTTGCGATATTGAGGCGGCCTGTGCGAGTGGAGGAATCGCCTTAAGCCAGGCGATTTTAGGGATTCAGTCCGGGGCCTTTAATATCGTTATGGTTCTGGGGGCAGAAAAAATGCCCCGAGGATTCATGGATCCTTCTATGATCTATGAGAAGATGGCAGATTCAAATGGGCATGGACACGAATCCGAGTTATTGGGCCATGCGGGCGCGACGACATATGTATGAGTATGGGACAACCGATTTACAGATTGCCAAAGTGGCGTATAAGAACCATAAGAATAGCGTCCATAATCCCTATGCGATGTACCAGAAAGAATTTACCGTCGAGGAAATCATCAACTCTACTTTGGTCTGCGACCCCATCCATCTTCTGGAAATCTGCGCCCCCAACGAAGGTGCTGCCGCTGTGGTTCTCTGTCCAAAGGATCAGGCCGCAAGATATACGGGCAAACCGATAACCATTGCAGCCTGCGTTCCTACGAATGCTTACTATTCGGCGGATTTTCGGGCCCCCTTGGATAGCTTAAGTGCCAAAGCGACCAACCCTGGCCCGACGGAAGTTGCGGGTAAAAAAGCTTACGAGCAAGCGGGAATCGGTCCCAAAGATATCAATTGTTTTGAAGTCCAGGACACGGATGCCTTCTGTGAAATTGAAATCTGTGAGCAGTTAGGCCTTTGCCAAGTCGGGGAGGGAGGTCGTCTTATTGATGAAGGAGTAACGGAAATCGGAGGAAGATATCCGGTTAACATGAGTGGTGGATTAATTAGCAAAGGAGAACCCATCGGTGCTTCTCATTTAGGTCAAATCTTCGAGATGGTTAGTCAATTGCGGGGAGAAGCGGGCAAAAGGCAGGTTCCCCAAGCCAAAGCTGGACTCGCCCATGTTCTCGGAGCTGGCAATAACTGCGCTGTCACGATACTCAAAATTTAAGGATGGCGTTTTATACGCCATGGCTTACAGCTTGTCCGAGAATTAGGTTTTCGGATATTTTTGATTTACCTCCATACCGAGAATTAAAAGGTAAACGATCTAAATTATCTCCGGTTTTAAAGACTTGCGTCGTAAACTCAAAAACATTAGGGCGAAATATATGGTAAATTCTGTTTACCGTGCCGCGGAAATACTAAATATGCTAAGTGTAGGGAAAAATCGGATAACAGATATTGGTAAAGAGCTAAGTTTAAGCAAGAGTACTACCCATAGATTACTGAAAACTTTAGAAAAATGTGGATTTGTTGTTCAAGATCCGACTTCCCACCGATATTTCTTGGGACATCTGATAATAAAACTTTCCTCTAACCCTTTAGATACCCACCAACACCTAATTGTATGTGCTTATGAAGAGATGAAAAAATTAAAAGAGACCAGCGAGGAAACCGTTGCCCTACATATCCGTGTTGGAACTCAGAGGATTTGCTTGGAGGAAATGCAAGCAAATCAAAATATTCGATATGTCATTGGGAAAGGATCGGTTTCTCCAATATACGCTGGATCTGCCGGGAAAATATTATTGTCGGAACTTACCGATCAGGAGCTAAACAACTTACTAAAAAATATAAAATTAACTCGAGTCGGACCGAATACCATAACGGACCGAAATAATCTGTTTCAAGAATTAGACAAAATAAAGAAGCAAGGATATGCCATTAGTTCCGGTGAGACGTTAGAAGGAGCTATATCAATATCCGTTCCCCTTAGGGGTTATTTCTGTCCGGTTGCTTTAAGCATTTTTGGGGCAAAATTCCGTCTTGGACCAAGAATTATGGATTTTAAAGAAAAGATGGAAATGAGTGCCAAGCGGATCTTAAACAGAATCGCTACTACTGGCTAGGATTTAAATAGATCTAAAAAAGAGAATTCATCTCCCAATTATTCGGGGGGTGGGACAGAAGAGTTTTGCTCTTCATAGCTCAAAAAGACTTTGCAATTTGCAGTTAAGGGAATAAAGAAAATAGGGGATTCTAGGGCAATCCTGATAAATTGCTGTTGGAATTCCGTCTGAAATTTAATCCTCTTTCTTTTGGTCGATGGGGCGGTTCTGAGGAGTTGTCCCACGATTTTCCCGCGTGAAATTAATTCAAGGCTGCCAGGAGGTAAACGATGTCGCCCACCACAATCCTTTTTGAGAAAAAGGAAAATATCGCTACCCTTACATTAAACCGCCCGGATAAAATGAACGCCTTGAATGACCAGATGGCCGAAGAACTGGTGAATTGTTTTGAGACTATTGACCAGGATCAGGATGTTCATACCGTGATCATTACCGGGGCAGGGAAAGCTTTTTGTGCGGGTGCCGATCTGCGTGAAAGGTTTTTACCCAAGATTGAACAGCGGAAAAAGGGGTTCCTCAAAGATGTTACGAGGGAATTTTCCGAACTCGGGGCTTTAGCTCTTTCCCGAGTCCGAAAAGTTACGATTGCGGCGATAAATGGCGTAGCCGCGGGGGTTGGGTGTACATTAGCCTTGGGTTGCGACATCCGCATTGCATCCTCAACAGCTAAATTTAGCTTTCCCTTCCTGCGGGTGGGGATTCTCCCGGAATTCGGATCCACCTATTATCTTCCTCGTCTGGTTGGGATTGGTAAGGCCTGCGAACTTGTCTTCACCGGTCAGACCATCGATGCCGAGGAAGCTAAAGAAATTGGACTGGTAAATAAAGTTGTTCCCCTGGAGAAGGTAATGGAAGAAACCTACGCCATGGCCCGAAAAATCGCCCAGATGCCTCCCCTCGCTTTGGCGATTTCCAAACGGGCTCTCTACCAGGGTTTACGAGCACCCGACCTAGCAAGTCAGTTGCAATATGAAGCTCTTGCTCTTGTTCATCTCTTTGGAACAGCAGACCACGAAGAAGGGGTCCGATCCTTCCTTGAGAAAAGAGATCCAATATTCAAAGGCCAATGAAGAACAGATATTCGGAGGCTCCTGAAACTTTGAGAATTTTAATAGATGTACGTAAGGAGAGCGTGACGTATGGGCATAAGTGCGGCGAATCTTATTCTTGAAGGCATCCGGGTGATTGATTTATCGAGGGTCTTAGCGGGACCCTTTTGTGGGGCAATCCTCGGCGACATGGGCGCTGACGTCATCAAAGTGGAAGATACAAAGGCAGGCGACGAAGTCCGTACCTGGCCACCCCACCAAGAGGGGGAATCTTCCTGTTTCCTTGTCAATAACCGCAACAAGCGTGGAATGGCCATTGATATGAAGAAACCGGAAGGAGTGGAAATCATCCGTCGTCTGGCGCGAGAGGCCGATGTGCTGATCGAAAACTTTCGCACCGGCACTATGGAGGAGTTCGGGCTCAGTTATGAAAAACTCTCCGAGATGAACCCCAAATTGATCTACTGCTCCATTTCGGCCTTCGGTCGGAGTGGCCCCCGAGCACAAGAAGCTGGCTATGAGGCGCTCATGCAGGCCTTCACCGGGGTCATGTCGATCACCGGCGAGCCCGATGGCTCGCCGGTACGCTGCGGGGTTGCTTTCTTGGATCTCACGACTGGAATCCTCTGTGCTTTAGGTGCGGTTTGCGCTCTTTACCAACGCGCCCATACTGGTTTGGGGCAACGTGTTGATGGTTCGCTGCTGAGGACGGCGATCGGGCTGCTCAATTTCCTGGCCCAGGGCTACTTGCTGGCTGGCGTTGTTCCGAAGGCGTTGGGGTCAGGTGCTCCAGGCACCTCTCCCTATCGCAACTTTCGTTGCGCTGATGACCAGTGGGTTTTTATTGCCGGCGCCAATGACAACCTCTGGAAGCGCCTGGCGGGCGCCATAGGATTGGCTTCTTTGAAGGAAGATCCACGGTTTGCCACCAACATCGAGCGGGTAAAGAACCGGGTTGAACTGGAAAGAATTGTGCAAGAGGCCATTGGCCGCTTCAACCGGAAGCCTTTACTGAAGCTCCTTGAAGAAGCAGGGGTACCCGCTACCCCGGTCAACCGAGTTGACCAGGCCCTTGAAGATGCCCAGGTTAGAGCGCAAAACATGATCTGGCAAATGGACCAACCCCGTCAGGGGAAAATCCCGATCGTGGGGTTTCCTTTGGCCTTCTCTCGGATAGAGCCTTGTATTCGCCGCAATCCGCCACGACAAGGTGAACATACCGACGAAATCCTAAAAGAGTACGGCTATAGCTCAAGCGAGATCGCCCAGTTCCGGGAGAAGAAGGTCATCCTTTGAAAAAGAGGGCTGGGCTGTGGCAAAATTGTGGGAACGAGAACGAAGTACCCAACAGGCGGCCAGGGCGGCGGTTGAGTCGGTTCGGAGATTGGTTAAAGACCTTGGTTGCCCCACGCGTCTGCGAGAGGTAGGCGTCAAGGAGTCTGATTTTTCTTTGCTCGCTGAGGCTGTAATGCATGAGGCGCCACTGATGGAAAATCCTCGCCCCGTTGATGAAGTCGGCGAGGTCGTCGAGATTTTGCGCAAGGCATGGTGAATAAGGAGAGCAGCTACTTAATTTAAAAAGACCCAGTTCTATCCGCAGTCTGGGATGCCTGTCAAGAAACTCGATGAGGTTCCGCAATATACAGGATAACCTGCCAGATCAGGCAGGGGGTTTCCCCATCCAAATTCGACATCGGTCTTTTCCAGGATAAGGTTACTGAGTATGAAAAACGGGGGTAATGCAAAATGTTTCTATTTAAAAAGATCGTTGGGCCTTTCTTCTTTCCCCTTTCCCTCTGTCTGGAAATTTTAATCATTGGGTTGATCTTGCTTTGGTTGACGCCGAAAAAAAGGGCCGGAAAGGTCATTGTTTCCCTAGGGGTTACCTTGCTTATTCTTTTGAGTTATGGTGCGTTCACCGATATGCTTCTCAAGCCATTGGAATATAGGTATCCTCCCCTTTTAAACTTTAAAGATCTCGCAGAGGTAAGGTGGATCGCGGTCCTAGGTGGGGGCCATACATCTGATCCACAGATGCCCCCGAACAGCCAACTTTCAGGTTCCTCCCTTTCCCGTCTTGTAGAAGGGATCCGAGCTCATAAATCCCTCCCTGGAAGCAAACTGATTCTTTCCGGGGGGGCCCTCTACGATCCGGTCTCCAATGCCAAAGTGTTGGCGGATGTTGCCCTGACCTTGGGAGTCGACAGGCAGAGCTTGATCTTGGAAACGTTATCGAAAGATACAGAAGACGAAGCCAGACTCATTAAAAAGATTGTTGGAAACGATCCTTTTGTTTTGGTCACCTCCGCTTCCCACCTGCCCCGATCGATGGCCCTTTTTAGAAAACTGGGTATGCAGCCCATCCCCGCCCCGACAGACTATGGGGTAAGGGAAAAGCAGGAAGCAGGGATAAATCCTGGTATGTTTTTCCCTAACGTCGGAGAGCTGGGAAATGCGGAAACGGCAGTTTACGAATACCTAGGTTTGGCCTGGGCAAAATTAAGGGGTAGAATATAAGGAGGCTGAACCTCGGGACCCATGGGCCTGGAGATCCCGGAGAAGATGACCGAAGAAGAATGCTTACCTCCAAGCGGGGAGCGAGGTGGCTTCATTTAAGACGGGTCGCGGGCCAAGAGCGCCCTGAGGATATTGGGAAAATTCAGACGCCAGCGGAAGACGGGCCATTTGATCTCTTTTTTGTCGCAAACCGTAGACATACTTGCCCGGTCAAAAGTTTCCTTCAAGGCCATGAGCTTCTGGCTGGCGTTCTGGTTCGCTAAGCAGGATGATCTCGTCGATTTTCCGGATCATCTCCATGGCCAGGAGGATGCGTTTTTCCGTTTTCCGGGCTGTCTCCCCGTCGAGCAGCCCGAAGTGCCCTTTCAACCGCGTGAGACGAAGCCCGGCCTGGTATGAGCTTTCGACGATCTCCTCGCGGGTCATCCATTTTGTCTCGTAGCTAAGGGTATACTTCCAACTCGGCGCCAGAAGGGCCTTCCGGTAATCCTCCAAGGTTTTACTGAACACCCGATAGCCCATCTCCTCGGCTTTTTCGAAAGCGATGGACCCCGGGTCGAGGAAAGGGGCCAAGGGAGAGATGAACGGGTTGAGGCGGCGGTCGAAGGTTTTCATCAGGTGTTCGCAATAATCGATGGTCCCCATGACCGAAGACGGGGTCTGATGCGGCAGACCGATCATGAAGAAGACGTCGAGCTTGGAACAGCCGTGGTCCAGGGCGAACCGGATTGACTTCTCCATCGCTTCGTTGGTGTAAAATTTTCCAGAGGCCCGCCGCACCTGCTCATCATGGGACTCCGGGGAGATTTCGCAATTGAAGTGCGGAAGAGCTTCGGACACCTCCTGGAAATAAGATTCCGGAGCCGGGGTGAAGAGTTCCAGGACAATCTGATTCCTCGGGCGGGCGTGGCGAATTTGGGATAGAACAGTCCGGGCATAATCATCCCCTGCTTGCCTCAGATCTCCGACGATGAAAATGGGTGCATTGGTGTATTTCGAGATGGAAATAATATCCTCAGCGACCTTATCCGGGCTGCGGTAGGCGCAAGCTTCCCGGCTACAATAGTGACTCAAGGCATAACGGGACCCTCCGCAGATAACACAATTGTGGGTGCATCCTCGGCAAGTCATAACTGCGGTGATGGGATATTCCCACCAATCGTGGATGGGGATTAGAGACCTCAGGTCAAGATATTTCATCGCCGAACGGAAGAGATGGGGGTAGTTATTGGAGTATTCGTCGAGGGCGGGAACGATATGCGCCAGAGGGTTGATGCGTACCTTATTCTTCTCATCCTTCCAGGTCAGATTGGGGATGGCCTCAAAAGAAGTTCCTTGTTGCAGGGTAAGGAGGAGTCGGCGCAGTGGCTCTTCTGCGGAATCGCCGCGCACCACGAAATCCACCTGAGGGTAACCGATCAGCTCCTCGTGAAAATACGTGGCGGAATAACCGCCGAAGACGACGGGAGTATGGGGATGGTATTTTTTGCAGAGGGCGGCAATCTCCAGGGAGCCCTGGGCATGAGGAAGCCAGTGGAGGTCTATGCCGAAGGCTTTCGGATGGAGCTTGGCGATGAACTTTTCGGCATCGAAATTTTCTTTTTTGAGCATCCGCAGGGCCAGATTGATGATGCGTACATGGATTCCATTCCTCTCCAGGTGCTCCGCGATAGAGGAGAAGCCCACCGGGTACATCTCGAATATGGGTGTGGAAGGAACGAGGTCACTGATGGGTCCGAAGAGGATCGGGAGCTTACGAAAATCGTAAACCGACGGAGCGTGCAGCAACACTAAATCAGGATTGGCGACCATTTCAAATCAAACGCACCCTTTCTCTCATTTCATCAATCCCCTAACTTTATCGATAGAATTATCTCGGAAATGCTGCGGGATTCCCTCCATCTACCGGGAGGGTTGCTCCCGTGGTGGGGGTCTGTTCACTCGCAAAGAAAACAACGGCATTGCCCACGTGTTCTGCCCTTACGCGAACCTTGAGCAGACTTCTCTGACGATAATACTCCCTCAAGCCTTCCGGATCGAGACCCCTGGATTTCATCCGTTCTGGTCCCACTAAATCCCATAGTTTTGAAGGTATCTCTTCGTCCCCAAATACAGCATCTGGATTGATCCTGTTGACGCGGACTCCCCATTCGGCCAGTTCTAATGCTGCGATCTTGGCGACTTGATGAGCCGCCGCCTTGGAGGCGCTGTAAGCTCCATTGGTTTGTATTATATTGTGCCTTATGCGGCGTGACAATCAAATTATTGGAGGTGGGCCTCCGTGGGGAAAGGTCTTCTTCCTACCGGTAAACGATCCGGGCAACGTCCTCCCGTTGATCTCGCTGTAGGATTTCTGGAAGAAGCCGACCCGGAGGCAAACTTTTTTGGACTCTATCATGGTTCGAGAAGGCTGATAGCCTCCCAAACTCTCCCTTCTTCTATGATATGCCACACTTTCCAGCCGCGGTCCTGCATACTTCGCCCGATGAACCGGCGGTGGCAACGCCAGGGCAAGCGCTCGGCGCAGAGGAGAGCGCATCGACCCCTGGATGCCAGTCGCTCCAGAAGTTCCATGCCCCGCAGATAGTCATGGGTCTGGGTATAAGCCTCATAGCCTCCCTTCCGGTATCCTCCCAGTTCCTTTCCCAGAAAAAAGTAGCCCAGGCCCTTTTCACCCAAGGATTGAGAAAGGGCCTCTTTCTTGAAATGGGGAAATTTGCTGGTAGGAAAGCTGCGCACGTCCGTGACCATCTCAATCGCGTTCGTTCGAAGGAGCTGAACGAACTCTTCAAGGGTACGGTTGCTGCTTCCCAGCGTGAAGATGATTTTTTTCACCCCTTTTCACCTCCACTTTATCTTACTCTCGGGTTCTCTGCTTTCTCCGCGTTGAATAAATGGATTTTTTAGATAGCACGTTTTCTCCCCGCAGGGCAAGATTTTACTAGAAAATTCTGGGAGTTGATGGTATATTTTATTTGCGAATAAAGCGAATTCCTGACCCTTTCGTTGAACGAAGAGGGGGAGGATGGAGAAAGATCTGCCAGAGGTTTTGAGCCAAGAACCAACGGAAATTCTGGAAGCCATCGGGGGATGGGGCAGGGACAGATTGTCCGTCTTTCTCGACCTCTCCACCCTCCTTTACCTTACCTTCAAGGAGCTGATTTTTGAGCGGAAGAAGGGGTTCTCCCTGGTCTTTGAATTTACCCTACGCCAGATCTATTTTACGGGGGTCCAGGCTCTGAAAGTCGTCACCTTGGTCTCGTTGACCTTGGGAACGATTGTCATCGTCCAATCGGGAAGTCAGATGGAACTCCTCGGGGGCGTGCCCTTCATGATCACCATCTTGGTCTTGGTGATCATCCGAGAACTGGGCCCTCTGCTCACGGCCTTCATCGTGATCGGGCGGTCAGGAACAGCCATCGCCACGGAACTGGGGAACATGATCGTGGCCCATGAACTGGAGGCTATCCAGGCCATGGGGATCAACCCGATTTACTTCATCGTGGCTCCCCGCATCATCGGCGTTACCATCGCGGTCATCTGCCTCAACCTCTATTTTAACGTGGTGGCCTTGTTGGGAGGTTTCATCGTCTCCAAGCTGATCTTGACCATCACCCTGCCGGTTTTCCTGAGGGAGTTGATGGCCTCGCTCAAGGCCATGGACTTGGTTTTCGGAATCCTAAAGAGCGTCATCTTCGGCTTGCTGATTGCTTTGACCTGCACCTATCATGGATTGAGGGTGCGCTACTCGAGCATCGAAGTGCCCCAGGTGGCCACCCGGGGCGTGGTGAGCGCGATCTTATTCTGTTTCATAAGTAACGCCTTGCTAACCCTCTTGTTTTACCTGTAAATCTTAACGAACCGAGGCAAGGTAAAACAAACGGGGTCATTGCCCGATGAACAGGGGAAGAAAAAAATGATGATTCGATGCTGGGGAGCGAGAGGTTCAATCCCTGTTTGCGGACAGGAATATATTAAGTACGGGGGAGATACGACCTGCCTGGAAATCAGAACCCGTGAGGATGAGATCATCATCATTGACGCGGGGACGGGGATCCGGAAACTGGGGAATCATCTGCTCAAAGAAAGACGGTACCGTTACCACATGATTTTTACTCATTCTCATTGGGATCATATTTTAGGATTTCCATTTTTTAAGCCCCTCTACCGTAAGGAAACATCCATCCGCATGTTTGGATGTCCTTTTACCCAGGAATCTGTGAGAAAAATGATCGCCAAAGTAATGACCGCCCCAAACTTTCCTGTAGATTTTGCTAACGTGCAAGCGGACATTTCCTACCAGGAGGCCTGCGAGAATACTTTTTCCATAAAATCCATGGAGGTGACTCCTATCTTAACCAGCCATCCAAATCCGGGGATCGGATATAAGTTCGTTGAAAATGGCCGGTGCTTTGTTTTTCTCACGGATAATGAACTGGCCTTTAAACACCCGGGCGGGCTCGATTATGTCGATTATGTGAACTTTTCCTCCAAGGCGGACCTGCTCATTCACGATTCGGAGTACACCGAAGAAGATTATAAAACCAGGAGAACGTGGGGGCACTCGGCCTATCCAGACGCCCTGAAGTTAGCCCTGGATGCCCAGGCGAAGAAACTGGGATTGTTCCATCATAATCAAGATCGGACGGATACGGAGGTCGATGAAATCGTGCAAGATTGCCGCCGGATTATCGAGAACAACGGGGCTCGTTTGGAATGCTTCGCCGTCTCCGAGGGGATGGAGATCCGTTTGTAAAGATGCTTTCGCCGCAGAGAACACAGAGGTCACGGAGAATTACGAATTACTTTCTTAATCATAGAAAAAAATAACGAGGGACGATTTAGGAGCTGCTCTCTCAGCATGATTCCAGGTATTTGAGAATGGGTGTTCTCGGTGATCTCTGGGGCAAATGATCTTTGGAATAAAATTCTCTTTAAGGGTTTTTATGGACATTGTTCTGGAGGCCCGTGACCTTTCTTTTCGCTTGGATGGAAGGGAGATCTTCCAGGGCTTGAACTTCCGGCTGCGCCGGGGAGAGATCTACGTCCTTCTGGGGGCGAGCGGCAGCGGAAAGTCTGTCTTTCTTAAACTCCTAGGCGGCCTTCTCTCACCCGAGAAGGGAAAGGTAGAGATTGAAGGAATCGACCTGGCCGCAGCCTCCAAGGAAGCCTTAGAAACGATCTGGGTTAAGATGGGGTTCGTCTTCCAGGATGCAGCGCTGATCAGCAATATGTCGATCTTCGACAACATAGCCCTTCCCCTGCGGTATCACACCGACTTGGAGGAGTCCAAGGTACAGGCCCAAGTATCGGAAAAGATGGACCTCTGTGAAGTGGACCGGAAATACGACCGTTCCATTCCGGCCCAGCTCAGCCTGGGGATGCGCAAGCGAGCAGCTTTGGGCAGAGCTCTGGTCTTAGAGCCCGAACTTCTTTTCCTGGATGAACCGGCCACAGGTTTGGGAGCGGAGGCCGATTCCCTGATCGCTAGAATTTTAAAGAGTTATCAGGAGAGAGAGCGGGCGAGCATTCTGATGGCAACCAGCGAATGGCTCTCGGCGATTTCCATCGCCGATCGCGTTGGTTTCTTGGACCACGGCCGGATCGTGGCCGAGGGCACCGCCCAGGAAATGCTGGCTAAGCTAGAGCAGATGCAAAGATCGGGTTCTCCATTGGAATGAATGAATGAATTGAGGAGAATAGCCCATGCTGATGCACTTTCGGGTCAAGCATTTTGATCGTTACGCGGGGATCTTCGTCATTTCCGCCTTGGCCGTTCTCATCGTCACTTTGGTTTTCATCGGCCGGGGACAGAAGTGGTTTGAGAAGCGCTATCATTACACCGCGGTTTTCAATAAGGTCCAGGGCCTGAAACCGGGGACAGGAGTGACCATCTCCGGGATGGAAGTAGGCACCGTGAAATCACTCCGGCTCAACCCGCAGAATAAAGTAGAGTTGACCCTGGAGGTGCTGGAGACCTATAAGAACTACATCCGCAAAGACTCCCAGGCGACGATCGCCAGCACACTCCTCGGCGGCAAGACGGTAGAGGTCACCGTGGGATCACCAAACCAAACACCCCTGCCGGAAGGGGCAAACATCGCCTCCGAGGAACCCAAGGAGCTAACCGATATGCTAAAGGAGATCGACGTCAAGGCGCCGTTGAAGAAATTGGATGAGACCCTGGAAAATGTGAGATCCATCGCCGAAAAGCTCAACGACCCCAGGGGAGAGCTTTTCGCTTTACTGAAGAACGTAGAATTCGTCACCGCCCAGCTGAAAAATGGCCAGGGAAATGTAGGGGCCATCCTCCAGGATAAGAAAATGCAAAGGCAGATTACTGCGGCAGTCGAGGCCATCCGTCGGTCTGCGGCAAACCTTGAGGAGACAACCCAGAATGCTTCCAAGGTCTCCCGAGACCTCCCCCAACTTTTTTCTGAGGTCGACCAGGCGGTAAAGGAGGTTCCCAAGATTTTAAATGACGTAAAGAAGGCCACTTCGAACTTGCCCAAAGTCATGGGGGACGTGCAGAAGGCGGCGGGCGATGCCCCGGCGATCACGGAAAATGTAAAGGAGATCACAAAGGATGTGAAGGCCATCACGGGAAATGTGAAGAAGGCGGCCCCGGAAATTCCTGATTTCCTGGCTACCACACACGAGAGTGTGGCGGAGGCAGAGAAACTGATCCAGGGCCTACAGAATCACTGGCTGCTGCGGGGTTCGATGCCCAAGGTTCCAAGAGACACTCCTCTGGCGATCAGCCAACGCGAGAGCCCCTATGAAAAAGGAGGAGAACCTTCTCGATGAGCGGAACTCAGGATCTTTCCCTTTACTTGGCTTTCGCCGCTGGGCTGCTTTCTTTCCTCTCCCCCTGCGTCTTACCCTTGCTGCCTTCTTATGTGGCCTTCATCACGGGCCTATCCTTCGAAGAGCTTACCCTTGACCATCCCCGGCGGAAACTGCGCCAGCTTATCCTCGGTCATTCCCTGCTTTTCATCTTGGGGTTCAGCACCCTCTTCACCATCCTCGGAGCGTCGGCCACGCTGCTGGGCCAATTTCTGGCTGCCCACCGGGATACGATCCGGATCGCGGGCGGAATTCTGATTATCCTCTTTGGGCTTTTCATGAGCGGGATCTTCTCTTTTGGTTTCTTGCAGCGAGAGAAGAGATTTCATCTCCGCGATAAACCCTTGGGCTACCTGGGTTCCTTCCTGGTTGGCGTGACCTTTGCCGCTGGTTGGACCCCCTGCGTGGGTCCAATCCTCTCCTCCATCCTGCTTTATGCCAGCACGGCCGAAGACATGCGTTCGGGAATCTTGCTTCTGCTTTTCTATTCGTTGGGGCTGGGACTTCCTTTCCTGGCTTGCTCTTTGGCCCTGAATACCTTCCTCGCCACTTTTCAGAAAGCCCGCGGATACATTGGGGTGTTTACCAAGGTAGGCGGGTTCCTATTGATCCTCGTGGGAGTCCTATTGCTGACCAATTCTTTCGCCTTTCTGAATGAAGTGCTGGGTCGGTGGTTCCCTGGTTGACGTGAGAGTGAGCCAAGGGGTCCGGCGTCAGAACCAGAGAGGGGGTGAGAGTTTCGCTGGGCGAGGCTGTCCATGATTCCGGAGTTTGATAAAAATTCTCCCTTCCAGGCCCTCTTTGATTTTATCGAAACCCGGGGACCCTGGTTTAGAATCCATGGCTTGAAAGGGTCCTCGGCGGCCTACTTGATCTCTCAGGCGGCCCTCCAGATCCCTTGTCCTCTGGTTGTCCTGACCGCCAACGAAGAGAAAGCAGAACGCTTCTTCCAAGAACTTCTCTTTTTCATCCAGCCCGGCCAGAGGGTGCTCCTTTACCCGAGCTGGGAGATCGCCCCTTTCGAAAAAATTTCACCGCCATCCGAAGTAATGGGAGAGCGATGGAAAGGAATGTACCAACTGATTTCCGATCCTGTCCCTGGAGTCGTGGTGGCTTCTTTGAGAGCGGTGATCCAGAGAGTTCCTCCCCGGGAGGTTCTCCAGCGATGGGCTTTTTCGATTTCCCCGGACCAGGAATTCCAGCGGGAAGAGCTAATCGCTCGGCTGGAAGGAATGGGCTATGGCCGCGTCAGTCTGGTCACAGAAGTGGGGGAGTTTGCGGTACGCGGCCACCTGATCGATGTCTTTTCTCCCTCCGCCACCGCTCCTCTACGGGTAGAATTCTCTGGGGATCGGGTGGAATCGGTGCGGGCCTTTGATCCGGACAGTCAGCGCTCCTCGGAGCCTTTAGAGCGGGTGGGGATCCTGCCGGTTAAGGAAGTTTTGTTTTTTCCCGAATTCATCGAGCAGGCCATTCAGAAACTCGGGGCCCATCTTCCGGCCGCGCCGGCTTTGCGGGAATCAGCAGAGGAACTCCTGGAAAAGGTACAGCAGGGCATCCCCTTCCCGGCTGTAGAATTTTACCAGCCCTATTTTTATCCCTCGCTGGAAAGTTTCTTCGATTATCTTTCCCCGCAAACCGTGATTTTTCTCGCAGAGCCCCCTGAGCTGGAGGAGAGCTTGACTCATTTCTGGGAAGAGGCCGAAGAGGCCTGGCAACATGCTTCTGGGAGAGGGGAGTTCTGGCCGGCCCCCAGAGAGCTTTATCTATCCCCAGAGGAGTTTGCCCGGGGGAGTGGAGTCCTCCCGCGGGTGGCGTTGCAGGGGTTGGAAGTGGAGGGGGAAGAGCCTCGATTGCGCCTGGGGACGGAATCGAATGAGCGCTTACGCTCCGAGCTTCTCTCTTCCAAATCCGAAGAAGGAATTTTGCAGCTCCTTGCGCAACGCATTCGCTCCGGGGAGGAAAAAGGAGTGTCCACGGTTCTCACCTGTTCCAGCATGCGCTCGGCCCAACGACTGGGGGAGATGCTCGAAAATCATGGACTCAGCGTACAGATCCTTAGCAAAACATTTTCCTCCTGGACTCCCGCCGATTCCGCAGGATGGAATGTGACCCTTTTCATCGGAAATCTCTCCCGCGGATTTATCTTCCGGCAAGCCGGGCTGGCGCTCATTACCGAGAGCGAGCTCTTCGGCGAGAAACGTCCGAGAAAACGACCGGCTGCCCCCCTGAAAGACCATGCCCTGGCCGCCTTCAGCGAGCTTCAGGTGGACGACTATGTCGTCCATGCCGACCATGGCATCGGAATCTATCGGGGTTTGCTGAAGCTTAAGCTGGGGGCGGAGGAACATGATTTTCTCCTCATCGAATACCGGGGGGGGGATAAGCTTTATCTTCCCGTTTATCGCCTGAACTTGGTTCAGAAATATGTGGGGGGGGGAGAGGGTGGGCCGCGGATCGACAAACTCGGCGGAACCTCTTGGCAGAAGGCCAAGAAGCGGGTGAAGAATTCATTGCGCGAGCTGGCCGAGGAGCTCGTAAAGCTTTACGCGACTCGGGCGGTCATCCAGGGGCACGCCTTTTTGCCGGTTGACGAAACCTTCCCAGAGTTCGAAGCCTCCTTCGAATACGAAGAAACGCCGGATCAGATGAAGGCCATCGAAGATGTACAGGCGGACATGGGGAGGGAGAAACCCATGGATCGGCTGGTCTGCGGAGATGTCGGCTTCGGCAAAACCGAAGTGGCCCTGCGGGCGTCTTTCCGGGCCATGATGGATGGAAAGCAGGTGGCCCTGCTGGTCCCCACGACGGTATTGGCCCAGCAGCATTACCAGACTTTTTCCCGGCGTTTTGCTCCCTATCCTTTTCGCGTGGAAATGCTCAGCCGGTTCCTTTCGCCGGCCGAGCAGCGGAAGGTCTTAGAAGACCTGCGCACAGGAAAGGTGGACCTGGTCATCGGCACGCACCGCCTGTTGCAAAGGGACGTGTCCTTCAAGGATCCGGGCCTGCTGATCGTGGATGAAGAACATCGTTTTGGGGTGAAGCACAAGGAGAAAATCAAGCGCCTGCGTTTCAACGTGGATGTGCTCACGCTGACGGCCACACCCATTCCCCGGACCCTGCAGATGTCTCTGGGGGGCATTCGGGACCTGAGCGTGATCGAAACCCCGCCGGAAGATCGACTGTCCATCCGCACCTACGTCACCGAGTTTGATGAAGAAGTGATCCGAGACGCCATTCGCCGCGAGCTCCGGCGTGGAGGCCAGGTCTTCTTCGTGCACAATCGGGTGCAATCCATCGCTGCCATGGAACGATTTTTGCGGAAATTAGTTCCCGAGGCCCGCCTGGCCATCGCCCATGGACAGATGCCTGAGCGAGACCTGGAACGGGTCATGCTGGCTTTTGTCAAGAAAGAGGTCGATCTGCTGCTGACCACCACCATCATCGAATCCGGGCTGGACTTTCCCTCGGCGAATACCATTATTATCAACCGGGCGGATAAATTGGGATTGGCCCAGATGTATCAGCTGCGGGGACGGGTGGGACGTTCGAAGGAGAGAGCCTATGCCTATCTTTTGGTCCCTGGTCTTTCCGTAATGGGGTCAGATGCTCGCAAGAGGCTGGAGGCCCTCCAGGAGGTTAGCGAGTTGGGTTCCGGGCTGAAGCTGGCCATGCATGACTTGGAGATCCGGGGCGCGGGAGCTCTCCTGGGGGATGCCCAATCCGGGCATATTGCCGCCGTGGGGTATGACATGTACCTGCAGATTTTGGAACGAGCGGTCCAGGAATTGAAAGGAGAAGAGGTGGTAGAGGAGGTCGAACCGGAGATCGATCTACCCATTCCGGCCTTCATCCCCGGGGATTATATGGAAGATATCAACCAGCGGCTGGTTTTTTATCGGCGCTTCTCTACGGCCCGGTCCGAGGAAGAAGTGGAAGAAATCGCCGAAGAGCTACGGGATCGGTACGGTCCAATTCCTCCGGTCCTGGAAAACCTCCTTGAGGTCATGAATCTGAAGCTGCTTTTGAAGAAGGGAGGAGTCAGACGTGTATCTACGGAAAAGGAAAAGGTGGTCCTGGCCTTTGACTCCCATTCCCCGGTGGATCCCGCGCGGCTGGTGGCCGTAGTTGCCCAGGCCAAGGGGAAGCATGAGTTCACGCCCGATGGGCGCTTGAAGGTTCGTCTGGCAGAAAAAGGATGGAGTGGCCTGGTTAGAGAGACCAAAAAGCTATTGATGGAGATTCTCGGAGATGTTAATATTAAAATTTAACTTCGCCGCACAACATTTTGTAGAACTTTCCAGATGGGAAAATAGGCGGATGAAAACTGCGATCGAGAAAATCATTCCCTATCTAATGGCGGGGCTACTCTTCTTTTCCCTGGGGGGCACCCGGGGTGAAGTGGTGGAGCGAATCGTGGCTTTGGTAAATACCGAGGTCGTCACCCTCTCGGAGTTAGAGGAAGAGGGCAGACAGATCTTTGATCAGGTGCAGCGGTCCACCTCTCCATCGGAGCGAGAGGAGAAACTGGGAGAAGTCCGGAAGGCGGTCCTGGACCAATTGATTGAGAACAAGCTTTTGGACCAGGAGATCCGGAGCAAGAAAATTGAGGTCCCGGAACGGGAGGTGGACGCGGCGATCCAAGACGTCATGAACCACAATCACATCACAGAGAATGAGCTGAAGAAGGCTCTGGCCAAAGATGGCCTGACTTATTCCCATTATCGGCAGCGGGTCCGCGAGAGCCTCGGAAAAATGCATCTGATCAACCGGGAAATCAAATCCAAGATTGTCATCAAAGAAGAAGACCTGAGGAAAACCTATAGCCAGGACTTAAAAGGATACACCGATCCGTTGGAAGTGAAGGTGCAGCAGATTTTCTTACCCATTCCCCAGTGGGCCACGGAAGAGCAAATTACAACCATCCGCAAAGAAGCTCAATCCATCCTGGGAAAGGCTCGCCAAGGGGAGGACTTTGCTCAACTGGCCCTAACTTATTCTAAGGGGCCAGAAGCCAGTGAAGGGGGGGTTCTAGGTTTTTTCAAACCCAAAGAACTGAGGCCCGAGCTGGAGGAAGCGACCTTCAAATTGAAACCCGGGGAATTGAGTGATCTCGTCAAGAGTCCGGAGGGTTTTCATATCCTGCGGGTCATGGAGCGGAAGGGCGGAGAGCCCAAGCCTTTCGCTGAAGTCCAGGACAAAATTCGCGATGAAATGGTACAGGCTGAGGGCGAGAGGCAATTCAGAGAATGGATGAAAGCCCTGAGAGCCAAGGCCTACATCGAGGTGAGGCTGCAATAGGAAAAAGCAAAATCTAAGAAGCAAAATCCAAAATTTGCTTTTGAGTTTTGCGATTGGATTTTTATAGATGACGGCTAAACAAAAAGACCCCAAACCTAAGATCGCCATTACCATGGGGGATCCCCGGGGAATCGGGCCAGAAGTGGTTGCCCAAGCTTTGGCCCGCGCCTCTCTGCACGACGTTTGTAGACCCCTGATTCTGGGAGATGTGAATGTTCTCTCCCGGACCGTCGCCCGCATGGGTTTAGGGCTGGGGGTGGTAGGGGTCGAGGAAGGACCCCAGGAGTTCCGGCCTGGAGTGTTGCCCGTCCTGCCGCTGTCCCATCTACCCCCGGACAAGGGTCCCGGCGAAATTTCTCCCCAGGAAAGCTCACGCGCTTCTTTTGCCTATGTGGAGATGGCGGGAAGAATGGCTTTAGAGGGGAAAGTAGAAGCCATCGTTACTGCCCCCGTGAGCAAAGAGGCGATTCATGGGGCAGGGATTCCTTTCCGAGGACACACCGAATACCTGGCAGAAATTTCCGGAACGAGGGAATTCGTCATGATGGTAGCCGGAGAACGGCTGAAAGTAGCATTCGTAACCACCCACATTCCCCTCGGGGCCGTTGCCAAACTTTTACAGGAAAGGAAGATTCTTTCCGTCATCGAAATCACCGGCAGGGGATTGCAGGCTTATTTCAATCTGCGCCCGCCTCGGATGGCTGTGGCTGCCCTTAATCCCCACGCGGGCGAGGGGGGACTGTTCGGGGAAGAAGAGGGGATCATTTCCCGGGCTGTCCAAAGCGCCCGCGATCAGGGTCTTTGCGTTTCCGGCCCCTGGCCGGCTGACTCTCTGTTCCACCGCGCTCAGCAGGGTGAATTCGATGCCGTGGTTTGCATGTATCACGACCAGGGTTTGATTCCTCTGAAGCTTCTCCATTTCGATACCGCGGTGAACGTCACCCTGGGCCTTCCTTTTGTCCGCACTTCCGTGGACCACGGAGTGGCCTACGACATCGCGGGCAAAGGTATGGCGAATCCCAGTTCCATGGTAGAGGCCATCCGGTTGGCCGCGCGCATGGCTGGAATCAAGGAGTTAAAACCAAAATCCCCCCTTCCCCTCTCCCTTATGGGAGAGGGCCGGAGGAAGGGTGGATCAGAATGATTTTGGCATTTTCAACCCATGGCTTCCGATAAAATCATCGTTCGCGGTGCCCGTGAACACAACCTGAAAAATATCCACGTGGAAATTCCCCGGGACAAGCTCGTGGTGATCACCGGCCTCTCGGGTTCCGGCAAGTCCTCCTTGGCCTTCGACACGATTTACGCCGAAGGGCAACGGCGCTATGTGGAATCCCTTTCGGCCTATGCCCGACAGTTTTTGGAGCAGATGGAGAAGCCGGACGTGGACACGATTGAGGGGCTTTCTCCGGCTATTTCCATCGAGCAAAAGACGACCTCTAAAAACCCGCGTTCCACCGTGGGAACCATCACCGAAATCCACGATTACCTCCGTCTGCTCTTCGCCCGGATCGGCCGGCCCCACTGCTTCCAGTGTGGCCAAGAGATCAAGTCCCAAACGGTCCAGCAGATCGTGGACCAAGTCATGGCTCTGGCACCCGGGACGCGGCTGCAGATTCTCTCTCCGATCATCCGGGGACGCAAAGGGGAATACCGCAAGGAGTTTGATCACCTGCGCAAAAGCGGGTACGCCCGGGTTAAAGTAGATGGGGCGATCCGGGACCTGAGCGAAGAGATCATTCTAGATAAGAACAAAAAGCACACCCTCGAGGTCCTCGTGGACCGCCTGGTGGTCAAAGAGAAGGCGGAGAAACGTTTAGCCGACTCTCTGGCCACGGCCCTCGGACTTTCCGCTGGGATTGCCAAAGTGGAAGTGGTGGGGGGAGAAGAATTGGTCTTCAGCGAAAAGTTCGCCTGCGTGAATTGCGGGATCAGCTACCCTGAGATCAGCCCGCGAATGTTCTCCTTCAATAATCCTTATGGGGCCTGCCCAGAATGCGACGGCCTGGGGACGAAGATGTACTTCGACCCGGATTTGATCGTCCCCAATAAAGACCTCTCCATCCGAGAAGGAGCAGTCATTCCCTGGCAAGGGCGGAGCTCGATGCACTTCTATCAAACCCTCGATTCTCTGGCCGAGCATTACCACATCGACCTCTATGCTCCTTTCAAGACCCTGTCTCCGCAGGTGCAGAAGGTCATTCTCTACGGGTCCAATGGAGAACAGATTAAGTTTTATACCGACCGGGACGACCGGCGGCACTTTTATTTCCGGGAATTTGAGGGGGTCATTCCCAATCTGGAACGGCGGTATCGGGAGACGGATTCGGAGATCATCCGCGAGGAAATGGAGAGGTCCATGAATATCCGGCCCTGCCCGATGTGCCAGGGCGCCCGGCTGCGGAAGGAGAGCCTTTTCGTCAAGATCAACGGGTTAAACCTGCACCAGGTCACGCAGAAATCCATCCGCGAAGCCAGGGATTTCTTTTCTACTCTGGACCTCTCGGCCCGGGAGCGGGAAATCGCCCGCCGGGTGCTGAAAGAAATCTCCGAGCGTTTGGGGTTCCTGGTCGATGTCGGGTTGGACTACCTGACTCTGAGCCGCTCTTCGGCGACGTTATCCGGCGGGGAATCGGAACGCATCCGGCTGGCCACGCAGATCGGGTCTGGGCTGGTCGGCGTGCTCTACATCCTGGACGAGCCCAGCATCGGTTTGCACCAGCGGGACAACGCCCGCCTCCTGTCTACATTGAAACGGCTTAGAGATCTGGGTAACACCATCCTGGTCGTGGAGCACGATGAAGAAACGATTTGGAATGCAGATTATGTCCTGGACCTGGGTCCGGGAGCAGGAGTCAACGGGGGGAGGGTCGTCTTTCATGGGACCCCGCAAGAAATGCTGCGGGCAGAAAATTCTCTCACCGGCCAGTACCTGTCCGGACGGTTGAATATTCCCACCCCCAGGTTGCGCAGAAAGCCCAAAGGAAAATATCTAACCCTGATTCAGGGCCAGCGAAAACAACCTGAAGAACATCACCGTAAAAATTCCTCTGGGGCTTTTTACCTGCGTGACGGGAGTCTCGGGTTCTGGGAAAAGTACCTTAATTCTGGACACTCTCTACCGGGCGCTGGCCCAGAAGATCTATCATGCTAAAGAAAGGCCCGGGAAGGTGCGGGAGCTGCAGGGGACCTCAGAGGTCGATAAGGTGATCGAAATTGACCAATCCCCTATCGGTCGCACCCCGCGCTCGAATCCCGCCACCTATACGGGGGTCTTCACTTACATCCGGGAACTCTTCGCCCAACTCCCGGAATCGCGGGCCCGTGGATACCTTCCGGGGCGCTATAGCTTTAACGTCAAAGGCGGGCGATGCGAGGCCTGCGGGGGCGATGGAATCATCAAAATCGAGATGCACTTTTTGCCCGATATTTTCGTGACCTGTGAAGTCTGCCGGGGTAAACGCTACAACCGGGAGACGCTGGAGGTCCAGTATAAAGGGAAGAGCATCTGGGATATTCTGGACATGACCGTTGACCAAGCGCTGGAGTTCTTCGAACACATCCCCAAAATCCGGAGGAAGCTTCAGACCCTGGCCGATGTGGGCATGGGCTACATCAAGCTGGGGCAGCAAGCGACGACCCTCTCGGGTGGCGAAGCCCAGCGGGTCAAGCTCTCCAGGGAGCTCTCCAAACGTTCTACCGGGAGGACCGTATACATCTTGGATGAACCCACCACCGGCCTGCACTTCGACGACATCCGCAAGCTCCTGGATGTCCTAAACCGCCTGACCGAATCCGGGAACACCGTGATCGTCATCGAGCACAATTTAGAAGTGATCAAAACCGCCGACCACGTCGTTGACCTTGGCCCCGAGGGCGGGGATGCCGGAGGGGAGATCATCGCCGAGGGGACTCCCGAGGAAATCGCGAATATTCCCTTCTCCTACACTGGCCAGTTTCTGCAGAAGATCTTTGCCCGGGACCGCGCTCGCATGGAACCTAAAGAAAATAAATTTTCTCCGCGCCTCGGCGATTCCCCTGGGATCCCGGCGTAAAGGAGGTGGAGGATTGTGAGGGGCCGATGGGTTACCTTTTGCGGCTTGGTCTGCGCTCTCTGGGTGGCTGTCATCCTCGGGGCTGACGAAAAGGCCATCCCTTCACCGATTTCCCTCAATTGGGTCCATGCGACCGTGCGGGTTGAGAACGAGTGGGGCAAGGGCGGCACGGGCTTTCTCGTAATCAGAAAAATGAATGAGAGAGAGGGTAAAGTTTTTCTGGTCACCAATAAGCATGTGATCCATGCGGACCCGCAGAGGCGGATGGACGCCCTTTTTCTGACGCTCTACCTGAATGTCCGGGAAGAAGATGGCCGGATTTCCGGGGCCTCGTTTCGCACGCCGCTCGTCGAAAATGGGCAACGGCTCTGGCGGGAACATCCCCATCCAGACGTGGATGTATTCACGGTGGATGTTACGGACCTGGTCAACAGCAATCCCAGGATCGAAAATAGGGGGGCGGATTATTCCCTATTCGGGTTTCCCGATGTCCTGAAGAAAGAGAACATTACGGAAGGCGATGAAGTATTTATTATCGGCTATCCCCTGGGTCTTTATCACGCCCGCAGGCACTCTCCCCTTGTACGCCAGGGAATCATCGCCACCAAAATTGGGGAACGGATTCAAATCCGGATGCGCTTGCCGTCGGGGGAATCCAAGCCCATAGAAATTCCCGGGTTCCTGGTGGACGCCGCGATTGTCCCGGGGTCGAGTGGAAGTCCGGTGATTCTGAAACCTATCATCGGCCGGACGGTAGGGGAGAAAATCGTCATGGAAATCGCCCCGCCCTATCTCTTGGGGATTGTTTCTGCTTCTGAAACGGCCACACTCCGAGTGGAAGACCATATGTTTCCAACATTCGCTGGACTGGGGATTGTTTATGATGTATCCGCGATTCAGGAAACCATCGAGCTGTTCTTTCCGTGAACGCCCCCCTTCGCCGAATCGCGGATGGCCAATTGAGAAAAAGAGGAGTCTGAGCCTTCAAACTTCCTGAGTTTAAAGAGGTGCGGGTCGCTAAGCGGCCACTCCGCCTGATCCATGAGCAGATGAGGCTCCCCTTCTCTTTCAATGCCTTTTCGGAAAACCCAGATTGTGCTATCTTGATTTATTTGTAGTTCTGGCAGAGCAGAATTGGTTTGATGGCGCCCAAGGGAGAGTGAGGGGCACCCAAGGGCCATGCTAAAAAGCGAATTTAGATCTAAGTATAAGGAGGGCAAAAGCATGAAGTCGGTTATGATTCCATGGGGTTCTTGGCGCAAAAATAAAGGACTCTCTTTAACGTTTCCCAAAAATTGGAAGTTAATCATGGCCTCCATGGCCGATGGACCGGATGTTAGTCAGACCGCCATCCGGCAGGCATTCGCCAACCCTATGGGGCAGGAAACGATCCGCAAGATGGCCGAGGGGAAGAAAACAGCGGCCATTGCCGTGGATGACCTAACGCGACCCACCCAGGCCTACCGCTTCTTGCCGTTCATCGTGGAGGAATTGAACAGAGGTGGAATCAAAGATGAAGATATTAAGATCGTCTTGGCCATCGGGTGCCACCGTCCTTTGATGAAAAACGACCAAGAAAAAAAGTTAGGGAAAAAAATGGCCAATCGCCTTTCCGTTTTTAACCATCATCCTTATGAGAACCTGGTAAATGTCGGCACCACTTCCAGAGGAACCCCGGTGCAGATCAACCGGCATTTTGTGGAAGCAGATGTAAAGATCGGGGTCGGCTTCATCACCCCCCACCCCAACGCGGGCTTTGGCGGCGGAGGCAAGATTGTAATCCCGGGACTGGGAAGCATGGAGACGATCGAGAAAAACCACACCCCTGCTCTCATGGGAAAGATTGGGGGCACTGGGTTCTCCCAGGGATACGATTTGAATACAAACGAACTCCGGTTGGATATGGAGGAAGGGGCCAGGATGGCTGGTTTGAGCATCATCGTGAATTCCGTCGGCACTTCCGAGGGTAAGACCGCGGGCGTTTTTGTGGGGGACCTGGTTCAAGCCCACCGGGCGGCCGTGGAACTGGCCAGGAGAGTGTACGTGACCGAGGCTCCCACGGATGTGGACATGGGCATCTTCAACGCCTTCCCCGAAGATACGGAATTGGTGCAGGCTCAAAAGGCCCTCAACGTTTGGACCGGAAACATGAGCCGCCGGATCGTCAGAGAAGGGGGAACCGTGGTTATCGCCACGGCAAGCTCTGACGGTCTGGGCTTCCATTCCTTGGTGGATATGGGGATGCGCCTGTATCGCCAGGTGGACCAGAGAAAGGAAATCGCTGAAATTTTTAAAGGCCGCAAGGTCTTTGTTTTATCGCCCAATTGCTCTCCTTCCGACCTTTACACAAGGTATCCTAAGAATGTCATGATTCGAAACGCCTGGGAAGAGATCTTGAAAGAATCAAAAGGAGGGGGATCAGGTCAGCTTGCTGCTATATTCCCTAATGGTTCTTTGCAGTTCACCCCGATCGTTTGAGGCGAATGGGAACCTTGAATTTAGGGATTTTCTTAAGAGCTCATGGATAGTCCGTTTTGGGTTTAGGGAAGTTTGGGAAGCCAGGTGGGTTGGAAGAGGAGTTTAAGAATGCCAGTTCCCGATTTTAAAGATGTGCTGGTCGCGCAACGGCAGATCCGCCCGCACTTGACCCGCACACCCCTGCACACCTACCCCTCCATCAACGCTCTGGTGGGCACGGAAGTATACATCAAGCATGAAAACTATCAACCCGTGGGAGCCTTCAAGGTTCGCGGCGGTGTTAATTTGATCTCTCAGCTCAGCCCAGAGGAACGAATCCGGGGAGTGATCACCGCCTCCACGGGTAATCACGGACAGTCTGTGGCGTTTGCTGCCCGATTATTTCGGGTCAAGGCTCGCATCGTCGTGCCAGAAAAAGCAAACCCAGGGAAGGTAGCCGCGATTCAAGGCATGGGGGCGGAGGTGATCTTTTTCGGGGCCACGTTCGACGATGCCAGGCTGCATTGTGAGGCTCTGGCGCGAGAGCAGGGTTATCGCTATATCCACCCTGGCGATGAGCCCTTACTCATCGCTGGTGTGGCCACCGAAGTGTTAGAAATGCTGGAGGACCAACCCGATCTGCAGGTCCTCCTTGTGCCCATCGGAGGGGGAAGCGGCGCGGCGGGGGCTTGCATTGTAGCTCGGGCCATCCACCCGGCCATTCGGGTCATCGGGGTCCAGTCCGAAGCGTCTCCGGCAGCTTACGAGTCCTGGCGGCAGCGGAGGTTCGTAGAAGCTCCCAACCGCACCTTTGCTGAAGGACTCGCCACAGGCACCCCCTTTGCGCTGCCGCAGGCCATTTTGTGGGAGTCGCTGCATGACTTCGTGCTGCTGAGCGATGAAGAGATCTTACAGGCCATGGTGTGGATGGTGGAGCGAGCCCATACCCTAGCGGAGGGAGCTGGTGCAGCCCCGCTGGCTGCAGCCTTCCGCCTGCGCAGCGAACTGCGGGGCAAGAAGGTAGGACTCGTTTGCTCCGGCGGTAATACCTCAATGGAACATTTAAGACAGGCCCTCAACTCGGCCAAGGAAGGATGATTCAGAAATAGCTCTGGGGCCAATGATCATGGGGATGAGTAAAGTGGGTTTAATTATTCTATTGCTCTTCTTGCTGTGTCCCATTTATTCCACAGCCGGTGAGGACCCGAAGGCTGGGAATTTGCGGGACATTTCCACCTTCCAAATTATTGTGGAGAGGCCAACCGCGGATGCTCGCGAAGCCGGAATCACAGAGGAGGCCGCAAGGAACCAGGTCGCCGCCCACTTCCAGACTTCTCTCCCGGAAGTTTCCCTTGACGGGAAAGAAGGTCCCTCCCTTTACGTGCGCATCGTCCTGCATAAACGCAAGAAAGAGGATCTCTATTATGGCCTGATCAGCGTGCACGTCGATCGGGCGGTCATCGTTCTATCCCCCAAGGGAGATTTCCCTGCCTTCTCCCAGGTTTGGGAAAACACCGTGGTCTTTTCAGGAAAGGATCCGCTCCTGGGAACCTACGAAATTCTGGGGAAATTGCTTACCCTTCTCATAGAGGATTTTAAGAAGGCAAATCCCGGCAAATAAAGGGTTCAACCCCTTCTCATCTCCCTTCCCCGCGCAAAATGGAAGGTGTTATTTCTGCCAGCGACCCAGAGCCGCTGTAAAGCATGGCCGTGCGCAACTGCTCGGAATACTGTTTGAGAAGGGAAGAGACGCCTTCCTGGCCGCCCCCCACTGCGATTACAGCCATCGGCCGGCCCACGAGAACGGCCTCTGCGCCCAAGGCTAGCATTTTCAGGACATCTGTCCCGCTGCGCACCCCGCCGTCGACGAAGATCTTGATTTTTCCTTTCACCGCTGAGGCAATTTCGGGCAATACCGCCGCCGTTCCGGGAGTGTGGTCGAGGACCCGCCCCCCGTGATTGGAAACGACAATCCCGGCGGCCCCAGCTTGTACTGCCAATTTTGCATCCTGGACGGTCATGATGCCCTTCAGGATGACGGGCAGTTTTGTTTGGCCAATGGTTTTTTCCCAGACCTTGACCGGCCATGGGCCTGCGGGCTGACCGGCGCGCCTCATATGTATGATCCCGGCAGCGTCGATGTCCGAGGCAATCGCCACCACGCCGCAATCTTCAGCTCTTTTGACCAGGGAAAGGAATGCTTCTTGCTGCCGGGGCTTGAGGGTCGGCACCCCCCAGCCCTGATTTTTTCCTAGAACCTCCAGGCCCAGGTCGAAAAACATAGGGTTGGGCCCGTCGCAGGTGAAGGTGAGGGACCCTGCCTCTTTTCCGCCAGCGACCATGGCAGAAAGATATTCCTTTTCATCCATGGCATTGCCCATGTTCATGGCCATGCCGGCCAGCGGGGCGACAAGAATGGGCATCTGTAACCGCTGGCCGAAAAAATCATAGGCGATGTCTGGGTCGGAAGCTGCGTGGATCGTGCGCAGGTTCAATTTGATTCTGGCCAGGCTGTCAAAGTTGGCCATGAATGATGAGCCGGTGCCGATTCCCCCCATCCCGGGCATTTCCCCGGCGCATGCCCGGCCGTTGCATACCGGGCAGACCCGGCAGACCCCCTTAAATCGCTCCCTGGCTAGACGAAGCATTTCCTTCATTTCCATATTCCAGACCTACTTGGGCGAATTTGGTTCTCGTTCGTTTTCATCCTGGCGCATCCATTCCGGTAAAGGATTCCCATTACCTAGTTCTTGGATTGGCTCTATCCGGAGGAGGACGCGGGCAGCCAGCTACAAGGAAAGGTTAATTTATCAAAAGTTCCATCCCGATTTTCAAAAGTTATTCTAACCGGAGGCAAGCCGGAGAATCAAGTACAATAAAAAACTGGTAGTGGGTCAATTTGGGAATACTCATCCTTTGATGAGTGGAAAGGCAAGGTAATTTGGTATATGATTCTAGTCATCAATAGGGGGGGTTAGATTGTCTCAGGATTATAATTTATATATTTCCATTGGCGCAGGAATATTGCTCAAATTTTTACGTCCAAGGAGTGCGCCAATGAGAATTATTTTCCATTTCTTGGCTATCGGATTAATCATCTTTGGAATTTCTGGTAAGATAATATCGGAGGTTGGAAATATGAAAACTCCGTTCTGGTTGGTTGTCGCCATTGGTGGAGTAATAGGTTGTGTGGCTGCTGGATTGGCCTGGAAATATACCATTTCAACTCCGGCACTTCAGGAAAATGCCAAAACACAGGCTCAAAGACAACCGACAGCAGAAGAAATCGCCGTAGAAGTTATGAAAAGAATTCCAGGTTTAATTCCTGAATCCCCCCAAAAATCACAACCACAGGGTTCCAGAGAGACAGAAAGACAGCCCACCTTTAAAGAAAAAGTAGAAGAAGCAACGGTATCCCTTGGCGAAGGCGGAATAACTTCTGGCGTCGCACTTTCCGCCCTTGAAACCCGTGCCGTAGAACCATTCAATTTTGGAGGCTATAAACCAATTCGGATGTATCTTGATAAGGGAAAGTTGTTTGTAGATGTTTCAATATATGGTGGTCCTGGACAAGCACCAGTAGAGGTTAAACGCAACGAATTTACTGTAAGGGTTCCGGGTTGGGATCGGAATTTTGATTCAAATGCGCTTGAGGTTGTAAACAATAAGAAAGCTCCGGTTTTTCAGCTTATCTATCGAACACCATACCATATCGTCATAAATGGAATTTTCCCCTCTCCTGCTGGATTGATGTTGGCAAACGACGATGCATTCAGCGGCAATATGCCATCCATTCCTAAAAGTTTTAGGATTCTACGCCTATTCAAATATCCTTCTAATCAATTTCCTAGTCAACGTGAGAAAGTTCGTCGCGTGATTCCAGGTCCGGATCTGAAGAAGCGTGCTTTTAGTATTTCTGCTGATTTGATTTTTTTTGCTGACGAACGAGAAAAAATAGATTTCGATGCTATGCGAAGCAAAGAGGCTTTGAAGATCAAGGAAACCATCTTCCTAACTGCGTCTTTATACGACGACAAGTTTGCATTGAAATGTTCAGGTATCGCAGAGGAGATTGGAGCTTCTGGTATTAACGTCGGACGGCTACCTTCGCACTGTAGAACCGCGAACAACCCTCGCTCCATAAAAGAAGTTGCCGAGCAACTTAGGGCTTTCGCGGAGCTTTTACCATAATTATTTATTTCATTAGGTTTAAAATCTCTTCAATCTCCCAAACATGATCCGTAACCTTGGCCTCCATTGCAGGAGTAACCCTTAAAGTCTGATGAACCCGACAAAAATTGTAGTACATAAAGTGAAGGGCCACGGCATAGCTTTAGGTTTTCAACCTTCTTAGAAAAAGCATTGGTCAATCTGGTATACCGCCTCATATTCATTCTCATGGTTAAATTCTGCCGTTCTACGAAGCTCGTTGAAACATGATCGGGATCTGGATTCCCTTCTATTCTGTGTCTCTCAGTTCCTATGCACTCTGCTGGGCTGTACCTTACTTCACTTTCAGGACTACTCCCGTATATTTTGACCAATTGACTAAAATCTACCTCCCCACCGAAGGCATCTTCAACGGCCTCTAAATACATCTTGTGACCGTCCGTGGTTAATTGGACCCTATTTTTAAGACGTCCGGCCAAATCCTTCATGAAGGCAGTAGCATTTTGAAGATCCCGCCGCCCGAAACGCCAAGAAGGGACAAGCTTAGAATCAGCGCAAAGGGCTGTGAAAGTCCAAACATCCCCAAAGCCAAATTGACCCTTTTTGTCCTTCGGGACGTTCTTTTCTTTCGCATAGCAGAAAGCCCAGACTTCGTCACATTGCAAACGTTTGCAGGAAAGGTTTCGAAGCACCTTGTCTTGATATTCGGCGCAAGCTTTCCCGATAGCCCGCAGAAGTTTTAAGACGGTGCCTTTCGCCGTTCCTGTCATTCTGCACGTTGCTCTGATTGAATTCCCCTCTACCAGAGCGGCCAAAACCTGTTTTTGTTTTTCTGGTTTGAGCGTGTTCATGATTATATTATATGCTTGAGCGCTCAAGCTGTCAAGAGAAAAATTGACCTTGACTAAAAATATTCCTTATACTAAAATACAAAAAACCGATAGAGATATCGGGGGTGCCCCTGCTCAGGTTCGAACTGAGATCCCCAGCTTAGTAGGCAGGCGCTCTATCCGTTTGAGCTACAGGGGCACGGTAAACCCTAGATGGTTAGGGGATAAAGGGAAGTGACTAGCGGCCAAGCTCATGCACTTCCCTTTATTTTTTTATTTGTATCGCGCCGCCCCTCAGTGAAACATCCACCCGGCGCTTTCTCTTTGGTGGTCTCATATTTATCCCCCTTTCCCCTCCCTCTAGCTTTCTTTGATGGCTGGGAAGGATTAGGCCTGTCCGGCATCCTTGAGTTTAGAGTAAATTCCGGGTTTGTTTCCGACACTCTCTTGTTGCACAAATATCTTTCCTCTGTTTAGGCGCTTTGCAAACTCACTCCCAAAAGTACCATCTTTTATAGACTTTTTGCCATCGCTATTTATTTTGTCTTTAAGTTCTTTACGAGTAAATTTCTCTGGAATACCCGCCAAGGCTACATCCATCCTTTGGCCCGCCGTTTTTTTCTTTTTACCCCTAATAGCTGGCCGCCTATTGACTCTATTTAAAAGGGCAGATGGTGGTTGTGTTTGAATGGGGATTCCTTTCGTGCTTTGCCTATCGGCAAGGTCAAAGGTATCTTCAAGGCGGGAAATACCAGCAATCGCGTTTTCCATTGCCTGCCTTAATATTTCCACCCTAGACTCAAATTCCGTCCTAATGAACTTCTTAATCTCCGCGAATTTTTCCTTGTTGGTTTTGTCCATGCTTTTCCTCGTAGTTGTGTTTTAGATTAATTTACCAAAAGACAACTATAATTGTCAATGACAAAATGTTTTAGTGGAGGAATTGTATAGTTGTGGTTGGATAACCACTACATCTAGTGCTTGGATAGCAATTATAACTAAGGCATTAATATCCTTATGATTTTTTCCAACGGCTTAATGCGGCATGCTTGGCTATTTCGCGTCTTCTTTTTTTAGATAATTTTTTTGCTCTGGCAGGACCGCCTTTAAGTCCACCAAGGCGACCAAGGGCGACGGCGGAGGGGTTCTTTTCTTTGGTGGTGGGTTTTGGGGTAGTGTCTTGTTTGGGTTTATCGGACTCTTTCGTTGCCTCCTGGACGATCTGGAAGGCGGCCACATTTACATCTAGTGGTCTTTTCTTTTTATTTTCCATGCCTCCATTTTACTTATCCGCTCAAGCATTGTCAATCCCCATTATTTTTCAAACTGACCCACTACCAAAAAACTTGGCCACAGTTTTTCATGTTCCCAAAACTGGGGGTGGATTATTCATAAAAAAGGAAAGATCCCGTTTCGGCACTGGGCTATGGATGGAAAAGGTCAGCCCTTCACGGGCTGAGTGAGGTATCGGCTCAAAGGAAGGGTGATCAAGACCATCAGGGCTGTGCTCATGATCGTTAAAGGAAGGCCCAGGGAGTCGGTAACCAGACCGTAGATCATCGGGGAGATCGCACCGCAGCCCAAAGTGATTGCGTAGTAGAGTCCATATCCCCGGGAGCGGCCAGCGGGAGAGATGACCTCTGCAACTGTGGCGTAGAGCACGGAAGAAGTGCCATTTAGCACGATCCCTACAAATGGCAGGAAAACCCAGACGACCGAGGGCGAAGACCAGAGCAAAGATAAAATCCCGATGGTGGTCAGAATTTCCGTGCCCACCACCATGGGAATGATTCCGAGCCATTCAGCCAGAATCCCGCAGGCAAACTTTCCCATCGCCCCGCCGGCGAAAAGGAGACTTAGGGCAAACCCGACCTGTGTAGAGGGAATCCCTTTCTGTAAAAGAAGGAAAGGAAGGAAGGTGAGCAAGGCCATGCGCGCGGCGATGTCGATGACTCCAATGGTCAGCAGGGCTGAGAAGCTTTTCCGGTTGCGGATCCCCCAGCCAATAACTTTCGCTGCGAGATGGTCTTCGCGCCGCGAGGATGGAGGTCGGGCCTTTCTCTGTTCAGCCAGGGTCCAGAGAACTACGCCAGCCGTAAACCCGCCGAGGGAGAAAATGAAAATTGCCTGCCGCCAGTTCCAGAGGTTAATCATCAGAGCTACCAGAAAAGACAAGCAAACCTTTCCCAGATCACCGGAAAAATTATAAGTTCCCATCGCCGCCCGGCGCCCGGACACTTCAAAGGCCCGGGAGAGGATGGAAGAAGCCAGCCCATGCTGGCCGCCAGCGGTTCCCTTGGCAAAAATGAGAGAAAGAAGAATTGTCAAAAAAGTGTGAGACCTGCTCAAGATCAAGAACCCGCCGGCCAGGCCAAAAGTTCCGCCGGCGATCATCGTTAATTCTCCGACCTTCTCCCCCAGAAGACTTAAGGGAAACTGGAAGAGACTCATGGAGGCCGAGAAGACCCCTTTGAGTAACCCCACCTGGCTGAAGGAAAGGTGCAACTCGGCGGCGATGAAGGGAAGAAGTAGGTAGATGGAATCTGTAAAGCCATCGTCTAGGAAATGGAAGGCACAGAAAGAGAAGAGGGTCCGGCCTCGTCCGCCTTTTTCCGATTTAGGCAAGCTTTCTTCCTTTTGGGCTGCTGGGACGTCCGCCGCCCATCTGGGAGGAGGAGAGGATCGGGACGGCGAAATCGGTCGTTCGGCTTGCCCCGCTTGGACGACTGACGAGGATGAAGTTTTTCAAGGGTTCTTCTTCGCCGGGTAAACCTTGATGACGCGCTCCTTTAGTTCCTCCTCGGTTACCAGGAGCAACAGGTAATGATAAAACCCGCCCCGGTCTTCCTCTTAAATTTCATTCCCAAGCTTCCTCACGGCGGAGCGGCTGGCGGATTTTTTTAGGCGAATTTCGCGAGCCCGATATCCGCAGGCAGCGAAAAAAATTCCGCATTCAAAGCTTACCCTTCCCGGCTTTAAAGAAAAGCCTTTTCCAACAAAGTAATGTCCCGGCGGCGGTAAGCCGAAACCACTTCGGCGCAAAACAGCAGGACGCTCGATGAATAAAAAGCCCAGACCACCAGGATGACGATGGCCTCTAAAGATCCGTAAATCACGTTGTAGTGCTGAGAACGCCCGAGATACCAGGTAAAAAAATGTTTGACCATCTCAAAAAGAAACGAGCAGCTTGCTCCGCCGGCTAGGGCGTGGCGAACAGAAATCGAGGTGTTGGGGATAATCTTGTAAATGGCCGTGAAAGCCAGGGCCAAAACCAGATAAGGAAGGAGATACCCCACAAAGAATTCGAAAAGGTTCGATTTCCCCCAATCTATTCCAAAAACTTTGAGTTCATAGGTTTGCATGATCCCCGCGAAAGCGGTCACAAATAAAGAAAGAAAGAAGATTACAGCCGAAGCTGGAATCATGCCTAAGGCCAACAGTTTGGACTTCAGAATATTTCTCCTGTGCTCCACCCGAAAGACGACCCCCATGGCGAATTCCAGGGAGGAAAAAAATACGCTGGCAGTCCAGATCAGGGAGAGGAAACCGACCCACCCCAGAACTCCGGCGCGCTGAGAGATGGCCTTCACCTCTTGGAAAATCAAAGCGCTGGCCTGGGGAAATAAGCGGTCGAAAAAAGACATCGCCATCTGATGAGCATCCTGAGAGGGGCCCAAAAGGTAACCCGCCGCCGAGACCAGCAGAAAAAGATAAGGGATCAAGGAGAGGATCGAGTAAAAAGCCAGGGCGGCGGATAGATTCAGGCAGGCGTCCTGCGAGAAAGCCCGGCGGGCCTCCCATAAGATATCCCAAACTGTCCGCAACTGGAAGCGGAATCGCTCCGTCCAAAGAGCAGATACCTTTCGCTTCCAAAGACGCATCAAAAATCCTTCAGCAAAGCGTAAGAATGGAGGGACTTCAGGTGGCAGGTATCATTGATCAGGGAGGTTATGAAAATACTCCGATTGTGCTGGAAGCAGTTGACTGCCGTGGTGTCCTGTTGGATCTGCCAGAAATGAGAATCATCCAGGCCCAGGACCGCGCAGATCAGAACCTTGGTGACGACCCGGTGGGAAATAATCAGCACGGTCTTTTCCGGGTTGTCCTGCACGACCCTGGTAAGGCCTTCCCGGGCCCGGGCTCTCACCTGGGCAAGGTTCTCCCCTCCGGGAAAGGTGATCGCCTGGGGCCGCTCCCGCCAGACCCGGTAGAGATCTGAGTATTTTTCCTTTACCTCTTTCAAGGGCAAACCCTGCCAGGCACCAAAGTCCATGTCCATAAAGGCTGGATCGGGGAGGACTCGCAAGCCTTTGGCTGCCGCGATGACTTGAGCGGTCTCCGTAGCCCGGGAGAGCGGGCTGCTGTAAATGACCTCGACGGGAATATCTTTAAAATATCCTGCCAGGGCGCGGGCCTCTGCTTGCCCCGTCTCATTGAGCTTGCAGTCAACCCGGCCGCGAAAGATTTCCTCTTTGTTCCAATCCGTCGTTCCGTGACGCACGAGATAAACCCGGGTCATTCTAAGCCATCCTCTTTGTTTACCTTCTCCATCCATCCTTTCGGGGGCGTCCGGATCTCGATGCGCTTCATTTTCCCCCCTTTCAAGAAGGCATTATTGCGTAAGCGATAGGGCAAGTCAACCCTGAGGATAAAGTAGGGTCAGTGAAAGGGTGAGGGTCACTGTTTTAATCGGATGACATTCCTCCATCCCAATGCTATAATTTTTTTATCTGCTTTCTATTCGAATGGAAAATTTCGGGTCGCGCAAGCCTAAAAATGGAGGATTTTCATGAATCAGATCCCCGCGGTCAATCAGGATGAGTGTATCTCCTGCGGACTTTGTGTGGAAATCTGCCCGGAGGTCTTCCGTCTGAACGATAACGACCTCTCGGAAGTCTACAATCCCACCGGCGCTTCCGGAGAGAAGATCCAGGAAGCCATTGACAGTTGTCCGGTCCAGTGCATCCATTGGAAAGAGTGAAGTGAGAGGGCTTCCCGAATTTCTGGAGCATCGTCTGGCAAACGGCCTCCGCATTCTCGTGGGCGAGGTCCACTCCCTCCCCCTCATCACTTATCAGATGCATTTTGCCGCGGGCTCCCGGTATGAAAGGCCGGGCATCACAGGCATTACCCATCTCTTCGAACACATGATGTTCAAGGGAACGAAAGATCTGGGCCCCGAAGAGTTTTCCCGGATTATCCAGGCCAACGGGGGAACCCTGAACGCTTTTACGACCACGGACAACACCTCGTACTTTGAAAACCTGCCGACCGACAAGCTTGAGCTGGCCATACGCCTGGAGGCGGATCGCCTGGAAAACCTCCGTCTAACCCAAGAGAGTTTGGAGCCGGAACGAGAAGTGGTTCGCAGCGAGCGCAAGCTGCGCTCCGTGAACAGCCCCTTCGGACTCCTCATCGAGCAGCTCTTCTCCTTGGCCTACGAGCAGCATCCTTACCGCTGGCCGGTCATCGGCTGGGACCACGACCTGAAAAACCTGACCCTGGATGACTGCCGGGAGTATTACCGGGTCCATTATTCTCCCCGCAATGCTGTGGTTGTTGTCGTTGGAGATGTTGCTGCCGATGAGGTTTTTGAAACCGTGGAGAGATACTACGGGCACCTGGCGTCTCCCATTCCCCCGCGCCTCATCCTTCCCCTGGAGAAACCCCAACGAGGAGAAAAGCGGGCCATCTTCAAAAAAGTTTCTCAGGTCGCCGCCTTTTTCGCGGGCTTTCACATTCCGGGGATCACTCATCCGGACCTCTTTCCTTTGCAAATCCTCTGCGCAACCCTATCCGCAGGTCGCTCCTCCCGTTTTTTTGAGAAATTTGAAAAACCGGGAAAAGCCGTGGAAGTACGAGCGGAGATGGGGTATCCTCCCTTCTTCACTGCGGACCCGGGTCTCTTGCAAATTTATGCCATTGCCTCCCCGGCCACTTCCTTAGGTACCCTGGAAAGGGAGATCTGGGAGGAAGTGGAAAACCTTCGCCAGGAACCCCTTTCCGGGGAAGAACTTCTCAAAGTAAAAAAACAGGTGCGCTCCTATTTTCTCCAAGCCTTGGAAACGCTTTTTTTCAAAGGACTGTTGGCCGGACTCTACCAGGTGCGAGCCGGAGATTTTCGCCTTCTCTATACCCTCCTGCCCAATTACGAAGCCGTGAAGGCGGATGACCTCCTGCGGGTAGCCCGGAAATATCTCCCGCCTGAAAACCGAACCGTGATTACTCTCCAGCCGGTAAACCAAAGCGAACACGAGGGGCTGGGGGAGGTAGAATGAGCGGGGGGGCTCAATCCAGGGTTTTCTACCTTCCACCGGTCTCTTCCGCGGTTTTGCGGAATGGATTGAAGGTTTATGCGATCCAGCGCCCGGAGCTTCCCTTAATCAGCATCCACCTCGTCATTCCCTGCGGAGCTGAGGCCGACCCTCCCGGGAAAGCAGGCCTATCCAACCTTTCGGCGGAAATGCTGATCCTGGGCACGAAAAAAAGATCCGCCAGCCAATTGGCTGCGGAAGTGGATGGATGGGGCGCCACCCTATCCGCTCACTCCGGATGGAACTCTACTTCCTTGCATATCTTCGGGCTGAATGAAGACTTTGGGCAGCTGATGAACCTGCTCCTGGAACTCTACACTCAACCTGCTTTTTCTCCCGAAGAGTTCAAACAGTTAAAACAACGTCGCATCGCCGCCCTGGTGCAACAAAAGGATGAATCTGAAATCATCGCGGATGAAAGGTTCCAGGAAGTCCTTTTCCAGGGCACCCCCTTTGATCATCCCGTTTACGGGACCCTGCAGTCTCTTCCCCACCTCCTCGGGGAGGAATCGCAAGAGTTCTACCAGCGGCGCCTTTTGCCGGCAGGAAGCCTGTTGGTCTTCGTGGGGGATTTACAGGCTGAAGCCTGCTTCCGGTGGGTTGAGGAAAATTTCCCCGCGGGGAATCAAGGCCGAAGCTTCGGGGAGGGTGAATTCTCCGCCCCGGCTCTTTCCGGGGTCCGGAGCTTTTTAATCAACCGCCCAGATTTGACCCAGAGCCAGATTCGTCTGGGGCATATCGGGATTCCTCATGCTCATCCGGATTATCTCGCCTTCGAGGTCATGAACTATATCCTGGGGGCGGGTGGCTTCTCCTCCCGGCTGATGCAGAAGATCCGCTCGGAACTGGGCTATACCTATGGCATTCGCGCGGCGCTGGAGCCCCGGAAAAATCCCGGGCCATTCACCATCTCCACGTTCACTCCCACCGGGACTACTTTCCCTTGCGTGCAGGAGATCTTGGCCGTCATCCAATCCTTTATCGCGCAGGGCGCCACGGATCAGGAACGGGAAGAAGCCATCCACTTCCTCGCCGGAAGCTACCCCATGAAGTTTGAGACCCTCTCTCAGGTTGCCCAAAGGATCATTCAAGCGGAGATTCATGGCTTGGGGTTGGAATACCTTGCGGCCTACCCAGATCGGGTTTCGGAAATTTCCCTCGAAGAGGTCGCCCGAACAGCCCGCGGGCACATTCATCCGGAAAAGATGCTTATCGTTGTTGTTGGCCGAGCAGAAAAGTTCCGCCGGGAGTTCGAGCCATTGGGTCCGGTGGAAATGACGGGGTGAACCCCGAAGTTCACCCAGGCGAAAAATAAAAAAAAGGAGGTCAGGAAGATGGCAGTTAAAAAGAGAGTGGCGAAAACGGCCAAGAAGGGCGTGGCCAAGACGAAGACCAAAGCCGGCGATGCTTATGCCTGCGAGGTTTGCGGCTTGTCCGTCATCGTGGACGATGTCTGTGGCTGCGTGGATGCCTGCGACATCATCTGCTGCGAAACGCCCATGAAAAAGAAACGCGGCAAGAAGTAACTCAGGTTTCCTGCTCCCCGGAGGCTTTTGCGGAGTTCTTCCCGGGGAGCAGGTTCTCTTCCCGGGCCTGATCTCTGATTTTCCTCTTCACCTGTAAACTCTCTCTGTAGACATCCTTTTTGGAAACCTCCAGCTCCTCCGCCACCCGAGCGATGGCTTTTTTCATGGATAGGCCCATTTCGCGGTAGTAGAGCTCGAGCGCTTCTTCAATCGCCGGCCTGGCAACCCTGGCCGGAAGGGTGCTACCCTCCAGGACGATCGTTACTTCTCCCTTGATTTCTTCTTCGGCGAATTCCTTTAACACTTCGGAGAGGGTCCCCCGGTAGACCTCCTCGTAAACCTTGGTCATCTCCCGGGCCACCATGACCTGGCGTTCTCCCAGAATCCGCGAGGCATCTTCCAGAAAGGAACGCAGGCGTCTGGGAGATTCGTAGAAGATGAGCGTCTCCGGGCGGTCCTTCAGGGAAAGCAATAGTTTCTGTCTGCCAGCAGCCTTCGAAGGCAAGAAACCATAGAACAGAAAACTTTCCGTGGGCAGACCCGAAACACTCAAGGCAGCCACCAAAGCGGAAGGACCGGGGATCGGAACAAGGGGGATAGATTCCTGTACCGCCCTCCTCACCAACGGCTCACCTGGGTCAGAGATCCCCGGTGTGCCAGCATCCGTGACCAAGGCAATGCTCTTCCCTCCTCGAAGTTCTTCCAGCAGAGACTCTTCCCGCATCCTCCGGTTGTGCTCATGGTAGCTAAGCAATGGTTTGTGAATTCCATAGTGGCTGAGGAGTTGCCGGGTCCGACGGGTGTCCTCAGCCGCGATCAGGTCTACTTCTTTGAGCACGCGAAGAGCCCGCAGCGTGATGTCCTCCAGATTCCCGATGGGGGTGGAGACAATGTATAAAATACCTGAGAATTTTGCTGCTGGTCTCATGGAGTAGAAGCTGCCAATCTCGTGGGTTTAGCCTCCCTACGCCAAGCACGACCCCCTTGGCGATCCCGCCCTCTCTTCTTTCCTCTAAGGGGTGCCACCCGCCGGTTTCTTAACAGGTTCTCAATCATTCCCTGGGCCCAGTCCCACCTCAGGCGTGATCCTCCCGCCCGGGCCCAACGTTCTATCCTGAATCGAACTGGGAAAGATAGGGATAAAAACCTGACTATCCTGTAACCAGCGCATCATTGAACTTGGTGATCTTTTCATCCGGGACCTGCCCGTCCTTCGTCCAGCCTCGCTTCTGATAGTAGATGTCGAGAATCATTTCGTAATCCTCGCGCTTCAATATCTTTCCGGCATGAGGTCCTTCCGTCATCGGTAAATCGAAGACCCTCACGGGTGGATAGTCATCTTTTCGGGAGATGCCTAATCTCATATTAATTGCCCGGGTAAGGTCGTAGAGATCCGCAGAGCGCTGGAGGAGTTGGTCCAATGTCGTTTCTATGCCGGTGACCGCCGAATAATATTCCGCATAATTGTTCTGATCAAAACCGAGTTCGATCCAGGGCAGCCGGCAGACCCCGAGCATATCGAAGAGAGGCCGCAGCGTTTGATGATAGATCACCAGGTCGGCCTTCTTTTCGAGAGGCCAATCCATCCCCATCTCCAGTTCCTTCGCAATGGTCCAGGCTCGGGCATGGTGGGCTCCGATATCGGAGGTGGCGTATCCCAGCGCCATGGAAATGGCAATTCTCGCATCATAAGCAGATTGCTCCAATCCTTTTACCTGGGAAATGATCGGTCGAAGCTGAGGCCACTGTTTGGTCACTCCCGGAGTGCCCTCGGCGAGGATGTTCCCGATGCCCTTGCGATGGGCGATCCGATGAAGGGTTTCGATGATCGCTTCTTCATTTCCCCATTTGAGCGGGAGACCATCGAGGTCCTTTTCCGAGAGGAGGCCGGTTTCGATCGCTTCCATCATGACCCCGATCAGGTTTCCCGCAGAGATCGTGTCCAATCCAAGTTCGTCGCAGAGCTGGTTGGCCTTGACAATGGCCGCAAAGTTGCTGACTCCGATATTCGAGCCAAACATACAGGCCGTCTCATATTCCGGTCCTTCGACGACCGTGCCGCGGTATTTGCCTTCCTTCACCAAACAGACGTTTCCACAGGCCATGGGGCAGGCAAAGCAGGCCGTATCGCCAATCTTGTATCTGGAGAGCATCTCGTATCCATTGATCTTCTTCGCGTCTTCGAAGACGCCTTCCTTGAAGTTATAGGTCGGCATCACTCCAGCCTCATTGACATAGTCGATAACCGACATCAGACCCTGCTCCTGCCAGAAAGGCAGATTCTTGTTCTCTCTCAGACTGCGGAAGGAAGCATCGGATACCTTCCGCAACCTGGGGAGATCGAAGACCGGGAGATCATGAGAACCCCGGACGGCAATGGCCTTAAGATTTTTCGATCCCAGGACTGCGCCAATGCCCGTCCTTCCGGAATTTCTCCCCCAATCTGAGCTGACGCAGGCAAATTTGACTCGATTCTCCCCGGCGACGCCGATGGTCGCCACTTTAATATGTTGGTCCTTCAGTTCTTCCTTAATCAATCCCTCGGCTTCTAAGCTCCCCTTTCCTTTCAATTTCTCGTTGGGCATGATTCTCGCCGATTCGTTGTCGATCCAGAGATAGGAGAGGGTCTTCGCCTTCCCCGTAATGGCCAGGGCATCGATACCGGCCTGGCGGAGCTCGGTACCAAAGGAGCCGCCCATGCTTGAATCCCCGTAAATCCTGGTCTCCGGAGAGATCGAAATAAAGGAGGTCTTTCCGGAGGCGGGAAGATAAAGACCGGCCAGGGGTCCCGGGGAGATGGCTAGAAGGTTTTCAGGACCGAGAGGATCAACGCTTCCTTTTTGCCGAAGGTTATCCCAGACCAGTTTGGCCCCAAATCCCCTTCCGCCGATATACTTGGCAGCAAAGGATTCATCAAATTCGAGTGGTTTTGCCTCTTCCCGATCGAGGTCAACCCAGAGGATCTTCCAGAAATATCCACCCTTAATCTTCCGCTTTTCCCTTTTCGATGTCGGCATATCTCAGAACCTTCCTTTCTCCTTTTTCAACGTATTCCACTTCTTTCATGTGCCCGTATTTCAACACACTTGCCATCCTCTGGGTCTGACCGAGAACGTGATCCGGAAGAAACAGAAGGGCATTTTTGGGGCAGGCCTCCACACAGCGGGGTGACCCGTTACAGAGATTGCATTTGAAGGGTGTCTCAATCTCGTCGTGGAGGTAGATGGCCCCAAAGGGACAGGAGATGACACACTGCTGGCAGGAGATACATTTCTCCCCGTCGATGTCATAGATCCCGTCTTTCGTCGCAATGGCGCCCGTCGGGCAGTTCTCCATGCATTTGGCCACCTTGCATTGTCGGCAGACGATCGGCATTCTTATGATCGGGTGGGGATAGACCACCATCACTTGAATCGCGCTCTTCTTTGGGTTGTTCACTCCAAAACGTTCGATGGAGCAGACCAGTTCACAAATCTTGCATCCAGAACAGCGTTCAGGCACAACGGCCAGTTTCCAAGACATATTTTCCTCCCTACCCTTAAAAATCCGTGAACATCAGAAAAAATACAATTTTATTCAGTCCATGTCAAGGATTCACAGACCATTGATTGATAAGAATTCGCTTTTAGGTGGGTTAATTGAATTGAATTATTGATAAGAATTCGCTTTTGGGTGGGTTAAATATGCAAAAAAGGCAATTGTGTGTCAAGGAAATGTTGGCACAAGATCTTTAACCGCCGCTGTCTCCTCTCTTCCTGCTTCTTCTGGCGGGATAGCTCTTTCCGCCGCTTTTCGGCCCTATAGACCCCAGGGTGTTTTGGCAAAATGTCCTCCTTTCTTGTTTTCGAGATAGATCATGGGAAGGGATTCCAGTTCGATTCGCCGACCCATCGAGATCAAGCGGAGGCCAGATCAACCCATGCTTATTGGGCCGTGTGCCCGCCGTCCACGCACAACACTGTTCCCGTGACCAGGGTGGCAGCATCAGAGGCCAGGAATACCACCGGCCCGACGATCTCGCTGACCTCACCCAGCCGGCCCAGCGGGACGTTGCCGAGGAAATAAGCCTTCTTGGCAGGGTCGCTGAGAAGTGCTTCGATGAGGGGGGTGCGGATATGGGTGGGTGCGATGGCATTGACGAGGACATTGTGCTTGGCCCACTCGAGCGCCAGGGCCCGGGTCATTGAGACGAGTCCGCCTTTTGCGGCACAGTAGTTTGCGTTTCCCGTCTTGAGGCCGACGATCCCCGCCACAGAGGCCATATTGATGATCCTCCCGCCACCCTGTCGGATCATCACTCGCCCGACTTCCTGGGAGCAGAGAAATGGGCCTGTCAGGTCCACCGCAAGGACGTCGTCCCACATGTCGCGGGTCATCTCTTCTGCCGGGGCCCTTCGCGAAATACCGGCATTGTTCACCAGGATATCGATCCTGCCGAAGGAATCCAGGCATTTCGTCACCATCGATCGTATCTCTTCGGCGGACCGCACATCACAGGTGACGGGTAACGCCCTTCGACCCACCCCCTTTACCTTCTGGCTCACCTGCTTGAGTCCATCAGCTTCGATATCCACTGCCAGGATGTCCGCTCCAAATACAGCCAGGCCATACGCTATGGCCTCTCCGAGGCCAGAGGCGGCACCCGTTACGATCGCAACGCGCCCGCTCAGGTCGAATAGGTTGGGTCTGATCTCCATGGCCATCTCCTTCAAAGGGAATGACTCTCCGCGGAATTGATTTGGGACGAGCCCGGGAAGTCGGGCATTGCTCCGCTCATCCTTCGCCTTGAGTCTTTTACATCAGCACTTACATGCGAGTCAATGGAAAACGAGAACCTGAGCCCGCTTTTGCCCCCCTGGGAGTCCCTGGAGCCTGTGCTTAATCTCTTGAGTGGGAGAAGGAGATGGGGATCGCCGTGAATGCAGGATGCCTGACGGGAAGCGGGCTGGCCTCACGAAAGAATACTTCAAGATGAAGGGTATCCGGTTCAAAAAGGACAATATGCTGAGTCATCGAGTTATAGATGTCTCCGGTGGATGAGCCGGGAGAATTCCTGGGGTCGCCTCGATGGTAGTATGTCGCGATTTCCTTCAGCTCGTTGAAGGTGACCTGCCCCACTTCCCCACGCTCAGAATTCCTTAGTTTCCCGGCAAGCTGGTTTCTGATGTGGATCCATCTCGGATCCACTCCATCCCCGCGGTAATTGCCCTCAAGAAAGAAGGTGTTCACTGCGGCAACGGCGTGAGAGAATCCCCAATCCACGCCGTCGCCGAGCTCGGAATTCGCATGTCGGAGGGCACGCATCCCTCCTTCCAGAAGGTTGTTTTCCAGGACTGCACTTTTCTCGGCATCAGCGAGGAAGACCTGGTGGCTGAAGATGTATTTCTGGCTACGCAGGAAATCCGCCACCTCTTCCAGGTTGCTGAAATTCTCGAGGGCGTATCGGATATCCATCGTGACGGACCGGTACGGTCCGGATTGAACATCCACTGGCCGAGTGGGATCGGCCGCCAAAAGAGCTGCGAATACTCCGTCCTCATTGAATGCCGTTCCCGCCATGACGCTCAAAAGACGGCCAATATTCCCGAAGGATCTCTTTCCATTCCTGATGGTGAAAACCGCATTATCCCTTCTGGGATACCAGTCCACCAGCCTGGCGACGATATTCTTCCCACTGGAGGAGAGGGGCCCGTACACCGAGATGGCAGAGCACGCCCCTGCCATAATCAAGTCTATGTATAGGTTGACGTAATAGAGCTCATCGATCGAGAGCTTGCCATCGCCTGGGACATTCTGGGTGCCCCCCGAGAAGGAAGAGGCCATACCCTCGATTTCCTCCCGATACTCTTCCGGAACCTGGGGCTTCAAATATTGAAGCTTCTCCATACGATCATCGTAGGTCTGCCTGTCCATGCTGCTGGCAATGGATGCATCATAGTCAGTCTCCAGGCTGGGGAACAACCGGAGCAGCTCTTGGGTGTAAAGCGACCCCATCTCCCGATGGGTGGAATCGTTGAACTCCTTGATCACCTCAACGAAGTGGCCGTTCCAGCGTATGTCAACAGTGCCGGGCAATCGACTCCCTGTATCGGCCAGCGCCCGACAGGCCTGAGTCGATAGCATCCCCGCAACCAGCAAGAGGACGATTCGGGGCCTGAGCACCTTCTTCATGGCTTCCATCTCCCAGCGGGTTCGCCGCAGGATCGTTTCCACCCAGAAAACGTGCCGGATGTCATAGCCCTCCCCATTCTTCTCGATCGAATTGATAAGAACTCGCTTTTGGGTGGGTTAAATATACAAGAAAGGCAATTGTGTGTCAAAGAAATTTGCGCAGAGGTATCACAGACTTGCCTTTCTTGGCTTTTTGTCCGCTTGCCCCTCATGCGAATCAAGCCTTCAAGAAGCGGCTGCCCGAATCCGAAGAGAAAAGAAAAGGTCGCTGAAGGTTATGGATATCACCGAGGTAGTAGCGGAGGCTTTAGCGTAGCACCACATTTTCGTTGCCTGGCAGCAATGCTTGAATTAGAATATAGCAGCTCTGATCAGAAAACGATCATGGAGACGCCATATATGGTTCGGAAGGTTTTCTATTATCCGCGATAAACTTCTCGGCGATGCCGGATGTATTGAACTATAATCTCTTGCGCCTCTTTATCCACCGCGTAGACGACGCGATAGTCCCCGACGCGTATTCGGTAAAGCTGTTCCGCGCCAGCCAACTTTACGGACTGACGCGGAAATGGATTCTCCCTCAGAGCCTCAATCTGTCTTAAGACCCGGGCGATCACCGATTTAGGCAGAGAGCGTAGATCTTTTTCAACCGATGGTTTGAAAACGATGTTATAGGAGGCCATTCCTTTTCAACCGCCGTTTTAGTTCTTCAAATGGAATCGGTTTTTCGTCCCGACGTTCGGCGACAACCGCGAGGTCGTGCAAATCTTCCATAAGTTTCCGATAACGGGCCAGAGGAAGAATCACGCCGGTTTTCTTCCCCTTCGGGTCCACAACAAACTGTTCCTGGAATGTAGACATTTTCCTTCTCCCTTCAAAACAGAACTATCCGTATTGCTTCGATTGGTATCCGTTTTCTGAAACATTTATATCAGAAAAAAGTCCAAAATGAAAGCGCTCGGCACCGCCCCAAGCAGGGACCGAAGCTCATCTCTCTGATTTCGCCTTACGTCCCTGGCGCCCTTCACCATATTATGGTGCGGGGAATCAACAAGGCGGCGATTCTTGAAGATGACCAAGATCGGTCTCGTTTTATTGACCGGCCGTGACCGCCAGGAAGCTTATGGTCGTAACCTGGCAGCGTATCTGGCAAGGAAGTTGGCAGGGTTCGGGGTCAAAGAAATTGCGCAGCATTTTAAGCGCGAGCCGATGACCATTAGTTTAGGGATAAAAAAGGTCGAAAACCTCCTCTAGCGAGATAAGGATTTTTCTAAAAGAGTTGAAATCATGGAAATGAATCTGAGTGAGAAGAGCAACGAAATACTTTATTACAATTGCCCCTTTTTGACCCCCTTTCCCCATTCACAAACTTGCCCCCTTCGCTTTTTGGAGAAATTCCCTCCTGGTCGAGGTAGGAGGCCGATGAACGAGGGAGCATCAGCCTCCCGCGCAGGCCACCCCCCTCATCGCCTGGTGATCGGGGTCCGGCCTGGGGGGGTCTAAATTTGACAAACACCGCCCTTGGCTGTTAGTATTTTTTGGCCCTTCAACCTGAATCTGAGGAGTCGAAGTCCATGGAGAGAGACACAGCTTTCGTAAAAATCAAGACCCCACCCCCCGGCCCTAATGCCCGCAAGTGGGCTGAATTCCATCGCCGGTATGCCGCCCGTTCCACCTATCATGAAGGATTCATTTGGGACCGATCCCAACCGGCCATCGGGCCCTTCTGCACGGACGTGGACGGAAACGTGATCTTGGATTTTGTCTCGCACGTCGGAAGCTCAGCCCTGGGCTACAACCACCCTGCTCTGGTACGCAGGGCCGCCCAGCTCCAAGGCGTCGACCCTGACCGGTATGCCGGATGCGACTTTATCGGCGCCTGGGGGGAAGACCCGGAAAAATCGGAGATCCCCACGCCATCGCACCTTCATTACAAACTGATGGAAATTACCTCCCAGTTTGGATTCGGCTCAGCCTTCTTCACCAGCTCCGGGGCTGAGGCGGTGGAGAATGCTATAAAAATTTGCTATGACCACAAAAAGAATTATGGCTATGGCATCTGTTTCTATGGGGCTTTCCATGGCCGTACGTTAGGTGCGCTTTCCCTCAACCGCAGCAAGAGGATCCAGCGGGACTGGTTTCCCCAAATCCCCAACATCGCGGACTTCCCTTTCTGCACCTGTCGGGACCATCCCTGTAACTGCGGCTGGATGGTTTGCTGTACGGGAAAGGAAGGGATACGCAGCCGGTTGGATCATTATCTGGACCCGGACATCGGCCTGGTGGACCCGGGAGAAGTGGCCTTTATCATCCTCGAGCCCATCCAAGGAGAAGGTGGCTATAACGTTCCCAGCCTAGAGTTCATGAGAGAAGTAGAACGTCTGGCGAAAAAATATTCTATTCCCCTGATCGCCGACGAGATTCAGACCGGATTGGGTCGAACCGGAAAATGGTGGGCCATTGAGCACTTTGGCATTCAGCCGGACATCATCACCGTCGCCAAGTCTCTTCGCGTGGGCGCTACCCTGGGTAAAACAGAGCTCTTTCCCCAGCTGGAATACCGCATCTCCAGCACTTGGGGGGAAGGGAATGCTCTAAGCTCGGCCATCGGCTACACAATTATCGAAGTCATCCAGAAGGAAAATCTGCTGGACAATGCCACCCGCCAGGGAAATTACTTTTTAGGCCAACTCAGGAGGCTGCAGAGGAGATACCCCTTCATCTTGGATGTGCGGGGCATCGGCCTGATGGATGGCATCGAAATCGATGGATCGGAGAGGCGGGACCGGATCCTGCGCAGAGCATTGGACCGCGGCCTTTTACTCCTGGGCTGTGGGTATAAGGTCATCCGCTTCCTCCCGCCTCTGGATGTCCGCCAGCGGGAGATCGACATGGCCTTGGAGATTTTGGAGAAAACCTTCCAGGAATCCTGAATTCTGGCCCCCTGGCATTTTTTATTCTCTCATTCTCCCCTTCCGCTAAGAGTCCTCTGTTGCGCAGGCGAAGCTTCATTCCATCATGCCTCATGGGCCAATTCTTAGGGTTATTTATGGGCAAGATTTATGGGGTATTCCATTAGGGCAACTATTTGGTATATAATTTTTATTAAAAGAAGGGGGGAGATTAAACTTTTGGGGGGAAAAAAATTACAGTGGGCCTCCTTGCTCTTGGTCCTTACAGCGTCCCCGATGCTGATGGGCCAGGCCGCCAACTCCTCCGCGGGCACTTTTTGGCAAAAAATCGATGAAGGATTCGAGGCCGGGTTCATACAACTTGACGGCCCGCCATACCAAACCTTCTTCAAGCTGAGGGTTCTGAGGATAGACCCGGATCGGTTCCAGGTTCGAGTGCTCGACAGCCGGGCTTTTGGGGTGGACAGGATGGAGATCAAGACCCTGGCCAGGCGAGCCCAAGCCCTGGCTGCGATCAACGGTGGATTCTTTTTCCCAGATTATAGGCCCCTCGGCTTTTTGATCGTTGACGGCCGGGAGGTCAACCCCTTGCGGAAAGCAGATTGGGGAATTTTTCTGATCCAGGACAGCCGCCCCCGTATTATCCACACGAAAGAGTTCGAAAATGACGGGACCATTTCCCAGGCGCTCCAGGTTGGCCCGCGGCTCGTAGTCGATGGCAAGGTAAAGATTATGAAAAAGCAGGTATCCAGGCGCTCTGCTCTGGGCATTACGTTCAAGAATCAGATTATCCTACTGAACACGGAGGATACGGACGCCTACTTCCAGGATTTGGCAAGGATTTTTCGCCTTCCTGAATCCGAGGGCGGTCTGGAGTGCCGAGATGCTTTAGCCCTCGACGGTGGAGGCTCGGCCCAAATGTACGCAGAATATAAGTCCTTGAAAATTGACATTCCCGGGGGATGGGCCATTCCTAATGGGATTGGCGTATTCAAAAAACAGCCTTAGTTCCTCGGGGTTTCTAGAAATATTTCCTTGACTTCCGATCCTTTTCGGCCGGGGAGGCTCAATCGTCGAAGATGTGGTATAATTTAAAATGATGAATAATCAGAATGCAAAACCGGCAAAGAAAAAAATGGGAATCCGCTGGAATGCTCTGGTTCTGGTTTTTTTCTTGATCCTCCTGCTCCTGGCCGGGGCCGCCACCGTCTTCTACTTCGCCTTCGTCTACGATCTTCCCAGGTTGACCACCCTGAAAGATTATCAGCCCTACATTGTCTCCGAAGTCTATTCCGACGATGAAGTCTTGATCGGCGAGTTCTTTTTGGAAAGGCGGACTGTCCTGCCTCTTTCCCAGATGTCCCGATTATTGATCAAGGCCTTCGTCGCCGCGGAGGATGCGCGTTTTTTCGAACACCAGGGGATTGATTACCGGAGGATACTGGGGGCCGCCTTCCGCAATATCGAGGCCTTCGACGTGGTGCAGGGAGGGTCCACGATCACCCAGCAGATCGCCAAATCATTCTTCCTTACCCCCGAGCGGAGCTTTATCCGCAAAGTCAAGGAGGCTATCTTGGCCCAGCGCATCGAGCACTACCTGACCAAGAACGAGATCCTTTACCTTTACCTCAATCAAATATACTTGGGAGAAGGAGCCTTCGGGGTAGGCGCCGCATCCAAGGCCTATTTTGGGAAATCCCCACAGAACTTGACGTTGGCCGAATGCGCGATGCTCGCCGGTCTACCTCCGTCCCCGAATAACCTATCTCCTCTGCGCCATCCCAAGAAGGCGCGGGATCGCCAACTCTATGTGCTCAACCGCATGGTCGAGCGCCAAATGATCATGCCGGAACAGGCCCTAAAAGCCATGGCCGAGGAAATCAGGTTACGGCCCAAGGGGCCTAAGGGCTACAATGAAGCCCCTTTCGCCCTGGAACAGGTGCGCCTGTACGTTGAGGAGAAGTACGGCAAAGACCGGTTGTATAAAGGGGGCCTGAAGATCTACACGACCATCACTTCCAGGCTGCAGCGGGCCGCTCAAAAAGCGGTACTGAAAGGGCTGGAGGAGTTCGAGACCCGGGAAGGTCAGGGAAAGGGCCGGGATCAAGTGGAGGGAGCACTGATCGCCCTCGATCCGCAGACGGGTTATATCCTGGCCATGGTCGGAGGACGGGATTTCTCGTCGAGCCAGTTCAACCGAGCCACTCAGGCCAGCAGGCAAGCCGGGTCAGCTTTCAAGCCCATCGTCTATGCCGCTGCTTTGGATAAGGGGTTCACCCCGGCCACGGTAATCGTGGATGAGCCCTTCTCCTACGTCGACGTTCCCGGAAAGGAGCCTTGGGAGCCCCAAAATTTCGACCGGGAGTTCTGGGGGCCGATTACCTTGCGCAAGGCCCTGAACTTTTCCCGAAACGTGGTCACGGTAAAGATCGCCCAGTCCATCGGGATAGACTACCTGATCGAGTACGCCAAGAACTTAGGAATCAAATCCAAACTCGAACCGAACCTCTCGCTGGCTTTGGGCTCCGCAAATGTAACCCTGCTGGAGCTGACCAGCGCTTATGGGGTCTTCGCTGCTCAGGGTTACCGGGCCGAGCCGTTATTGATCACCCGGATTTTGGACAAAGACGGCAACATCCTGGAAGAAGTGGAACCTTCTGCCGTTGAAGTCATCAGCCCCCAAACTTCGTACCTGATCACCAGCTTGTTGCAGAGCGTTATTCAGGAAGGAACGGCCCAACGGGCCAGAACATTGGGTCGGCCCGCGGCCGGGAAGACGGGAACGACCAACGACACCCGGGATGCCTGGTTTATCGGCTTCGTCCCCCAGCGATTGGTCGCCGGAGCCTGGATGGGGTATGATATTGAGAAGCCTCTGGGGACCCACGAGACCGGAGCTGTCGCCGCTCTGCCGATCTGGTTGGAATTTATGAAAGAAGCCGTCGCCGGAGAACCGGTAGAAAATTTCTCCCTCCCCGAAGGAATTGTCTTCGCCAAGGTAGACGCAGCCACTGGCGAGCCCCTCGGGCCAGGGCATCCGGCGCAATCCGAGAAAGTTATTTTCGAATGCTTCCGGGAAGGGACCGTCCCCGTGGCAATTTCCCCTTAAATTTATCCCTTCACCACTCCCCAAGGACGGAGCTTAGCCACTTTCCGGGAAATCCCAGCCCGGTGGACGACCTCCACCACTTGACTTACGTCTTTGTAAGCCTCCGGTGCTTCTTCCGCCAGGGTTCCCCGGCTTGCGGCCATGACGAAGATCCCGCGGTCTTCCAGTTCGCGTTGGAGCGGCCTTCCTTTGCTCGCCTTTTTCGCCTGCGTTCGGCTTTGTACCCGTCCGGCACCGTGGCAAGTGCTGCCAAAAGTTTCCTTCATAGCCCCCTCTGTGCCAACGAGCACGTAAGAGTACCGCCCCATATCGCCGGGGATGAGAACCGGCTGGCCGACGCTGCGGTAGTCTTCCGGCACAGCGGAATGGCCCGGGGGGAAGGCGCGCGTTGCCCCTTTGCGGTGAACGCAGACCTCCCGGATCTCTCCGGCGATGGTGTGAAACTCGCGCTTGGCGATGTTGTGACAAACGTCGTAAACTAAACGCATGCCCAACTCTTTTGGACCCATCTGGAGGAATCGCTCAAAGACTTCTCGCGTCCAGTGCATAAGCATCTGCCGGTTGACCCAGGCGTAATTGGCGGCGCAGGCCATTCCAGAGAAATAATCTCGACCCGTTGATGACCGGACGAAGTCGCAGGCCAGTTGCCGGTCCGGGAGTTCCCAGCCTAACTGGCGAACCCGTTCGCCCATCTTTTTCAGGAAATCATCGCAGACCTGGTACCCCAGTCCTCGAGAACCGGAATGAATGAGAACCGTGACCTGATCTTTCCTCAGGCCGAAGATGCGGGCGACTTCCGGGTCGTAAATCTCTTCCACGAACCCCACTTCCAAAAAATGATTTCCCGAACCCAGCGTGCCGAGCTGAGGCCTCCCTCGATCCATCGCTCTTTCGCTGATCACCCCAGGCTCCGCTCCCTCCATGCAGCCTCTGTCTTCCGTATGATCCAGGTCTTCCGGCCAGCCATACCCCTTCTTCACGGCCCAGGTCGAACCCTGCTTGAGGACCTCCCGCAGTTCCTGGGCGGAGAGGCGCAGGGCGCCCTTGGACCCAACGCCCGAAGGAATATGTTGGTAGAGGGCATTCACTAAACCCTTGATTTTTTCCCGCAGGTCCCGGGTGGAGAGGTTGGTGCCCAGCAGTCGGGTTCCGCAATTGATGTCATACCCTACCCCGCCGGGAGAAATGACGCCTTCCTGCCAGTCGAAGGCAGCGACTCCACCGATCGGAAAGCCATAGCCCCAGTGGATGTCAGGCATGGCTAGAGAATACAGCTGGATCCCCGGCAGGTGGGCAACATTGGCCACTTGCTTCGGGCTCTCGTCTTCATGAATATCCTGGAGTAGCTGTTCATCTGCATAGATCACTCCATCGACCCGCATCTTCCCCGTGCGAGGAATCCGCCAGCGATAATCATCAATCTTTTCCAGATGAATCTTCTCCTGGCCGCTCATCTTCGATCCCCTTCTTTCTTAGATGTCAAAAATAACCCTCGCTTCCCATTTCCCATCTTTCTCTTTTAATTCCACCTGATGATAGGTCACGGCCTTGATTTCCATCTTGAATTCATGGCGGGAAGGCTCAAAAGTCTCCCCGCGAGCCTCCGCCTGCAGAGAGGTCTGATCCAGATGGGAAAAGGAAAAATTTTTGAAAAGGTAACCCCGACTCTCGCTGAGAGACAGGAGCTCGCTCAGCCAGCGCACCAGAAGTTCTTCGCGGTCCGCTGCCTCAACTCGGAGATCGTAAGAAAGATTCTCCCGGACGTGATTCAGGTCTGTCAGCAAATCGAAAAGGGCGTAGGCTGCGTTGGCGAAGACCTCCTCACAGGTCTGGCCAAAAACTCGCACGCCCAAGTCTGCAGTATGGTCAAAAGTCTCGTACCTTTTCAAGATTCATTCCCCAGGAGGAAAATTTCCATTGGCTCAAAAACCCTGGTATATTATAATCCTTCCTGGACGCATAAAGGCAAGGACTTATTAAACCCTTTTAGCTTAGCCATGGTCTCTTTTTCCTTGCTCCTGGGAATCTTCCTCAATTCTGCCGCTACCCTCACCCTGGAGATATCCCTGATCCGCCTCCTTTCGGTTGCCCAGGGGTATCATTTCGCCTTCATGGTCGTGAGCATGGCCCTCCTCGGGTACGGGGCCAGCGGTTCTTTTCTCTCTTCTTTCCCTTCTCTCATGCGTCGGGAGACACCCCAGACCCTGATCCGGGCTTCGGGGCTCTTCTCATTCAGTGCGCTCGCTGCTTATCTTCTTAGCAACTTCATTCCCTTCGACACGGCCCGTATATCCTGGGACCGGTGGCAGATTTTTTATGTCTTCCTGTATTATCTGGTTTTTTCCATTCCATTTTTTTTCTCGGGCCTGGCCATTTCTTCCGCTCTGGCCAAATGGAGCACCCTGTCGGGGAAACTCTATTTCTCCGACTTGACCGGCGCATCCCTGGGATGCCTTCTCGTCCTAGGCCTTTTCGGAATTTTCGGCGGGCCAGGAACTCTATTGTTTGCTTGCCTTTTAGGGGGTCTGGCTTCGATCGCTTTCGCCTGGGCCAGCAAACCGATATCCATCCTGCGATGGTCCTGGGTCTGCTTTCTAGCACTCCTTCTCCTGTGGCAGCCCCCCTTTCTAGACCTGCGGCTCTCCCCTTACAAAGCCCTGAACGCAGCCCTTCTCTTTCCCGGCGCGCGCTTGCTGGAAACCCATTGGAATGTCTTCTCCAGGGTTGATATTTTGGAAAGCCCGGCTGCCCGGACGGCTCCGGGGTTGAGCCTTCAGTATTTGGAACCTCTTCCGCCCCAGTTGGGCCTCACGGTCGATGCCGATCACCTGAATGCCATTACCCGATTTAGCGGGAAGCCGGGAGAGAAAGATGAACTCAGATTCATCGATTTTCTTCCCTCTTCTTTTCCCTATCAGATGGCCAAGCCCGACCGGGTGTTGATCTTCGAACCGATGGGCGGCCTGGAGATACTCAACGCCCTGCACCATCGTTCAAGAGAAATCGTGGTTACCGAGGTCAACCCCAAGATCGTCGAGCTTCTCCAGGGAACTTATCATGACTATTCCGGAGGAATTTACTCCCGCCCAGGAATCCAGGTGGCGGTAGGAGATGGAAGAGGCTATGTGCGCGGGGCTCCCCCGGCCTTTGACTTGATCGTCCTTTCCCTGACGGAGAGTCTGGGGGCTTCTGCCACGGGACTCTCCAGCCTTCACGAAGACTACCGGTTAACAACGGAAGCTTTTCAAGATTATTTGCAGGTCCTCAAGCCTGGGGGTTTTCTTTCCATAAGTCTTTATCTCCTTCCTCCGCCTCGGGCAGAACTGCGGCTGGTTTCGGTGACCAAGGAAACCCTGGAGCGGGCCGGAAAGCGACCTGGCGATTACCTTCTGGCTTACCGCTCCTGGTCCACCTTTTCCCTCCTGGTAAAAAAAGGACGCATCGAATCCCAGGAAATCAAGGCCCTCAAGTCTTTCTGCCAGCGATTGCGCTTTGATTTAGTTTATTACCCGGGTATGTCCGAGGGGGAGGCCAACGTTTATAACCGTTTCCCGACGCCCATCTACTTCGGCGGCGTACAAAAGGTGCTCCGGGATGGAGAAAAATTTTATTCGACCTACCCTTTCGACCTAAGTCCGGCCACGGATGACCGGCCGTTTTTCCATCATTATTTCAGGTGGGGCCATTTGGGGGAAATCTACCGCCTGGCCGGGGAGAAGTGGCAGATCCTGGTCGAAGGAGGATACCTTGTCCCGATCGTTTTTATCCAGGCTCTTTTCTTGAGCTTTCTATTCATTTTGCTCCCTTTGATTTTCGGGAAGCTAGGGAAGAAAAGACCAAAAGTCCTGGGGGGACATCCGGGTTCCTGGCTGATTTTCTTCTCCGCCCTGGGTCTGGGTTTCATGTTCGTGGAAATCTCGCTGATGCAAGAGTTCATCCTTTTCCTCAGCCACCCGGTCTATTCGGTCTCTCTGGTCATCTTTTCATTGCTCATCTTCGCCGGGGCGGGAAGCCGCCTCTCCATGCGGATCGATCCGCGCTCCTCTCGAGGACTGAAGCTTATCCTCCCCTCGGCTGCGGGCCTATTGTTCCTTTACGCTTTTTTCCTGCCGCAGGTTCTGCAGTTCTTCCAGGGGAAACCGCTGTTCTTCCGGCAAATGATTACCGTCCTTCTGATCGCCCCTTCCGGGCTCTTGCTGGGCATGCCGTTTCCCTTGGCCATTCGCTGGGTGGGCTCGCGATGGCCATTTCTTGTCCCGTGGGCGTGGTGTGCGAATGGATGCGCGTCCGTATTGGGCTCCATACTCCCCGTGATCATAGCCCTATCCTGGGGATTCCAGGCTGTGTTCTTCCTGGCCTCGCTTCTTTACGGTGCGAGCTTGCTGGTTGTCTTAAGGTCATAATCATGGTTCCCGAACCCGAAAATAGGGTCCAGGCGCTAAGACCTTCGCTTGGCTTCTTATCCCTGCGCCCGGACCCCGATCACCCCCACCCTTCCCCTCCCCCATCAAGGGGGAGGGAATTTCTTTATTATTTCAATATATTTACCCTCTCCCCTGGGAAACTGTGTCGTAATTCGTCATGCCCGCGAAGGCGGGCATCCAGTTTGAAGAAGTAATGAAAAAAAACTTAAAGATTTTGCATAGCGAAACTCTACTGGATTCCCGCTTCGTTAGAAATACGCCTGCTTTTTCGGGCGAAACTTCCAGGGCTGCGAGGGTGACTTTAGAGGTAACCAATTAATATGGTTAACCATTTCATCCATTCGTGGGTGCCACGCCCCGGGGCATGGGAAATTTCGCGGGAATGACGGCTCTTTTTTTCATTACGACACAGTCTCTGGGGGGAGAGGGTAGGGGGTATATTCCAAATTTTTTACTGCTTCCCTTTGGCAAATCTTCTCCCGTCCCGCCCTGGCGGGATTCATCGGCCTCCCGCCTGGGCCACGACGGAATTTTTGCGAAGTGAAGGGGCAAGCCTGGAAATCCTGTTGAAAAGAAAATCAATTTATGGCAAGGTTAAGAAAAAAGCTAAGAGTTAGGAGCGAGGAGTTAGGTGTAAACAAAAAATTTACTCTTCACTGCTTGGGGATTCAAATTCAATAGAGACGAGAGGAGGGGACAGGGATGGCAATGGTTAAGCGGGTAAAGAAGCTGGTGAAGAAAACGGAGAAGGCGGCTAAAAAGGCCGTCAAACAGGCGACCAAAAAGGCCAGCGGGTTGAAAAAGGAGATCGCTAAGATCAAAGGGAAGGCGCAGAAGCTGGACATCCAAAAAAATCCCCTGATCAAAAGACTGAAAGAGGAATTGGGCAGAAAGGAGAATCAGATCCGGGATAGCGCCAAGACCCTGAAAGAGGCGATCGAGAATGCGGGAAAGGAAGTTTCTCAGCTAAGGGAAAAGACCAACCAGAGCTTCCGCGAAATGCAGGAGAGGGCTGAAGCTGAGGCCAAAAAATTAAGGAAAGAACTGGAGGTTAAAGGCCAGGCTCTTCGTGGAAAGGTTACGGAATTAGAAGAATATAAGAAGGGGGCCGAGGGCAAGATCTTTGAGCTCCAAGCCAAGGTTAAGGAATTCGTGGCTAAGGTGGCATCCGGGGAAAAAGAACGGTCGGGACTTGTGACTTTCAAGGGGAATCCCCTGACTCTTTTGGGACCGGAAGTAAGAGTGGGGGATAAGGCCCCGGATTTTCGAGTCCTGGACAACGCGATGCAACCTGTGACTCTGGAATCTTTCAAAGGCAAAATCAAGATCATCAGTGCGGTACCTTCCTTGGATACGCCGGTCTGCGATATGGAGACCCGCAGATTCAATGAAGAAGCTGAAAACCTGCCGGAAAAGGTGGCCATTCTGACCCTTAGCACGGACCTGCCCTTTGCCCAGGCGCGCTGGTGTGCGGCTGCGGGAGTGGCAAAGGTGAAGACCTTTTCGGATTATCGGGACCGGTCTTTTGGTTTGGCTTACGGCGTGCTGATTAAGGAACTGAAGCTCCTGGCCAGGACCGTATTTATCGTCGATGAGCAGGATGTCATCCGCTACGTGGAGCGGGTCCCGGAAATTACGAAGGAGCCTGATTACGACAGGATCTTGAGCGCCGCTCGGGCACTTCTGTAAACCGGGCAAAATGAAAACTTATTCTTCCTGCCTCCCCACCTTTCCTCTCGAGGGGGTGGGAGGGAAGGGAGGTGATTTGAATCCGCTGCAGCAATGATTATCACCCAGCCGATCTCACTCAAAGAAAGGGATGGATATTGAGGTATGAAGATTCTTAACAAATAAAAGGAGGGTAAGATATGCATTACACAAAGATCTTCACAATCTTCGCTTTAAGTCTGGCCGTGGGGTTTTGGGGGTGCACGAAGGAGCAGAAGGTAGAGGCCCCCAAACAAGAGCGCGTGGAAAAGAATTTGGTTCCACCAAAGGCTGAGGTTAAGGGAAAGAATTTTGTTGTGGAGCTTACCGATCTTAAAGTTTCCATGATGGTTGACACAGCTTCTAAAGAGATTGTTGATACGCCCGATCTCAGGGGGAACATCAAGATCACGAATCAAGCAAAAGGTCTCCTGGATATCCAGGCGGTGACCCTTGAATACCTGGACGAAGCGGGGAAGCCAATTGCTTATAAGTCTGAAGAAAAGATCGTTAAGGTTTCTTCCTTTTGGAAGACTCTTAAGCCAGGAGAAATGACCGAAGGAACTTTGGAGACCACGATCCCTAAAAATGCTCTCAAAGCAAAGGCTCTCGGCAAAATACAAATCGACTTGGTCTACGTCCCCTCTCCCCTTAGCCGAGATACTCTGATTTTGGCTGAAAAGGTTGAATAGTCGATTATAGGGGGGTATCAAAGGCAGGGTCATCATGGCTCTGCCTTACTCTGAGGGAGGGAAATCTGAGTTTATCCTCAAACTAATTACCCCCCTTGCCGGTTAGGGATCGTTAGGCTGCCGAGGTCTGACCGGCCAGTGATTGAAGATTGGATATTGGGGTTCCAAAATTAGGACCCTCCGAATATCTTCTGACGGGTCGTCCAAAGAGGTGTACATGCCCTTAAAAGAAGAGAAAAAACCAGGAGAAAATTTAAAAGATAAACTCAGCTCCTTCTTTGGTTTCCAGGACCCCCAGAGAAAGGAGAAAGGGCTGCCCCCAAAGGCCCACTTCAGTATCTGGTATTTCCTGATCGCATTCCTGCTATTCACCCTGCTGCAAAACTATTTTCTTTCCCCAAAGGTGGAGACAATTCCTTACAGCAAGTTCAAACAATACCTGGCCGAAGGACAGGTGAGCAGCTTGATCATCGCCCCGGAAAATGTCACCGGAACGATAAAAGGAAAAGAGGGGAAAAAGGACCAAAGTTTCACTACGATTCGGGTGAATGACCCCGACCTGGTGAAGGAACTGGATGAACACAAGGTCAGTTACTCTGGACACTATGAGAGTAAATTCCTGGGCAACGTTCTCTCCTGGATTCTTCCTATCGGCATTTTTTTTCTGATTTGGCGGTTTGCCATGAAAAAGATGGGGCCGGGGATGGGGGTCATGTCTTTCAGCAAAAGTAAGGCCAAGCTTTTTGCCGAGGACGGGACCAAGGTCACTTTTGCCGATGTGGCCGGAATCGATGAAGCCAAAGATGAACTTCAGGAAGTGGTGGATTTCTTGAAGAATCCGGGTAAATTCCAGAAACTGGGTGGGAAGATTCCCAAAGGCGTGCTCCTGCTCGGTGCGCCGGGAACGGGTAAGACCCTCCTGGCCAAGGCGGTGGCCGGAGAGGCTAACGTTCCCTTCTTCAGCATCAGTGGCTCCGAGTTCGTGGAAATGTTCGTAGGCGTAGGGGCGGCCCGCGTCCGCGATCTCTTCTCTCAAGCGACGGCCAGTGCTCCCTGCATTATCTTTATCGATGAGCTGGATGCATTGGGCAAAGCCCGGGGAATCAACGTCATGGGAGGAAACGACGAGCGGGAACAGACGCTCAATCAACTTTTGGTGGAAATGGACGGGTTTGAATCCAACAAGGGGGTCATTATCATGGCCGCCACTAACCGTCCGGAAATCTTAGACCCGGCCCTGTTGCGCCCGGGGCGGTTCGACCGGCAGATCCTGGTGGACAGGCCGGACATCAACGGCCGGGAGGCCATCCTGAAGATCCATACCAAGAAGGTTCTTCTTTCTCCGGAAGTGGACCTCCATCAGATCGCCGCCCGCACGCCCGGGTTTGTGGGAGCGGACCTGGCCAACCTGGTCAACGAGGCGGCGCTGCTGGCCGCCCGGAAAAACAAGGAAAAAGTGGAACCGGCCGATTTCGATGAGGCTATTGATCGGGTCATCGGCGGACTGGAAAAAAGGAAACGGGTGATGAATCCCAAGGAGAAAGAAATTATCTCCTACCATGAATCCGGGCATGCCCTTGTAGCTGAATCCGTAAAGCATGCTGACCCGGTGCACAAGATCTCCATCATTCCCCGGGGGATCGCCGCCCTGGGGTATACCCAGCAACAGCCTACGGAGGACCGCTATTTGATGACCCGCTCGGAGTTACTGGACCGGCTGGCCGTTCTCGTAGGGGGCAGGGTAGCCGAGGAGTTGGTCTTCGGAGAGATTTCCACAGGAGCCCAGAATGACTTACAACGAGCCACGGACATCGCCCGTTCCATGGTCACGGAATACGGCATGAGCGATCGCCTGGGGCTGGTGACCTACGAACGCCAACGGCGACCTATGTTCCTCCCGGATACCTTTTCCGCCAACAAAGCATACAGCGAAGAGAAAGCTGCCCAGATCGATGAGGAAATCTCCAAGGTCATCGAGGAAGCGCATGAAAGGGTGCGGGAAATCTTATCCGAACGCCGGAAGGTCCTGGATGATTTGGCCCACCTTCTTCTGGAGAAGGAAGTGGTGCAGGGGGAGGAACTCAGAGAGATGCTGTCTAAATCCAAGCCTGGAATTGCGGCTCCATTGCCTGGGCAGCCATCCTGACCGCAAAAGCAGGATTATCTGTACTACATCCCCTCGCCCGGGACCACAGCCCGAACCTCTTTTTACTTAGACCTGAGAGGTCTTTTCTGCTAAGATCTTAAGGAGAAGGAGGTGAATTATGGCAGACAGGTCGATGGTGTCCTTTGAATACAAAACACCGAAGCCACAAACCATTGGAGTACTCATTTTGCTCTTCGTCGTCCTCATCGTTCTTTGGGGCACCTTTGTCATCGTCCCGGCTGGCCACAGGGGGGTTTGCCTCTGGTGGGGGAGTGTAGAGAAGAGAATCATGGGGGAGGGGCTCAACTTCATAGTGCCGATTGCCGAAAGAGTCATCAAGGTGGATGTCAAGGTTCAACCCCATCCGTTTAGGGAGATCGATGCCTCTTCCAAAGAATACCAGATGGTGAAAATGACCGGAATGATGAACTTCCATATTGATCCGGCTTATGTCAATGACCTTTACCAGAAAGTGGGGCTCGATTTTGCCGATAAGGTGATCGATCCGGCCTTCAACGACTTTGTCAAGGAGGTTGTGCCTACCTACTCGATCGGGGAGATTCTTCCCAAGAGGGAGGAGATTCGGCAGAGGGCGATGAGAAAGTTGGGAGACAACCTGGCGAGGTATCACATCATCGTTGATGACATTTACTTTGCCAACATCCAATTTTCTCCCGGATATGCAGGGGCCATTGAGGCCAAGCAAGTGGCCCAGCAACAGGTGGAGACGCAGAAACAGGTTTTGGCCCAGCGGGAAATCGAGGCGCAGCAAAAGGTGGCAACAGCCAAAGGGGAGGCCGAGTCGATACTGGTGGTCGCCACGGGGCAGGCCAAGGCCAATGACGCCATATCCCGTTCCATCAGCCCGATCCTGGTTCAGTATAAGAGTATCGAGAAGTGGAATGGCATTCTGCCGCAGGTCTCCGGGGGGGCCGTTCCTTTTGTTAACTTGAGTAAGATGGGTGGCTTTTCGGGCGGAACGGAAGGGAGCAAAAAATAAGTTAAGAATGTAGAATTGGGGAGTTCAAAGTCGAGAACTATAATTAGGCAGTCCTGAGAACCGATCAGGGAGGAATAGAAATTCTCTAAGGGGGTACGATTTAATTATGCACATTTCTGCCCGCAATCGTTGACTTTCAGAGCAATCTGAAAGTGAACATTTGGTGTAACTCACAAGTGCATCCCCCCAAAAGTCTCATCGACAGGGGGCAGAATCGGGGATGGTAATCTTGGTCAGGGGGTGGAATGCGGGGTTTTTAATGTCAAAAGATTATCCTTGACATTATCTTCAATAAGTGTCTTTAATGTAGATGAGAAGGAAAAAAGGAAGGCTCTTACAAACAATTCTTACCTCTGAAATCACCCTCCTTTAACCTCCTCAAAGGAGGTTAAAGAGGGCTACCAATCCTTAAAGCCAATTCCAGGCGAATCCCTATGACTGTGGGCGGGTCTATTTCCTTTGTAAGGATCAGGGAGTGGACCTTTCAAAAAAATAAGCATAAATGGCGTAGACGTTATATTTGAGCGAGCAGAGGAAGGTACATCTTTCATCGAGCATAATTTTTATCGTCTTATGGTGGAAGGTAGGAGGTGCCCAAAAAATTAAATAGAATCAATAACTAAGGGTCATCGTTTGTTTTAAATCGGCCAGAGCTGGCTATTTCATAAAAGAAGGGAGAGGGTAAACATGAAGATCAGACCACTTCAAGACCGGGTTATCGTCAAGCGGATTGAAGAACAAGAGAAGACTAAGGGCGGGATCATTATCCCCGACACGGCCAAGGAAAAGCCTATGGAAGGGAAAGTGATTGCCGTGGGAAAGGGGAAGGTCCTGGAGGACGGGAAGATTCATCCCCTTGATGTAAGGGCGGGCGACCGGGTTCTCTTCGGCAAATACGCGGGCACAGAAGTGAAGATTGATGAGGAAGAACATCTGATTATGCGGGAAGACGACATTTTAGGCGTGATCGAAAAGTAATCAACGGAAACATAATAAATAGAGGAGGAATGAAAAGATGGCAGCCAAAGAAATTCGTTATGACCAGAAGGCTCGGGAATCTCTCCTCAGGGGCGTGAATATCCTGGCCGATGCCGTGAAGGTGACCCTGGGACCCAAGGGCCGGAATGTAATCCTGGATAAGAGCTTCGGGGCTCCCACCGTTACCAAAGACGGGGTTACCGTAGCCAAAGAGATCGAGCTGGAAGATAAGTTTGAGAACATGGGGGCCCAGATGGTCCGGGAAGTTGCTTCCAAGACCTCGGACATAGCTGGCGACGGGACCACCACGGCCACCGTATTGGCCCAGGCGATCTACCGCGAAGGCTCCAAGCTGGTGGCAGCGGGCCATAACCCCATGGAACTGAAGAGAGGGATCGAGAGAGGTGTGGAGGTCGTGGGCGAAGAGCTCAAGAAGCTCTCCAAGCCCACCAAGGAGCAGAAGGAAATCTCCCAGGTAGGAACGATCTCGGCGAATAACGATGAGGCCATCGGAAACATCATTGCTGAGGCCATGGCCAAGGTCGGAAAAGAGGGGGTCATCACCGTTGAGGAAGCCAAATCCATGGAGACCACCCTGGATATCGTCGAAGGCATGCAGTTCGACCGCGGGTATATCTCCCCTTATTTTGTAACCAACCCGGAAAAGATGGAAGTGGTCCTAGAAGATGCGCTCATCCTCATCAATGAGAAAAAGATCAGCAACATGAAGGACCTGCTCCCGGTGTTAGAGCAGATTGCCAAGATGGGGAAGCCCCTGTTGATCATTGCAGAAGAAGTGGAAGGTGAGGCCCTGGCCACTCTGGTGGTGAATAAGCTGCGGGGCACCCTCAAATGCGCGGCCGTGAAGGCTCCTGGTTTTGGAGATCGCCGCAAGGCCATGCTGGAAGATATTGCCGTCCTGACCGGCGGGCAGATGATCTCTGAGGAGATGGGAGTGAAACTGGAGTCGATCTCCCTTAAGGACCTGGGCAAAGCCAAGAGGATCACCATCGACAAAGATAATACCACCATCGTTGAGGGCGCCGGAGATTCGAAAGGAATCGCAGGTCGGGTGAAACAGATTCGGGCCCAGATTGAAGAGACCACTTCTGATTATGATCGGGAGAAGCTGCAAGAGCGGTTGGCCAAGCTGGTGGGTGGTGTGGCGGTGATCAACGTCGGCGCGGCCACGGAATCCGAGATGAAAGAGAAGAAGGCCCGGGTGGAGGACGCCTTGAATGCGACCCGCGCGGCCGTGGAAGAAGGAATCGTTCCGGGCGGCGGCGTGGCCTACCTGCGAAGCCTGCCGGCCCTGGATAAACTAAAACTGTCCGAGGCCCAGCAGTTTGGCGTGAACATCCTTAAGAAAGCCCTGGAAGAGCCCATTCGCTGGATTGCTCAGAATGCTGGTTTCGACGGCTCCATCGTCATCGAAAAGGTAAAAAATGAGAAGGGGAATTATGGCTTCGATGCCCAGAAGGAAGAGTATACCGATATGGGGAAAGCCGGGATCATTGACCCCACCAAAGTGGTGCGTATTGCGTTGCAGAATGCTGCTTCCGTGGCCTCTTTGTTACTCACCACCGAGGCTATGGTAGCGGAGAGGCCTAGGGAGAGAGAAAAATATCCGCCCATGCCTCCGGGGGGTGGTGGAATGGGTGGAATGGAAGGGATGTATTAGAAGCTGAAGGCTTACAGAAGACCATTAGCCTGTAGCCCATAGCCGTTTCCGGCTACTGGGGAAAAAAAGCCCTTCGTGTGGAGGGCTTTTTCTTTTCGGCCAAAATTTCATGGGGGTTAAATCTGGTCCCTTGGGAGTTTCAGAAAGGACTTGTTCTAATTTATCGTCCAGAGCGCGGAGCCTCAAAACCATCTCTTGCAACATTTTCATGGCGATTTCCGGGGTGTTCATTAGCAGGGTCTCAAAGGTATCTGGACTGATGACCAGGATCTTGCTATCTTCCATGACCTCTACCGTGGCGGAACTGTAAATTATTAGGCGGCACCCTCCTTTCTCCGATATATGCTGCCTTTCATTTAAGACGATATCAACTCTAGTTTGAAGATAAAAAGAATTAACCGCTAACTCGAAAGTATACTCTGAGATAGAAATTCTGAATGCCAAATCGATCGAGAGGAATCTCAACCACATTTCCAGAGATTCCCGCAGGGAAGGAAACTAAAAGAGGATATTCCCCCGCAACAATGCCCCTTCCATCGCAACGCCAACATTCGAAAGGCCCTACCCCACCGCGACCCTCGCAGGCCGGGCATTTGAATTGAGATGGAATGAATACTCGAACCTGACCTCCTCTAAGGGCTTCTTCCGGAGACAGGAGAATTTCAACATTCAGGCTCTCGATGGTTTCAGCCTTGGGACGGGTCAGAAGGGTAAAATTGCTCCATAAACGGTCAAAAAGTTGCTCAAATGAAGGCTGGATGGTTTGGAAGGAATGGGTTAAGGATACTTCCCCAAGATCCACTGTTTTTTCGGGTGCAAGCGACTCCACTGGGGTTTTTGGGGTTAAATTTAAAGGTTTTTCCCCGCCATGCAATGCCTCATCATAGGCCTTTCGACGCCGCGCATCGGTTAATGTAGAATATGCCTTCTGGATTCTAAGGAAAATTTCTCTATCGTGTTCGAGGCGATCTGGATATAACTCTGAAGCTAATTCCCGGTAGGCTGATTCGATCAAATCCATCGATGCATCTGATTCAAGACCGAGAAGGGAATAAAGATCTCTTTTCATAATAAACCTCCTTCCATTCCCCCCAAAAATCCTTTCTTGCCAGTAGAACAAAAGGATTCGCCGCTTAAACCAGCCCCTCTCAATTCTGATTCATTATATACATTTTTTGAGCTTATTTTTATTCCGGGAAATAGGAGAACTCTTCGCCAACAAAATCAGTTTCTTATAGGCGCATATTAAATATTTTCTCATTAAATGTCAAGACTTTGCAGATGGCCTCTTTCCTGATAAAAGAAATGAAATTCTTGATTGGCGGCCTTACCTTCAATTTATAAACGGGTAAGTTCTTAAAAGCTTAAATCTTTGATCAAAGGGTTAGACCGGACCCAACCGACTGCGAACAGCTGTTCGTTCTTCTCTTTCTTAAAAATGGGGTGCTCGGCAGCAATATTCTCGTAATTCCGTTCAAATGGTTGGTGTTCGTGCGTGGTAGGGGGTATTAGGTAGATGTTAATGGGGGTGACTAACACGATAAAAATCTATAGCTCTTTCATAGGATTGAGATTCTATGGCCAAACTGGCGAGGTCTTGGGGTAATAGGTGGGTTTTTGGGAGGATGGGAAAATAATTGATTTGAAACCCCCAGGCCGGGAATTCCCAATTGACCTGAAACTATTTTTGTGAAATCATTGGATCAAAATGAACAGGGATAGGTGGCCTTAAAGGCGCGAGTTCTTTTGCTGTCCGAAGGTTCTTATACAGAAAGTACCTGGTCCATAGTTAGGCACATGAGGGGGACGACGCAACCTTGCACCGCGAGCTCCGCAGATGAAACAAAACCAGGCGATAAGTGAAAGGAGCCAAAAGTATGACACATACAGTGTTGCAATTCAGATTGATCGAATTTGACAAAAATTGGACAAGAGCAGGGACGGTCCTGTACACCGCAATCGACAAGGCTCAGTTGGTAGTGGTTGTCGAGGGCGTTACTGGGATAAAAGAAACCTATTTGTTTGAAGTTGCAAGGGGCGAAGTCGTTTTAGTTTCTTGGGATACAAATCTGGTTTATATTCCCGCAAAATGTGCGAAAAAGGAGCCTGGGGACAAAACAGTGTACGGGCAAGGCTAATGCTTCGAAAAACAGTCCGCTCTTGCTCTAACTTGTTTCTCCAAGTGCAGCCTTTGCGAAGAAACGCCCCGGCCTGCAGCTGATCCGCCGCTGCGGGCGCTCGCAGCCGACAAGTCTTAACAAATTTCGGGAGCGACCGATGGAACCCCAAAAACCATGACCCAGTCGAAAAGCTTTCCTTGTCCAAGTTCACGTTTTTCAGAGTTGATTACCTCAACCCAGAGTTGGCTTTCGGGAGAGGGGTTTAAGTGTCAGAAGCTTCAGACCGCAGATGGCGGCACTTTGCTTCAGATCGAAAAGGTTGGAGGATGGCGGAAATTTGTGGGAATGTCTACGGCACTTAACATTGTTTTTCATCAAGTGGAGAATACGGTGAACGTGGAAATTGGTGCTGGACGATGGATTGATAAAGCTACTACAGGCGCCGTCGCCTACTTTATTCTCTGGCCTTTGGCAGTGACTGCCGGAATCGGCGCCTGGCAACAGATGAAGATGCCCGAGCGTGTTTTCGAGCACATGGCTAAATTTGTCAGCACGAACGCGCACTGAAATCACAATGCTCAAGTTAAGTGACTAAAATGCCTAAAGTGATCCCGCCGCAGGCGGGACTAAAGTTGGAAAAAGGAATTTCCTATACAATTGAAATAGTACGCGTAGCCCCCGTAGGGCGGAATAGCGCAGCGCATTCCACTGCATGCTACACAGGCTATCCCTGGCCGAGACTCGACTGGTTGCTTCTAGGGTGGCCGAAACGATCTGCCCCTAACAGGGCGCTGCAGGGGAGTCGGCTGACGCCTGCCCCCTGAGCTTGGGCCAACGACTCATAATTGCGACGTTCCATTCCTTAAACCAGCACTGTGGGAAAGAAGGAGAAAAAGCAAATTCCTATCCATGAGTGAAGGCACGCCATGCGACTATATCTGATCAACCCCTCCAACCCGCTTGTGAGCATGGTCAAAGTCAAGGAGAGCCGCTGGAACCGTTACCGCGTGTGGAAACCGCTCAGCCTTATGGTTCTCGCGGGCCTCACCCCACCGGAGTGGGAAATCTCGATCGTGGACGAGAACCTCGGCGCGCCGGACTATCCGGCCATGCCTCGGCCGGATGTGGTGGGCATTACCGCTTTTACCTCGCAGGCGAACCGCGCCTATGAAATGGCCGCTCACTTCCGGCGTCTGGGCGTGCCCGTCGTCATGGGCGGTATTCACGCAACCATGTGTGTGGACGAGGTCATGGAGCGGGTGGACTCGGTCGTCACGGGGGAAGCCGAGGGCATCTGGCCGCAGGTCTTGGAGGACGCCCGGCATGGCAGCCTGAAGGTCCGGTATGACGGAGGGCGAGCCGAGATAAACGATGTCCCGCTCGCCCGTCATGATTTGCTGGCTACGGGATATGCCTTCGGAGCCATTCAGACCACGCGCGGCTGTCCATTGAACTGCAGCTTTTGCAGCGTGACGGCGTTTAACGGGGCCCAATACCGGCAGCGACCCATTCCGGATGTCGTGCGGGAATTCCAGTCGGTCGGTGAGAAACGTGTTTTGGTGGTGGACGACAACCTCATCGGCACGCGCCCTGAACACATCGCCCGCGCCAAGGATTTGTTCCGCGCCCTGGCCCAGGCGAACCTGCGAAAAGAATGGATTGCCCAAGCCACCATTAACTTTGCCGATGACGAAGAACTCCTGGCGTTGGCCGCGAAGGCGGGGTGCAGCGGCGTCTTCATCGGCTTTGAATCCCCCGCGCCGGAAGGGCTTCGGGAGCTCGGCAAGAAATTCAACCTTCTGAAGGGCCGGGACTTCCGCGCCTCCGTGCGGCGCATACAGCGGCACCACATACTGGTCGCGGGTTCCTTTATCATCGGTTTGGACATAGACGAACCGGGCATCGGCAAACGTATCGCCGAGGTGGCCCGCGAGTACGGCGTGGACTATCTCAACGCGCTGTTTCTGACGCCCTTGCCCGGCACGCGCCTGTGGGACCAGATGAAATCGGAGGACCGCATCGCCCTTGATGCGTTCCCGGAAGACTGGAAATACTACACGCTGACCTTCCCGGTGGCCCGGTATCAGCATTTGTCTCTGGACGGTGTCCTCCAAGAAATGATCTCCTGCAACCGGGACTTCTATTCCATGCCGAGCATTCTGCGTAGGGTGGGCAGCAATTTGGGGCAACGCCGCAAGCCGCTGATCAGCTTGGTGGGCAATCTTTCATTCAGGGGCAACCTCCGTCTGAGCAGCAAGGCATACGCGGACTTCCAGCGTCAGCGAGGCAATCTTCACGACGCTGCTTGAGGCCCAAGTGCTTATAGAGAACTGGCGGAGGGAAGCAGGTGGCGCAGGTCTTTCCTGGCGTCTACTTATTGTGGTTCGGGCCTTTGCGTCTCTTTCCACTTGCCATCCGATGAAGTATTCTCCTACGTTATGGCCGGCCTAAAATACATTATCTTTTATTTAAGAATACAGGCTTTACCCCATTTATTTTCTCATGGGCGATGGGCTAATAAATATTTTAGAATTGTCGGGGGTTTGGGGAATTCAGTGCGCTGTTTGATCTATCCAGACTGGGCTGCTAAATGCAAATAATGTGCGTCAGTTTACGACGGAAGGGAGCTTCGTATGGGTATGACAGAACCGGTAACGGCAACAGAGGCTGAGGCGGAGCAGGTCACCAAAGAAAAACTGATGGAAGACCTGAGGGCGGTAGTAGCCGATGCGGAGGAACTGCTGAAGGCCACCGCCAACCAGACCGGGGAGCGGATCGCGGCGGCGCGAGCCAAGGCCGAGGAATCGCTGAAGGCGGCCAAGGCCCGGCTCGCCAAGGAAAAAGCAGCGGTGATGGCAAAGACCAAGGCGGCCGCGCAAGGCCACCGACGACTACGTGCGGGCCAATCCCTGGAAGGCCGTGGGAATCATCGCGGTGGTTGGCTTCGTCCTCGGCATCCTGGCCGCACGCCGCTGACCCGGGTTTATGGCCTCTGGAGCGCAGAATCCCGGCACAGGTCGCCGTACATCTGCTACAAGTCAGGTTTCAAAGCAGAGCAGCTTCCTGAAGGCCTGAGCAGGGTGGAACGGATCCTTCGATAACATGGATCCTCATTTTCGAAAGAAGCTCATTATTATTTCCGCCGCCATTGTGCTCGTGATAGTGGTGGCAATCGTTCTCCTCGTCGGCCTGTCGAACCGTATCATAAAGCACCAGCTGGAACGGGCACTGGGAGCCAATTTCAGAGTGGAGAGGATATCCCTCAGCTGGGGCAGTGTCGGGGTCTACGAACCAAAGTTTCTAAAGGACGGCCAAACCGTAGCCTATGCGAAGAGAATCCTCTTGAAGGCTCATTTTCTCACCCTTTTAAAACCGGGTTTCTCCATTTCCAGCGCAGTCCTTGAAGAACCTTCCATGAAGCTGGAGGTCAGCCAGAGCGGGGAGTGGATGGTACCGATCGTCATCGAAAAGAAACCGGAAGCCCCATCCACCTCGAAGCCCGGCCCCCTTTATGTCAAGCAGATCGTGGTCAAGGATGGCACGCTCTTTTTTCAGGATCACCGGCTCCGGGACCCGAATAGCGTCGAGGCGCAAAAGATCAATGTTCGCCTGGACGATGTTTCCATCCCGTTCAAGAATGTGCCCTCGAAGTTTACCCTGCAGCTCCAGCTGGTCGGCAAGTTGATTTCCGGGTTCGTGACCAGCAGCGGGACATTCAATTTTGAAACCCTAGGCATCAACGTCAAATTCGAGGGGCAGAACCTGGCCTTTCTTGATACGAGTGCCGCCGGGCCGGTATCCCGTGTGCAGAGCATAAGCTTCACGGCGACTTCGGAAGGAATTCCGGCAAAACCCCTGCTCTTCTCGGATCTCGTGTTGACCAAGCCGTATGTCCGTTTGGAGAGTGATCGAAATGGGAATATTACAAGTCCGCTCCCCGGCGTCACACCGAAACAGACTGGCGCAGAAAAGCAGCGAGGAGCCACGGTGCAGGTCGAAGTGAAGAACCTCAAAATTGCCGGCGGAGAACTGCTCTACCTTGACGGAAAGATCGCCAAGCGGCCATATCCCGTCCGGATCACCGACATTGCGCTCAACGCGGATACCCTTTCCTTACCTCCCGAAGACCGATATACAACCTACCAGCTTTCCGCCCACATGCCCGGAAACCAGAGCACGGGCGTACTGACCTCTTCCGGAAAAACAGACTTGAAAACCCTCGACACGAATGGCCAGGTTTCGCTTCGTGATCTCGATCTTACCAGCCTGAAACCGTACATCGTGAAACAGGGGGACGTCGACGTTTCCCGGGGCTTTCTCGACCTGAGCATGGACCTCAGCATAAAGAAAAAGATGATTGAAGCGCCTACGCACGCCGTTATCAAGAATCTGGCATTCGTTACCGCCAGGGGCCTGAAGGATGAGTTTCTGGGTATACCCCGGTCACTGGTCGTGAAAGCGCTGGAGACGAATAACCACCAGATCGGTTTTGATTTTACCCTTGAAGGGAGTCTGGAGAACCCGAAATTTAACTTCCGGGGAAGCCTGGTCAACCGCTTCACGACCGGGCTGGCCAAAAGCCTTGGACTGTCCGTCATAGAGGCGGGGGAAACGGTGATCATTCAGGGTGGCCGGGGAATACGGGGCGTTGGGAAGAGGCTGAAGGAAATTGAGAAGGAGCTGCAAAAGCCCTTCAAATAGGTTGGGCGGCTTGGCCCCAGGCGCACCCTCTAAATGCCAAATGAAGAGTGTAGATTTGAGAGTGCCCCCAGAGGACCTTTCGGTTATGGATGGCCCGAGGAAGACCTTTTAATTAGTTTCCATCCGGAAACCCTGGAACCCCCCTTCTGACGGGGTGGAGTAAGGGTGGAGGTGATAACGATTGGATAAAAATGTGAAACGCACGTTCAAGGCGCCCGCAGTCTTGAGTCTTGCCGGCTTTATCATCGTGGTGGCGGGGATGAAGGCGGCCAGCTCTCTTCTGGTTCCTTTTTTTGGGGCAGTGTTCATTGCCATCATTTGCGCTCCGCCAATGTTCTGGCTGCAGCGCAAGGGGGTGCCAAAAGTACTGGCACTTATGATCATTCTGGTGGCCATCCTCCTTGTCGGATTCCTCTTCGGAGTATTGATAGGTCCTTCACTGACTAATTTCTTGAGCTCCCTTCCCGATTATCAGCAGCGATTATCGGCCCATATTGCTACTTTCATAAGCTGGCTGCGCGAAAAGGGGGTTAACATTCCCAAAGAAGAGGTGCCGGGTATTTTCAATCCGGGATGGGTTATGAGCTTGGCAGGGGGTATATTATCAGCCCTGAGCAGTATCCTCACCAACGCGCTTCTGATCGTGCTTACGGTCGTGTTCATCCTTCTGGAGGCAGCAGATTTTCCAAAGAAATTGCGGGCAGTGTTAAAGAACCCGGAGAGGTCGCTGTCTACCATTGAGAAATTCAGCCAGAGCGCCAAGCGCTATTTGGTCATCAAAACCCTGATCAGCGCCGCTACTGGCCTCGTGATTTGGCTTTGGCTTTTGATCCTCGGAGTCGATTATCCGCTGCTCTGGGGAATGCTCTCATTTCTGCTGAACTATGTGCCTAATATTGGCCCACTCATTGCTGCCTTGCCTGTTGCCCTTCTCGCTCTCGTCCAGTTAGGGGTGGGGTCTGCCCTGCTAACCGTCCTCGGCTTTGTTGTCGTGCATATTGTCGTAGGGAATCTCATAGAACCGAAGCTGATGGGCAAAGGCCTGAGTTTATCGACGCTGGTTGTCTTCCTTTCATTGGTCTTCTGGGGATGGGTTCTGGGACCGATTGGCATGATCCTCTCTGTGCCCATGACCAGCCTTGTCAAAATCGCGCTGGAAAGTTATGAAGACACCCGGGGGCTCGCCATCATGCTGGGATCCGATACCGAAGATTGAGTGGATCCATATCAACTTCTCGGGGCTATATTTTTTTCTTCGCCCACATCAGGGATA
>CAVXFA010000039.1:0-7372 GCA_963760605.1 uncultured delta proteobacterium | reverse complement strand
CAATGTATTGCTGGGATGAATGTATGTTGGCAGGTTGTATTGGGACATCTTCTCATAAAGCGGAAGGAATTCTGCTGAGTCCAGAGGCTTACCATTCACCTGACTGTTTACATAGACACCTCTGCACTTTAAGTGCATTTATGGCCCTGTCGGCCTCTTTCAAGGCAGCGTCCATGTTGCTCATTGGTAGATGGGCATTAACTGCGACGAATCTATCCGGGCATTCCAAAACCAGTTCAGCCATCTCATCAATTAAATTTATGAGAACTCGCTTTGGGATGGGTTGAATATACAAAAAAGGACGTGCGCTGTCAAGGAAAAAAGACCCCCAAATATGGGGGGCTTCCTGGGAGGGGGATTGAGATAGAGGGTCAGGCATAGCTAAATAAATAGTTCCTTTTTCAGATTTTCCCCGAGATACCTCCCATCACTCCATTTTCCAGAAGGGGTAGGTTTCCACCGGCACTGGGGGCCAAACCATACGCTTGGCCTGCTCAACATATGCCTGCTCATCTTCTTCAAGCAAAAAGCCTTTTTCCCGGAGTTCACGGGCTGCAGCAATCACCCGATCCACGTATGCCTGCTTTGTGGGATACCGCGCTTCAAGCGAAGGCCGCGGATCCCCCTTCTCCTGCCGTTCCTTTTCGGTTAAAGCAAGAATCCAGAAGGACCCGGCAAAGCGGGCCAGGTAATCGGGCGCGCCAATTTCGGCTTTCCTCGGATTCCAGCCCTGATATGTGCCAAGCGGGGCGGCGAGGTCCGGAAGGCGAATCCCCCCAACCCCATTTCCATCGCTGTCAAAAGCCGGCACGAGGGTGGTGTAAGAAGGACCGAAATACCTCGGAGGCACGAAATCCTGAATCCCTTCCGTCCAGAATCTGGGGCCATAATCCACTCGCGGCGGCTGCAGGTTTTTTCCCGGATGGCGCAGGGCTGGAAACTGAATTCCATTGCGATCATATCCGGGAATCTTGGGAAAGCGCAGTTTGTGTTCGGAAGCCGTCACCAACTCCCCCCGATCAATCCGCGGATAGGCATCGTCAGGGGGATCGATCCCTCGAGTCAGCCAGCGGTCGAGCGCTACCAGCAGGGCACGGCCGACCGGCCGCTGGTTGACCGTGCTCTGGGAGTGCTCCCAATTCTTCTCGGTTCTCGGGCCGAAGGTGTAGTGGGGTGCACCGTTGACCATATAAATCCGAAGCTTCCGCATCTTCGAGGGGTAAGCGTCTTTCATGCCGCTCACATCCGTATGGACAAGGGATGCGGCCCTCGTCCAGTACTCGAGCTCATGGTTGGTCATCAGAATATGGGGAATCTTCCCCGTTTTTTTGGAAAGCGCCAGGACGTCGCCTGACTGGCCCGCCACCGGGTCATACTGCTCGGTAAAGTTGAAGGGGAAGAAGTCCGCCGGAAAATAATTCCCTTCGATATGGCTTGGGTGGTGTGTGGTCTGGGCGAAGCGAAAGTTGAACCCACCTTTTCCTCCTCCGGTGACCGCCGGTCTGGCCGCTTCAAAAACCATCCGCCCCTCCTCATCGACATGAAAACTCTGATAGATCATATGGGTGATTACCCGCCCCGACTGGGAGATGCCAAAGATGTAGGCGAACTCCGGGTCTGGCTTTGCGTTCCCGGCCGGATCGACAGCAAGCGGATTGGGAGACCCCCTCCGGTCCTTGGTTTCAAAGTGAAAAAATGAAATGGAATCCCGGACCGCTGCCAGGCCCAGGCCGACAACCCGCGGGTTTTTGGCAACATAGAGCAGCTCATAGATCTTCCCAGGCTGAAAGCCGTCTTCATAGTAAACATGGGTTGAGTCTGTCACCACCTTACCCTCCTTGACCTTGCCAAAGCGCCACCGGTCACGGGGAATTTCGGTGCGTTTTCCCATCGGCTCATCCCTGATGGTAAGGGTGGCGATGCGGTTGTCCCCGGGGTTTACGGTCTCGTAGCACAAGCTTCCTCCCCAGGCAACGGGCTGAACTTTAGTCGGGGCATTTAGCACCTCGATTTCGGCGGCGATCAACTGGGTAATCGTCTGCCCATTTTCTGTGGCGATGGGCAATTCGATCTGGAGTTTTTGGTCGACTGCTTCCACATCCCAGTTCCAGGCACTCCAGAGAAGTGAGTACCCTTGCTCCATGAGCCACCCGTTTCCAGCATGCTGAACCGTAGAAGGGTTATTGTGTTCCGGGGCATCATTGTAATACCCCAACATCAGGATCCTGCCCCGGTTGTTCACTTCGTAGAGGAGGCGGTGGTTTCCCTTCGACAGATCCACCGGTTTGAGGAGGATGAAATCTCCCGAGAACTCCACCTCCCCCGCCGCATTCCTACGTGCCAGTTTCAAATCGACGATCCGCGCATTGGCCGGATTATTTACATCAACGGCATAATGGAGCTTGCCACGGATTTTTTCATAAGGGCCCACATCTCCGAAGGGCATCCCTCCCGCAAAAATTGAGCGTTCCGTGACCTCCATCCGAGCCACCTTTGCCCGCGCCGTTTCTGCGGATAGGACCATGAAAAGCAGAAAGAAGACAACTAAAAAACAACCTCTCCTCCCCCCCCAAACCCTTTTTTCCGGCCCCTTCATGCCAAGCCTCCTCATGGATTTTCGTTTGGGCCTTGATAGGCCTAAGCCACGGAAAGTTTCTTACCAAATTATGGGAAAAAAATCAAACGAAGTCGCCTCCGCATTTTCCTCCTTCTCCGAAAGAAACCCGGTCTGCAGGGTCGGCAGTTCCCGATAGAGAGATAAATTTTTCTGTTGCCCTTAACCCTTATCAGGTGGTCCAGATAGAGTCTTAGAACCCGTTCCCGCAGGAAGCAAGAATAAATTAATAGGATAGAGTGCGGTTATCCATGCATTGAGCCTATGGATTTCCGGGGAATTTCTGAAATAATCCAGCCAAGATTACCTTGAGGGCAGGTTTGTCTAGCAGAGGCGGAAATTGTTGAATTTGGGCAGATCGCCGGATCAATCGAGTGGCTTCACATAAATGATCAAATGCTCGCCCGGTTTATAATAATCTCGAAGCGTCGCCTCTCGGGTGTAACCCATACGTTCATAGAACCTTCGAGTCGGATGGTATTGGTCGCGAGACGAGGTCCAAATATATATCCGCTTACCCCCAAAGAGGGCGGTCCTTCTCTCCACTTCGACTTGTACCTTTCGGCCCAGACCATGTCCGCGCTTTTCTTCTTCCACGGCTATCCAGTACAGATCCCAGCTTGATTCCGTGCCGGGAATGGGTCCGTAGCACGCGTAGCCGTGGACCGTCTCTCCATATTGAGCAAAAAGGAAATGATAGCCGCTGGCCGCCCCCTTGGCCATGCGTTCTTCGATGAGTTCCACAGCCATATCTATTTCTTCAGCAGAGAAGAAACCTGATGACTCGCAGAGCCTCCGAACAATTTCAGCGTCCCCGGGCCTAACCTCATCCCGCCAAACCAGCGGCTGCTCAGTCATGATAACGTTCCTATCTTTCTATTCCGGTTTCCCTTATTGTATTTCCTGAGATGTGGCCACACGGGCTACGGTCTCCGTGGCTATGGCGGCAACCGCTGCACCATAATCCAGATCAATATTCGCGATCGTGTCTTTGGTGTCGTGATAGCCGGTACGATTGATATCATAATTCTCCATAAAAAGGACGACCGGGACGCCGAGATCGGAAAAAATCTGGCCATCGGTGTTGTACAACGAGCTATGAGGATTATTCGGTGTCCGCACCTCCCCCTCCAGTTGCGGATGGAGAGCTATGTCGGGAATCGATTTGCCATCCAGGCTTCGCTTCCCGTGCCCCTTGCGCCGCCGTTCGGGGCCCTGGTTCCACTCGCGGGTCTTCGCATTCCAAATCAAGTTGGCGACGTGCGCCTCCCATGCCAGTCGCAGAGAGTGAGGGCTTTTACCTGGAGAAATCTGAAAAATATTCTTCGCGTTATCCCGATTGTGCGCAATCATATCCAACACGAAAACCCCGACGACTCGAACCATTGATAAGTCCATGGATCGGTCATTATTCAGACGCATTTCGAGGGTTTTCTCGACCAAGGACTGGCAGAAGTGCCTTGCCCCCAGACAATCGGAGGGGAATTCCTCCCCTGTGAGATGCAACAGCCAGATATCCCGCTCAAGCCGGCCCTCCTTCGCGAGTTTCAAAAAGACTGGAGCCGCCTGAAGAAGGGTGGCCGTCGCCGAATGATTGTCATCCGCACCGGCAGCAGCCAAACGGGCCCCAGATCCTCCGCGGGATTTCTCATAAATGTCTTCCATATAGGCCGTATCATAATGATCGGCCATGACCACGGCTTGATTGCGGTTTTTGCCCGGAATAATTACGAGAATATTACGCTCATACCCTTTTCCCTCCTGGTTTATCTTCCACCCGCCAAAGAGGGAAAAATCAAAATCAGTTTGCCAGCGAAAAGGCAATTCGCCGCAGAAGGCCTTGCCTTCCAATCCGGCCGCAGCAATCGCTTGGCGGTGACAACGGATAAGATAATCGCCCAGTTTTTCGAGATCCCGGTGGGGGTGCGCCAAAAGGTTCTGGGTGACCGGATCCAACACGGTGTCGGCATTATCTTTGTTGATATAACGGCCATGGGCTAGGGTCTGGATATCCTGCCAGAAGGCTTGCTCAAAGGATCGAGTTGCGGTAGCACTGAAAGTGATATCCTCGGGTAGGGATTGTTTTTTTTCTTTTGGTTCTAAGAGTCCTTTCACCTCCTGCTGCATGCGGTGCCCTTCGGTGGGATCGCTTGCCCGTTCTGGCAGCGAGTTCAACCATTGGTCCAAAGACTCTTCCTTGGAGACGTCGATTAGTTGCCGGACGAAGCTTCTCGGCAAAGGTCGCTTTCCTAAAATTTGCCAGCTATCCAGCAACCTAAGGATATTGAGGGGTGTCTGATGCCTGTAGTGATCGTGGATGGAATCAAAATTGTGTAATGCGGACAGATAAACCTTGCGGCGGAGTAATCTTGGCCAGAGCTCGACCGGCTGGGTCACATCGGGTGCGTGCGTCTTATAAGCGGTCAGGTATCCCAAGGGTCCATCAGGGACCCACTCGACCTGTCCCGTCTCATCGGAGAAATACGCCACGAGAGGACGGTGCCAGAAAACCTCATACAATCCCACCTGCATGGGGGGAAACTGGAAGCGATACCGGAAGAGACCGCCCGCCAAAACTGCGGTAGCGGCTCGTTCGATTTCCTTTCGGGAAGCCTTTGGGCCATCCAGGAGGAGTTGAACATCTTCTGCCCAAATTTGACAATTCCTGGCCATCGGCTTGTTGTAAAGTTCTAACGAATCGAGGGCTGTGCTGAAGACGGCCTGGGTCATTTTATCTGTGCGAGTGCTCTGGGCGACAGAATCCTCATATCGGTGGACCCGGCTCCAACGGTGGGTGCGCCGGTACGTATTGAGTAGCAATTCCTCTTGAATCAGGGCGGCTTTCTGGTCTCTCCGGGGTTCATGCAGCCAGCCGGATTGCGGCACCCGTATCCCCCAAGGGCCCTCATGACGCGCGATCAACCGCAGCAGCGGCATCTGAAGACCCATGGGTAGCTGCTCCTGGAGACGAAGGTAACTCGGCATTGCCCAGAAGATTAGACTTCCCGGAAATGGCAATAACGCCATATTTCCCGAAAAATATTTTTCCTTCATCGGGGCGGGCAGACGAGTAAAAGGCCTGAAAGTCAGTACGTAGCGAACAGGATCCAAAGAAGTCTGATCTTGAATGAGGTAGGGTCGGCACCAAGAAGGCAAGGGCGCTTCATCCCAATGGGGGAATCGGTCATTTTTTCCAGATGGGAGGATGCGAAAGCCGATTTTTCCAAGTTCCTCCGGATGATCAATTTTTTCCCCATAAACTCTGGCCAAGAGGTTAAAGATGAACGAAAGGGATTCTTGCCTGGGTAATTCCTGACCTGGAGCGGAATAAAACCCTTTCCAGAAGGCGCGTTCGGGGCCCTGCTCGCTGCTTCCAAAAATTGTCCACCTCACTCTGCCCAGGTCATCTTGGGTCCTGGAAAGAGCAAGGGGCAGAAAGGTGACATAGCGTTCGTCATCGAGGCGTCCGGCACGAGCGGCAAGTTCAGTTGGCCAGTAAAGGTTATCCTGAAGGTTTCGTCCTTTATACCCGGCTATGTGGGGCGCGGGCAAAGCCCGGCCCAGTTTTATCAACTGCGGCAGGATCTGCCTTGAAATATCTTCGAGTCCTGGTTTCAACTCGTACTCCTCTTCCATTTCAGATATGTCCCAGCCATAAGGATCCTCCCCGGAGAATAGCAGAGGATCGATTTCGCCATAAGGACTGAGGCCCACCCTCGGGGGCGGCATAAACTCTGAGTAAGCCGGGATGGAGAATCCCTTCTCTTTCACAAACCTCGGGTATCCCTCAACTAATTTTTTCCACCCCGTAAGACTTTTCGAAATCACGGAAATTTCTTTTCCTTCTTGTGCCCTTCCTCTAAAAGCTATTTCTGGGCAGTCTTATCTAGGATTTGAACCCACCCCAAAGAGTGCTTTGATGGAGATAGGGTTTGGAAATCATAATTTTTTAGACTTTAAAAAGCTGAAAAAGATAGCCGGCGTGGATCTATTTGGCGCAAGTAAGTTACCCATTTTACAATATATAGACATAATATAGACATAAGAAAAGGCAGGGCCTTTGATGACCCTGCCTTTAAAATTTTTCCCAATAATCACCCCATCCCGTGATAGGGGTACCCGCTATCTAAACCTGATGAAAGGTTCTTTCGGGGGCTTAGGCCTTATCAGCGGCCGCATTCTTTCCCGCTATTCGGCCCAGGACCACACATCGTGCCAAGGAACCTCCCCCGATGTAGGCATTATAAAATATTCCCCCAACGCTCTCCCCCGCCGCATAGAGCCCCGGTATAACTCTGCCATCCGCTTCCTGAACCTGGGTCTTGGTGTTTACTTTTAACCCCCCAAATGTCATAGTTAAAGCCGGGACGAGGGGATATAAAGCGTAGAACTTAGGCTTCATTACTTTCGCATCCCTTTCCTTGGGAGGAGTTATCCCCAGAGCCTTTCCATCCTGCACCGCACTATTAAATTCATCGATCGTCGCCTGGAGCGCAGCCGGTGGAACCCCTATCTTCGAAGCAAGCTCGGGAACGGTGTCCGCCTCAATCACCGGAAGACCCAGAGCCTTGAAAAGCCCATAGGCGGCGCCTCCCGCCGGCCCATTCTTTATTTCCTCGTCGAAAACTAAAGCGATCGTTCGTCCAGTTTGGTTCATGGCCGCTTTCCCATTGGCCACATACCCTTTCGATTCATCTACATACCGCTTCCCTTCCTTGTTGATCCCAATCGCTGACGGCACAACCATGAAAGGATTTC
>CAVXFA010000038.1:0-14864 GCA_963760605.1 uncultured delta proteobacterium | reverse complement strand
TGATGTATGAACGATTTCTCCCATGGCCACCCTCCTTATATTTTATTTGTTTGCCAATAATCATCCTTTCAAGTCTTGCCTCACCCTTTTGAGCAAAAGCGTCTCTGCCAACGAAAGTTTTTCGCTCAATTCTTAGCTAGACAATAACTTTCAAATCCCCCCAACCCCCTTTTTATTAAAGGGGGGCAGGGGGGATTTTCACGGTTCGTGAAAAAAGATCCCGTCATTCCCGCGAAAGCGGGAATCCAGGATAAGTTTGTATCCAAAAAATAGAGGGGAGGGAAAAGGATGTCAAGAAAAATGTTTCTTCTTTGCAATCCGCGGGCAATTAGGTTTTTTTAAAAAAAGTGAAGATCCAGTCAAGATCTAGGGTCAGCTCTCAAGAGCTAAGGTCACCCGACCCCGCCAACCCGGCCAAACCGCCCAAAACCGCGTCAGCGATTTATCCCGGCCTCTCACCGGGGCGGGTCGCTTGGAATAAAGGTCTAGGCGCTTTTTTGATAATGGGAGGCGTAGAAATCTATCACCCGGCGGATCATTTTCTGGTAAGAAGTGCGGTGTTTCTCCGCTTGCCTCTTGAAGAAATCTAAACTTGATTTGCTTAAAGAAATCGTAATCTTAACTTTGTCTTCTTTTAGGATTAATTGTTCCGGAGGCGGAAGAAATCTTTAACAACCTTAAGCCTCCCCAACGGTTCATTGGTGTATTTTATTTTGCTCTTCATAAATCTTCCTCCCTTTTCTCCAGTAACCCGCGCCAAAAATCCGAATTACATTCCCGCGATATGTGAATCAACAGTCACTATTCCGTCATCAACCCGGCCGATACAGTAAAATCGATCTTCCTCGCCAGTGTGGGTTACATCTTCTGCAATCACCCGGTGGGGATCAAGAAAAGCACGTTGCGCTAAGGAAAAGGAGACATTATGTTTGGCTTGGTTCTCTCTGTCCTTACCCTAATCCTACTCGAATCGGGTCTTTTTCATAAGGATAATATACTTTGGAGGGGGTCAAAAAGCAATATAAAAGTATGGCATAATGTATGGGTTCTTCTTTGGATCTCTTCCTCCCAACGGGCTGGCTGAGGGGCGCGCGGTTTTTTGCGCGTCCCACTCCAGCCAGTGGTTATAAGGCCCGCATACCGAAGTGCTTAGCTTTATATCCTGTCTTGCTACTCCGACTGGACGAAAAGTAGCTAATTCTCAAATCATAAAGTTCGCTGACGCTGCCGAGGTGCTTTATCAAATCAGCCCTTTTCATAGCATCAGCGTTGTGGCGAAACATGAGATGATAAAATGAAGGCCAGAAGATGCCAGCATCACCGAAGGTGACAGATTCGTTAGGCCCAATGATTGAATAGCACCCTGATTTCGGGATGACGGCTTCAGCCAGATTTTCATTAACCATCTCGCAAGCGGAGACGAATAAGCGGCGCTTCTCAAGTTGTGGACGCAAGATGCTACCAAGTTCAGGAAATTCGATGGAATCCAAAGTGGTTGCCATACTGCTTTCATTACCATGGCATGACAAATGAAGATAGCGATACCCAGATTGGCCGAACTTCTTAGCGATTTCTCTTAACTCCTTCTTGGTCCTTATGTAATAGTATTTGCTCTTTTTCCCGTGAAGATTGAGGATATGAGAAATCATTTTTCCCTCAAACATGTCTTTGGCCTCATCATCAAACTCCAATGTTTCAACTACGAATACATCTGGTATAGTTTCCATCGCTCTCTCTCCTTTTTCTTATAACGTGGCGGTAACCGGCACGCGCCTGCACTGACTTCCGTAGTACAGCGGCCTCGCTGGCGCGTGTCCGGTTGATTGCTGGGTTATGCGCCTTCGCCTACGTGTCTGTATTGCCTGTCCTTTGTTCGTAGTCTTCCCGTAGGTATAGTGCCGGCTTGAACCCCATTTTTATAAGTTCGATGTCCCGGCGTACTCGCATGAAGGCTCGTGTGTATTCGAGTACAGCGTCAACCGTATGAACACTTGTGACCTCCATGCCAATGTCCGCCTCAAATAGGCAACTGTGATGTTTCCGCAAAATGCCACTCACTACTTCGATCAGGTCATCAAGGTCATTGTCAGCCAGGGGGTAATCTCGAAAGAGCGCCTGCGGATCATCAAAATACTCCTTATCGAGGTGTGCTATTGCCTTGTCGCGTCGAGCTTTAATTCGTTCGATAGTGCCTTTCCGAACGTCAAGCTCTGCGATCTGGCCGTCAATCACGGTGCGATATTCCCTGACCTTAATGAGTTCGCGCTCTCCTCCTGTCTGGTGTGGATTGTAGCGCGTTGGCTTCACCTCTGCGGCATGCTCCCTTGCTTTCTTCAGCCAGTCAAACAGGGACCTCTCCTCCTTGGGAGACAGAAGCATCGACAGCTCGGCAAGAACGATACGCGACAGGCTATAGGCGGCTAGCTCAAAGAAGTAGTATCCACGGTTTAGAGTCTCAATTCGCGTTGGGGACTTCCATGCAAGAATACCCTTGAGTTGCTGACTCATGCTTTTTATGTTCAGGAAGCGATGAACCAGCTTATCAAGATACTCCCTTAGCTGCACGTTCGGATCAGTCATTTGAATAGCTCCAAAGCATGGCTCAGGCATGCATCTGGTCTGTACGCATAATCAGGATAGGGAGGTACCTCATCGGAAATGGGGACGTTCGTGCAGAAATTGCCGAACAGACTTCCCTATAATTCAGCGAACTTTCTTGCTCCCCAAGGAAAGCGGGCGGGTAATACAGGAATTCGTAACCCCCAAGTATCGCGCCACCTCTGCCCCAGAATACCCATGAACCATTACCGCCAGCCGCGATAACTCCTGCCGCGCCTCCACCACTGCATGCCTTCGACTACCCGACCGCAACTCCTTCAAATCTACCCCATGTTCTTTACAAACTCCCTCCGCCAGAGATAATAAATTCACTTTCTTCTGTCCTACTCTCAAATTCTCTTTTCCCATATCCTCCGATTCAACCAATATTGCCTCCACAAAATCCCCATCCCCTAAAATCCTCTCATCCGATACCTGTCTCTCCCCTCGCCGGCGCAATGCAATTACCGAAGACCAACCCCCTAAACTCCTTACCAACCCTCCCCCAACTAACTCCGGCCTTCTCCCCAATGAAATCCCTTCCTCCACAAACTTCAAATAATTCCGCCGCCCTCTCCTCCCCCCTCCAAAATACGATAAAACATAACCCCTATTCTGCCATTCTCTCCCATCCATATTCCCCATCAAAGCAGAGTGACCTGACCAAGGGCAATCATTCAATCCTCGGAGATCTTTGACTACCCCGGCCCGCAGCAAATTCAAATGAATATAACGAACCAACTCCGCCAAGTAAGCGTCCTCCTGGCACACGATGGATTTATACCGATTCTGAAACAGATGGCCATGCCTCCTATGCCGCTTGTTGAAATTCACTGCATACCCAGTCAGCAATTTCCGCATGCTGGAAGCCAACGGCCGCTTCTTGGTTTTACAGAGGATATGAAAATGGTTGGACAGAATGGCCCACGCATAGATATCCATCGAGTCCTCTTTCACCAATTTCCCTAAGCGATTGATAAAATCGACTCGATCCTGATCATCGAGAAATATCTTCCGTTTCTCGATCCCCCGCCCCATCACATGGTGCAAAACCCCGGGCGCATCTAATCTGGCTGATCTCGGCATGATCACAATATGAACTATCTTTTATCCTCCGTCAAGCACTTTCTGCACGAACGTCCCCTTTTTCAGATCAGGCAGGCAGCGAAGATCAGAATGAACAGAGCCCTTGGATTGTTAGCTACCGTTGCTACGCCGTTCGCGCTGATGTAGGCAGCGACGACCTCCGCTGGAACGTACTTCGCAACCCTGTCAAAGTACTTCTTAACATCAGTCGCGGATCCTTCTCCGCTCCGCAAGCGGCCAGCGCCTGCCGGAACGACTCTCTCTTCTACGATACGCATATGACTCCACCTCCCTCATTTAGCAGTTACGGATAACACTCGCGTTCAGCTGCGAGCGGGCTGCGTTATGCCAGGCCCGCTCGTCAGGTGCAACGCGCTGTTCTACGGCGCCCCACGCATGCGCACCAAGCGCGCACTCGGAATACGGGAGTTTCGGAGCAGCGTCTCTAACGCCTCCTCCAAGACCGCCTCGGTTGCCGAGACTAGAACGAAGCATGCGTGGGATTCATACGTGACTCCGTAGATACCGCGCTCGGCGAGCCACGAGAGCTTCGCCTCGATCTGCTCCTTGGAGGGGTAGCGCCGGTCAATGCTCTGGTCGAACACGAGGGTGAGCTTCTCGGGCCGGGCTCGAGAGAGAGTCACCAACTCGGTGCCATTCATGAAGTCTGGCGCGTCATCACGACTTGCTGACGGAACCCGAAGTCCCGTGTTCGGGTCAAGAAACAGGTGGCCTCCACAAGAAGCGGCTGTAGAGAAGTACGCTTCCCGCTCGGTACTCCGATCGAGCACTTGAGTCGACAGAAGAGGTACACCGAGGAAGCGGGAGAACGCGTCTGCTTCCGACGGATCAACCTGTTCCGTGAACATGGGATGGCCAACCCATGGTCCGCACGGCGCCAGCCACCGAAGCAGGCTTTGTTTCACGATGTCGTAGGAATCGCCGAACTTGTCCAGCTTCACGGTCGGTCTATCTCACGTCCGCAGAACATAAAGCTCACCGGGAGCTCATTTTTTGGGCGATCCGGTGGAGCGGTTTGTTATGAGTCATTCTCTATCGACCTCTATTTCTCCGTATATCTTCACATCATTCGCTTTTTGTTATCGGTATTGGTGCAATAATAGATTGAAAATGTCGCTTATAGCACCGAAGACCGCGGAATTGGTCTTCTTCAATTCCATTGTTTTGTCTCTGACGTATACACTCGAAAAGAATTTTAGATCTCCTTCTAACCCTGGAAACCTGTCTCTCGAAATTGTTAGCAGTTCGAGATGTCTTAAATCATCTTCCTGAAAGCATTCCCTGTGGATGATCTTATTCCTGTCTTCATAATACCTATCAGTTATCTTCTTCAGCTTCTGAAGTGCACCAGGTAGCTTGCTGTTGGCCACATGCAGGTTGTTCTTAATCAGGGCATGACTAACTTGATCCGGGGGATTATATATTCTGAAAACTATGTTCACCAGTTGTAGCACCCTCTCATACAGAGACCGTATTCTTATGATGTAGTTCTCCATGCAAAGCAGTATGTGCGAGTGCCTTGTGACTCCGTCCTCAACCATTTTCTTTGATGGAACGAATGAGGCCAGATAAAGTGGGGCATGCGACAATTGTTCGCAAGCAATAAGCAGATGAGCTAAAGCGTGCCCTACACGAACAATATATAACTCATTTTTGTCTAGAAATCCTATATGGAGCATTTACTTTTGAAGCTGTCCCCGGAACATATGTTTCTCTGATAAATAGGCCAGGCATCTTTGAATACTTCCTGAGCGAAAGCATGTCCTTGTAGTTGTCTGTGATTGGGGGCGGTATCGATGTTTTTTCTCATAACAAAAGGTTCACCGGGAGCCGGATTTATCGGCGATCCAGTGGAACGCCTGGTTATGTGATCTCTATCTTCGTTACTACCAAGGTGTACCGCAATTCGGACACTGACCTTGATCTCCAATCATGAGCCCAATTGTTGTGCCGCATTTCTTACAATGTCGCCCCGCGCTCACTCCACCAAATGGTGTCATACCAATCATGCCTCCGAGTTGAGGGGGCACTTCGTTTTGTTTCTCACTCGTTTCGAGTTTGGCTTTTACATCCTTCAGCAGGCTCATCAATCCATCAATGCCTTGCTTCACATCTTCTTTGGACGCAGTAACTTTTAGCAATTCGGATATCTCTCCCAATCGATCACTATCCCCAGCGAACCTTTTCTCACATATCTCGTACCAGAAATCGCGTGCTTCACGAAGGAATTTCCTTTTGTCAGGATTACCACCATATGTCTCATGACAAGAAGGACAAAGCGGTGCAGCATTATCTTCCGTATCCGGTCCGCCGTCCTTCTCAGGAACAATGTGATGGATTTCAACACCGAGCGATTTGCAGAGACAGCAAGTGTGATGGGCTTTTTTTCGAATTGTTACCTTAAGTTCTTCGCTAAATCCCAATTCTGCCTCCTTTACTTAGCACATAACAGATAGTAGACAGAAAAATAATATCATGATATGATAATTCTACCTATCATGCACATGCCTGATCCTTGCTTAACCTATTAAAATAAAAAGGGTATTCTATGGTGAAAATCATGGATGTCCGCAATTCCAAAGAGCGCGATGGTTTTTGGGAAGCTTACCGGGGGTGCGCGGAGGAGAACAGGGTACGGCCGGATCGTTCGCCATTTTATGTGAACTGGGCGAAAGACTTTGCCAATTTTCTGCCTGAAAAACCTTTGAAAGACAGGTCCAGAAAGGATATTGAAGCCTTTCTGGCTGACCTGGGAAACGCCGGGGCATTGCAGACTGGCAGGTCCGGCAGGCCGAACATCCTGCTCAAGAGGCAATAGCAAAGACGGATATGTTTCGCGACCGGGTGATTCCAGGCAAGGCCGTGAAAGAGGCGACCGCGCGGGCGGCGATTAACAAGAAGGTCAGTTGCCATACCTTGCGCCACTTCCTTCGACAAGCTCAGGACAAGCTCTTTGCCACGCATCTTCTTGAAGCGCGTTATGACATCCGCACGGTGCAGGAACTGTTGGGACATGCCAATGTCGTCACCACCATGATCTACACCCACGTGCTGAACAGGCCCGGGCTCTCAGTAAAGAGCCCGGCGGATATCTGAAGACCTGCGAAGAGGAAAACCCAATGTATGGGTTGTAATCACAGCGCTCCAGGGCTGTTCTTCATGTCCCGCGCGGTCGAGTCAGGAAGTCTTCTCGGTCCTGCTCATCCCGAAAGAACTCTCTTCCCTCAATTCCCCGAACAATGAGATATGGTGCAGGCTCCCCGGAGCATCCAGCCCCGGTCTTCTTGACATGCCAGAACATTATCATAAAAGGATGGACTCGTCAAGAAATCGAAGCCTCTTCCGGGACTTCGCCCGTAAGTGCAAGATAGATAGGTTGGTTACTGCAGCCAGAGGGATTGTGAAAAAGGGATGGAGGAGATTTTCATTTGATCCTATCCGCCAAACATGGGATGGACCCACCGGATATCGTCGCCTTCCTTCAGCTCGACCGAATCGTATTCCGCAGGCCGGACAATCCGGCCATTTAAGACAAAGGTGATATAATCGTGGCCTTCCTTCCCGACGATGGCCTTGATCATCGGCTCTTCCTTTTTGGACTCGCGGATCATGTTGACGACCTGAGCCAACTTGGTCCCGGGTTCGAAATCACGCTCTTGATAATTGATTTTCACTTTCATGGCCTGATTTTCCCTTAGGTTATGCCCATTGGAAACTAGCTTAAAACTGAGCGCCGCTCCCGGAGGGGTGAGGAGCTGCTTTCCTCACCCCCTTGTTAATTTTTTAACTCCTGTATTCTTCCATACCCAGGCGCTTGATCAGCTCTGGGGCAGGTCTGCCATTCTCATCCCACCCACGAACACGGTAATAATCCAGGATGGCACCTTCCAGGCCTACAGGAATCTTACCGGCCGCCACTCCCTCCTGCACCGGCTCCATGAACCTTTTGGGGTATTTGAAATCGTGTTCTTTCTTCCACCCGCAGCGGATATTCAAGATCTTCTGGAGAGTCGTAATCCGTTCCCCACAGCGGCGAAGGTCTTCTAAGCTCCAACCAAAGCCAGTTGCCGCGTTGATGCTGTTACAAAGGTCCGTGAGGGTATAGCCGCGAAACTCCATAAATTTGCAGTGACAGGCGGAGTTAATGATGTTGCAGTAGTCATGAAACTTGGCATTTCGGTCCGCGGTATTCTTCCATGACCAGCGTTCTTCATTCTCCACCTCACCGATTCCCCACTCCGGCAGTCGAATGTGGCCAACCCAGATGTGTTGAGAGTTCCCGCGCTCATGGTTCGGGCCAGAGGCGACACCCGTGCAGTAATTCAGCGCCGAAATGTACTGGGCCCGCCAGTTGTGGGCGGCGATCTCCTGGCCCTTCATCTGAACGGCCCAATCCTCCGATCCCTGGCCGATCCTCTCCGAAGCAATCTTGCAGCCCTCCCCCAGCAGATAACCGAACCCGTCAGCGCGTTCGCCGATTTTCTTAACCAGCTCAACCATGGCTTCAGCGTTTCCCCACTTGAGATCGAGGCCATAGGTATCCTTCTGGGTGATGACCCCCTTTTCGTAAGATTCCATAGCCCAGGCAATGACCCCTCCCAGAGATATGGTGTCCATGGAGTATAGATTAGCCAGCTCGCCGGCATAAGCCACAGCCTTGACATCGTCTACCATGGTATCAAAGCCAATCATGGCAAAAGACTCATATTCTGGACCTTTACCCTTGTAAGCGTAGGGCCCACTCTTGATCTCGCAGAGATTGTGGCACTGGAGGACGCAGTACTGACAGGGCCAGGGCTTGGCGTTCAGTTCCTTGGCATAATTCGAGGCGTGCATGGTTTTTACGCCACTCGGAAAGTCCGCCAACTGGTAATTTTTGATGGGCAGGTTCCCCTGGGGAGCAAAAAGCTCAGTGGCCATGGCGGTTCCCACCCTCTTGATTTGTAGCCACTCGGGTTTGCCCGCGTCGAGTTCGGCCAGGCGTTTATTGATCTCCTTGTTGAGTCGGTTCACCTCCGTCGGATCATAAAGCTCGCAACTCTTGGTTCCCCGGATAGCGATCCCTTTCAGGAGCTTGGAGCCCATGACCGCGCCGAGTCCGCAGCGTCCAACGAAGGATTTCTTTTTTGTCTGAATGTTCGCAAAACGGACCAGCCTCTCGGCAGCCTGGCCAATCGTAGCGACTTCAAAATCTTTGCCCTCTGCATCTTTGATTCCATCCTCCGTTTCATAAGCATCTTTGCCCCAGAATTTTTTGGCGTCTTTGATTTTGGCTTTCCCATCATCGACGACGACATAAACGGGCTTGGGAGATCGACCGTATACCACGATGGCATCGTATCCGGTCTCCTTCATCTCAATGCCAAAGCTGGCTGTGGCCGCCGAGTCCGCATTGAGGTTAATAGAAGGAGAAATCCCGCCACATGTCCACTTGCCGGCACCGCTCTGCTTCAAACCCGTCATAGGGCCGCCGGCAAAGGTGAGTCGGTTGGCCGGATCAAAACAGGTAGTTCCGGTGGGGCATTCCTTCCACATGTAGTAGGCCGCCATCCCGGCACCTCCCAGGAAGTATTCATAAATCTTGTCCGGCAATTCTTCGGTCGTGCATTTGCCATTGGTCAAGTCGACCTTTAATACCTTATTCCACACGCCTTTCATAACTCATCCTCCTTCATCCTAATGGCTCAAAGACTTGGAATATTGTAGCACAGCTGAACCACTAATCAAGTATCATACCATGGTTTGCAAGAATTCTTTCTGATCCATTACCAGTCCAATCCTTCGGAATATGACTTTTTCGGCATAGTCTTGCTCCTCCTGGGTGTCGGTGCCGGTGCAATCCCTGATGACGATCACCCGATATCCCTTATCATAAGCCGATCGAGCAGTAGATTCAACACACCAGTTGGTGTGAAAACCCACGATCGCGACCCACTCGATCATATTTGCCCGCAGGGTATAGTCGAGCGAGGTCGACCAGAAAGCATCGAGGGTCCTTTTCCCCCGAATAATCAAATCGCCCTTTTGAGGGGTCAGTTCCGGGATAATTTCCGGGCCAGGGGTCCCTTTTACCCAGGCGCCTTTCACCGGCTTGCCATTTAGCTTCCATCCCGTAGGAAAATCCATTTCTAAGCCTCGAAGTCCCATCATTCCGGGCCCTTGGGGGTCCAATTCCGGAAACCCGGGCTCAAAAGCCTCAAAGGGGACGTATATGATTTTCTTTACCTTCCCTCGTGCTTCGGAGAGGAGATGCGCAAGATTCTGGATGACCTTTCTCTTCTCCAATTGTTCGGCGATATATTGATACATGGAGCCGCCGGGCTTCAAGAAGTCATATTGAGGCTCGATTAAAACAATCGCCGTCTTGGATTTTTCAATCTTGTACTTCTGCATCTTTCCCTCCCGCCATTTATTTTTTCCACTCGCCACAGCTTTCGCTATCCCGTCCATCAAATCCTGAAAACCAAGCCCGTCAACTTCCGCCAAGTAGCCAGCAGCGAGTTTTTAAGCAAAACCAGGGCCATGACCACAAATACCATGGTATCAGCAGCCGTGGACCAGAAACGGGCAGTGATCGCAATCACCATCCCTAACACAAGGGCGGATATAAAAGTTCCGGTCAGGTTGCCCATACCGCCGACAATGACCACAGCAAAAGCGACTAAAAGAATATGAAATCCCATATAAGGCTCAGCCGTGGCAATGGGGGCGTAGAGCACTCCACCCAGTACGGCCAATCCAGACCCAATGATAAAGACGATGGAAAAATATCGGTTCACATCGAGCCCCAGACAGCGGACGCCATTTCGGTCCTCCAGCGCGGCAATCACGATCCTGCCGATGATGCTACGGTTAAAAAAGGCCTTCAGCCCCAGAAATAGGACTATGGCGCTCAAGAAAACGATCACGCGGTAAAACGGAAGACTGACTTCAAAAAACCGGAAGGTCCCTCCCAGGGGGTCACTCACGGGCTGAGGTTGGGCCCCCCAAATCCACTTGATTAGGTCAGCCCCAATCAGGAGGACGGCGTACGTGGCGATGATGGTATAATCTAAGCTCTCGCCATATAAACGCCGGATGATGAAGCGTTCCACCGCATAAGCGATCGGCAACATCGCGACTAACGCCAAAGCTAAAGCCAAAGGAAAGATCCCCGCGACCCAGGGGAGGAAGTTAATGAAGAGATAGGCCCCTACAGCGTAAACCATACCATGGGCGAAATTAACAATCTGCATCGTACCGAAAGTGATGGATAGGCCGATGGAGAAAAAATAAAGAATGGCTCCGATGGTGAGCCCGTAAACGACGGTTTCGAGCATGAGCCTACACCTCCAACGGCGGTCTGGATTTCAGCCGTAGCAGAAGTTCCCGGGCATATCCCGTTAAGCCTTGTCGAAACCTGAACACCAGAATAAGCAGCAGGGCCCCTAAGAACATTTCCCACCGGGTGATGCTGGTGGCCAGGTAGTTGCTCATGAGCTTGAAGACCACTCCACCGACAATCGCTCCGTAAAGATTCCCAGCCCCGCCGATGAGTACCGCAAAGATGACCTCGGTGTTGGCAAAAGGAGAAATGATCGTCGGAGCCACAAAACCATAATAAACGGCAAAGAGGGTACCCGGGAAAGCCGCCAGCGTGCTGCTGAAAACAAAGGTCAACCATTTGTAGTAAAAAATATTGTAACCCAGAAACCTGACCCGATCGTCGTTCTCTTTAATGGAGCGAATGGCCACGCCATAAGGGGAAAGGGTGAAAATTCTGAGTAGAAAGAAGACCAGCAGCAAACAACCCAATAAGAAACTGAAGGCCACCGGCTGTTTGGTAAAGTCCAGGAAACCCACGGTTCCAGCCGTCGTATTCAAGCCATCCTCGCCGCGCGTGTAGCGTGCCAGACCTGAGGCCACCAGCCAGAAACCAATCTGATTGAAGGCGAGGTTAATCAGGGTGAAGGGCGCACCATCGGTTTGGATAACAATGAAGCCCAACACCATCGCCAAAAGGCCCCCCATCCCTACTCCAACGGCGATGGCTAGAAGAGGGTTAGGGCTGACATGGGTCAGCATGAGGCTGGCTACGTAGGCGCCGGTCCCGTAGTAGAGGACATGGCCGAAAGAAAGCCGTCCCATAAACCCGTATAGCAGGTCGAAGGAAAGCACCAGGATACAAAAAATGGTAAAGTCGATGACCCAATGGATTCGGAAAAGGAAGGCCATGAGCCCAAAGCAGGCCGCAATCAAGAGGATGTCCCTCAAGATTAAGCTTTTCTTGAATGGAACAATGGGAAAGACGCGACGCTCCGGGCTGGAAATCTCCAAGGGCAACCTCTCTTCTGTCCCCTTCTTAAAGATAATTCTCCAGTTCGGCCGTATTGGCGATCTCCTCTTTGTCCACCATCTCCTTGATGATCTTACCTTCCTTCATGATATAGATTCGGTCCGCCAGGCGGGAAACAGTGGAAAGGTTCTGCTCCACTATAAGAGTGGAGACCTTATCCTTTTTCATCTCATTTAAAATGCGAAATACTTCCTCGATCACGACAGCCGCCAGCCCTTCCGTTGGTTCATCGATAAGCAAAATCTTGGGGTTACCCACCAGGGCCCGGCCGATCAGCAGGATCTCTCGCTGCCCACCGGAAAGTCCTCCAGCTTTTCTCCGGAGAAATTCCTGAAACTTGGGGTATAATTTGAAGAGTCTGTCCTTGACTTGGTTTAAGTCCTCTCCACTGGCGTAGGCGGCTAGTTCGAGGTTATCTTTGACGGTTAAATGACTGAAGACCTTCTTGTCTTGAGCCACAAAACGGATGCCCAGGCGGGCCAGCTTCTCAGGGGGTTGGCCATGAACCTCCTGTCCTTGATAGACAATGCTCCCCCCTGTCGGGTTCAGCAGTCCACTGATCGTCTGCAGCAACGTCGTCTTGCCGGCTCCATTGCGGCCCACAATAAAAACCATTTCGCCTTGGTGGAGCTTAACGGAGACATTGTGCAGCACCTTGGCATACCCGTAAGCGACGTCGATTCCTTTAACTTCCAGTAAATTTAAACTTCCTTCCCCCAATAGCACTCCCGGACTTTTCCGTCACTCAGGACTTGGCTTGGTTCCCCCTCACAAATAATACAGCCTTCGTTCATCACGCAAAGGCGATCCGCTAAATCGATGATCTTGGAAATCTTATGCTCGATAATAACCAGCGAGAAATCTTTCCGGACCCGATGGAGGAGTTCGACGACTTCGGCAATTTCATGATCGCTCAAACCCGACAAAGGTTCATCCAGCAAAAGTAGCTTAGGTTGAAGCGAAAGGGCCATCGCCAGCTCAAGCATGCGTTTGTCTCCATAACTCAGCTCCACGGTCTTGTGGCCCGCCTTGGATTCCAGGCCGACCGCGGCCAGAGCCTGGCGGCAGGCTTCCAGAACCTCTTTTCTTTGCGCAGGCCGCAAATAGAAATTACCCAGGGAATGCTCTTCTTGCTTAAAACGGATGCTGGAAAGCGCCAAGTTTTCCCACACGGTCAACGATCCAAAAACAGAAACCAGCTGGAAAGTTCGAGCCATACCCATAGCCGCCCGAACATGGGGTTGCAGCGCGGTAACATCCTGGCCTCTGAAGTTGACTCTACCCGCGCTGGCAGGGAAGTATCCTGAGAGGAGGTTGAAAAGGGTAGTCTTACCAGAACCATTGGGCCCAATCAGACCTGCTGTCTCTCCTTCTTCGACATGGAAATTAACCCGGTTAACAGCCACCAGGCCATCGAAATTCTTGGTCAGACCTTGAGTGCAGATGATCTCTGGCATTTTTTCTTCTCACTCCTCCTCCAGGGCTCGGATTGGGAACCTGGAAATAGAGGAGAGGGGAATTCCTATCCTCTCCTCTATTTCCCCTGGGAGTGCTTTTCACCAGCCTAGGTCTTTTAAGGCAGGAAGGAAGGCATCGCCAGAGTAGACATCTAAAATTTTGGCATAGTCATTTTTATCTTTCCGATCTTTGGGACCCTTCCCTTCGACAATCCAGGCGTTATATTTGTAACGAGGCCGGCCGTCGACCCGCCATCTCGCCGGTCCCTTGACGGAATTAAAGTCGGGCTTGGCCATCAAGGCATCATACATCTTCTTGGAATCAAAAGAGCCTGCCATCTTTATGGCTCGGAGCGTTTCTGCAGCCCCGTAGTACGCGCTCATCGCATAGGGATCCGGCGGAATCCCATAAGCCGCCCGGTAACGGTTGGTAAACTCATTGGATGTTTTCACCACTTCCGCATCCTTGAAGGCGCTCATGTTATGATACCACCACATCTGGCACCAGACGCCATCCAGAGCTTCCGCGGGAATGCCAGCGGCCATTACATCGATGATCCAGTTAAAGAAGAGTTTCGTCTTTTTGCGCAAGCCCATCTCATAGGCCTGTTTAAGAACGTTGATGGCATCGTTGCCCCAGTGTCCCATACAGAGGATTTCGGGCTTAAAATCCATGGATTTGATGAGATAGGGCGTCATATCGGCCGTGCCCACCGGCGACCAAACCACGTTGTAGGTCACGCCGGGCCGTTCCTTCAAAACCGCCTCGGCCCCGCCGAAAGAGAATCTGCCGTAGGCATAATCGGGCATGAAGAAGACTACATTTTTGACCTTCATGACATCAATCACATAGGCCGCCACCCCCCGGCCCACCATTCCATTGTCGCCCAGGCTGCATAAGACGTAAGGACCCTTTTCTGCTTTGGTGAAGTAACTGTCGGGCACGCCGTTGGTGGTCATCAGGAAGAAGCCTTGCTTCTTTGCCAGGCCATTCATCGCCAGGGAAACATGAGCGAAGGTTCCTCCAACTACGGCTTTGACATCGTTATCCCTGACCATTTCGGTCACGCGGCGAATCGCCACGTCGGGTTTGGTCTCGTCATCGCGCTCGACGATCTCAATCTTGTAATCCTTGCCACCCACGTTGATGCCGCCTGCATCGTTCACTTCTTTGATGGCTAGCTTGGCCCCCTGGGCCTGGATCGGCCCTAATGAGGAGCCGGCACCGGTTAAGGAATAGATCACGCCGATTTTAAAAGTATCCGCGGCCATGGCAAAGGGTGCCAGAGCGATGGCCGCCACGAGTACGCCTAAGCAAAGCATCCATTTCTTCATCTTTCCCTCCTTTTTAAGGATCCCTACAGATT
>CAVXFA010000037.1:0-12609 GCA_963760605.1 uncultured delta proteobacterium | reverse complement strand
TTTTCAGTAAACTAAATATTCTTTAAATCTAACATTTTCTCCGCTATAAATCAAGGATCACAGAAGGGCTTGCCAACCTAGTTTATAGTTTTCCCCTCTGTTGGGGCATGGCCAGGAAGGACGCGAGGGAAAAGAGGATGGCCCAGGGGCGATAGAAGATCCCGGCAGCAATGGGAATGCGCGATGGATGAAAAATACTGGAAAATTTCCCTAGCAGTTTTTGTTGACAAGAAATTTGTTGTTCATTATAATATTTATTTAACCGCAAAAAGAGGTTTTTCGATGGCAACCCATATGGCCAAGAAGGGGGAGATCGAAAGAAAGTGGCATCTGGTCGACGCCAAGGGGAAGACCCTTGGCCGGCTTGCCTCGCGCATAGCAATTCTCTTACGGGGAAAGCATAAACCCACCTTCACTCCCCACGTGGACATGGGCGATTTCGTGGTCGTGGTCAATGCCGAAAAAGTCGCCCTGACGGGGAAAAAATGGAAGGAAAAACTTTACATCCATCATTCGGGGTACCCCGGCGGGCTCAAATCGATTAGCGCCGAAAAACTGAAAGAGAAAAAGCCTGAGCGATTGATCACTATGGCCGTTCAAGGGATGCTCCCCAAGAATAAACTGGGACGAAAGCTTGTGAAGAAACTGAAAGTTTACCGTGGCGAAGCTCATCCCCATCAAGCCCAGCAACCTGAAGCGTTCGTGTAAAGGAAAAGGAAGATGGCAGAAAAGACATTTTATGCAACCGGCAAGAGGAAAACCTCCATTGCCAGGGTATGGCTGAAGCCTGGCGAGGGCAAGATCACCGTTAATGACCGGGAACTGGACAAATATTTTGCTATGGATACTGCCAGGGTGATGGTCTTCCAGCCCCTCGAGCTCACCGGAACCCTGGGACAATTTGACATCTCCGTGAACGTTCACGGGGGCGGAATCAAAGGCCAGGCCGGCGCCGTCCGCCATGGGATCACCAGGGCTCTCCTGGCTGTCAAGGATGAATTCCGCGAAATGCTCAAGAAGGCTGGCCTCATTACCCGCGATCCCCGGGCGAAAGAGCGGAAAAAGTACGGACAGAAGGGCGCCCGGAAGAGATTCCAGTACTCCAAGCGGTAATTCACGCCGGGAAACCAAAAAGGAAGGCCTTCCGGCCTTCCTTTTTTTTATATTGAAATTCTGCCAAAGGAACGGAGAACCGCCATGACGCGCGTGGGCGTAGTCGGAGCGACAGGATATACCGGCCTGGAGCTGGTACGCCTGCTCCTCAGACACCCCCAAATCAAAATCACTGCTTTGACCTCAGAGCGATACGTGGGCCAACCGATCTGGAAAATCTTTCCCTCTCGTCATGAAAGAAACTGACCTAATCTGCCAGGCCCTGGACGTTGAGCGTCTATCGCAAGCTTGCGATTTTCTCTTCACGGCTCTCCCCCACAAGAACGCGATGGAAGTGGTTCCCGGGTTTATCGAGAGAGGCCTGAAGGTCGTGGACCTGAGCGCCGATTTCCGTTTAGGCGACCCAAGAGTTTATGAGGAATGGTATGAAGCTCATACCGCCCCGGCATTGTTGCAGGATGCGGTTTACGGAATTCCGGAGCTCCATCGAGAGGAAATCAAAAAAGCCGCACTGGTCGCCAACCCCGGCTGTTATCCGACCAGCATTATCCTGGCCCTGGCGCCGGCCTTGCGGCACAAGCTCATCGACCACCGCACAATCATTGCCGATTCTAAGTCGGGAGTCAGCGGGGCCGGGCGGTCCGCAGTCCTCTCCTCCCTCTTTGCGGAGGTCAGCGAAAACTTTAAAGCATATAAAGTCACCGAGCACCGGCACACCCCGGAGATGGAGCAGGAATTGAGCCGGATGGCCGGCGAGAAAGTGGTCATCACCTTCACCCCCCACTTGGTCCCGATGAAACGGGGGATTCTGTCCACGATTTATGCTTCCCTTAAGAAACCCTCTTCCGAAAGCGAAATTTTGGACCTCTACCGCAATTTTTACGCCGCTGAAAAGTTCGTGCGCCTCCATCCCTCCGATCTTTTGCCCAGCACCGCAGATGTATTCGGGTCTAACTACTGTGACATCGGGCTAAAAGTGGACAAAAGGAATAACCGCCTGATTCTGATTTCAGCGATCGACAACCTGGTCAAAGGCGCATCCGGTCAGGCGATCCAAAATATGAACCTGATGCTCGGCCTGGAAGAATCTCTGGGATTAGAGGTTGTTCCCCTGTACCCATAAAAAAATTTTTCAGCCACAGAGGGCACAGAGGCCACAGAGTAAAATTAAGATAAAAACCTATAAGAATAATTAAAGTCAAAAAAATTCATCTTTGATATTGAATTTTTGCTTTTCTTTAATACCCTGCGTTCTCTGCGGTGCTTGTGCGAATGAAGGGATTTGAAAGATGGAATGCAATCTGAAAAAGAATCTGGAGAAATGCACCTGTTCGTATGATTCCTGTTCCCGCAAAGGCAAATGTTGCGAATGCGTGGCCTACCACCGAAGGAATGGAGAGCTGCCGGGATGCTTCTTCCCGCCGGCTGTTGAACGAACCTATGACCGTTCTTTTAAAAAATTCGTTTCCTCCTTTACGGGTTAATTATTGTAGGGCCAGCCGCAGATCGATTCTGCTTGATCACCTCGCCATACTGGATCAGCCCGTTCAAAGCCCGGAGGGCCCGATCCGGAAGCGCATAGACCGGGACGCCGTTCGCCTCAAAATTGGAAACTTCCTCATCGATCAGCCCGCGCGGAGAGTTGGCGCAGAGCACGATCGGTTTTCCTGACAACTGCCTCTGCCTGAAAACTGGAGCCGCGATCCGTCCCGGGGTCATAAAAGGATGGTACAAAAGGAAGACCACCAGGATGTCTACGTCTCCATCGTTCAAGATCCAGTGAACAGATTCTTCGAAAACCTGCTCATTCCGGGCAAAGGCCATATCCACAGGGTTGGAGCGGATGGTCAAGGGAGGAAGCAGTTTGTCTAACTTCTCTTGCGTCCGCGGGGAGAAGGCAGCCATGCGCAGGCCATGGCGTTGCACGGCATCGGTCAGCAAAATACCGGGACCCGCTTGAAAAGACATTACGGCCACGTTTCTTCCCGCAGGCGGCGGAAGCATGGTCAAAATTTTGGCGATGTCCAAAAGTTCCGTCGGTTCCTCCACCACAAGAGCCCCGGCTTGTTTTAAGGCGCCTGCGTAAATCTCGTAGCGCCCGGCCATGGATCCGGTGTGAGACCGGGCTGCTTTTGAGGATGCGGCATACGCCCCCGCCTTCATGGCCACTACGGGCTTTCTGGAGACTATATTTTTTATGGCGGTCACCAGTGCTCTTGGATCATCTGAGCCTTCGATAAAAAGAATGATACATTTTGTCTGCTCATCTTTTTCCAGAAAAGGCAAAAGGTCAGCAAAATCTACATTGCAGCGATTGCCCAGCCCGACCACTTTCCCCAAGCCCACTCCTTCATCAAGGGCCTGGTAGGCGATCAAGTGGGAAACCCCACCGCTTTGGCTGATCAAGGAGATCGGTCCGGGTTTCAAGCGGGAGAAAATTGGCGTGAAGGAGGCATTGAGGCGGGCGTGGACGTTGACCATTCCGAAGGTGTTGGGCCCGATGATCTTAATACCCGCCCGGTTAGCAACGGCGGCCATCTCTTGCTGAAGTTGCTCACCCTTCGGGTTTTCAATCTCCCGGAAGCCGGCTGTAATAACGATCCCCCCTTTCACTCCTTTCACCTGGCAGGCTTGCAATGCGGAGATCACTTCCGAGGCCGGAATGACTAGGATCGCTAGGTCAATCTCCCCTGGAACATGGCTTAAACTCGGGTAGGCCCGCATCCCCAGGATCTCTTTCTCCTGGGGGTGAATGGGGTAGACCGGTCCGGGGAAGGCGCTTTCGCGTAAACTGAGCAGGCACTGGTGGCCCATCTTTAGCGGATTTCCCGAAGCTCCGATCACGGCTACAGAGCGAGGGTTAAAAAGAATTCGAAAAGCGTCCTCATCCTGGATCAGAGGGCCTTTGATCATGGCGGGGACATCATACCTTCACTTAATTTTAAGGTCAAGGCCTATAGCATGAATCGTGAGGCGCAAGGTGGAAGCCGTCAGGGATGGGCCCTTGCGCCCTAAGATTCCTCCCCTTGTACATTCCCCAAGAACGTGTTAATTTTTTTATAATAAGTTTTTGCCGGGAGGTAGGCATTTCCCCGGGCGAAGGTCACTCCATCATTCATTTTGGGACCCACTTGAAGAGATCCCAATATCATAAAGTCGCATTGGAAAATTGAGAGAAAGGGATGGCAATTCCGAAAAAAATTCTGGCAATGGACATCGGGAGCGGAACGCAGGACATTCTTCTCTATGAAGAGGGAAAGCCGATGGAGAACTGCGTCCAAATGATCCTCCCCTCCCCTACCCGAATCGTTGCCCAGAAAATATCCAAAGCGACCGCTTCTGGAAAAAATATCTTTCTGACCGGCAACACCATGGGCGGCGGCCCATGCACGATGGCTGTTCAAAAACATCTTCAAGCAGGGTTGAAGGTATACGCCACGGAACTTGCTGCTCTTACTTTTCATGACAACCTAGATGAAGTCCGCCGGCGGGGGATTCAAATCACCAAGCGTCCCCCACTGGGAATGCTTTCCATCGACCTGGGCGACGTGGATCTGGTCTCTCTCCGGAAAGCACTCAGGCCTTTTCAGGTCACCCTTCCCCAAAGCTATGCCATTGCTGTGCAAGACCACGGCTTCAACCCCAGGGGGAGCAACCGTCGTTTGCGTTTTCAATATTGGAAGAAATTCCTCAATTCGGGAGGCCGTCTCCGGGACCTGATCTACCTTGATCCGCCCCAATACATGACCCGGATGATCGCCGTCCAGAAGGATGCCTCGGGAGCCGCTATGATGGACACCTGCGCGGCCGCCATCTGGGGAGCTCCTCTCTGATCCCAAGAGTCGCTGAAAAACAGGAAGAAGGTTTTGTGGCTGTAAACCTGGGAAATCAGCATACTCTGGGAGCTTTGATCCACGGGGAAAGAATATGGGGGATCTTCGAGCACCACACCGGAAATCTGACTCGTCCTAAGCTCAAGTCCATCCTGGACCGCTTTACCCAGAAGCTTCTTTCCAATGATGAGATCTTCCGGAACGGCGGGCATGGGTGTGCCATGGATCCCAGTTTCTCCAGAAAAAGGGGATACCGCTTTATCACGGTGACTGGCCCCCGGCGTTCTCTCGCTGCCGGACTGGGTTATTATATGGCCGCGCCCTATGGCAACATGATGCTGACCGGCTGTTTCGGCCTGGTGGCCGCGCTAAAAGCAAGATTCGCCACAGAGCACACAGAGAACACAGAGTCTTAAATGAGTGCCCAAAAAAAATTATCCATTAAAGAACGGCAAGATCTTATGTTCAGCCGAGGCCATAATCGTCTTTCTCTGAGGTCTCTGAGCCCTCTGTGGCAAAAGGTTTCCAGATGAATGAAGCGCAGGCCAAAAAGAGAATCGATAAGCTTCGGGAAGAGATCAACCACCACAACTACCGGTATTACGTTCTCGACAATCCGGTCATTTCCGACTACGAATACGACCAACTCATGCGGGAGCTGGAAACCCTGGAAACACGGTTCCCGCATCTTAAAACTCCTACCTCTCCCACCCAAAGGGTGGGTGCTCCTCCGTTGGAAAAATTCCAGGAGGTCCGGCATACCTTCCCCATGCTCAGCCTGGCCAACGCCTTTGAAGAGGACGAAGTCAAGGAATTTGACGCTCGATTGAAGCGTTTCCTCGAGACCACCAACGATATCGAATATTGCGCGGAGCTGAAAATGGACGGTGTGGCCGTGGAGCTGATCTACCAGGGAGGTCATTTCATCACCGGATCCACTCGGGGCGATGGTTTCGTCGGAGAAGACGTAACTCAGAATCTGAAGACGGTCAAGTCCATTCCTTTATCCTTGATTCCCGGGAAAGAGAAACGTCTGCCCTCCCGCCTGGAAGTACGGGGGGAAGTTTATCTGCCCATAAAAGCTTTCCAGGAGCTGAATCGACAGAGAGAACGCAGTGGAGAATCCCCCTTCGCCAACCCGCGCAACGCAGCTGCTGGCTCATTGCGTCAGCTCGACTCATCCATCACGGCGAAACGGCCCCTCGATATCTTTTGCTATGGGGTGGGCCAGGTCTCTGGCCAATCTTTCGAAACCCACTGGGAACTTCTAGAGAGTCTCCACCACTTGGGCCTCAAAGTTAACCGCAATCGCAAGCGGTGCCGAAAAATTGAGGAGGTCCTCGAATTTCACCGGGAGTTGGATGATCTTAGGGAGAAGCTCCCCTACGAAATCGACGGGGTGGTGATCAAGGTTAACTCGCTTCGGCTTCAGGAGACCCTGGGGACGATTGCTCGCAGCCCCCGCTGGGCCCTGGCTTTTAAGTTTAAGCCGCAGGAGGTCACTACGGTAATTCGGGACATCGTCGTCAATGTGGGGAGAACCGGCGCTTTGACCCCTACAGCGGTAATGGATCCGGTGCGCGTTGGAGGGGTGGTGGTCAGCCGGGCCACTCTTCATAATCAGGATGAGGTTGAAAAGAAAGATGTGCGTATCGGGGACACGGTGGTCGTCCAGCGGGCCGGAGATGTCATTCCTGAGGTCGTGAGGGTTCTTCCAGAAAAACGCACCGGCAAAGAAAGAAAATTTCACATGCCCGAAAAATGCCCGGTCTGTGGCTCGGAAGTTTTTAGACCGGAAGGCGAGGCGGTGGCCCGCTGCACGGGCATCGCCTGCCCAGCCCAACTTAAGGAGACAATCATCCATTTTGCCTCCCGGGGAGCCATGAATATCGACGGCCTGGGAGAGAAGATAATTGAGCAGCTGGTGGACCAAGGCCTGGTCAAAGATTATACTGACCTTTATTCCTTGACCCTCAAAGACCTACTCACCCTGGAGCGGATGGGCGAAAAATTGGGGGGAAATATTCTTGCGGCCATCGAAAGGAGCAAAAAGACCACCCTGGACAGGTTAATTTATGCCCTGGGCATTCGCCATGTGGGGGAGCACACCGCCAAGCTTCTATCCCGCGAATTTTCCGACCTTGAGGAGCTATCCAAAGCCTCGGTGGAAAGGCTCATGACCATCCATGAGATCGGCCCGCAGGTAGCCCTTTCCATTTTCAAGTTTTTTCAACAAAAAGGGAACCAGCGAGTCCTGCAGAAGCTTAAAGAGCACGGGGTGGAATATCCTTCGCGTCCTCAGGCAAGGAGTAAGAAGTATGAAGGCCAGACCTTCGTTTTAACCGGTACTCTGAAGACCATGAGCCGCGAGGAGGCCGCGTCAAAGGTTGAGTCCATGGGAGGACGAGCTTCTTCTTCCGTAAGTAAGAAGACTCATTTTGTGGTTGTGGGAGAGGATCCGGGATCTAAATACGAGAAGGCGCAAGCCCTGGGCCTGAAGGTCATAACAGAAGACGAATTTTTAAAGATGTTGAAGCAGGACGCCAGGTGAAATTCCGTGGCTAAATCTCGATTCAAGTTGATCATTAAAGGGATTGTCCAGGGTGTGAATTTCCGGTATTACACCCAGCAGGAAGCTCGAAAATATAGCGTGAACGGGTGGGTTCGGAATCTTGCAGACGGATCTGTGGCCGCAGTTTTCGAGGGGGAAGAAGAAGACGTCGAGGCTATGATCCAGTGGTGCCGCCATGGACCTCCGGGAGCCCATGTCACGGAGCTTATCGCTCAACCGGAGGAATACCGGGGAGAATTCCAATCCTTCTCCGTTAAATTCTGACATAGCCAGCGGAGTCCCGTCTACTCTTCAGTCTTTCTCTCCGGCTGCGGCTGAATTTTCTCTTTTTTCTCCTTTTCCTGTTTTTCCTTTCTCTTTTTTTTCTGCGGGGCGGGATTCCCCCCCTCCAGCGCAGCCATTGACCTCAGAACCATTTTCCCGGGGTGGCGGGGAAAATCTACCTTCAGGTAAACTTTCTTGGAAAAAATCTTGACCACCACACCCTCTTTCTCTTTTCCCCCGAATTGGAACTTCACTCGTTCGCCAACATTCATTCTTAGTCCTCCTTCAGCGTATGGCCAAATACTCCTTTTCATAACATTTTCATCTCGGTCGGGCAAGGGAAAACTGACCTGAGGGTCGATCTCTTTTCCCTCTTAGCCAAATGATTGGCCACCTTTTTTCTTGTTGACGGTGGCTCCACTCCCCCCCATTTCTTTGCAAAGCCAAAACGGGAGCAGGGATAAAGTCTTTTTCCGGACAATTCTGACTGCGCTCCTTGCCCTACGTTTGGACCCCGATCAAAGGGAGTCATCCCATTTTTGCGTCAATGATTAACGATCCGGACACTGGCCCATATTTTCCTTGCTTTTTATGGGGTTAAGAGTTAAAATAATTGCCAATGAATGAAGGCAAAATGGAGGAATTCGACATCGCCAAGAGAGAGCGTGATCGGAAGGTTGTGGAGATCGTGCGCAACTTTCTCCTCGCCACTCAGACTTTTCGCCAGCAGTACCAAAAATATAAGCAGGGTGCCCTCAGCTTTTCCGACTTGGCCAAATTTGTAGACGATCGGGGACAGAGCATCCTCTTTTCCCTTAAGGAAAGTTGCCAAGACTTGTTTCGCCGCAGTTCCTCTTTCATCTCGGAAAAAGAGCAAATTTTCGACTTAACCATCGGTTCCATCTTCCACCTGGCCATGAGGATGCGAGAGGACCTTTATCAGCTTGAAGTCTACGGGCCAAAGTATTTAAAGTTGAATGCGAAGGGCGATAGTTCGCCGGGGCAGGAAAACCTTATCCAGGAGTTTAAGAAGATCATCTCGCGCACGGAATCGAGTTTTAAAGAAGGAAACGAAGAAATTGAAGCCCTCTTTCAGGATGTCTTTCGCCAATTCAAAGAGCTCCTCGGGGAATACCGGGAGAATGGGCTACTCATCCGTTTTTTCGTGGAAGAAAGCGATCTTCTGAAGGAAGTTCTGGGAAAAGATGCTTTGGAAGGAGTCTTCCACACTCTTTATGGCCAAGACGAGGCCCAGGGTTATCGCTTGGCTGGGGAATCTTATTTCCAGAGCGCCTTCTATACTAAGGCGGTTAAAGCTTTCTCTCATGCGCTGGAAAAAAGGCCCGGAGATGAAAGTCTGCAGTTCAAGATCCACCTGAGCCAAGGCATGGAACAATTCTATTCCTTTGCCCCACTCCAGGCGCTGAGGTCTTTTGAGAAATGTCTCCCCTTAGCCCAAAAAGTGGAATTCTTAGAAACCTACCGGGCCATGATCCACAGTGTTTGCCAGAAGATCCAAGAAGAATTTCCCGGCAGAAGAAAAACCGACCTCCACCGCGATCTGATGAAAAAAGCCAAAATGCTTCGTCGCCAACTGGATGAACTGCCTCCAGCTTCCTCCGACATCCATCCCACTTAGTTCGGATATGACTTTTCTCTAAGAACCTCAGAGGTAAGATGGAGAGCCGAAATTTAAAATAGCATCCTACTTTATAATATGCTATTATCCCAATAACTTATAACTCATTTTCTCATTGGCAAGTTGCGATAATTTTCGGCTCTTGCTGGAGAAGGAGGAACCGATGCGTGAAGAATCTTATGCGTTTCTAAAGGCCCTCTCCGAGGCTCCCAGCCCATCAGGCTATGAGCAACCCGCCCAGAGAGTTTTCCGGGAATATATCCAGGACTATGTGGATGAAGTGCGGACCGACGTTCTGGGCAATTCCCATGGTCTGATCAAGGGCCGAGGAGAAGGCAAGCCCACGGTCATGCTCGCCGGCCACTGTGACGAAGTGGGCTTCATGGTCCAGTTCATCGACGATCACGGGTTCCTTTATTTTTCTTCAATCGGCGGAGTGGACGAGCTGCTTCTCCCAGGCAAACGGGTATGGGTGCATACCCAGAAGGGACCGATCATGGGGGTTGTGGGGCGAAAACCCATCCACCTGATCGACCCGAAAGATCGGGAGAAAGTGACGAAGATCCACGATCAATTCATCGACATCGGTGCTAAAGACAATAAGGAGGCCCAAAAGGCTGTGCGGATTGGGGACCCCATAACTTTCACAGGGGGCTTGGAAAAACTGTTGGGGGACCGGGTCGTTTCCCGTGGATTTGATGACAAAGTGGGTAGTTTTGTAGTGGCCGAAGTCCTGCGCCGGATCGGCGAAAAAAAAGAACGCCCCCGCTGCTCGGTTTACGGCGTCTCGACCGTTCAAGAGGAACTCGGCCTGCGAGGAGCCACGGTCAGTGCCTATCAAATCGAGCCTGACATAGGGATTGGGCTTGAGGTTGGCCATGCCAGCGATTACCCGGAGGCGGATAAAAAGCGGGTGGGCGAGCATAAGCTCGGGTCAGGCCCCATCATTGCCCGCGGCGCGAACATAAATCCTTTGATCTTTGAACTGCTGATCAAAACGGCCAAGAAGAAGAAAATAGCGGTCCAGGTTCTCGGCGCTCCCCGGGCTACGGGAACCGATGCCAATGTCATCCAGCTATCCCGCAGGGGTGTGGCCACGGGCCTAGTTACCGTGCCTTTGCGTTATATGCATACGCCCACTGAGGTCCTTTCCCTCAAGGACCTTGAGGCGACCTGTCAGCTGCTGGTAGGCTTTATCTATGAACTGCGTGAAGGAATGAGTTTTATACCAAAATGAGGGTTCTAGGGTTCAAGGGTTCTACCGAAACCCGAAACTCGAAACCCGGAACGCATTATTCTTTATCAGATATTCTATATTTCTTCATCTTATAGCGCAGGACACGCTCACTGATTCCGAGCTCGTCGGCAGCTTTAGTCTGCACCCCCCCGCTCTTTCCCAATGCTTGGGAGATTAACTGGCGCTCGATTTCTTCTAAAGTGCCCGGAAGGCTCCGTCTCTCCCCGGCTCGTTCCAAGGCAGCCTCGACTTTGCTATCCTTAAGGTTTAATGGCAGCTCTTGAGTCGTCAGAGTGTCCCCGCGGCACAAAACCACTGCTCGCTCAATGATATTTTCCAGTTCCCGTATATTTCCCGGGTATTCGTAGCGCATGAGCAGGTCTTTGACCTCTTTGGAAAGAGAGGTCACGTTTTTTTTATTTTCTCTATTGTATTGCTTCAGGAAATGCTCCACCAAAAGAGGAATATCCTCTTTTCGCTCCCGCAGCGGCGGTAAAGAAATGGTCACCACGTTGAGCCGGTAATAGAGATCTTCGCGAAAGGTTCCCTTTTTAATCCCTTCCTCCAGGTTCCGGTTCGTGGCCGCAATCACCCTCACATCGCTCTTCATTGTCCGGTTGCTCCCCAGCCGTTCGAACTCCTTCTCCTGCAGGAAGCGCAAGAGTTTCATCTGTAAGGATGGGGAGAGGTCTCCAATCTCATCCAAGACAACCGATCCTTGGTCGGCCTGCTCGAAACGCCCGATTCTCCGGGCAATGGCTCCGGTAAAGGCTCCCTTTTCGTGACCGAAGAGCTCACTCTCCAGGAGGTTTTCCGGCAGAGATGCACAGTTCACTTTCACAAACGGTTTCTCGGCTCTGGGGCTGGAATAATGAATAGCCCGGGCGATCAGTTCCTTTCCGGTCCCGCTTTCTCCCAAAATTAAGATGGTAGCCGGACTCTGGGATACTCGTCCTACCATGTTTAGGGCCTCTTCCATCTGCCGGCTAGCCGAGACGATGAATTCGACCTTGAATTTTTCCCGCAGTTGCTCTTTGAGGTCGCGGTTCTCTTGCCCTAATCTGATCTCCCTTTCTATCCGCTGGATGAGAAGAAGGAGTTCGTCCAGGTCAATCGGCTTCATCAAATAATCGTAGGCTCCTTCTTTCATCGCAGCCACGGCTGTCCCCACGGTTCCGTAAGCCGTCATGATCACCACGGTGGCCTCCGGGTTCAGCCGCCTCACTTCTCTCAGCAGTTGAATTCCATCCATCCCAGGCATGCGGTAATCCGTCAGGACCAGGTCGAAAGCCCCATTCCTGAACTTTTCCAGGGCTCTTTGTCCATCTTCCGCGGAAATGGCCCCATACCCTTGCTTGACCAGGAAGCCTTCGAGGATTTCACTCTGGGCCTTTTCGTCATCCACGATTAAAATTTGAAAATGGGTGGTCCTGCTCATCCTTCCCCCTGCGGAATTGGCAGATGGACCCGGAACGTCGTTCCCCTTCCCCCAATGCTCTTCACCTCGATTGTACCCCCGTGTTCCTGGATGATTTTATGGGCTAAGGGAAGACCCAGCCCCATTCCTTTCTCTTTGGTGGTGAAATAATAGTCGAAGATTTTGCCTAGGTTTTCCGACGGGATTCCCTCCCCGGTGTCAGAAATCTGGATGAGGACCTCCCTTCCCTCCTGCAATTTTGCAGTTAGTTTTAGCTGTCCTCCCTCGGGCATAGCCTGGAGTCCGTTGTTAATCAGGTTCCACAGGGCTTCTTGCATCCGCTGGCGGTCCAGCTTCAGCAACGGCAGGTCCGCTTCGACATCCTCTTCCAGGACGACTTTCTGATGCTCTGCGGTCTCTTGGCATAGAAGGAGCAAATCTTTCAGAATATCTTTAACCTGAACAGGCTGGAGTTCCAACCGCGCAGGCCTGGCGAAAAAGAGAAACTGTTCTATGATATGCTGACAATATAGC
>CAVXFA010000036.1:0-64137 GCA_963760605.1 uncultured delta proteobacterium | reverse complement strand
AGGAGGTAAATTGCCCACCCGACCAGACCAAGGGTCAAGCTGGTGGTTGCCAATTTACTTTTCGGTAACAATGCCAATTATTCCATTTTGTTCCGCATCGGGCGCAGGAGCAACGACAAGCACAATCACCCCGGCGACAATCACTGCCGCCAGGATTGGCGACCTACCGCCCAGCAGGATAAAGACGGCCAGTGCGATCGAAGCGCCCTGGAAGAGCAGCAATCCCCAGCGCTTCCAGTGCCAGAGCGCCAAGGCAGCCAGATAACATAAGAAACCGAGTGCAGCAATGACTTCCACCGCCCAGGCTGCTGGGGCGTTGGCAACCCCCGGCGCAGGGTACCCAAGCAAACCAAAAAGCATCACCAGCAGGCTGTCGAACATCAACAGCAACAGAAATACGCTCAATTGTCCGGCGCGGCGATTTTTGACCTTGGGACGTGTCACAACCAGTAGGCCGAGAACAGAATAATGCCCGGAATGAACAACAACAGGAAATCACTGAATTGGGTGAGCGGGGAATCCAGTTTGCAGCTTCCCGGAAACCTTTGACTTGTTCCGGGCTGAATTGCGCCAAATGTTCGCCGACGGGTAGCAGGAGGCAATCCGCGCCACGTATACCGCAAAAGCAGCAACGAGAAGCAAAATGCCAGCAACAAGCAATATGAGCTTCCAGTTTTTCATTTAATTCTCCAAAACCAGGTGAGGTTTACTTGCCGCGCAAGTCGATCTCTTCCTTACCGCCCAATCGTTCCTGGATGCGTCCCACCACAACTTCCAGCGCCATAGGCTGGTTGACATAATCCAGGTCGTCGGTTCGGATGGTCAATACCGGGCATACATCAAAGGCGCGCAACCATTCTTCATAGAATGAATTGAGCAGGGACAGATAATTGGTGGAAATTCCGGTCTCCATGTTTCGGGCACGGCGTTGGATGCGCGCCATTAGCACTTCCACCGGGCATTTGAGATACACAAGCAAATTGGGCGGCGGCAGGCTGCCCACCACCAGGTCGAACAGCTTCCGATAGGCCAGATAGTCGCGCTCGGCCAGATTACCCATATGGTGCAAAGCACGCGAAAAAATGTAGGCGTCCTCGTAAATGCTCCGGTCGAGGATGGCAGAACGCGGGTCGTCGTGCCGCCTCAAGATATTGGTCGGCGCGATGGCCGAGGAAATATATCTGCAGGTGGAATGACCAGGCACGCATGTCAGCGTAAAAATCCGGCAAGTAGGGATTATCAGCTACAAATTCAAAATCTGTGCGCCAGCCCAGCCGCGAACCAATCCGCTCTGTGAGCGAGGTTTTTCCCGCCCCGATGTTTCCGGCCACGACTACTAGTCGTTTGGACATATGGCCTCCTCCATTTTTACTATTGTACACGAAGTTCATCTCCGCGCCTCTACCATTTCGGGTGAAGCGATGATATAGTGAGGAAAATAATACAAAGGAGATCTGCTATGGGATTATTCGGTAAAAAAACCACTTCGAGTGTATCCGCTCTTCCACCGCAAGAAATAATGAACCGGCTGCTAGCGCTCAACCGTCCAACCGCCCCCTATCGTATCATGGAAGGCCATTCCGAAAATGTAGACCTGATCGCCGAGTGGAAAATTGTGGACGCCCAATGGTACGAAATCTTTGCCAAGGCCAACCTGACCAAAGTCTTCCGCATCTACCTGAAACTCGACCCGGAGAAGCATGAACTGCGCGCCCAGGACCACGAGTACACGGTGGAATGGCGGGCAGGCGTGCCAAGCCTGTCGCTGGCGGTCAGTTCGTTCAAGGGACAGATGACTTCGGTCGAGTTTGGCAGCGCTTACGCCTTCACCGAAGAACTTGCCCCGGGACAGGTCTACAAGTACCGCTTCAACACCAACGAACTCAAGAAACCCATCCAGGAGGCCGTCGCAGCCTGCGGATGGACATACAAAGGCGTGGCCTTCGGAAAACTGTAAGTAATATTAAGATGTTTCCAGGAAAATTATGGAACGGTCTACCTGCTCCCTTTGGGAGTTCATAAAGGTGACCGTTCTCGTTATTTTGAACGCCTTTCCTGCCGGCGGATCTCTGGTAGAATATCCAGAGTGCCATAGCCAAGCACCATCAGAACCCCTGCGCCGAGCATGACCGTCAGCGGTTCGACCCGAATTCTGGGCGAAAGACCCGGCCGCAGTAACGTCGCCAGACCGGGCATAGAGCCGAAGAAGACCAGGGCATACACACTCATCACCCTGCCACGCAAATTGTCTGGCACATGGGACTGTATCAGAGCATTGCTGTTATTCATGATCATCATTATACTCCAGCCACCCCCACCAGCGCCACCAGCGCCAGCGATAGCCAGCGGATCCAGGCAAATACAAATAACATCCCTGGCATGATGAATGCGCCACCGTCCAGAGTTTCCCCGGTATCCTTATGCCTTCTCAGGGATGCGAGCATCAGAGCGCTGACCAGCGCCCCGAAGCCGCGGGCAGAATCAACCAGCCATTTGTGGTCCCGTTGCCGTGGAGGATATCCGTTGCCCAGGCCGGCAGCAGGTTCATCATCCCGAAACCGAACATAGCCGACCAGACCCACTGACCCGGTAAGCTGAGGATAAAAATATGTAAGAAGACGTCATGCAACCCTTCCTTCAGATCTGTCCTCACAGTGGCACGACCGAGGCGGTTGTCCAATTTTTGATGTGCGTGAACGATAAAGCGACGATTACGGCGATGAAAGAAAAACCATTAAGTGTAAATCACCACGCTGGCCCAAAGCGGCATAGGTCAGTCCTGCCACCGACGGGCCAACCACGGTGGCAATGTTGAACATGGTAGAATTCAGGGCGATTGCATTGGTCATATCCTCTGCGGGACCATTTCGGTCACAAAGAAACGCGCGCCGGAGCGTCAAAGGCATTGGCAACCCCCAGCAGGAACGCAAGGATCAGAATATGCCAGGGTATGACCATATTGGCAAACGTCAATCCTGCCAGGATGAATGCCAGCACCAGCATCGAGTCCGGGTGATGACCATCATGTTCCGGCGGGAATGCGGTCGGCAACCACACCGCCAAAAAGGGTAAAAAGCCAGGTGGGCAACCGCCCACAAATGCCACCAAACCAAGATAGGCGGTGGAATCGGTCAGCTGGTATACCAGGTATCCCTGGGCAGTGCTTTGCATCCAGGTACCCATCAGAGACACGACCTGGCCAAAGAACCATAGCCGGTAGTTGTAATGTTTCAGGGACGCATGCAGTGATAAAGTAATGGTCCTTTGATGTCAACGTCTCTCCCTTCATCAATCGGTCAAAGCTTTCCTGCGAATGACTGATGATGCCGTTATAGGCAATGTAAACGAGAGCGCCGTCGTCGGTCTTGAGCGTTGCGCGAACGTCCAACCGAGAGCTGCCACCCGGCATAACGCGAAGCCAGTCACCTCCAGGGGCTAGCAATTTCCCGCTGATCTTAGGACCTTTGACCCAACCCCCGTCCCGCACATTGTAGATAAAGAGAGTTTTATCAATCACCTGAGGCGGGTCGAGCGGTGCGTACACGGTCATCAAATATTCGGTTGTGATTTGTGTCGTTTGCGCCTCAGCAATACCTGATGCCGCTGCCAGCACAAACAGAATAACGAACAGGCCACTCCTCAACATTGTAATTAGTTTCATCTCCTCCTCCTTTATAAGGTTAAGGTTTTTGGTTAACGACGACTGGGCAATAAGGAACTTGAGCATTGGCCATCTTCATTTCATCGAAGAGGCACTTCCTCATTTTCATTTGTTTGGTGTGGATAAAAAATTAGCTAATTTTACAAAGATTTCATTTGCACTCCAGAAAGGCCCCAAAGAGAAAAGAATCCCCCTGGAGCCTTGGATATTGGCACCTTCTGGTAACTCCATCTCATAATACCCTCCAGAACGTTAGAGGCTATCAGAGGCAGGGCCATTTCTGACCCTGTCTTTCTGCGTTAGCCTTTTATTGCCTATTTCTGCAATTCAAACGTTCCAGTCATTCTCAGATGGCCCTGGAAAGTTGTTGGGCTCATTTGTTGCTTGCCGCGCGTCATAAAGATAAACTCACCTTTGCCCCCACCTGTAATTCCTTTCCATTTACCGGTGCCGTAGAGAAATTTCCAAGTACCCTCGGCAGGCGCTGCTGGGACAGCATCAGAGGTAGATTCTGTGATAAAAAAATCTCCATCCGAATCTGTAAATTTGGAAAAAACTGTTCCGGTGAATTTGCCGGCTGAAATCCGCCCCATGCGCAGACAATGGGAGGTTAGGTTGTCGAAAATCTTGTTTTCCAGGTTATCTCGGACGAAGCCCTTTGCATCTGTTTGAAATATTGTCAATTCTGGACTTGCTGACAAGAGCGTGACCGTTGCATAAAAGTAGTCTGTGATGTCTAAGGTTTGCTCGGCTTGGGCAAACGGATTGAACATTACCAGACCGAAAGCTATGGCAATTACCGTGATCCATTTGCTGTGATAAGACATGATGCACCTCCTTTATGTCGATTTTGAAAATTTCTGAATTTTTGGCAAAGGAAAACAAGAAAGGCTCCAAGGGGGCACAAGAATCCCCCTGGAGCCTTCATATTAGCACCTTCCGGAAACTCCTCCTCATGACTTCCTCCAGAAGGTTAGACGTTAGGTTGTTAGATTAACGAGAGCCTGTGAAGACGACAGTAATGAGAACTTGTAGCAGAGCAGGTGCGGAACAGGACTGCAAGTACGGCTTCCTCTCCCGTCGTCTCTATCGGGAGATGCCTTTCAAGTCAGACCGAAATCAGCAGGAGGACAGGCTGTGTCGAGACGTGAATTGAAAAGCCTCCAAAAGGGTATAACAACCCTCTTAGAGGCTTCACATGACCATCTTCTGATAACCCCACCTTTTCATCGTCAGTTCCAGAAGGTTAGCGTTGGTTTCTTGGGTTGACTTCCTAGATCAAGAGCGCCGTGGAATCTCGCTTCTCGCGGGTCTCCTTCTGCTCCTCAGTGCTCATGCGGGAAGCCGAGTATTCCTTTCCCCTTACCCGTAAAGGAGCCAAATTCCTGAGGTGGATTGGAAAACTGACTAAAGCCGGTAAAGCTCAACTCATATGTGCCCGAAACCCCCGCAAAATTCCCGGTCCCACCCACAACGACGCCGGTGTCAGAGCCGGTGAATCCGCCCTCGCCATCCAAGCATTCCGTGCGGGTGCTGATCTTGCTATAGATCTGGTCTCCATTCGCAAAGGTGTCGGTGCTGAAGCCAAATCCAACCCCATCTTGCGCATCGATGACTAAAAGGCCCCCGGGACATTTGCCAGTCGGGTCCTCCTGGTAGACCGGTTTGCTAACCCCTTGGGAGGTGTATGTCCCGAAAGTACCGGATCCCTCTGATGTGGACCAACTAGCTGTTACCCCATCGGGGCTGAGGTTGGGGAGATTGAGATAGGTCCCACCATAGGTGAATTTGGTGTGCCTATGGTCCCTATGCTCCGCGTCGGCACTCTGGAGACCCACAATAAAAAGAAATCCTGCGGTAACCCCGATGATCCATGCTGTTCTCCTGAACATACGATCCCTCCTTTTCTGGGCTGTGCTCAACAGCCCGGTTAATGCGGGGACTATTGTATCGATGCACTTTCAGATACTCTTTCCGTCTCTTCCACCGCTGGTGTTCTCAGGATCTAAACCGACCCACATCCCTCCCCTTGCGGGATCGACAGGCGTACCATCACGATGCGGCAAGATGCGATCTAACGGTTTTTCCAAAAGTAGAAATTCAAAAGCCCCCAAAGGAATATAAAATACCCTTGGAGGCTTTATATAGGCACCTTCTGGTAACTCCTTCTCATAAAATGCTCCGCAAGGTTTACGGAAAAATTGTTAGATTAACAAGAGCCTGTAAGGACAACAGCAATCAGAGCTCGTAGCCCAGAAGGAGGTGAACAGGACTGCAAGTAGGGTTTACTCTCCCGTCGCCTCTATCGGGAGATGGCTTTCAGGTCAAATCGAGATCAGCTGGAGGACAGGCTATGTGGAAAAATGAACTAAAAAGCCTCCAAAAGGGTATTACAACCCTCTTAGAGGCTTCGTAATGTCATCTTCTGGTAACCCCACCTTCTCATTTTACTCCTCAGAAGGTAAAAGGTTAGGTTGTTAAGTTAATTGGCTGCTGGCGGGAAACTACGAATGGAATTTTAGATAAAATAGAAATATTGTCAAGAGAAATCTTTCTATTATTTTTTATTTAATAATAACAGTTGGTTATCTTGGATGAAGACTTCGTTCAAAAAAATTAGCCCTGAATAGCCTATATATTGCCAAACAAGAAACTACCCAAAATGTACTTATGGGGGCAGATATTATAAAGAAATCGCAACCCCCGTTACCGATTCCCAATGGCCTTTGAAGAATGGACCGAGATCTTTGGCTCCGAAAGGCTCACAGGAGCACTGCTTGCCCGGCTTACTCACCGATGCCACATCATGGAAGCTAATGGAGAAAGCTATCGACTTCGACAGGCCAGAAAGAGATCTCACGCGAAACCGTCAACCCGGCCGAATTCAAACCAGGAATAACCCTGAAAATGAAAGGACAAAGAGCTTGACAGAAAGGCTGAAACTCATATATCTATGAACTAGGTGTCACAGTTTTCCTCCGCCACCTGTCTCACTTTTACTCTGCCCTTCAGAAACTGGATGCGGCCTCTGGCAAAAAAAATCAGGGGATCTCGATGATCATCAACATTAATCCCATCCTGATTCAACTGGGCCCGGTGCGATTGAGCTGGTATGGGCTAATGTATGTATTTGGTTTTCTCGCCTCCTATCTGCTCGTTCGTTACCAGATAAAAAAGAAAGATTTTGGCCTAACCCCGCAGGATTTGGGCGATCTATATTCCTATTTGGCTCTTGGGTTGATTTCTGGCGCACGCTTGGGGTATGTCCTTTTTTATGACCTGAAGATGTACCTGGGTGACCCCGTCGAAATTTTGGCTTTCTGGCACGGGGGGATGTCATTTCACGGGGGGTTGATCGGTGTCTTCCTCGCCGGCATTCTTTTCTGCCGGAAAAATAAGAAATCATTCTGGAAGACCGCTGACCTTTTCGTTGTCACCGTTCCCATTGGACTCGGTTTAGGAAGAATCGGAAATTTCATCAATGGAGAGCTATATGGGCGAGTGACCCAAGTCCCTTGGGGGATGATCTTTCCCAAAGGAGGACCCTTACCCCGCCATCCCTCTCAACTCTACGAGAGTGCATTGGAAGGGGGTGCCCTCTTTCTCATCCTCTGGTTCACGAGGGATAAAAAACTCCCCGCCGGCGGGCTTTTGGCGATCTTTCTTTCTCTCTATGGTGGATTCCGCTTTTTTCTGGAGTTCTTTAGAGAACCGGATGTCCAACTCGGATTTGTTTTAGGCCCATTCACCATGGGCCAGGTTCTCTCCTCCTTTATGATCGCCGGAGGGATTCTCCTTTTCGTTTATTTGAAAAAGAAAGGTTGAAATCACCTTCCCCTGCCCGCCCTGAGGCACGGCGCAAAATCCACCGCAGGCTGGGTTTCTCTGCCCCGGGGAGTTCAAGAGAAAGTGGGAAAGGGAGACGTAGGTTCCGTCTCGGATATCCCTAGGATTTCGGCTGCCTCCCGAATAACCACCTTCCCCTTTTCCACCTCATTCAACACCATTAACCGATTCTGCTCTTTCTTGCTCAATGTCAGTCTCTCTTTCATACTCCCATACTGACATTTTCACTGAACAATTAACCACTGACATAATCATAGAACATCTACACCCGGCCTCATGACCTATTGACTTCCTGCGCGACCTAAGCTAAAAGACGCTGTAGGTCGAGGACCCAGATGCGGATCGAGTCCCCGCCCCTTTTTCGTTCGCGAACTTGTTATACTTCACCATATCAGGGGGAAAACCGATGCCCGAATTCACTCCGGAGCAAATTGCCGCGCTCTCCTCCATGGTCAGCCCCGACCGTTTTTCCACCGGCCAGTCAAACCGGGAGCTGCACGTGCACGACATCTCCCCCCACTATGGGGAACTCCCTGCAGGCGTGGTCTGGCCCATCGCCACTGAAGAGGTAGCCCGAATCCTGGCCTGGTGCTACCGGGAGGAGATCCCCGTCACGCCGTGGGGTGCGGCTACCAGCACCGAAGGCAATCCGGTCCCCACCCGGGGCGGGCTCGTGATGGACTTGACGCAGATGAATCGCATCCTGGCCATTCGGCCCGAGGATCTGCAGGTGGACGTTCAGCCCGGCGTCCTGCGCAAGGAATTGAATCGGCAACTGGGTCGACATGGGCTCTTTTTTCCTCCTGATCCCGGAGCGGACGCCACCATCGGGGGAATGATCGCCAACAGTGCCTCCGGAGTTCAATCGGTGAAATACGGCGGCACCAAGGACTATGTCATGAGATTGACCATCGTCCTCCCCCCGGGAGAGGTGATCCATACCGGCTGCCGGGCTTCCAAATCCTCCTCCGGCTACGATCTCACGCGGCTTTTCGTCGGCTCGGAAGGCACGCTGGGAATCGTGACCGAAGCCACCCTGCGCCTCACCGGCATTCCTGCTCATCATCTGGCCGTAACGGTGACCTTCCCGGATTTGCAGAGCGCCTGCCACGCGGTCGTGGTTATGAGGACTTCCGGCCTGGATCCGGCAGCACTGGAGCTGCTGCCCCCCCCGCTGATCGAGCTGATGAACCGGGAGAAGGACCTCCATCTTCCCGAGGTGCCCTCCCTTTTCTGCGAGTTTCACGGCATCAGCCAGGCGACGCTGCAGGAGATCGAGCGCCTGGCGCAGCAAGTGTGCGAGGACTGTGGGGCCACGGGTTTTCGCTCCGGGGTGCAAGAGGAGCAGCGGAGGGATCTCTGGCGGGCGCGCCATGAAGCCTGGGAGTCCATCCATCGTGCCTACCCCGGCAAGGAAACTCTGATCGTAGATGCGGCCGTACCCATTTCGTGCTACCCGGCGATGATCCTCTTCTCACAAGATCTGGTCGATCGCCTTGGCGCCATCGGCTATGTATTCGGCCATGCAGGCGACGGCAACTTGCACGTGGTCCTGGTGGGAGATCCGAAGGATGGTGAGGCGTGGTCCCGGATCGAAGGAATCAATCACCGCATCGTGGAAAGGGCCGTGGAGCTGGGTGGAACCTGTACCGGCGAGCACGGCGTGGGCATCGGCAAAAGGAAATTCATGTCCCTCGAGCATGGCGAAAGTTATTTACTCATGCGCCGGATCAAGGACCTGATCGACCCAAAAGGCCTTATGAATCCGGACAAGATCTTTTAGAGGCTCAGCTGGGGGAAGTACGAACCAATCCGAGCTGGCCGGGCACGGAGGAGAACAACGACCCGCCGCACAGCGGTGCCCTGCCTTTTTGGATTCCCCCAGCATACGAATGAGGAGGATCATCCATGACATCCCTCGCAGATCTTATCGGTAAACGCATCGCCCCCTCCGACCTCCAGCGCTTCTGCACCGATGCGATGGTCCGTTGCGGTCTTTCGTCGGAAGACCCCGCCGTGTCGGCCGAGGTCCTGACGACAACTGACACCTGGGGTACGCACAGCCATGGCACGCGGCAGATCCGCCCGCTGATGCGCGCCGTCAAGAGCGGTGGCATCCACGCCGGGGCCCGGCCTAACCTCCTGCGGGAGGGGACGGGCTGGGCGCTGGTGGACGCGTGTATGGCCATGCCCATGGTGGTGTCGATCCAGGCCATGGAGATCGCCATCAACAAGGCGGCCTCCCTGATCCTGGGGTCGGACCAGCGTTACTATTTGATAATAGAAATGAATGGCAATCAAAAGGGCAGTTTTAGGCTCTTAAAACGGCCTTTTGGACCCCAAGAATCAGCCTTCTAAGGCGATGGAAATAAATGCCAAGGGCTAACCGCCACTACCTTCCAGGTTATGTAGAGGTCGCTAAATGTCTTTTTAAGAGCGATCCTGCCGCTAAGGTGCAAGCCTTTCTATGACGCAAAATTGTCAGAGGGTAATTAGGCATTCTTGATCATCCTTCGGAATTGAAGGATTCTCCATATTATCGCCCCCTGCCCCAGCCTTCTCCCGCCAGGGAAGAGGGAGTTTCCAGATGGAAAATAGCTAAAAAGGTTAATGTACGAGATTAATCATTCTCTTGACCTGACTATTTCCTTTTTGGTAAAAGGATTATCAGGACATTAGAAAACCTTGTCTTGATTACTAAGGAGTCCATAATTGACCAGACATATTCTTCCAAAATCTCCCCTGACCCCTCTTTTTTAAAGAGGGGAAATTCCTCCCTTTGGTAAAGGGAGGGAAGGAGGGATTCAGTCTCCGGTGTCTATATAATTATGGACTGACTAATATCTCGCCTAAGATTCAGCCAGAAAGGGGAGAAGTCATGGAGTTCATTCTCAAGAACGGAAACATCCTGACCATGGAAGATTCAGCACCAAGGGCTGAAGCTTTGGCCGTGCAATTCGGGCGAATTTATCGGGTGGGCAGGAGCGCAGAAGTCGAAAAACTGGCCGGACCAGATACAACGGTCATCGACCTCCAAGGGCAGACCGTACTTCCGGGATTCATAGATACCCACAACCATTTCTGCCTCTATGCCCTGTTTACCAACCAGGCGGACTGCCGCCCGGCTGCCGGATGCGTGCGGGGAGAGGATGTCGTGGATGCTTTGAGAGACCAAGCGAAAAAGACTCCACCGGGAAAATGGATTATGGGCTGGGGGTATGCTTCTTATTTATTAAAGGACAAAAAGGAATTAACCCGCGAGGACCTTGACCGAGCATCGAAGAAACACCCCATTTGCCTGGTCCATGTTTCGGTTCACGGGGCGGTCGTTAACAACTTGGCTTTGAAAGAATTGGGTTTCACGAAGAAAACACCCGACCCTCCTGGAGGAAAGATCTACAAAGATGCAATGGGTGAACCAAATGGGATTTTAAGTGAGTCCGCTTTCATGGGACCCTTGTTCTTCAACAGCCCTTCCATTTATTCGAAGATGATGTCTGAATATGACCGAGAAGGAAGGGTTGAGATGATGTCCCGTTGCGCAGCCTACTATCACCATCTTGGTATTGTGGGAGCCAATGATCCCTTCGTCGATGCCCTGACGCTTCGCACCTACCAGGAAGCGGGGGAGGCCGGTCGGTTTCCCTTTCGCCTCCATGCCTTCATCCTCAACCGTTGGGCTGATCCCCTCCTGTCCGCAGGGATCGGCCGAGGATTCGGGACGGAATGGGTAAAAATCGGGGCCATCAAAATTTTTCTCGACGGAGGGATGAGCAGCCGGACCGCAGCCGTGTCCAAAGTCTATGCTTACCCTCCCGGGGCTGGAAAGGGAATTCTCAATTATGATCAGAAGGGCATCAACCGGGAGATCGAGAAATTTGATCGGGCCGGCTACCAGGTCTCCGTTCATGCTCAGGGAGATCGCGCTTTAGACATGCTTCTTAAAGCATTCGAGCGCGCCATGACTAAGGGAAATCCCCTGCGGCATCATATCGTCCATGCCGGGAATCTCACTCCTCCTCAGATTGACCGCGTCGAAGAGCTGGGGCTGTACATTTCCAGCCAGGCTAACTTCTTCTCCCTCCTCGGAGATGGGTTCATCGAAGCCTACGGGCCGGAACGGTCCCGGCAACTCTACCGCTTTAATACCCTGCTGAAACGAGGGATCAAACTGGGTCTTTCTTCAGATTGCCCGGTGGCGGAGCCCAACCCTTTAATCGGAGTGCGCGACTCCATCTGCCGCAGGACGGCGAGCGGCCAGGAGATCGGGCCGGCGGAATGCATCACGGCTGAACAAGCTTTTGCTCTTTACACTCGGGAAGCGGCCTATTTTTCCTTTGAGGAAAAAGAGAGGGGAACGCTAAAGGAAGGAAAATGGGCTGACCTGGTGGTTCTGGACAAAGACCCTATGCTTTTACCGCCAGAGGCGATTCCCAACTGTCAGGTGAAAATGACCATGGTCGGCGGGAAGATTGTGTATGATGGCCAGTAAAGAGAGTTTCTCTGCCCCGGTTGTATTTGCCGATCGTTTTTTCATGTCTGAAAAATCATTAGCTGAGATCTCTGCGCTGGGCGGATTTGCCTGGGCGGATGTTAAAGATCATCTGGAGCTGATTGATCGATTGAGTGGTTCAAGGTCTGTCCGGATCCTGGTCTCCGAATACGTCTCGATCAATGCCACCGTTCTGGAAAAGGCTATTGGCCTCGAGGGTGTGATTGCCTACGGCGCAGGGTACGATCACATCGATGTTGAGGTCGCTGCCAAGAGAGGGGTGATCGTATGCAACTGCCAAGGAGAGAATGCGCAAGCCGTGGCCGAGATGACTTTCGGCCTCCTTCTTTGCTTGTCACGGAAAATTCATCTATCTGACCGGTACATCCGGGAGGATCATTGGAAACGGACCGAGAGCGCAGCTCTGCCAGAATGGGTAATGGGCAGGGAACTTCAGGGGAAAACCATAGGCATAATCGGCCTTGGACAGATCGGGTCGCGAGTAGCCCGGATTGCTCGGGGCTTTGAGATGAAAATCCTGGCCTATGACCCATATGCCCGGGCCCAGGGGTCTATCCTGGTGGAAAACACGGGTTTAGAAGGACTCCTCTCCCGGGCGGATATCGTGACGCTTCACGTGCCTCTCACGCCTGCAACGGAGAAGATGATCAACGGCCGAACCCTGGCGGCGATGAAGCCGAACGCCTTGCTGGTAAATACTTCCCGGGGTAAGGTGATTGACGAGTCGGCTTTGTTAGAAGCCCTTCAGGAGAAACGGATCGGGGGTGCTGCTTTGGATGTCTTCGCCAATGAACCGATATCCGGCAATCACCCCTTTGCAAAACTGGAGAATGTTGTTCTGTCGCCGCACATCGGAGCGATGACCCACGAGGCGGCTGAGCGCTTATCTGACGCCGTGGCCAGGCAGGTCCGGGATATCCTTGAAGGCCGTAGACCCCGATGCCTCATCAATCCAAAATGAAGCCTAAAAGAAAAATGTTTTTGGAGCATATTTTCTCTGCGCTCTCCGCGTCCTCTGCGGCGAAGGGTTTTCCTGAGTGCGAATTCTGGCTTTAAGGCCCAACGGTTTTGTTCTCCCTTCTATCCACACCTCTTTGGTCAAGGCCTTCCAGTCCCTCGAAGTTGAAGTCCTGGATCTTCCCGTCCCCAATTTTTCAGACCCCTTCCGATCGTTCGTGGAGAACGCCCAGAGAGGGTATCACGCCGTTTTTACATTGGACCTGGGGGCAGACCGCACATTCATGTTGAATATTAAAGATCTGCAAGCATCCTTAAGAATTCCTTGGATTATTTGGTTCGTTGATGATCCGGAAGGGTACGGATTTCCGGAGATTTGTGAACCTGATTGGACTCTTCCTTTCTGTTGGGACCAGGAAATTGTCCAACAAAAATATTCCTGGAGCGGGATGCCCATGGCATATCTCCCTCTGGCAACCGACCCCCTGGTTTTTTTCCCCGCGAAAACTGATTCTGGCTTCCTTTATTCGGGTGGGGTTTTTGTAGGTTCCACGGCCCACCCCAATGAAATCCTTGATAGGGTTGCCCGGACAACCCCAGAATTTTGGGAAGATGTCGAGGCCATTTGGGAAGCCTACCGCCAGGATTTTCGACAATCCCTCCATAGTCTATCTTGGATGCGGCTGGTACGAAAGACGAGCCAACCCCGGAATTTGATCCAGGTAGACCCCCTGTGTCGATTATGGGTGCAGTCGTGCGTTTATGAGGTGGGGATTAGGAAACGCCGAGAGGTGGTGTCAGGGGTTTTGGGATGCACAGGAAGTGTCTATGGGGATGAGAGGTGGCGTGACTTTGTGGATAAAGAGCTTTATAGAGGGTGGGTGGCATATGGGGATGAACTCCGGAAAATATACAGCGAAAGCACTTTCATTCTGGATGTCCGCCAGCCCCAGGCGCGGACGGGTCTAACCCAGCGGATATTCGATGCCAGCGCCTGCGGAGGTGCGGTTCTTACGGAATGGTCTCCAGAACTTGAGGTTTTATTCGATCCCGAAGATGAACTCTTATCCTTTCATAACCTGGATGAGGCCATAGAAATGAGAGAGCGTTATCTTCGTGACCCAAGGGGCGCCCAAAAAAGGGGGGAAAAGGCGATGCGGAGGGTTCTGGCTCACCATACGTACCGCAATCGGGCTGCCCGCATCCTTCAGGCCCTCCAAGAGTTCAGAGGATAGGTGATCGGAATCTGTTCTTCCGGAAATTCAAATTTTCCTGGGTAAACCGGATTCGTCGAAAACGCCTTCGAAAAGGGGTCCGGTGAGGTAGCGCCTGCCAGAATCGGAAGGATCGATATAGCGGGCGATGCCCGAAATCGTGCCCCCGGTGCCTACGCCGGATACAAGCCCACCGATTCTACCGCCGGTCGGGACCCGTCTTTCCGGCCCAGTTGTTTTGAAGTGAATCTCCGGATTGGCCGCGTTTTTGAACTGCTGGGGCATGAAAGAATCCGGATTGGACCAGGTCAAATGCTCCGCTCCCGCGACAGCCCCAGCCATCCCATTGGCCGGGGGGCAGGATAAGGGTAGCTCCCAAAATGGCCATCACCTTTTTCCACCGCATAACATTGGTTGTTGATATGGATATAGGTTTTTGTTATGGTAGGATTTTAACTGGCTTAGCAAAAGTCGGGCTGTCGCGGGATATGCCCCAAATGATTCAGCAAGGACACGAATCGGGGCGAATTCCCTTTTATTAACGAAGATAAGCATGAAAATATATAATATCTCTATGTATTGGGTCCCTTAAAAAGAGGGACTTATCCTCTGAAAGGAGAGAGTTTAATCCGACCATGAAGATTATCGATGTAAAAAGTCACGTTCTCCAGTACCCCCTCGAAAAGGAGTTGGGATACTCCCAGATGTATTTTGATCGCCGGACTGCTCATATTGTGGAAGTTGTCACGGATGAGGGCATTCACGGGTATGGCGAAGCCTTTGGAGGTGGGCAGGTCGCCTTGGCCAATAAAGCGATCATAGAACTGGTGATTCGTCCGATGATCTTGGGAGAGGACCCTTTAGATCGGGAGAGGATATGGCATAAAGTCTATAATTCACTGAGGGATCACGGTCAAAAAGGAATGCCCCTTCAGGCCCTATCCGGGGTAGATATTGCCCTATGGGACATTGTCGGCCGTTATCTGAACCAGCCAATTTACAAGTTGCTGGGCGGAGCCTTTCGGCAATCAATCCCTGTTTATGGGTATGGCATGATGCTTCAGCGCATCCCTGAACTGGAAAAGTCTTTTGCCAGGGAAAGCGTTCAAATTGCAGAGGCTGGCTATAAAGCCATGAAGATGAAGATCGGTCTGGGGCCGGCTAAAGACATCCGACTGGTCGAGGCAGTCCGAGGGGCCATCGGACCGGATATCCTCCTCATGGTTGACGCCAACCATGCCTACACGGCTCGTGAAGCCATTCCGCTGGGCCGTGAATTAGAGCACCTGGACGTTTTCTGGTTCGAGGAACCCGTGGCCCCCGAAGATCACCAGGGATACAGAGATGTCTGCACTGCCTTGGACTTGCCCGTTGCCGGAGGCGAAGCAGAGTTTACTCGCTGGGGTTTCCGAGATCTCATTGCCAACCGATGCGTTGACGTTCTTCAGCCGGAGACCTGTGGCCTGGGAGGGATTACAGAGTACTGCAAGGTCTTAGCCCTGGCCCATACTTACTTTATTCCAGTGGTGAACCATGTCTGGGGGTCTGCCGTGGCCGTAGCCACGAACCTTCACCTTCTTGCCGCTCTGCCTGACCTGCCTGGAGCCGCGGAACCTGTACAGCCCATGCTGGAATATGACACGACCCCGAACCGATTCCGGGAGGAATTGCTGGTTAAGCCACTGGACATTCCCGGACAAGTCAAACGAAACGGTGGCTGGGTTTCCCTCCCTCCTGGTCCTGGATTGGGGATAGAGATTGACTTCAATTTTACGAAGAGGTTTGAGGTGAAATAACCTGTTGCTATTTCCCTACGATAGTGGGGAAATCCCGCGAAGAAGAGAAAGCCACTGAAAATTTACCCTTTACGCTGCCAGGTACTTTGAGATTCTCGTGGGGATAATTTGAAATGGAAGAGTTTAAAAAAATTATAGTGCTTGGGAACGAGATCGAAGCCCGACTGATGGATTCAGTACTTACCGAACGCAATATTCCCCATATCATGAAGTCCTATCATGACTCTGCTTATGATGGAATTTTCCAAGCTCATAAAGGATGGGGCCACATAGAGGCCCCTCTGAGATACAAGGGGGAGATCATCGCCATTCACGCAGACTTGCCCCTGAAGCATCAACGCCCTGAAAATAGTTCCGGAGGAAAGGATGGCTAAAGTCGCGTTAGCCAGTTCTCTACCTTTTGATCCGCTACCTCATATCCCGCATTTATCGTGCTGGAGTTCCCCCTACGACCCAGCATTCCCCCGGGTGGGTGTTGATTGCCGAAGGGGCCCGGAGGGCGGCTTGCATGCCTCTCTTCCAACTGGCAGTAAACAAAAAGCCTCCCTTTTCTGGAGAAATTCAATTTCTCCTCCAGCCCGTTTTGCTACCCTTTATTGACACTTACCTCGCAGGTCAATTGGCCAAATCTCTGTAACAATCTCGTTTCTGGTGACATAAAAAAAATCAAAAAGGTTGACAGTAGGATCACAATGCGAAACTACGAGTTCAAGAACTTCCCCGATGGAAGGCTTTTTCGATGGATTTGGCAACAGGATTCTACCATGCTCATCCCCCCACCATTCATACTGTAACCCTGAGAAAGATGAGCGCCTAACGTGCGGAGTTCCCCCGTGATGATAGAGGGCTTTCAAGCCAGCATCTACGGTAACGAAATTGGGCTGATTCACGCTGATTACCGTGGTGAGCAGGGTCAACGGCGGTGGGAATTTATTGAAATGCGAAGGGTTTTGGGATGAGCCAATGTTCAAGTACTCGGTATCCATCATGGTGTAAGAGCCTACTTGTAAATCCGTGAGTTCGGGCACCCGGCAATCAATTTCATACGTCCCAGTTCCGGCACCAGTGAAAATATCGCAGGGCAAACCGCTTCGGCGAAATTGGCGCACAACTTCGGCGGCTCGGTTCATCCAATCCAAAGAAGCCCGGTAACGTTCCTCGAATGAGGAGATGTGTTGAACATGGCCAGCATAGCATTGAACTCCGCGCAGGCTCAGCCTTGGGAGGCTGTTAATCAACCCTCCCATCGCCAACCCCTCTTTAAAAGATACACCTGTTCGTCCCATGCCAGGATCAAGATCCACAAGCGCATTTAGTTTCAAACCATATTTGCTAGCTGCTTCATCCAGCCTTCTGGCGTTGGCCGCGTTATCTACGACCACCATGAGCTTAGGATCGCGGGATAAGCATTCCATGAGCCGTTCTATCTTATAATTCGTGACCACTGGGGAAGTAATCAGGACCCCCTGAAATCCTTTATTTACCAAGACTTCAGCTTCAGAGACCTTGGCGACACAAATTCCCGCGCATCCAGCCTCCATCTGCATTTTAGCAATATGAGAGCATTTGTGAGTCTTGGCATGAGGCCGTAGCTGTTTTCCGAAAGATGTTGCATGGGCTTGCATGGCCTCGATATTTTGTTCCAGAATCTCCTTAGTGATCACGAGACAGGGAGTATCTAACTCCAATTTGGGGATTCCTTTACACTTCCTTTCGCCCAACATTTCTCTCCTCCCTTTATATTTTTGCCCAGACAGGAAATTCAGCTTATCTGGCATTTCCAAAGGAGTGTATTTAAGCAAGATAAAGAAGTCAACAGGCATAAGAATTAGTTCTTTAGACCTTGGATGACCTGAAAGCATTTTGCGGTTTTGGCCGTTAGCAGATCTATGGGGGAAAGAAGGTATGAAGGGGATAGTCGTTTTGAATAGAAAGTGGAAATAGAGAAGCATAAAATGGAAAACTTTTTCCATTTTAAAGGGTGTTAAAGAAAGGCAAAAATAATAAAAAGCAATGGGTTATCCATTAAATCCTTTCCGGTATATTGTTTGCTTTCCAGAACTAATGAATATTTTCCACTCGGTCTGATGGCCGCGGGTTGGGTTTGGCCATCAGTTACCAGATCATCCATGAACATGGGGGGTTTATCGATTTGGAGAGTGAAGTGGGCAAGGGAACGAGTTTTCGCGTCCATCTGCCGTTGAATGCCGGAGGGAATAGTGGTCCTCGAAAATAAAGGGCGGAAGCGGAAAGTGCTGGTGGTGGATTCTTCTTCCAGCGTGCGCACTTCCCTCTGGATGATCCTGAAGGATGAGTATGTGGTGTTGACGGTGAGTGATCTGCCCGAGGCCCTGGAGGTGGTGGGGCGGGAGGAGGTGGAGATTGTCCTGGTGGGGGTGGATCTGCCCCTATTTTTTTACGAGTCTTTTTTTCGGTCTCTGCGCCAGGTGCAGCCGCGGTTGCCGCTTCTTTTGCTGATGGGGGAGGGTGCGGTGTGGGCGAAGAGGTTTGTTTTGCCCTTAAGTGATGGGTTGAGCAAGCCTTTTGCGGTGCAGTCATTGCGGGAGAAGGTGGAGGCGCTTCTTTTGCAGAGGGATTGGGTGGAGCAGAGGGGGGGAGAGCGGCGGATTCTGTCGGTGGAAGAGCGGATCAAGTCATGGTTTTATTCTTCGCGGGTGGCTGTGGGGGTGCGGGAGAGGGTTTTGAAGGTGGCGGGTTCATCGTTGCCGGTATTCATTCAGGGGGAGGAGGGGACGGGTCGGAGTGGGGTGGCCAGGGCGGTTCATTTGTTGGGGTCGTGGAGAGGCCGGCCGTTTTTGCGGTTTTTTTGTCGGGAGTTGACGGTGGAGGGGTTGCGGGAGAGGCTTGCCCTTTGGTTGGTGGATGGGGTGGGTGGGGCGAGTGTTTCTGGGACTCTTTTTTTTGAGGAGGTGGAGAGTTTAGGGTGGGATTTGCAGGGGGTTCTTTTGGATCTTTTGCATGGTCAGGGGTTGGGTTGGCCTGGTTGGGAGGGGATGGGGGTTGAGGTGCGGGTGATATCTTCGTCTAAGTTTTCGTTGGCTCGGGCGGTATCGGCGGGGAGGTTTCGGGGGGATCTTTATCAGGGTTTGGAGGTATTGAGAGTGGTTTTGCCGCCGTTGCGGGAGAGGCGGGAAGAGATTCCGCGGATGGTGGGTGAGGTTTTGCAGGAGCAGGGGTCGGGGGATTGGGTGCGGAAGAAGTTTTCTTTGGAGGCGTTGCAGGTGTTGCAGCAGTATTATTGGCCTGGGAATTTGCGGGAGTTGGAGAGTGTGGTTTTGCGGTCGGTGGTTTTGAAGGAAGGGGAGTTGGTATTGCCGGAGGATTTGGTTTTTAGTTTTTCGGGTGAGGAGGCATGGGTTTCCTTGGGGGAGGGGAAGCAGGCCGGGGAGGGGGTTTTGCCGTTGTCGACCTCGCCGGTGGAAGAAGAGAAGGCCTTCTTCGACGCGACCATTTCAATCTTGGCTCATGAGATCAAGAATCCTTTGGTAGCGATCAGCACTTTTGCTTATCTTCTGCCGGAGAAGTACGAGGATGCCGAGTTTCGGGAGCAGTTTTCTCGGTTGGTGAGCCTGGATGTGAAGCGGATCAATGAGCTTTTGGAGAGTCTTTTAGAGTATACGCAGTTTTCGGTTCCGCGGTTGGTGGGGAATGATTTGAACTTCAGGTTGGGGGAGGTTCTCAAGCGGAAGGAGAAGGAGTTAGATCAGTGGGGGGTGCGGTGGGTGACCGAGTTGGGGGAGGGGTTGCCGGCGGTACTTTTTGATGAGGTGCAGTTGGGGTTTGTGTTGCGGAGCGTTTTGGAGAATGTGTTTTTGAAGGGGAGCGAGCAGAAGTCCTTGCGGTTGTCAACGGGGTTGGGGGAGAGGAGGGGTAGGGAGGGTCGGCCGGGGTTTGTGGAGTTGCGGGTTTGGTATGAGGGTCAGAATGGGATTCTGCGGGGGATGCGTCGAGAGGAGGGCGGGGGAGCAGGGTTGGAGTATGAGAATTGGAGTTTGGGTTTGGCGCTGGTCCGTAAGGTGATGGTGCGCAATGGGGGGGAGATGCGGGTCAGTTTAGGGGAAGGAGCCGGGACGGCCATTCGTCTTCGGTTCCCAGTGGCTATTTCAGCCGAGGGAGGAACCGCAAAGGGAAACCAGGGGTAAGACATGAGATTGACTGTCATCAAGAAGCTTGGCATGAGCTGGATATCATAGGAAATATGAATTCTTCATCATTCCAATTTTTAACCTAGGGATTCAAAAATTCCCAGATCCAAGAATTGCCCTCCTACCTGGCGAGATTCTCTTACCATTTCTTTAAGATAAGAAACCATCTTTAAGGACTAATTCCCTTAGGCCGCCTCTTGGGCGAGAATGGGTGGATATGGAGGCGTGTTAAATTGCCACTTTACAGATATATGGGCCTGTGGTAGGAAAGCAGTAGGCCTAGGCAAGCGAGATTAGATGCTTCTTTGCTCCGTTAGGAGAAATGGGGCTTTTGGTTTGAAATCATTGCGATGAGCAACTCTAAGCAGATGAAAGAAAGGAGAAGAGGTATGTGGCATTCTGACCAATATGTCTTTGAACAATTTGTTGTCAGGGGGAAAGCATACGACCCCCATATATTTGAAATCCTGGAAGTAATCCCTCCAACTGCTGAACACACTTATTGGGAAATTAATTTTAAAGATGGAGGAAAGATGGTAACCACGGAAAGTGTTTCTTTGCAGTTTAGGGAAAGGGGGATCGCGGAATTAGAGGAGGAAAAAGAGTTTACAAATATTAGAATTGGCTAAAATTCCCCGGGCTATTTTTGATTCAACAAATTGGGAGAAGAGCCAAAAATATTCAAAGGCCTAAAATATTTAATTTATTGGGCAAAATACCGATAAGAATGGAGAAGAAGACCTTTGCATTCCTGCGGTTTGACCCTGGAAATGAGCACTAATTACCCGGAAAATAATGAACTTGCCTTGGATACCAGGCTTTTGTCGGATTTTATTTTTGAGCTGAACATATCCCGCCGTTGTGTAACCTCCTATCCTAAGGGCCATCCTCTTATCCATGCGTCGATGCAGAAAGTCGTGAGCCTGCTTGCTGCGTTGCTCGAATTTCGCGAAGAGATCACCCTAGGAATTGCACGAGATACTCTAATTTTCGAGCAGAGTTTCCTGGATAGGAAGAATCCCGTCTATAAGGATTATGCAAAGGTCCTGTTTAGCCGCGGTATTGCGGCGCTTACCTTTGAAAAAAAACTGGAGGAGGAGGAGATACTCCGCTTCAATGAAATCTTGAGCCTTAGCCAGGAGAATATTCGGGAAAAGGGGGGGATTGAACGGATGGTAGATTCTGCCAGCATACGGCATCTCCGGGTGAAGGCCATCAGATATGATTTATTTCGGGTAATAGAAAAAGATCAAATTGAAACCGAGGAAGATGATAAAAAATCTTCCACGGTCTGGGAAAATTTTGTCCGTCATCTCCTGGACGGCACTATTGACCCGTCAGGAGTTCACGTTACCGGTTCCGGAAGAGGTCGACCCGGAAATTTTAGCCCGAATAATGAATGAACAGTCTTGGAAAGATTCTCGGAGCCAAGAGCTAAGCTATGACCATGTGATTGCTTCATATATCCGGGGTGTTTTTGGATACGAACATGAGCCGGTAAAGCGTAAAGCATACTTGGATAGGCTGAGCAGATTCGTAAGTAATCTGAATCCAGAAATGCGCTCAAAATTTCTTACAGACACATTCAAATCGCTGGCGACAAACGAAGAATGTGCGGAAGAAGTTTTATCCGAGTTTCCCGAAGGGATCATCCTGGAAACGCTTGAAAATATGAACTCCCGAAATTTGTCCCCATCTCCTTTTATCTTAAATCTCTTACAAAAATTAGCTAAACATTCCAGCGGGCGGGGAGTGGCCCGAAAATCGGCCCTTACTAAGGTGGAGGATACGGGGCAGGAATTTGAAGGAAAAATTAAGCAGCCATTTTCCGGGAAGACGATATTGAGACCCTTGTGCCAAGATCTTACCAGGATACGCTTCAAAGCATTATAGCCGCCGAGAAAATAACAGGTCTGGACCTTGAAGAAATTGAAGTCTTGAAAAAATCGCTGGAGAGCCACTGCGTAAACATTCAATTATCCGCTATCATTCTCGAAATCTTTAAATCCGGTCCGAGCCCAGATTACCTGGAAGTGCTGAAACAAAACCTCGTTGATTCGCGTTGGCTATTTTCTGGAAATCGGAGACTTTCAGGCTTTGAATGAACTGCACGGCAGGCTGACTGATTGTCAAAATACACCCCGTGCCAGGGAAAACTCCCAGATGATGGAGGTCCTCGCCACGTTTGGAAAACCAGAGTTTATCGAAGAGGTACTAGCCAGCCTTCGATTATGGGGAAAGGAGAAATACCCGCATATCAATAAACTGATTCACAAAGTTGGCAAACCTTTTGTCGAGCCGGTATTGGACCATTTGGCTGAAGAACCCAGTCGTTCGATTCGGCGATTTCTGTATTGATCTCCTTTTGGAAATGGGCGACGTGGTTCGGGACGCGGCACTTTCCCGGTTGCGGGATAAGAAGTGGTATTTTTTAAGGAATTTGATCTTGATTTTACGCAACCTTAATGATCCTGCGATTCTACCGGAGATTAAAAAATTGCTAGGGCACCGGCATCCCAGGGTTCGGGAAGAAGTTTTTAAAGCCCTCTCGCATTTCCAGGATCCGGATGCCGAGCGAATGCTGCTGGAGGATTTATCCAGCCAGGAAAAAGAAATTCAGCGCACCGCTGTTCAGTTGGCCGAGGATAGCCAGAGCCCAGAAGTTTTTAATAAACTCTTGGAGCTCTTGAACAGGGGAGGTATTTTCGGCATTAATTTTGATCTCAAAATAGAGGTAATCCGAACTCTAGCCAAAATTGGCAATCCCGAATCCTTGCCGCATCTGGAACGGTTGCTCCGATCGAAAAATGTTCTGCATCGCCAGGCCATGAATCGCCTAAAGGCCGAGGTAATACGTTCGCTTGAATTTTACCCGACCAACGAAACCGGTATTCTGCTCGAGAAATTCTCAAGGGTTAGAGATCATGAACTGGCAACCTTGGCATCTCAGACGTTGAAAAATGCGCAGCAGAGGATCAGTCCATGAACGCAGGTCGGGCGGAAAGAGTCCATAATTTTATTCGGCATATGGTGACCGCGATTTCCAATGCATCACTCTACGCGTCCGACCACCCGCAGGTGGGACGCCGATGCGCTCGAGGGCTTAGCCAACCTTGTGGCAGCGATGGGCAATGAGCCTAGTATTTCCTTTATGGTGATCGATGATGAGTTAATTTATGATGGAAGTTCACTGGGGAATGATATTTATTTAACTCGCTTTGCCCAGGTACTTGCGGCTCATGGTATCGGGAGTGTCCAAATTGCCCGGTCATCGATCTCCGGGAAATGGAGGCCTTTATTTTTAGCCTGGCGAAAAAGGGCGACGGCCGCGAAGCGGTCAGTTCTTCCGAAAATATTCGTCTGGGAAAAATTGAGGTTCGGCACTGCTCAGCCTGGTGACCCGGGTCTCAACAGCCTATACTCCTCGTCAGGGCCTTACAATCCCGGATGTCAATTCCGAAGAAATGGCCAAGGTCATGGAAGTCTATGAGGAAGTCAGAAAACAAAAAAAGCTAAGGGTGGTGGGGATTCAGGAGATTGTAGCTGGGATTATTGAAACTTTAAAACATGATGCCACCCCTTTTTTGGCCCTCGCGCCTCTTCGATCGATGGATGAATACACGTTTACCCACTCCGTAAATGTTTGCGTACTCAATCTCTCCCAAGCGATGGGATTGCAGGTAGATGGGACAGCTGCTCCGCGACATCGGCATAGCGGCATTACTTCACGACATCGGCAAACTTTTCATCCCGATAGAGATCATTAACAAGCCCGGCAAATTGGACGACGCGGAATGGGCGCTTATGAAGCAACACCCGGTTAAAGGAGCCGAGTATCTGGCTGGCATCGCCGGACATAGGGAAATTGGCCATGCGTAACCGCTTTTGAGCACCATATGAAATTCAATAACAAGGGTTATCCCGGAAGCTCCCCAAGGGTGGAGGCAGAATCTTTGCAGCCAGATGACGACGATTTCTGATATTTTCGATGCTATGCGCACCAAGCGCTCATATAGAAGCTCAATGGATACAAAGCAGGTTATCTCATTTATGTGGAGCATAATGGGACTTGAGTTACACCCGGCCTTAACTAAAAACTTTTTTAAGATTTTAGCGCGTTTCAATTTGGAGCAAAGTTCCGAGAACCCGGGAGGGGAGTATCGTTCCCTTCAAGCGAAATCGTAATCGTGGAGGGTCGGGAGTCAGGAATTAGTGTTCGTGATGATGTCTCCGCCCTCTGTGGCAGGGCCATATCTGGACTTCATCGGTTCCCTCAAATTCCTCCGCACCTACTGTTTTGCCTTTCAGTACGCCTTCCTTGTCTCCGCAACGAAAACCCGTGGGGCTTACGCGGAAATAACAAATCAGATCTTTTAAGCCATCATGGTTAACATCCAAGGGCCTTCGAAGACAGTAGGCCACACTATCCTCATCGCCCGTCCGACCAAAAGTCAATGAATGTCGGTCTACGATTCGGGGAGCATTAAAATCCGGTGAAGAGAGGATGGCAACAGGAACGAGTCTCCATTTAACCCACGGGTCTATTCCTTTGCGGTGACTCCATGGTTTGATGTTAATTTTCACTTTCAAAACTTTGGGCTCAACAGGCGTAAGAAGAAAGGCGTGTTCTACTTCCACCCCATTGACATACCCCCACCCTACAATCTGACCCCATTTATTGATTCCTGATGCCGCTACAAGCTCCCAGCCAGAGTCAGCCGGTATGAATTGATTCAGATCCTGCATACCCTGTCCATCTTGCGAAATGAAGGCATGACTTCTGTCAGATCCATTCACTAGAATTGTACTGAACCCGACCACTTGACCAAGATCGTTAATCCCAAGCGCTTCGCTTTCATTTCCCCCCAAGGTGCCGAGGTCCTTCATACCATTTTCCCCTAAAAAAAAGGCATGAGATTCCCCACCCGCAGTTAAACTGCAGCCTACAACCTGTCCCTTATTATTGATGCGGTTGGCATAACTGTCTGAACCTCCGAGTGTTCCCAGGTCCTTCATATTACCATTTTCCCACAAGAAAGCGTGGGCCTCGTAATTGGCGTTTTCGCTATACCCCACTACCTGCCCCGAATCATTGATACCCATCCCATAGCTATAGAGACCTCCGAGGGTTTTAATATCTTGCATTGCTCCATCTTTCCATAAAAAGGCATGGTCACCGCTCATAAGGGTATTGGAAAACCCAGTAATTTGGCCGTCCTTATTGATTCCATAAGCCTTACTCAAACTTCCGCCAGGAAGAGTACCAAGGTTATTCATAGTTATGCTTTCCCCTCCCAAGAATGCTCCCCCATTCGCATCTGAGGTGTAGCTATAACCAACCACAAGTCCTAATTGGTTAATGGAATAGGCATAACTTCTTTGCCCCCCCAGAGTCCCAAGATCTGTGATCTTGTCATCCGACCAAATAAAAGCATGAGTGGGGATCTCATCCTGGCCTGCAATCCCACTAATCTGACTGGTACCAACAACTTGTCCCTGCTCATTAATATCATAAGCAAAGGTTTTGGCGCCACCCAACGAAGCAAGATCAGTAATCGTATATTTCTGAGCAGCAGCCGGATGGGCCATGGCGAGCCCTAGAATCAGCATTAGAGACAATAATGGAATAATCCGAGAATAATTCTTTTTCATCCTACTCCCTCCTTACTTTTCCTTCTCAAAAAGCGAAAGATCGAAGCCAAACTATCAAAAGCTCCAAAAGAAATTAAAACGTGTGAAGACTCCCTCAAATGATTTTCCACAACCCTTTTTCCATCAAAGTACCAAAATTTCTCTGGCTAGCGATTAGCTATTTTTTATGGGAATGATATTAAAGCCGTTATGAAATTCCTTTTTTCTAATTTCGCAGTCTCTATTAAAGCAAATTTTATACCGCTGGTAACGGCTGGATTGGCTGGGAACCAAATGGTGGATTCTTATCGCTGCCGGAGTTTCTTTTAAAGATAGAGAGAACCAGGGTTTAGCAAAACTTCATCGCAGTCGAAAGAGCAAACAATTCTAGGAAGAATGACGATCACCCCCCCTTCCTGAATTCACATTATAGATGGTACCGGAGGTGGAAAATGAACGATAGGTCCCCGACCTACACGAGATTTTGGGCCCCAAGGCCGGAGGAAGTGGGTGGGAATGCTTCCCAAAGACTGGCCGCCATTTTTGTCCCCCTTTTTTACAAAAATGGACAGAGAACCTGGGGCTCAATTTCCGCCCTGAAAGAAAACTTCTCTCGATATATTTCTGCAAAAATCTGGCTATAAAAAAATTTTAGAGCAGCCATATTATTCTATCGAGGAAAATTGAGTAGAATTGGATAAAATTGAAGAGGAAGGAATAGCAACATTTAATATCTATTATATTTTTTAAAGAAGAATGAGTTCGTAAAGGCATAGTTTTTTTTTTAAGAAATTTTACCCGAATTTCTCTTGGCACTTATTTTGCTGTTCAGGTAATCAAAAAGTAAAATAATGAAAAAGCCAAACTCCGAGCAATTGGAGGGCGGAAAGCCACGGGTCCCAGGGTATTGGGACGGCCGGGTTGCCGAAGATCAGATGACCGGATTGCCGTGGCTAAGCAGCAGCAACGATAATCCGGTTTTTTATTTTGAGAATCGATGAGAAAAAAGGCCAAAAGAAATATTTTAAAGAACGAATGGGTGGCAGAGAAAAAGAACTGTTCCAAAGGTCTTACTTTGGTTGAATTAATAATCACTCTAGCCATCCTGGCGACCTTGCTGGCTGTAGCCGCGCCCAGTCTAGATTTGTTTTCTTCGAGCTATAAGTTAAGGGGAGCGGCGAGGGAAGTGGCCACGGATTTACAATTTGCCCGACTCTTAGCGGTGAAGGAAAACAAAGATTTTCGGGTAGACATCAGTTCCCAATCTTATCAGGTCGTAAGAGTGAGTGATGGGAGCGTGGCGAAGAGCAGGAGCTTGAACCCCGATTACCCGGATGTGACCCTGACAAGTATTTCCATCCCTTTTGATTCCCGCGGGAATTCTAGTGCCAATACCGTTATCGTAACCAACCCCAGGGGAACAAAGAATGTCACAGTTATTTCGACAGGGAGGGTGAAAATCGAATGAGGAGGCAAGAACAGCATGGGTTCACCCTGATAGAGATTCTCATCGCTCTATTCATTTTATCTGTAGTGCTTCTGGCTATAAGCACGATGGTCTTTTCCGTGATGCGAGCTACCTCCCAAAGCAAGGAAACGGCTACGGCCACGACCTTGGCACAAGATAAGCTGGAAAGTTTAAAAAATGCCAGCGTAGGCTCGCTGGCTTCGGGAAATGACTCGATCAACCTCGGAAACATCAGTTACCTCCGCCAGTGGATCATTTCTACGGCTGGCAATATTAGGACCGTTACCGTAACCGTGAACTGGAATAGCCGAGGGACCCATAACGTCAGCATGACCACCCTGCGAGGAGACTAAGAGATGGATCTATCTGGATCGAGGCCAAGGAATAACGGCTTCACCCTAGTGGAGTTACTGGCGGCCATTTTTATTGCCGCCATCCTCATGGCCGGCCTCTACAGCGTCTTCGTCTCGCAACAGGTAGCCTTCAGCGCCCAAGAACGGATCGCTGAAATGAACCAGAACATCCGGGCGGTTATGGACCTGATGACCCGCGAGATCCGGTTAGCCGGTTACAAAAAGGCCGGGACAACATTCAACGGCATTGCCATGGCTCAACCCAGCACCATTCGCATTTTGGCCGACCTCGATCAAAATGGCGATACCCTCGGTCCCAACGAGGACATCACTTACTCTTACGACGCCGCGGCATTGCAGGTTTGGCGGTTGCGGAATGCCGTCAATCTTCCCATCGCCGATAATATCACCAATCTTACCTTTGTCTATACTTTGGCTGATGGAACTACGACGAGCACCCCGGCAGATCTAACGGCTATAAGAAAAGTCACCATATCGATCACGGCCCGCACCGCCTATCCGGATCAAGGTACAGGCCAGTATCGTACTCTTACTTTGAAGTCTGATGTGACCCCCCGGAATCTGGCTTCGTAATAAAAAGGATATAAGAAAATGAATAAAGAGCTATTTTTAAGGAAAAAATTTCACGCCGGTAACGAGAAGGGAGCAATCCTCATCGTTGGCCTTCTGGTCATTCTCGTCCTCACCGTTTTGAGTATGGCCGCGATGATAAGCACTGGAACGGAATTGAGGATTGCGGCGAACGACCGCTCAGCCAAAGAAGTCTTTTATACCGCCGAGGCTGGCTTGGAAGATGCGCGGTCCCGGTTGCAGACCTCAGCCACGGTCTTTCCCATCTACGATAACCAACCCACAAACGCCAGTTGGACCGCCTTCATCGGACCCGAAGAAAGAGCGCAGGCCAAAGGGTACCAGGTCAGTAATAGCAATCAGGTTCGTTATGATAAGCTGAGTTCTACAAGTATGGACTATGTAGTCGCTGTTACCCATAAAGTGGATGCCAGCAACAATATTCTAAGATGGGGAGATGGCAATTACGATGGAATTTCGGAAGAGAATACTACGAGCGGGACTCCCATCTACATCATTACCTCTGAAGGTCATACCTCAACCGGTGCCACAAAGTCTGTTCAAATCGAGGCTGTCCAAGCGCCTCCGATCACGGCTCCAGCAGCCCTCTATACGAAGGAGGTCACCACCATTCAGGGAACTTCGACGAACGTGCTGGGCATGGATGGCTGCGGCAGTGCCAATGTGCCGGGAATCATCTCCATGGCTACGGTGAGCCAGAATGGGCATCCCATGATCACGGGATCTCCAGCGGCAATCATTGAGAAATCACCCATGAACATTGATGTGAAAAAGATGACCGACCAGTTTAAAATAAAAGCGAATTATTCTTACAATGTGAATAGCGCCACTTTAACAGGGATGCATTGGGGGAATCCCAGCCCCGGGGGTACGCAACAGTGCGCTACAAGTTGCAGCGAGCATAATATAGTTTACTTCTATACGAACTCTACCTATGTCAAGCTGACGGGACAGAGTTCCGGCTGCGGGATGCTGCTGGTGGAAGGAGACCTACAGATTCATGGCGGATTTCAATGGTATGGCGTCATTCTTGTCACTGGGTCTATCATTTTCACTGGAGGGGGAGGCAAGAATGTGACGGGTGCAGTCCTGGCTGGTGCAAATGCTTCGGCCGACCTGGTGGGCGGGGATGCCAATATTGTTTACTGCAGCAAGGCGGTCAATGATCAAACAAATTATATGCCGCTGGTCACGCTCAGGTGGGCGGAACTGTTTGGTTAGCATGATTTTGAGAAATTTTCAAGGACTGCAAATTTCTGTTTATTTGGGGAAAAGAATGAAATCGGTTGGGACGATGAAAAAACTATTCTATTTGGCAGCCATTGTTTTTGCCTTCGGGCTGAGTTCAGCCGCCTGGGCGGAATACGTGATTCAACTCAAGAATGGAAGAATCCTGCCCGTCTCAATATTCTGGGAAGAAAGAGGAGTCGTCAAGTTCTACTGGCAGAGCGGAATCGTTGGCATTCCGAAGAAAGACATTCTTTCTATCAAGGCGGGAAAGGCAGAGCGCCGGGAGAGAATCCCTAATGCCAGTGAGCCGGGCCCTAATTCCGGGCAGATTGCCGCCGCGGCGGTGTCAGCCGAAGCCCAGGAGTCAGCCCAGGATAAGAAGACTCCGGACCCTGGAGCTTTAAAAGAAAAGGTCGGTGGTGAACTCTACGAAAAGCAAAAAGCTTATTATAAGGCTGAGTATGAAAAAGCGCTAGAGAGATACTTCGAGGCGGCTTCCCGCCATGATGCGGAGGCGAAGAAAAAGGCCTGGGAGGAGTTCAACCGCTTTGGAGGCGAGGTCATCTCCCTGGAAGAAGAACTGAAGAAAAGTACCCAAAACACGACGCCGGAACAGAGAGCACAATAATTAAAAAAGGGAGAAGAGGATATGAATGCACAAAGAGGATTGACCCTAGTCGAAATGATGATAACCCTGGTCCTTATTATCATCATAAGCGCTATCGCGGCTCCCTCTTTCTTTGGGTTGGCCATGAATATGAATCTAAAATCCGCGGCCAGGAATATTCAGTCTGATTTTTTAGGCTTGAAGCAAAGGGCAATATCTGAAAGCACAACGTATCGCATAACTTTTGATGTCGGCGGGAACACCTACACCATCGAAAAGGGAACGGAATCGGGAGCTCCGTATTTGCCTTTGGAAGTAAAAACCCCGAAAACTTTTGGCGAGGATATAGGTGTGACAAATGCTGACTTTTCCGGGGGAACACCGGCCATTATTTTTCAGGGAAGGGGTATCGCCACAAATGGAAGAGTCATTCTCTCAAATAGCCGTGGCTCCACAGCCGCAGTCATCACGTCGGTTTCTGGGAGGACCTATGTACAGCTCAATATGCAATAAAAATGGGATCAGCTTGATCGAAGTGCTTATCACCCTTTTCCTGATCTCTTTTGGAATGTTAGGGCTCATCTCTCTACAGCCGAAGGCCTGGAGTTTATCTGGAAGATCTGATTATTTGGGGCGGGCAGCGGGGATCTTGCAAAAAGAGTTAGAAACGAGTGAGGCCTTGCTCATTAACCCCTGCAATCCAAACCCCTGTAGTGTTACGAACCCTTCCATTACTTCGACGAAGAATGTTCTCATGAGCGGTCTGGGCGCACCCCAGGCTGGCGACGCGACCTTTACGGTGCAGACAACCATTACCGACAATGGCGACAATACCTGGACGGTCGTAGTCCAAGTTACTTGGCCAATGAGCCTGACTGGGATTTCGGAAAGCCTGGTTGTAACCCAACAAGAAATTTTCCGGTCCCCCGTGGGGTGTGTATGAAACAAGTCAGTAATAAAAAGGGTTTTACCCTTGTTGAGGTTTTGTTTGCCATAGGCGTTGGCCTTGTATTGTTAGGGGCCATTTACGCAGTAGTGCAGTCGGGGCAAAAATCCTCAGTCTCCCTCGAGAGGAAGGTGGTTGCTCAGCAGGATGTCCGAGCGGCGCTGCAGATGATGGCTATGGAGGTCAGGATGGCCTCTTATAACTCAAATTTTGAAACGGGTTTTTGGTTGAATTCCAATTGTGGAAACAATCCTCCACCCAATCCCCTCTACAAGGGAATTCAGGAGGCGACGGCATATTCCCTGACGATTGAGATGGACATCGATGAGAGTTCCAGCATCGGAGATTATCCCAACGAGATCATACGGTATGCGTATGATGGAAATAATCTGTTCATTAGCCGCGACAGCAACTGCCTAGGGGCCCAGCCCTTTTTAGGGGATGACCCAGCCAGTGGCGTGCCCCGCGTCGTCCGGGTGATCAATGATACGAACGGCAACGGGGTGTATGACCAGGGAACGGATCTCCCGATATTTACTTATTTTGACGGGGCGGGAAATCAGATCCCCTTTGCCTCCCTGCCGGCAAACATCCCCAATATAAGAAGAATCGATATTACCCTGCAAGTAGAAACCGATGAGATAACCCCCGATACTGGACAAAGGAAAAGGATGATTTATTCAACCAGTGTGATGGCGAGGAACCATGCGACAATTCAATAAGAAAAGAAATTTGGCTGTCCGAGGATGTGGGCTATCGTCGAAAAGCGGTTTTGCCCTCATCGCTGCTCTGCTGGCGCTCATGATATTGATTGCGATGGGAATGCTGGTTTTTGCGATATCCACCCAGGACATCAGGATCAGCTCCCGGACGGTTGGCGAGAAAAAGGCTTTGGCGGCCGCGGAAGCCGGAATTCATCGGTTGAGTCAAAATTTTAACCCAGACAACCTCTCTGCCAGCGCAGTGAGTAATGTCCAGGTTAATCCAGCCAATGACCCTACATCTCGTTATACCATCGCAACGCCAGCCTTTCCTGGAAAGGGCCCATCCATAGTCCCCTTGGCGGGTTATTCCATTGGCGGAGGGCAGCAATGGCGGCTGGCTCGATACGTTGCCCGGGTTACGGGTACCAATACCCGGTACGGCAGTAATGTGCAGCTTGACGCCAGTGTGGGGTATGGGCCGGTGGAAACGACCACTACCTATCGCTAAGGTGAAGGAGGAAAGAAGAATGCTGTCAAAAAAGAAGAATATTTTATGGATCCTCATTCTGGGGAGTTTCATTTTTCATTCCCCGGCATATTCCGATGACTCCTCCCTATTTATTTCGGTAGCCCCGGATGCCCTGATCGTCCTGGATCTATCCGGAAGCATGCTATGGACGCCTGCGGGCGCGACGATGTTCACCTCAACGGGACAACCCTGTAGTTCAAGCAGTAACCCGTTTTACGACAATAGCGATACGGGTCACACCACCTCCTGCACCATTGATCCTTATGGCAGCGTTCCCAAGTATAGCGACGCTTCCTGTTCGGGTCCTTTTTATCGAAACCCAGGGACCGGACATAATACAGACTGCAGCCGGGTGATGATCGCCCGCAGGGCCCTCTCCGAAATTCTGGATGACAACGGGAGCGGTACCATTGACAGCCAGGACGATCAGAGTCTGGGGATCCGAATCGGTTTCATGAGGTTCTACAATTGCGGGGCCGATGAGTCGGGGGATTATAGTAGTGGATGCAGCAAGTTAATGGCTTCTATCGGTACGCCGTATGCTACCCTATGGAATGGGGGGAGCGGCTGGTCCGGCATCAATGGCACAACGACTGCCAGTGGCGGGACTCCTTTAGTAGGGGCCTTAAATGAGGCTAAGCTTTATCTCGATGCGAATAAGGCAGCGGATAGCGCCGGGGCCTGCCGGAAAAAATTCGTCATCCTGATTACCGACGGGTCCGATACCTTTGGCTGCGGGGGGAACGGGGCTGAAAATCAACAGGACCAATACAAAAGGAGGCGGGATACGGTCGCCAAGGCCAAGGCTCTGGCCGATGCGGGATATAAAGTCTTCGTAGTCGGCTTTGGAGCGGATATGCCGCACTGGTCGCGCAATACCCTGAACTGGGCAGCCTATTATGGGGGTACGGACAATCCTCTCCTGGAAAATACGGGCGATCCGAGCGCCTTTGATCCTTCCTCCGTGGCCAGTTGCCAGGCCTCTGCTACGGACCACCACAACATCTTAGGGGATGGAGACCATTACTACGCCACGGCGAGTGATCCCGGGGAAATCGGTCTTTCGGGATATGCCTTTCTGGCTTCGAGCGCGAACGACCTGAATACTGCCTTAAAGCAGGCCATCAATATTATCCGGGAGGCCACCTATTCTTTTTCCATGGCATCCATTGCCTCTTCCAGGACCCAGGATGAGAACAACATTTATGAGACCTCTTTCATGCCAGTGAATAACGATCCCTTCTGGCTTGGGTATCTCAAGAAATATGATTTAAATATCGACGGGACGGTCGGTACCATGGCATGGGAAGCGGGGAGCGTTTTACAAAGCATGACCGCAGCCAGCAGGAATATCTATACCTATAAATCGGGTGCCCTCACTCCTTTTACAGCTGCGAACATCACCCGGAACGATCTGGGCGCTTCTTCGGATTCCGCGAGAGACGCTATTGTTGGATATCTCCGCGGGGATCCTACCTATAACCGGGACAACTGGAAGTTAGGGGATATATTACATTCCAATCCGGTGACCATCGGAGCTCCTTCCAGCTTTTTCATAGATAGCCAGGATGCCAACAATGCCTTTGCTACATTTCGCACAAACCATCAAAGGACGTCGGCCAACGGACAAAAAGCTATCCTGACGGGTGCCAATGATGGACAGATTCATGCCTTTCGAACATCGGACGGAGCTGAAGTGTGGAGCTTTATTCCCCCCAACTTGTTGCCCAAATTGAAAAATATTGCCCATACGACGCACCCCACCGGCCTCAGCCATCAATTCTTTGTGGATGGTCCAGTAGCGGCTGCAGATGTCTGGGTTGGATCGGGCGACGGCACACATAAAAATGTTACGGACTGGATTACCTTGCTGATTTTAGGTGAAGGTCGAGGCGGGGGGGCGAACCTGTGGAGCTCCTCCTCATCGTGTGATTCAGGCTTTAATCAGCTGTATTCATCGGCCTACCCCAATTATTGTGGTTATTATGCCCTTGACATTACCACACCCGCGAGCCCCATTTACAAATGGAGAATGAACCCCAACTCTGCCCAGGCACCCTATCTGGGAGACCCCTGGAGCAAAATTTCCTTCGGCAAGGTAAAGATCAATGGGAGCGAAAAATGGGTTGGTTTGCTGGGCGGAGGCTATAGCCCTGCGAACTGCGCGGGCAGTGGGGGTTGCGACAGCCGGGGCAAGGGGTTTTATGTAATAGATTTGATTACCGGAAATATATTGTGGAGCTATACAAGAGCGGACAATCCATCGATGAATTACAGCCTTCCGGCACCCCCGGCTGCGGTGGATACAGACAATGACAGCTTTATCGATACCGTGTATCTGGGTGATCTTGGCGGGAATATGTGGAGGTTTAAGTTCTGCTCCAAAATGGATGGCCCCACCTGCAGCACGTCAGACTGGAGTGGAGGGTTATTATTCCAATCCTCTGCCGGAGTCGTGCGTCCCATCTACACGATGGCCTCGATCGCCAAAGACTTAAACGGGATCCTGTGGATTTATTGGGGGACAGGGGATAAGACGGATCCTACAGCGACCATTGTTCAAGAAAGAATCTTTGCCGTAAAGGATAAGGACCGCACCGGTACAAGCCAGATTAGCGACCTGGTCAATATAAGTTCAAGTCAGTACATCGACTCATCCGGAGGACGCGGATGGTACATCAACCTTCCGGGTACGGGAGAAAAGGTATTGGCCGAGCCAACAGTTTTTGGGGGAATTGCTTATTTTACGACCTATACTCCCCCCAGTAGCGGCGATCCCTGCAGTCAGGCAGGAACAGCAACATTATATGGGTTGCAATATGTAACGGGTGCCGCTGCTCTATCTGACCCCGGTGGCTTGGGTAGACCCCCGGGAGGGCCCGTCAGGACCTTGAACATAGGAACTGGTATCCCCACCGCCCCGGTCCTCTCCTTTAAACCAGGGGGAGTATTACCTCCAGACCTTTATGTCACAGTCAGCGGTGGTGGAGGAAATAATGAGAGTACGAAGAGGGTAAATTTTAATCCCTCGACCCTCTCGAAGAAAACAAATCTCCTAACCTGGAAGGACAGGCGGTTACAATAGGTTGTTTGAGAAGGAGGGTTGATCGATAAAAAAATTCTAAAGATCATGGAGTTTGCAATAAGCAAGGAAAGAATTTCCATGGGGGAACGCCCTCTCAAATAAACTCACCTCGTCAAAGGGCGTTCCTCCCAGGCCTTCCGCGATCCATTCTTCTGGCATCTCGAACCGTAAGTCAGCAAGCGTCAGCGATAGAATTGAATTTGATCCTGCCAGTAATTGACCGAAAGACAGCCAATATTCAGTTGACAATGAGTTTTTCTTTTGGTACGAAAAAACATACCTTTGGAGGCTTAGGTTCACCTAGTTCCCGGCAGTAAAGCTACCGAAGAATCTTTTGCAAAAGAAAGCAAGGTAGGAGGAAGAAAGAATGGACCTACATATGAAAAACAAGGTGGCCATCATCACGGGAGGAGCGTCGGGGATTGGAGAGAAGACCGCAGAGTTCTTTGTCGGGGAAGGGGTCAAGGTTTTTGTGACAGATGTAAATAGGCAAGGGATTGAGAAGACGGTAAGCTTTTTGAAAGGAATTGGGGGAGATGTAAAGGGATTTTTTTGCGACGTGACCGATGAGAAAATGGTCTCTCAGATGGTAGATGAGGCCGTCACTCATTTCGGGACAGTAGATTTCTTGGTAAACAGCGCCGGCATCGGAGGAGGTATGAAACCTCTGGAAGATGCTGAGCGGGCAGAGTGGCAGCGAATCTTAGAGATCAACCTTGTAGGCACGATTCATAGTTGCAAGGCTGTGATGCCGATCTTAAGGGATAAGAACAAGGGAAGGATCGTGAACATCGCTTCCGAGGCTGGGGTCTCCGGCGAAAAGGGCCTGGAAATCTATGCCGCCTCCAAGGGGGGCGTGATCTCGCTCACCAAATCTTTGGCCAAGAATTTAGGCCGTCATAATGTCACGGTAAATGCAGTCGCCCCAGCTTTCGTCCATTCCCCGATGACAGCCTACCTTACCCCGGAGCTGGAGAAAAAATGGCTGAAGATGTATACCATCAAACGGCTGGGTGAGACTGGAGACGTGGCCAGCATGATTGTTTTTCTCTGCGCTGACCGCTGCTCTTGGATCACTGGCCAGACCATTTGCATCAACGGGGGATTTTCTATGAAATGAAGTGAAGTTTCCCGGGACCTTCGTTTCAGCGCCGAAAGTCCCTTGGCCTTTCCTGCAGGGTGACCCTCATGTCCCTAAATTTTCCATCCCGGAATACTTTCATATTGATGGTCTCCCCTGGTTTGCGCTCCCTCAGGTGCCTAATCAGGTCATCGGCATCTTTAATCTCCAATTGATCAATCCCAGTGATTATATCTCCACCTGCCTTGAGTAATAAGTTGCCCACTTGGACCTGCCGGTTTCCGCCTTTCAGGCCTGCTTTGTCTGCCGGCCCACCAGGCGTTACCTCGATGACCATCGCTCCCTTTTCAACTTTTAACCCTAATGCTTTAGCAAGTTCCGGAATCACGGGTTGGACACTCGCACCCAGGTAGGGGTAGGAAACATAACCCTTGCTGACGAGTTGGGGAATGATGTGCTTGGCCGTACTCACCGGTATAGCAAAGCCGATGCCGACGCTTCCACCGGTGGGGCTGATGATGGCGGTGTTGATTCCAATAATTTCCCCCGCGGAGTTGAGCAAGGGCCCACCGGAGTTCCCGGGGTTGATGGAAGCGTCGGTCTGGATCAGATCTTCAATCATCGTCCCGACTTCGGAACGGATGGTCCGACCCAAGGAGCTGATGATCCCCGTCGTCAGAGTGAGGCCCAGGCCGAAGGGGTTACCGATGGCTAAGACCTTCTGACCAACCTGAAGGTTCCGCGAGTCGCCCAGCGGGAGTGGCTTTAGTTTATCTTCCGGTGCTTTAATTCTAATCACCGCCAGGTCATTGTCAGGATCCGTGCCCACCAGTTTGGCTGACCATTTGCTGCCATCCCAAAGGGTGACTTCCAGTTTTTGGGCATCGCGGATGACGTGATTGTTGGTCAGGATATGACCTTGGGTGTCAATAATCGAGCCGGACCCGCTACCCTCGCGGGGAATGGGGGTATAAAAGAAGTCCCTGGCTATGACTGTACTTATGACATTCACCACGCTGGGGCTAGCCTTTTGATAGATGGCCACGTTGTTCTTCTCTTCATCGGTAAGGGCTGCAGCCCGGTCCCAGCGCAAAATTCCGAAAAGAAAAAATAGCAGGATGAAGTAAAATAATAACTTCCCCTTGGCCTGGAACATTGGCCCTCCTCCTTTTCTTTTTCTTCGCGCGGAAGATTATCATGATCGAGATCGAATTTCAATCTTCTTCACTCCTTGGCAGGTTTCCATGGCACCGGCCGGATTGCCGGCATTCTCCCAAAGAGGGAGAGGTTTTTCCATGGGTTACCCGAAGTCGGCATCAAACTCTTGTATGAAAAAAAGGAGAAAGATGGCTAATTCATGGGGGGAGGGATGGGCCAGCCGCATTACACTGGCAGGACTGGGGATATTCGATCAGGTCCTTAATCTTGGGATTATCCCCACAAAGAAGGCAATTGGGGTTCCTTTGAATTTTGACTTCATAAAAGGATAGATTCAAAGAATTAAACATCAAAAATCGTCCCGTCATCGATTCTCCGAGTCTCAAAATTTCTTTGAGGGCCTCATTGGCTTGCAGGATACCGATGATTCCCGCTACTGCTCCCAGGACTCCTGCTTCCTGGCAGCTCGGAACAACCCCCGGGGGAGGGGGTTCAGGGAAAAGACAGCGATAACAGGGCCCGCCAGCGTGTGGCTTAAAGGTGCTGAGTTGCCCATCGAAGCGCAGGATGGCCCCCGAGATCAAGGTTTTTTTCTCAAAATAACAGACATCATTTAGTAGGAACCGGGTTGGAAAATTATCACTCCCGTCCAGGACGAGATCATAGCCTTTAATGATTTCTCGGATGTTTGCCGCGGTGATCCTCTCAGAATAGGTTTGGATCCTTACTCCTGGATTTAAAGACTCAAGAGTCCTTGTGCCAGATTCAACTTTGAGGAGACCTACGTCGCAAGTTTTATGAAGAATCTGACGCTGGAGGTTGTGGAGTTCCACTCGATCAAAGTCGGCTAACCCGATTGTACCCACACCTGCCGCCGCCAGATAAAGGGCTGCAGGAGACCCCAGTCCCCCTGCTCCCATGATGAAAACCTTGGCCTCAAGCAATTTTCTCTGGCCTTTTCCCCCCACGCCGGGCAGGATCATCTGACGGGAATAGCGATGGATTTGTTCATCGGAAAATTTCATCCTTTTTCCTAATCGATCTCCATATTTTTAACGAGGATGGCCCAATCGGTTCCGTTAACGGCGCTGACTTCCAGGATTTCGTACCCCTCGTTCTTTAAGCTTTTGGGCACCTCAGAAACTGCCGGCAAATAGTCAACAATGATCCGCAACACTTCCCCCGCTTTCATTTCCTCTAAGCTCAACATGGATTCGATGAAAGTGTAAGGGCAAACTTTACCCTTCAGGTTTAACTCCTTATTTATTTTCCCGCTTCCTTCCACCACGCACCCGCTGGGGATCTCTCCCCGTTAGAAAAATCATTTGCTGCCTTTCAATTCCCCCTTGATTGAGGATGCCACAACGTGGTATATTTGTCAATAAGATTTCCCCTTTTCCCGAAGGAGGAATACGCATGAACAGTAAAGAGTTCCGTTCATTCCGCCAGAAACTCCAAAAAACACAGAAACAGTTGTCCCAGCTGCTGGGTACCTCTCTCAAATCCGTTCAGAGCTTCGAACAGGGATGGCGGAAGGTTCCTGCGGCCATCGAGCGGCAGATGCTCTTCTTGCTCTCTATGAAAAGAAGGGTCGTTAAAGATTTAAGGCCCTGCTGGGATATCCGAAATTGCTCTCCGCAAATCCGGGAAGCTTGCCCCGCCTGGGAATTCAAGGTAGGGGATCTCTGCTGGTTTATCAGCGGCACCATTTGCCGGGGCAAACCCCAAGATAGCTGGTCCAGGAAAATGAAGATATGTCGGAGATGTGAGGTTTTGGCCTCCACCACGAAATCTTGAGAACCCTTTGTACCAGCAGATTCTATACACCAAACATTCGATCTTTCGGACGACGGTGCTTTCAGGTTATAATATTAAAAAGAGGGGGTAAAATGGCCAAAATTTACAGCGCTATTACCCAGACCATCGGAAATACCCCTTTGGTCCGGATCAACCGGATGACCAAGGGCAGTGTGGCGGAGGTATTGGCCAAATTAGAGTCCTTCAATCCCTTGAGCAACGTGAAGGACCGGATGGGTGTCTCGATGATCGAGGCGGCAGAGAGAGATGGTTTTCTGAAGGAAGATACGGTGATCATCGAGCCAACTTCGGGTAATACAGGGATTGCCCTTGCTTTCGTTTGCGCGGTGAAGGGATATCGGTTAATACTCACCATGCCGGAGACGATGTCGGTTGAACGAAGAACCTTGCTCAAGCTGAGCACACCCTTGGCTGAAATAGCCCGGGGAGAATTATGAAGGTTGATGAATGAAAAAAGGGAAACGATATAAATCCCTTTATCTTCCTGCCTTGACTATCGTGGCCACTGTGCTCACCCTCTTGATCGTTATCTCTGTTTCCACCTATCGCAATATCAGCCGGGAGAGAGGAAGAACAGAGGATTCTCTGCTGCGGGAAAGCCGTGTCATCATTCGGGCCATCGAGGCGGGCGTGAGGGCCGGTTCTCCTTCCACTCGCCCGGATATTTCTCGCATCAAGAAGATTGTTGAAGAAGTTTCCCATGAGCCGACCATCGCCGCCATTCTTCTCTTGAATGGCGAAGGGAACCTTGTCGTGTCCGTTCCAGACAAGAAAGCCGAAAAGGTTAAGGACGCGGTCTCTTTGGGACTTTTGTTAAAAGAGAAAGGCATGGTTACCCGCTATCACGAAGTCGCTGGAGGAGAACGGACTTTTGAGGTGATTAAACCATTTCGCCCCTTTTCCTACGAAGACCCGTTGACCTTCGCCCGTGAGGCCGAAGGAAGGGTAAAGCCGCAGGAAGAGCCTTGGTACCCGTGGGCTAAGGATAAGATGATTTCTATAAGTTTGCGCCTGGGTACGTTTGAGAAGGCCCGGCAGGAAGACATTCACCACGCCTTCCTCATGGGGGCGATCCTAGTGGTCCTGGGAACTGGGGCGCTTTACTTCATCTTTATAGTGCAGAACTATTATTTGGTTGACCGCTCGTTGGCCCGGATGAAAACTTATACAGAAAATGTAGTGGAGAGTATGGCGGATGGGCTGATCTCCATCGATAACGAGAAGAAAATCGTTACCCTGAACCGGAGGGCCGGAGAAATTTTAGGAGCGGCAGAAGAAGAATTGAAAGGCAAAAAAATTGAGGAGGTTTTGGGTCGAGATATTGAAGCGCTCCTTCGGTCCGAAGAACAGAGGCTGATTATTCGTGACCGGGAAATGGAATTACACCATCGATCTGGTAAGGAGATTCCCCTGAGCCTGAGCAGAACGCCTTTGAAGGACGAAATGGGTCGGGAGATGGGTTCGGTGCTCCTGATCCGCGACCTAAGGGAGATCCGTGATCTGCAAGAGAAGGTTCGCCGGAGTGAACGGCTGGCCTCCCTTGGGCGCTTAGCCGCCGGCGTGGCCCATGAGATTCGTAACCCCTTGAGCTCCATCCGCGGTTTCGCCCAGTATTTTATGAACCGCCTCAAAGGCCGTGAGGAAGAACAGGGCTATGCCTCCATCATGGTCAAGGAAGTAGACAGGTTGAACAGGGTGATTACCGATCTCTTAGATTTCGCCAGGCCCAAAGAGCCCCACAGGGAACTGCATTCCCTGGAGGATATCTTGGACCATTCGTTAAAGCTTTTAGAGCCGGAGTTGACCAGAAAAAAAGTGGGCATAGAGAAAGAATCCGAACCAAACCTTCCCCCAGCTCTTGTCGACCGTGACCAAATCTCCCAGGCTTTTCTCAACCTCCTGTTGAACTCTTTGGAATCCATCGATGGAGGCGGGAAGATCCGAATCCGCCTGAAAAAGAATAGTGTTCAGCCATCCGTGGAGGTTGCCATTGGGGATACGGGGCGGGGCATTCCGCAGGAGGACCTGGGAAAAATCTTCGAGCCTTTCTTCAGCACCAAACGTAAGGGGACGGGGCTGGGGTTGGCTATTGTCCATCAAATCGTGGATACCCATGGGGGAGACATCGCCGTGGATAGCAGGGAGGAGGTGGGAACGACCTTCCGGATTACCCTGCCAACAAGCGGATCGAATTTGCATCCTTCGGATCACTTATCAACTCACGCGGATAAGGAGCGGGCATGAGCGAGAAACCCCGAATTTTGGTGGTAGATGATGAGGAGAGCCACCGGACCATGCTGCGGGCGGTTTTAAGAGATGAGGGGTATAAAGTGGACGAAGCGGCCGATGGCCCGGAAGCGATCAGGGCCGTAGAACAGGAGCCTTTTGACCTGATCCTTCTGGACATCCGCATGGCGACCATGGACGGGATCGAAGCGCTAACCGAGATCCGCAAGATAAGCCCCCTGATGCCCGTTCTGATCATGACCGCCTACGCCTCTGTGAAAACCGCCGTGGAGGCGCTCAAAGCGGGGGCCTTCGACTATTTAACAAAGCCCCTAGACATTGAGGAGCTGAAAATCCTGATCGAGAAGGCTCTGGAGCTCTATCACCTTCGCGAGGAGAACATTGCCTTAAAGGAACGCCTGGGAGACCGCTTCGATTTTTCCAAGATTATCGGCCGGAGTCGCAAAATGAAAGAACTCCTGGATACGCTCTCTCTGGTCGCGCCCACGGATGCGACGGTTTTGATCCTTGGAGAGAGCGGGACGGGAAAAGAACTGGTAGCCAATTCCATCCACCAAAACAGCCCCCGGGCTAGCCAGCCTTTCATCAAGGTGTCCTGTGCTGCCCTGCCCGAGACCCTCTTAGAGAGCGAGCTTTTTGGTCATGAGAGGGGAGCTTTTACGGGTGCCATCGCCCGCCGAGAAGGAAGGTTTCAGCTGGCCCATCGGGGAACGATCTTCCTCGACGAGGTGGGGGAGATGAGTCCGACCACTCAGATGAAACTTCTGCGGGTGGTGCAGGAGAAAGAATTTGAACCCCTGGGTAGTACCCGAACGGTGAAAGTGGACGTTCGAGTGATCGCCGCCACGAATAAAGACCTGGAGAGGGAAGTCAAGGAGGGGCGTTTCCGGGAAGACCTCTTTTACCGCCTGAACGTTGTCCCCGTTTCCCTGCCGCCACTTCGCGAACGGAAGGAAGATATTCCTACATTGGCCGCCCATTTTTTTGCGATCTATCGGGAGAAAAATCGAAAAGCATTACAAGCGATATCGGGCAAGGCCATGGACTTGTTGATGCGTTATGACTGGCCTGGAAATATCCGGGAATTGGAGAACTGCATCGAACGGGCTGTGATCATGGCCAGGGGGGAGATCATTGCACCGGCAGATCTGGCCCCCAGCATCCAGGCTTTATCTAACGAAAGAGAGGCGCAGGGGCTTGCCCTCCCTTCTGGGATTAGCATTCAGGAGGTGGAAAAAGCGCTGATTCTCAAGACGTTGGAGGATACGGGCGGCAATCGCACCCGGGCAGCCGAAATTCTGGGCATCAATCGGCGTACTTTGCAGAACAAGCTAAAGGAGTATGGTATATGAGTTTTTTATAATCTTCTTTTCCAAGGATCAATCCCCTATTGAAGACCAACGGTATCCGCTAAAAAAATTCCCAATCTCCTCTTAAACTGAGCCTTTTCTGAGAAAAAAAACAGCATTTGATGAATAAAAAAGAAAGACAGTAATTTTTTTCTTAAAAATTATTCCCCTCCAATTCCCAGTGGTTATCCCACAATGGGGTATCATTTTCGCTTTTGGCATTCCGATTGCTAAGAAGGAAGAAAGATTTCAAAGGGGGCATAATTTGGGCTTGCAAGGATGCATACACTGCGGGAAAGAGACGGGGGAAGGAGAGCTTTATTGCCCCGAGTGTGAGGCCATTTCCGGAGCAAAAAAACCAAGACTTTTCATGATTTTCGCTCTCCTCTTTTCAATGCTGCTTCTTTCTTTGACAGGGTTGCTTCTCTGGCATGGGGGACTCAGCTTTGGGAGTCTGTCTTTGGATTCGATTTTGGGAAGGCCTGCGGCTGTGATCAATGGGGAACCCATCGCCAGGGCGGATCTGAAAGCAAGGTCTAAAAGCATCCGGGCAATGCTGGAACGCCAATATGGTAGAGATCTTTTCGCCGGGCAACAGGGGTGGGTACTCCTGAAGAATTTGGAACAAGAGGTTTTGGACGGAATGTTAGAGGAACGGTTGGTCGCCCAGGAAACTCGCAGGCTGGGGATCCAAATCAGCGATGAGATGGTTCAACATGAGCTGCAAAAAATCGCCAAAGAAATTTATGGCACCTGGGAAAACTTTCAGGCAAAGATCCGGGAAGATGGGGTGTCGAAAGAGGATCTGCAAAATCATATTCGCAATCTTCTTCTCTACAAATCACTAAAAGCGGCGAAAGCTCGGCCAGGATCAAGCCCGGACATATCTTTCAATGCCTGGCTGATTCAGGCTAAACAAAAGGCCAAGGTAGCGATTTATAATTCTGGAGATAGCCCCAGAAGCCTTTCTTCCTCGGGGGAAGGGTGCTGCAGCCTGGGTGGATCGGGATGTGTCGGCCAATCGCGCCCTGGCGGTCCGGTAGACCCGAAGACAGAAAGGGAAGCCAAAAAGGTTGCCCTGGAGGCTTACCAAAAAACCAATCCTTCAGAGAAAGGAGTGGAGACCAAAGTTACCAATTATGGCTGTCATATCCAGGTGGATATTCAGAAAGAGGGAAAAATCGTAAAATCTTACACTTATCAGCACGGCAAAGTCTTCGAGATTTCTTGAAGACGAAGGAGAAAAAGATGGGTACGAAAGAGAAGTCAAAAAAGTCGATGGACCCTGCAACAAAAAGAGAGAAATTGCTAGGGGAAAAAAAAGGGATTTCAGCCTGGAAGATTACCTTGATTGCCTTGCTGGCGGCAGCCCTACCGGTTTCGTGGTTGATTTTCAGGGATGCTCCCCCGGCCGGGGCGGGGAGGATGTCGGGAAGCCAGGTCATGGAAAACGTTAACTACCAGAATCGGTACATAACCATGACCAAAGTGGCGGCCGTTTCAGGGAAGGGGTTGGTGGAGATACCGTTAGACCTGGTGAAGGAGAAAAAATTAGTTTATTTTGAGTACCGGCAGAACGACCGCCAAATTCCTATGCTGGCTTATATAACGCCATCGGGAAAGCTTGTCACGGCGGTGGGCGTCTGCGAGCCCTGTAATTCGACAAGCTTCCATATTGAAGGCAATCAGATGGTGTGCAATTCCTGCTTCACCCGCTGGGATCTGGAAACTTTAAAGGGGCTCAGCGGCGGATGTCTTACCTATCCACCGGATGTGATGTCTCATTCGATTAACGATGGGAGGGTACGGATCAAGGAAATAGATGTTCAGAACTGGAAACCGAGAATTCTTAGAGGGTAAACATGCGATTGCATAATATTTCTATTAACAATTTAAGGCGGCGAAAGGGAAAAGCCATCTTCCTGATTCTAGGACTTTTAATCGGAGTCACAACGGTGGTGACGCTGATCACTCTAACGCGGGCCATGGAAGAAGATATTGGTAAGAAATTGGATGAGCTGGGGGCGAACATTCTGATTGTTCCCAAATCTCATGACCTGTCTTTAAACTATGGAGGGCTTCAATTTTCTGGGGTGGCCCTGGATGTTCAACCGCTACAATATTCAGACCTGAACAAGATCCGTTCCATCAAGAATCGCGAGAACCTCAGTATCGTCGCCCCGAAATGGATCGCTTCGGCCAAGGTCAATGGAAGCGAGGCGCTATTAGTCGCGGCGGATTTTCGTGAAGAGCTCCGGTTGAAAAAATGGTGGAAGATCATCCCTGCGGATGCGGGAAGAAACAATGAACGCGGGAAGAAGGGCTCCGATGGGATGAACCATTCTCCGCCGGGGCAGGGGAAAAGCGCCTATCTGCTAAGGAATTCTCTTACCGAAAAAGATCTGGTGGTAGGCTCGGCTGCTGCCCATCACCTCAATTTAAAGGAAGGGCAGTCCGTGGACATCCAGGGGCAGACCTTCCAGGTACGGGGAATCTTGGAGGAGACTGGCTCTCAGGATGATGCCCTGATCTTTGGTGATTTGGCCAGGGTGCAGAAGACCCTGGGGAAGGCGGGGCTGCTTTCTCTGATCGAGGTGGCCGCCTTCTGCAATTCCTGTCCCATCGATGAGATGGTCCAACAGATCTCCGAGGTCCTACCCGGTGCAAAAGTTACGGCCGTCAAGCAGGCCGTGGAATCACGGATGGAGACTGTGAGGTATTTCAAACGATTCTCTGTCGGTATTTCCGGGGTGGTTCTGCTCATCGGTTCTCTGATCGTTTTCACCACCATGATGGCTTCGGTTAACGAACGGACCCGAGAGATCGGAATTTTTCGGGCCATCGGTTTTCGCCAAGGGCATATCATCCAGATCATACTCTTGGAAACTTTATTGATTGGGCTGATCGCGGGGGTGCTGGGCTACCTGGCAGGAGTTGGCTCATCGCGGCTGGTCTTACCTTATTTCCTCCAGGTTCAAGAAGTGAAAATAGTCTGGGATCCGGTGCTGGCTTTATCGGCGGCGGTCATATCCGTGGCCGTGGGCCTGATGGCCAGCATCTATCCTGCGTTGAGGGCTGCCCGGCTGGACCCCGCGGAATCTTTGAGAGCGATTTAAGAGTTAGGAGAAGCTATGGGTTTAATTGAATTGAAAGGAGTGAGCAAATATTACGAGAACGAAGGGGAAAGGGTTGCCGCTTTGAAAGAGGTGGATCTGATCATTGAAGCTGGAGAGTTTATCGCCGTTATGGGGCCATCGGGTTCGGGGAAGTCCACCCTTCTCAATATTTTAGGCGGCCTGAGTCATCCGTCGGTGGGGGAAATAAGGGTAGATGGAATCGACATCTATAGGCTAAAAGGAGAGAAGCTGGCGGACTATCGAAGCGAGTATATTGGGTTCGTATTCCAGTCTTTCCAGCTGATTTCTTACCTGACCATCCTGGAGAACGTGATGCTGCCCCTGGCTATTATCCCTTCCCGGAATGGAAATCAAAAAGAGATGGCCGCACGGGTACTGCAAAAGGTGGGGTTGGCTGAGAAGGGACACCGCCTCCCAAACCAGCTTTCTGGAGGAGAACAGGAACGGGTTGCTATTGCTCGGGCACTGGTCAATAATCCTCCGATTATCCTTGCTGACGAGCCCACGGGAAACCTGGATTCTAAAACAGGTAAAGAGATCATGGGCCTGCTCAAGCGCCTGAATTCTGATGGCCAGACGATCCTCATGGTTACACACAACGCGGATAATGCCAAATTTGCCCATGGGGTTATTTATCTCAAAGATGGACAGCTTCAGAATAATTTCTTGGACGCAGATGAACGCAGATTATAAAAAGGAAGAAATTAGAAACAGGAAGGTTAAGCATGGCAAGTTACAAGAATATTCTTGAAGCTATTGGTCGAACTCCACTAATTAAGCTAAATAACCTAATCCGGGATATTAAATCAACCATTTACGTTAAAGTTGAGTACTTCAATCCCGGCGGGAGCGTAAAGGACAGGATAGGGCTGGCCATGATCGAAGCTGCCGAAAGGGAGGGCCTTTTGAAACCCGGCGGGACGATCATCGAAGCGACCGCAGGAAATACTGGCGTGGGTCTGGCCCTCGTCGCGGCCATTAAGAAGTACCGTTGCATTTTCGTAATGCCCGATAAGATGAGCCGGGACAAGATTGACCTGTTGAAGGCATTCGGGGCAGAAGTTGTTATTACTCCTACCTCTGTCTCTCCGGATTCGCCCGAAAGCTACAACGGTGTAGCCAAAAGACTCTCAAAAGAAATAGCGGGTGCATATCGGCCAAATCAGTTTGCCAATCCAAGTAATCCTCAGATTCATTATTTGACGACTGGTCCGGAAATTTGGGAAGACTCCGGCGGGAGGGTTGAGGTTTTAGTGTCAGGCATGGGTACCGGAGGAACGATATCCGGAACCGGGAAATACCTGAAAGAGAGGAACCCGAATATTATCGTGGTTGGAGCAGACCCCGAAGGGTCGATTCTTTCCGGAGACAGCCCCAAGTCGTATAAGGTAGAAGGAATAGGAGAGGATTTTGTTCCAAAGACCTTTAATCGCCAGGTAGTTGATGAGATGGTACGGGTCAGCGATAAAGAATCATTCAATACTGCCAGGCGTCTGGCCAGAGAAGAGGGACTTCTGGTCGGTGGGTCTTCGGGGACGGCGCTAGCCGCGGCCTTAAAATATGCTCAGCGGCTGGAGAGACCTAAGTATATCGTTGCTATTCTCCCAGATACCGGAAGAAACTACCTGACCAAAATATTCTCCGATACCTGGATGCAGGAAAATGGTTTCTGGGAAGATAAAGAGATAAAGAAGACCCAAGTCAAAGAGATTCTTGCCCAGAAGAAAGACTTCCCACCAATGATTTCGGTTAATTCCCGGGATATTCTCAGCAAGGCAGTAAAACTCATGCACGAATATAACATCTCACAGCTTCCGGTGATTGATCAGGGGAAAGTGGTGGGTAGTATGGACGAAGCTTCTCTAATGAAGCTTTTACACGACGGCATAGATTTCACTACACAACAGATTTTTGCCGTTATGGGGAAACCCTTGCCGACGTTGGATGAAGAAGTGGATATATCGGAAGCTTATAGATTACTCTTATCAGGAACAATTGGCGTTATCGTAATAAAAAACAGAGTTCCCATAGGCGTAATTACCAGAGCCGATTTAATAAACTACTGGGTAAGGCGAAAAGAGGGCGCATGAAATTCGAAACCGCGGCCATACATTATGGACAGAAACCGGACCCTTCGACCGGTGCAGTCATTACCCCTGTTTATCAAACCTCTACATATCAGCAAGACGAAATAGGGAAACACAAGGGGTACGAATACTCCCGTACCGGGAACCCGACCCGCCAAGCCCTCGAAGACGTCCTTGCTTATCTTGAGGGCGGGAAATACGGGCTGACCTTTGCCTCCGGGGTAGCCGCTACTGCTGCCGTAATTAATCTGCTCAAAAAGGAAGAGCATATTATCGTTGGGGATGATATATATGGAGGCACCTATCGAATTCTTGAGAAAGTATTCAAACGATGGGGGCTCGAAACAACCTATGCGGACGTGAATGATATAAATGCTTTTCAAAAGGCGATCCGAAGAAACACAAAACTTATCTGGATTGAGACTCCCACGAACCCGCTCTTAAAAATTGTAGATATCAAGAAACTTTCGGAAATCGCTCATGTCGAAAATGTTCTCCTGGCGGTGGATAATACTTTTGCCAGCCCCTATTTTCAAAGGCCGCTCCTCTTAGGAGCAGATCTCGTGGTGCACAGCACGACAAAATACATTTCAGGGCATAGCGATATAATAGGGGGAGCAATTGTTACAAGCGACGAGCAGCTTTACAAGGAGTTGAAGTTTTACCAGAATGCTGCCGGTGCTGTTCCCGGCCCATGGGACTGCTGGCTGGTCTTAAGGGGACTAAAAACTTTGGCGATTAGAATGAGAAAACATGAAGATAATGCTTTATATTTGGCAGATTACCTGGAAAAGCATGCCGAGGTAGACCGGGTTTATTATCCCGGCTTGCCCGGCAACGAGCAGTATGCTCTGGCAAAAAAACAAATGAGCGGATTTGGCGGGATGATCAGCTTGGAATTGAAAGGAGGATTTCCTGCCGTGGAGAGATTTGTCTCCAGATTAAAATTCTTTCTGCTGGCGGAGAGTTTGGGAGGAGTAGAGTCTCTCGTATGTTATCCTTCCAAAATGACGCATGGATCTTTCTCCAGCGAAGAAAGGATTAAACGCGGAATAAAGGAAAATCTTGTCCGACTTTCGGTAGGAATTGAGAATAGATTTGACTTGAAAGAAGACCTTGAGAATGCCTTAACGCCTAAAAACAATGGAGCCAGATGAGCGTTAAAACCTGGAAAGACAGGATAGTGGCCAAATTCTTTACAAGGTATCCTGCCCTTGTGAAGAGATGGGCCGAATCTCACAAGTTTGTCGTCAATCTGGATATACCCTGGGCGATATTGTCCAGAGAACTGAGCGAGTGCCGAATTGCCCTAGTCACCACTGGAGGAGTTCATCTACGCTCCCAACTTCCATTTGACATGGAGGATAAGGATGGGGATCCCACCTTTCGGGAGATTCCCTCCAATACGCCCCCGGCTGATTTGACAATTACGCACAACTATTATGACCATCGGGATGCTGACCAAGACATCAACGTGGTCTTTTCGATTAAGAGACTGAAGGAACTTCAGGGTAAGGGTCTTATTAGAGGAATTGCGCGCCGGCACTTCTCTTTCATGGGTCATATCACCGGCCGGCATCTCGGCACATTGGTAAAACGAACAGGACCTGAGGTGGCCAGGATGCTAAAAGAGGATGGGGCCGAAGCAGTATTCCTGACACCTGCCTGAGGGATCTGCAATCAGTCCGTGGGTCTGATCCAGAGGGCCATCGAGGAAGAGGGAATTCCAACGATCTCCGTGTCTCTCAATCGAACGATCACCGAGAGAGTGAAACCACCAAGGGCGCTGCTCGTGGGGTTTGCCTTGGGGCATCCCATGGGCAACCCCTTTGATGAGGAGCTTCAGAGGCAGATTTTATTAGCGGGGTTGAAGTACTTGAAGGAGATTGATGAGCCTGGAACGATCGTGGACCTCACAAGGACCTACGGGTCCGATGGAACAAAATGCCTGCTTTGTCAGGTAGCATAAAAATACAGCATTTTTCTTCAGAAAATAGAGGATTGACCCCATTATCTTCATATATCACTTTAAGCTAAAATTTAAGGTAGTCTCCCTGCCTTAGATGCCTAATGAAAAAGGGAAGAGAAGCTTCTTTTTTCAATTGGCGGCGGATGGTGCAGCAATATGTCTTGAACCCTTATTTGCATTGAACTGCGATCGGGGAAAAATCCTGACGCAATCCAACAGAGGAAAGGAGAATGAATATGGGTCGGATCTATGATGACATTACCCAAACGATTGGCAACACGCCTTTGGTTCGGATCAACCGGATGACGAAAGGCAGTGTTGCAGAGGTATTGGCAAAATTAGAATCCTTCAACCCCTTAAGCAGTGTGAAGGATCGGATTGGGTTGTCTATGATCGAGGCGGCAGAAAGCGATGGCCTTCTGAAGAAGGATACAATAATCATCGAACCAACCTCTGGGAATACAGGGATTGCCCTTGCTTTCGTTTGTGCAGCCAAAGGGTATCGGCTGACCCTCACCATGCCCGAGACTATGACGGTTGAGCGAAGGGCTCTCTTAAAGATGTTGGGAGCAGAGTTAGTCCTCACGCCCGGTGCAGAGGGAATGCCCGGTGCAATCCGCAGGGCGGAAGAACTTGTCAGGCAGACTCCCAATTCATGGATGCCTCAACAATTTAAGAACCCGGCCAACCCTGAGATTCACCGGAAAACTACGGCAGAGGAGATTTGGAGGGATACCGATGGTAGGGTAGATATTTTTGTTGGCGGAGTTGGAACCGGGGGGACCATTACGGGAGTCGCCGAGGTGATCAAACCGAGAAGGCCTGGGTTCAAAGCGATCGCCGTTGAGCCCAAAGCCTCTCCTGTTCTCTCGGGTGGCAAGCCCGGCCCCCATAAAATCCAAGGGATTGGTGCAGGATTTGTTCCTGAGGTCCTCAACATGAAAATGATTGATGAGATCATGCAGGTAAGCAATGAAGATGCCTTGGTGACTGCCCAGAGGTTAGCCATAGAAGAGGGCATTTTATGTGGAATTTCTTCTGGAGCGGCCCTATGGGCGGCCTTGGAAGTTTCCCGGAGATCAGAAAATAGGAGAAAATTGATCGTTGTGGTGCTCCCGGATACAGGGGAACGCTATCTAAGCACTCCCCTGGCAGAAGTCCCGCGAGGGGGGTTGTAAAGCTGAATAATTTAGCCCATCCCGGCATCTAAAGTATAAGGGTGTCGAAATATTTGTTGTTTTGTACGGAAGAGTGCGGATGAGCGGACAGATGGAGAATAAAAATAAGAAAGAAAAGGAGGGGTTAGACATGGGTAAAAAGGTTCTTTTGCTTTTTTTGGCTTTTTTTTGGGCGGCCTGCTTCTCAGGTGCAGTCATGGCCCAGCATGATCATGGTCATGGGGAAGCCGTATCTTCGCCGGAGAAAGGCAAACCTGCCGAAATGTCCATGAAAAGTGGACCAGTCCAGTCAGCGACAGTGGAAGGCTGGAAGGTTACTCTTGAGGTTATGAGCATGGGAGAGCACATGAAGCATATGCAGATGGCTAAAGGCGGAAGTCATGGCGAGGCGGAGCATTCCAAAAGCCATATGTTCATGGTAAGGGTCCAGGACACAGCTTCAAAAGAGATCATCAGCGATGCCAAAGTGGCGTATACGGTTCTCAACCCTTCGGGAGGGAAAGAAACGGGTAAACTGGAATGGTCGGGCGACCATTATGGGGCAGGTTTCAGCCCAAAGGAAAAAGGCACTTACCAGGTACAATTGATGATTGAAAGTGGTGGGATGGAAAGGGGAGCAAAGTTTACGTATAAAGCAAACTAACAGAAGGTGACCCGGGTGCACAGAGACGCGGAGACGCAATTCACACCGTGATGATCTTACTCGTTCGTCTTTTGTCTTGCACACAATGGTGGAGGGAAAATGAAGGCCTTGGCAAAGCTCTTTTTTGTGGTGTTTTTCGTCTTTATCATCCTGGGAGTCGTTTCACCGCTATCGGCGGAGGATTCGCGACCGGCTCCTTTGAAATTAAGCGCCCTGATTGAGGAAGCCCTCAGTAAAAACCCAGATATTCTGGCGGCGAAAAGCAAATGGGAAGTGCTCAGGGAGCGCCCTCCCCAGGCCGGGTCTCTGGATGACCCCATGGTGGGGCTGGGTATTGTCAATCTTCCCACGGATACCTTCAGTTTCCGGCAGGAAGATATGACCATGAAAGAGATCTCGGTAACCCAAAAAGTGCCATACCCCGGGAAAAGGCCATTGCGCAGCGAAATGGCCCAAAAGGAGGCCGAGGCAGCTTACAGCGACTATGAGGAGGCGAAAAACAAAATTTCCCGGGATATGAAGACCGCCTACTATGAGCTTTTTTACATAAACAAAGCCATTCAGGTCACGGAAAAAAACCGGGAGGTCCTGAAGCTTTTGAACCAGATTGCCGAGACCAAATATTCTGTGGGGGAAGGAATTCACACTGATGTCTTCAAAGCTCAGGTTGAGCTCTCCAAGATGATCGATGAACTGATCATGCTTTCCCAGAACAAGCGATCCCTGAAAGCCAGGATCAACACCCTGCTCCATCAGCCCCCGTTTGCTACCTTGGGGGAACCGGAAGAATTATCTTTTGAAAAATTTTCCGCCGAACCAGAGGAACTCGTGAAAGCGGCGATGGCCAGTCGGCCGTTACTCCAGTCAATGAAGCGAATGGTTGAACGCAATCAGGCTGGCCTGAAGATGGCTGAAAGAGATTATTATCCCGACTTTGACTTCAAGCTGGCTTACGGCCAGAGGGATGACGGCTCCATGGGAAGGCGGGCGGATATGGTGACAGCTATGGTAGCCATCAACCTTCCGCTCTGGTACAAGACCAAGCAGGACCGAAAGGTGGCAGAATCCCAGAAGGACATTCAGGCGGCCAAAGATCAGCTTAGCGCCATGACCAATGAGATCCGCTTTATGATTAGTGACAAATTAACCGAAGTAGAAAGGGCCGAAAGGCAATTGGAGCTATTGAAAACAGGGATTATTCCCCTTGCCACTCTTTCTCTTGATTCGGCCATGGCCTCCTACCGGGTAAACAAAGTAGATTTCATAACCGTACTGGACAGCCTTATGACGCTATTCAGGTATGAGATTCAATATTACCGCTTGCTGACTGATTCGAGAAAGAGCATTGCCGAAATTGAAGCAGCAGTGGGTAAGTCGTTAGCGGAGGAGAAAAAGGGATGAGACGTTTCCGGATCTTATTGACCATGGGGATCCTTCTTCTGGCTTTATCCTCTTGCACTGACCAGAGAGAAAAGATTGCTGACCTCTTCCGCTGGGGAGAGGCACAAATGAAGCATGAGGTCGTGAAAGCCGAGGCCAAGGCCGGTGAAGATCTCGATATGACCAAGATGACCGTAGAGAGCCTGAAGAAGCAGGGGGTGAAGATGACGGAAATTCCCCCCGAAGCTGTGTACGTTTCTGCGGAGCGGCAGCAGATCAGCGGCGTTCGGTTTGGGCGGGTGACAGTTCAAAATATGGAAAGGGTGATCCGGACCGTAGGAAGGCTGGAGTTTGATGAGAAGAAGGTTTCCACGGTCAACCCGAAAATCGGCGGCTGGATCGAGGAGCTCTACGTAGACTACACCGGAAAAATGGTCCGCAAAGGGCAGCCTCTGCTGTCCATCTACAGCCCCGAACTCGTTTCAGCGCAGGAAGAATTGCTCCTGGCTCTGAAAGCCAAAAAGATCCTCAGCGCCAGCCCCATCACCGACGTGGCTGAAGGAGGGGAGAGACTTTTACAGGGGGCCCGCAGACGCCTGCAGCTCTGGGACATCACCCCCCAACAGATCGAGACCCTGGAGAAAACCGGAGAAATCAAAAAGACCATGGTTCTCTACGCCCCCGTGGATGGCTTCGTAATCGAGAAGATGGCCTTCAAGGGCATGTCCCTCATGCCAGGAACAGCTCTCTATAAAATCGGAGACCTCTCCACAATTTGGGTCATGGCGGATATATATGAATACGAATTGCCCTTTATCAAGATAGGAGACAAAGCCCAGATCACCCTTGCCTATTTTCCTGGCGAAACCTTCGAGGGAACGGCCACCTACATCTATCCCTCATTGGACGCAAAGACCCGGACAGCCAAAGTGCGCTTTGATCTTCCTAACCCCGAGTTTAAGTTCAAGCCGGAGATGTGGGCCAACGTGGCATTGAAGATGCCCCTGGGTCGGAAGCTGGTCGTTCCCGAGGACGCGGTGATGGATTCCGGAACGATGCAGATGGTCTTCGTGGACCGGGGACAGGGACATTTTGAATCGCGGCACGTCCAGGTGGGGTCCAAGGTTCAGGGATACTATGAAGTGCTATCCGGCCTGAAGGAAGGAGAGAAAGTGGTCACCTCCGCCAATTTCCTCATCGACTCCGAGAGTAAGCTCTCCGGTGGAGGGATGGCTGGCATGGGCGGGCACCAACATGGAGGCATGGAAAAGAAATAAAAGAAGGCGAAAGGCGCGAGGCGTAAGGCGTAAGGGGAAAGACAAAGTTACGAAATGAAAAATGAAAAATGCGAAGTGCAAAATGCAAAATGCGCCGAAACTTCTTTCACCACTCACTACTCACCACTAATGGTTTTAAATGATTACAAAGCTCATCGAATACAGCGCCAAGAATAAATTTATTATCCTCATCTTCACCTTCTTCGCAATTGCGGCGGGCATCTGGGCCTTGAAAAATACTCCTCTGGATGCGATCCCGGACCTCTCCGATGTCCAAGTGATCGTTTACACTGAGTGGCCCGAGCGAAGCCCAACCTTGGTGGAAGACCAAGTAACCTACCCCATTGTCACAGCCCTCCTCTCCACCCCCTATGTGAAAGTAGTCCGAGGGTTCTCCTTCTTCGGCATTTCTTTCGTTTACGTGATTTTCGAAGATGGGACGGACATTTACTGGGCCAGAACCCGGGTCCTGGAATACATGCAGGGCGTCCAGGCAAAGCTTCCGCCAGGCGTTACGCCAACCCTCGGACCGGATGCCACGGGCGTGGGTTGGGGCTTTGAATATGCCCTGGTGGATACGACGGGGAAATATGATCTCTCCCAGTTGCGAACCTTTCAGGACTGGTATGTTCGCTATTGGCTCCAATCCGTTCCCGGCGTGGCTGAAGTGGCCTCCATCGGCGGGTTTGTCAAGCAGTACCAGGTGCATATCAACCCCGATACCCTCAATGCGTACAAGATGCCCATCATGACCCTGGCGGATAATATCCGCAAAGGAAACCGTGATACAGGCGCGCGGGTCATAGAATTTACCGGGCGTGAATACATGGTTCGCGGCCGCGGGTATATCCAGAACATCCCGGACATAGAAAAGATTGTTGTGGGAACGGATGAGCGCGGCACCCCGATACTGGTTAAAGATATTGGTCATGTCACCTTGGGCCCGGATATCCGCCGCGGTTCGACCGAACTGGATGGGACCGGGGAAGTCGTAGGCGGCATCGTGGTGGTGCGCTTCGGCGTCAATTCCTACGACGTCATCCAACGGGTAAAGGAGAAGATCAAGGAGATCACCCCTTCCTTGCCCAAAGGCGTGAACATTGTAACAACCTATGACCGCTCCGACCTGATCGAGAGGTCGATTGCCAATCTGAAGGAAAAGCTCATCGAAGAGTCTATCATTGTCAGCTTAGTCATCGTTTTGTTCCTATTCCACTTCCGCAGCTCCTTAGTGCCGATCCTCACCTTACCCATTGCCATCCTCCTGTCCTTCCTGGCCATGTATGGCATCAAACTGGGCTCGAACATAATGTCCCTGGGCGGGATCGCCATCGCCATCGGAGCCATGGTAGATGCGGCCATCATCATGGTGGAGAACGCCCATACGCGTCTGGAAGAGTGGGAGAAACAGGGAAAGCCCATCCCTCGCACGAGAGGCGCTGATTCAGGCGGCCAAGGAGGTGGGGAGGCCCCTGTTCTTCTCACTGCTGATCATTACAGTCTCGTTCCTGCCCATTTTCACTCTGCAGGAGCAGGAAGGAAGGCTCTTCAAGCCACTGGCCTTCACCAAGACATTCGCCATGTTTTTCGCGGCCTTCCTATCCGTGACCCTGGCGCCGGTTCTCATGACCCTCCTGATTCGGGGGAAGATCATACCGGAGGAGAAGAATCCCCTCAACCGCTTCCTGATCTGGATTTATCAACCCGTTGTCCATTTCGCTCTGCGCTGGAAAAAGATTATCTTGGTTCTGGCTCTTCTGGCTATGGCGGCCACGGTCCCGGTCTTCCTGAAACTCGGCTCAGAGTTCATGCCCCCCCTCTATGAGGGAACGCTGCTTTATATGCCCACAACCCTTCCGGGGGCCTCCATCGCCACGGCTAATCAGATTATGCAGGTCCAGGATAAGATCATCAAATCTTTCCCGGAGGTGGAGTCGGTTTTTGGCAAGGCTGGCAGAGCCAACAGCGCCACCGATCCCGCGCCCCTGGAAATGATCGAGACCGTTATAAACCTCAAGGCGGAGAAAGATTGGCGGCCCGGGATGACCCCGGAGAAGCTCATTGACGAAATGGATAAAGCCGTGAAACTGCCCGGGGTCTCCAACGCCTGGACCATGCCCATCAAGGCGCGGATTGATATGCTCTCAACTGGAATACGCACGCCGGTAGGCATTAAGGTTTTGGGGCCTAAGCTGGATGAGATTCAGCGGATCGGGGAGCATCTGGAGATGGTCCTGAAAGATGTTCCCGGAACGCAGGAACATCTTTGCCGAGCGCGTGACCGGGGGGTACTACCTTGATTTTAATATCCGCCGGGATGAGATCGCCAGGTATGGCCTGACCGTCGAGGAAGTCGAGGCGGTCCTGGAAACGGCTATCGGAGGCATGACCATAACCACTACCGTGGAAGGCCGCGAGCGCTTTGCGGTGAATATCCGCTATTACCGGGACTTTCGCAGCGACCTTGAACCTTTGAAGCGAGTCCTGGTACCGACCATGAGCGGGGCGCAGATTCCCCTGGGACAACTGGTGGATTTGGAGCTATCCTCAGGAACCACTTTAGTCCGGAGCGAAGAAGGGGAGTTAGCCGGCTATGTCTTCATCGATGTCACCGGAAGGGACATCGGAAGCTATGTGAAGGACCTAAAGAGGGTCGTGGCCGAAAAAGTCCAGGTTCCTTCCGGCTACCATCTGGTCTGGAGCGGGCAGTATGAATACATGGAACGAGCCGGGGAACGGCTGAAGATCGTTATCCCCCTGACCTTGCTCATCGTCTTCATCCTCCTCTATTTCAACACTGCCCATGTGGGCAAAGTCTTCATAGTGCTCCTGGCCGTTCCCTTTTCCTTGATCGGCGCTTTCTGGTTTATTTATCTCCTGGGGTACAATCTTAGCGTAGCGGTCTGGGTTGGGATTATCGCCCTGGCGGGGGTAGATGCCGAGACCGGCGTAATTATGCTCCTCTACTTGGATCACGCCTATGAAAAATGGAAAAACCAGGGGAAGATGCGCAGCCTGGAAGACCTGCAGGAGGCCATCAGAGAAGGAGCGGTGAAGCGAGTCCGCCCCAAGATGATGACCGTGATGGCCATCATCATGGGACTTCTGCCGATTATGTGGAGCCATGGGGCAGGAGCCGACGTGATGAAAAGGATCGCCGCCCCCATGATCGGCGGCATCGTTACTTCCTTCGTCCTGGAACTGATTATCTACCCGGTGATCTTCGAGATCTGGCGGGGAAGAGAACTCAGGAAAATGCTGAAGGCTGGTGAAACGAAAATCGAGCCTTTAGCCTAAATTTCCTCTCCCCTCGGGAGGGCGGGGTGAGGGGTGGACAAAAAATAAATGTATTTCCGGTTTCTCTTCAAAATTTTGATTGCCATATTTATTTTACTGCTGCCGGCGCTCGCTTGGGCTGACAGCTTGCCAGTAGCATCAATAAGTGGCTGGTTGGTTATTGAGAAGGACTTGCTGGAAAGGATCGCTCCGCCTTCCAGGCAAACTGTGAAACCTTCCCCAGATTCCCTGGCGGGGGCCGCAAGAAACATCGCTCTACAGCATGGCCTTCCCCCAATGCTGGTGAAATCCATCATCCGGGCGGAGTCGAATGGAGATCCGGGTGCCATTTCTCACAAGGGAGCCATGGGCCTGATGCAACTCATGCCTGAGACCGCCAAGGCATACCGAGTGTCCGATCCATTCGACCCCCTAGCCAATATCCGGGGAGGAGTTCAGTACCTGAAAGATCTCCTTCGGGAATTTTCGGGGAACCTCTCCTTGACCCTCGCTGCCTATAATGCCGGCCCGAGTGCGGTGCGAAAATATCAGGGAATTCCTCCCTACTCGGAAACCCAGGAATTCGTGCAAAAGGTCAAAAATGGGTACCCTATTGGTGATGACCCGTCGTCATACTCCGTTTTCCCTTCGGAAGAAAAAGAGGTTCGTCCCATGGGAGAAATTTCGGGAAAAATCTACATCAAGGGGAGCCCAAGGGATCTGGCAGTCTTCCTCAAAAGGTCAATTCACCGCTGAGACCGCAGAGACTGCTCAGATGGGGCGAAAAAATCCCTAAAATCTCCCCTCCCCTGGCGGAAGGGGATAAAGGGGGAGGGTGTTAAATCAGGAGGGTTTCAAATAAATAGAGGAGCGGATTCAATGAGATTCTTATTCCTTATTCTGGCCTTTCTATTCTTTATTTTTTTCTGGTCATTCTCCGCAGTTGCCCAACACCAGCATGGCGGGATGTCCATGCCCGGTATGCCGGGCATGGAGGGTGAGAAAAAAATGGAACCCTCCGTAGGAAGGGAAACTTCTCCCAACCGCGCGTTCCTTTTGGATGATTTAAAGGCTTCTTTCTCCATCATGCCAATGGCCGAGCATAAGAAGATGCTCAAAGACATGAAGATGAAAGTCGAGGTGGACCCCCAGGCGACTCACAATATTGCTGTTACCCTTACCGATACTCGGACTAACCAGCCAATCAGCGACGCCGTGGTCAAGATGAAAGTAATCGACCCCAAGGGGAAAGAGCAAACTAAATTGCTGGACTTCACGATGGCCATGAACCAATACGCGGGTGACTTCACTCTCTCCGGCAAAGGGAGATACCAGATTCTGATCCTATTTAAGGCAGGCGACAAAAAACAGGCTGCAGGGTTCTATTACGCATTGAAGTAGGGGATACGGGAATATTGGAATACTGAAATGTTGGAATATTTGGAAATCCTGGAGATAGTCTAATTTTTCGGGAACCCATTATTCCACTATTCCATTATTCCATCCTTCCAATGCCACCATGAACTCGGAACTGAAACCTAAAGACCCCTCATGGATAAACATTCTATTGTTTGTGGCCACTTTTCTAACCCTGAGCCTGGTGCTGGTTGCAGCCTACCAGGGCTGGAGAGAAGATCGGGCTCTGCATTATTCTGAACAGGCGGGGCATTCCGAAATCATCGCCGATATTACGGTCAATCTCAGTGGTATTCCCCACCAGGAACATTGTCTGACCTGCCACCCCCAGGGCAAGTCAGACAAATCCCAAAGCAAAACTGCGATGGTAAAGGAACACCCAGTATATCGCCCCTCATTCGATTTATGAACTCGGCTGCACCGGCTGTCATCTGGGAGAGGGTATGGCCCGAGATCTTGTTATATCGCACGGAGTTGCCGGCATGGGGGCCCGCAAAATCCTTACGGGAGAAGACCTGCAAGCCAGTTGTTACCGATGCCATGAATTAAAACCGCTTCCGGGGGCAGAGGAGGCCTGGAAAGGCTTCCAGTTTTTCTCCATGAACGCCTGCGATACCTGCCATAATGTCGATGGTCTGGCAGGTGGCAGGTATGGACCGGATCTGAGCGAGGTTGGATCTTTTCTGGGCCTCAAACAGATTCAAGTTTCCATCGAGGACCCAAAGGCAGACCCAGAAAATTCGATCATGCCGAAGTTCAGCCTATCTCCGGACCAGATCAAGTCATTATCTTATTTTCTAAAAAGCCGGGCGAAGGAATCCTTTTATGAAACTCCGATGGTAAAGATGACGAGGATAAAGGAACAGGCGCGCGCCCGGGAAGAAGCGAGGAGGAGGATTTCCCCCTCAGGCAAAGATATTCTCCGGGAGAACAAATGCCTAGCCTGCCACAAGTTTGAGGAGGAAGATGGTCAAATAGCCCCTGACCTTACCTACATGGCTTATATGAGGAAGAAGGAATATATTGAAAATTTCCTGCATGAGCCGGGCAGAGAAATCCCCGGAGCGATCATGCCATGGATCAGTATGACCCATCAGGAAGAAGAAAAGGTGGTCCAGTCTTTACAGCAGAAGGACAGAGGGAATCATCTCCACGGGATGAGGCCAAAGCACCTCTACATGACGTTATGTCAAAGATGCCATGCGGCCCAGGGAGATGGTTTAGGGACCATCCAGCCCAATTTGGCCAACTTTCCCCGGGCCTTCTGGAAGAATGCGGAATTCTTCAGGCGGATTGCCGATGATAGAATCGTAAAAAGCATTGAAAGAGGAATCCCCGGAACCTCCATGCCGCCTTATGGAGAGCTTCTCGGGCACCAGGCAGTCAATTCGCTTATGGACTTGATTTTTCGGGAATTCATCCGGATCAAGAGAGATGACAAGAGAGGTGACCTAACGCCTCCTCCCAAACCGGCAGTAATTCTTAGCCGAGAGAAAAGAGGGGGAGTCTATACCAAACATTGTTCCTCCTGCCATGGAGTTGTTGGAACTGGAAAGGGACCGGAATATTTGAAATACCTCCCCAGGCCGAGGGACCTGACCAATCGCCCATATTTCAGTGCGCGGAGCGACGAGCAGATTGCCCTGGCGATCTTTTATGGTGTTTCAGGTACGGGCATGAGTCCTTTCAGCGAAAAAATCTCAGGGGAAACCGTTTGGTCCCTCGTGACCAAAATCCGGGAATTTTCTGGCAGCCTCCGACCATCTCCCTCCCCCTCGAGGGGGGAGAGTAGGGGAGGGGGTGAAATTGCCATGTCGTCCGCCTCTAAGGCGGACTCCTCGCAATGACAACTTTATATGGAGAAACTGGCTAATCAAATGAATAGGCGAGAGCTTATTCTCAAGGGAACTCTCTTGGCAGGCCTCGGAGCAGTCGTCGGGGGTCTGGCTTGGATATTTGAAGACGTATGGACTGCCGCCAGTAGGTTTTCCTCCGCCCGCTGGATTCCAGTGGCTCCTTTGGACCGAATTCAACCCGACAGCACAGTTCCTTATCCTGAACATAAGATCGCCATTCTGAGAATGGGTTATAAGATCGGAGCCATCAGCTTGGAATGCACCCACTTAGGCTGTCTCCTCAACGTAGTGGATCGAGGGTTCTTCTGCCCTTGCCACGGGAGCGACTTCGGACCCTTGGGGCAAGTCTATTCCGGTCCGGCACCTGTTTCTCTTCCATGGCATGATGTGATGAATCGGGGTGGTAGAATTTGGGTTCATTTGGGAACAAAGCTCAACAGCCCGAAATGGCTTGAAATAGATAAAGCATTTAGCAGCTTGAAATAAAAGAGGTTGACCATGAAGAAGCGAGCAAACTTCTTCCGACACCTTCACCCTCCCATGATCCGGATGAGGACCCTTCAGCCCTCATCAACGTTGGGGTTAGGAATTGTATGTCTTACCTGTTTCTTAGTACTCCTATCAACAGGCCTTACGCTGCTGCTTTATTACGTCCCCTATCAGGAGGCCACCTATGAGAGAATTCTGCACATCGTAACAACTTTGCGATACGGCCGTTTGCTCAGAAACCTCCATTTTCTGGCCGCGAATGTTTTGCTGATTGCCGGGATCATGCACCTGGCCAGAGTCTTCTTCATGGGAAGCTATCAAGGCCGCTGGCTAAACTGGACCTATGGCCTTTTTCTGCTTTGCCTCATTTTCTTCAGTAACTATACGGGCTACCTCCTCCCCTGGGACCAGACATCCTATTGGGCGATCAAGGTAGGTTCCAGCCTTGCGGCCTACCTTCCCTTGATTGGTCCTTCAATCAAAAGTTTCCTTCTGGGAGGTGAGGATATCGGCCACGAAACCCTGATCCGGTCATTTGCCTTGCATGTTGCGGCCCTGCCTATTCTATGGTCTATCTTCATTTCCCTCCACCTCTGGCGAATTCGGAAAGACGGAGGATTGGCAGCGCCGGTGGAAACAGAGCCAGACAGAGTCTCATCTTCTCCCTGGCTTTTTCGGGCGGAATTGTCCGCGGGACTTTTGACGCTCTCCCTGCTGCTCCTGTTATCGCTTATCATCAATGCGCCTCTATCCGAGCGGGCAGATCCTTTACATCCACCCAACCCAGCCAAAGCGCCCTGGTATTTTGTAGGAATTCAGGAGATGGTCAGTCACTCGGCGGCCATCGGCGGAGTCGTTGTCCCGTTATTGATAGGCTTGTTCTTATTCCTTGCGCCCGGTCTGGACCGGGCGAAGGAGGCTGGCAAGTGGTTCACAAAAGAAAGGTTTACACTCAATTTGGTTCTGGCCCTGATTTTACTGAGCCAGTTAACGATGATTTTTGTGGGGCAATGGTTCCGGATGAAAAATTGGGTATTCAAATTTCCCTGGTAAGAAAAGGGCAGGAAGGAGGAAGAAGGATGAAAGAAAAAAGAATACTGTTTTGGATCTTACTGTTAATGTTTGTTTATCCTTTTGCCCAAGCCGTCTTCTCAGCGGAGAAGGAAAAAGAATTCGAAAAGATCAAGAAGATGGATCTTAAGGAACTTACTTCTGAGGCCGAGGCTGCATTGAAAAAAAAATATCCCGGGGAGAATTGGGAAAAATATAAATTCCCCAAGTATGTCTACATTCATGATGCTGTGCTGGTGGGGTACAAGATTGCCGTAGAGGAACCGCAACTTCTGGCTAAATTTCCCTGTTATTGCTTTTGTGAGGAGATGGGCCATAAGAACCTGGCCTACTGCTTTTTGAAAAAAGGGGTGCTGGGAAAGTTTGACGAACATGCTTCCACCTGCAACATCTGTATCAACCAGGCAATGAGGGCCTTTTTGTGGAACGAACTTGGGGTCCCGGAAGAGGATATGCTGAAGGGCTTTAAGGAGATTTACAAAAAATAGATGGAAAGGAGGGATAAAATGAAGACCCGCGGTTGGAAACGAATATTCTGGATTCGATGTGGTTTCATTCTTCTTGCCCTACTGCTCGTTACAGCCTGTGCGCGTCCTATTGTGCGAGAGGCCTTTAAAGCTGATGAGTCTTTGCCCATCGGAGGTATCCAGGGGGATTCTTTTGTGGGCCAACGTTATCCTTTTAGGATAAAAATCCCTGCCGGATGGCAGGGCACCACGCAATACCCTGAATTCTTAGTAGAGCAGGGATATGGCCGGGAAGGGCTCAAAGCAACTCCCTTTTTCCTTTTCAACCCCCAGACCAAATCAAGCATGCAGGTTGATTTCTCGCCCGCCGCAAGGACCGCTCGTTTTGATCAGAAGACGATCGAGGCTCTGGTCCGGATGGGAGGCGGAGGCTTGGTTTCAGAGATTCATGAGGAGCATGGCGAAGGCACACCCATTAAACTGAGCAAGGCGGTGCCCATTCAATTGAAGGGCATTCCTTATGCTGCCCGAATGTGGGCAGAGCTAACGGTCAAGGGAGAACCGAGGGAACAGGGTTGGATCTATGCTTTTGCCGAGCCTTATCAGATTTTTATTCTTTATCTCATTACCGGGGAAAAGCGGGATATGGATAAGGAGGCTCTGGAACAAGGCTTATCCTCATTCGAATACCTGGGGGTCCACTGATTGGTTTCTGCGTGTTGGGTAGCGAATAAATATAAAGGTTTCTTCAGGATAGCAAGTGGGGGGGGAAATGAAGAAAGTTTTAGTGGTCCTTGTTTTATTGGCCAGCGCATTCTTGGCTGAAGACAGAGTGTTTGCCGGAGGCATCGGAGATCCAGGCGCTTCCTTGAGCAAAGGGTCGGGGGCGTTAGGTCCGGAGATCTCTGGGTCGGCCGTGA
>CAVXFA010000035.1:0-30385 GCA_963760605.1 uncultured delta proteobacterium | reverse complement strand
ATGCGGATTCTCATGTTATGAAAATCATAGAAATTATTTCAGACTGGAGGAGTCGAAATGAACCTTTTTGACCTTTCAGACCGAGTGGCCATCATCACCGGGGGGAGCCGGGGGATTGGCCTGGCCATTGCCGAAGGCCTGGCTTCCGCCGGAGCGATCAGCATAATCGCCAATCGAACAGCCCAAAAGGGAGAAGAAGCGGCGGAGATCCTTCGCCGGAAAAATTTAAAAGCCCATTCCATTCCGGCGGACGTTTCCCAGAGGAGATCGGTTCAAAATATGGTCTCGGCGGTCCTGGACAAATTTCATAAGATCGACATCCTGGTCAATTCCGCGGCCATCATTCTGAGGAAGCCGATAGAAGATATTACAGACCCGGAATGGGATTCACTCCTGGATGTGAACCTGCGCGGAGTTTTCCTCTGTTGTCAGGTCGTCGGAAAGGAGATGATCAAGAGAAAACAGGGGAAGATCATCAACATCTCCTCTAACGCAGCTCAGGTTCTCCAGCCGGGAAGGGGCGTCTATGCAGTCACTAAAGCAGGGGTTTCCCATTTGACCAAGGTTCTGGCCTTTGAGTGGGCGCCTTATCACATTAACGTCAATGCGATCGCCCCCGGCCCTACCTTAACCGATTTGAACCGGAAGTATTTTGCAGACCATCCGGAAGACCTGAAAGCGAGAATTCAGTCCATGCCGCTGGGGCGGATGGGGCAACCCTTGGATCATGTAGGGGTGGCTATCCTTTTGGCCTCCCCAGCATCGGACTTCATTACCGGCCAGACGATTTTTGTGGACGGAGGATCGATCCTTATTTGAGCGATGGGGAAAAGAAAGGCCAGGTTATTCCTGAATTCCGGGACTGACCCCTTTAACAAACAGGACTCAACAGAATTTAAATGGGCCATGAATGATCTTTGAGGGGGCGGCAGATTTCTGAATTTAACTGAAACGAGAAATTTCTCGGTGCCCTCTGCGGTTGGACTTTGACAGAGAAGGAGGAACGAAAAATGTTTTGGCGCAGCAAAGATATTCTGCAATGGCCCGAGTGGTCGTTGGTCCGGGGACTCTATAAATCCATGGGGTACAGTGATTATGATCTCTCCCGGCCCATGATCGGTATCGCCAATTCGTGGAACCGGGTCGTGCCCGGGCATTACAACCTGAATCTGGTATCCGATTACGTCAAGCAGGGTGTCCGCCAGGCGGGCGGGACACCGGTGGAGTTTGGAGTCATCGCCGCCTGCGATGGAATTGCCCAAGGACACGATGGGATGCATTACATTCTGCCGACCCGCGACCTGATCGCCAATGATGTGGAAATGATGATTGAGGCCCATCGCCTGGATGCCGTTGTGCTTTTGGGCGGCTGTGACAAGATTGTCCCCGGCATGTTGATGGCGGCGGCCCGCCTCAACATTCCGTCGATTTTCGTTGCCGGAGGCCCCATGGAAGGGGGCTGTGAATTCGACGAGCGGGCCGCGGATATGACCTCAATCACCGAAGGGCTGGGCATGTTAAAGTCCGGGAAAATCGATGAGGAGACATACCGCAAGCTGGAAAATTGTGCGGGACCCGGCTGCGGCTCCTGCTCTTTCCTGGGTACGGCCAATACCATGTGCTGCCTGGCCGAAGCCCTCGGTCTCAGTTTGCCGGGCAGCGGGACCATTCCGGCTACCCAGGCCGACCGCTTGCGAGCCGCCCAGGAATCCGGGCGCCAGATCGTCCAATTGGTTCAGCAGGGCATTCGCTCCCGTCAGATCATAAACCGGAAGGGAATTGAAAACGCGATCCGTCTCAATGCCGCCATCGGAGGCTCAACCAACGCGATTCTGCATATGTTGGCCATCGCCTACGAAGCAGACGTCGATCTTGACGTGGATGCCTTTGAAGAACTGAGCCGCACTACACCGTACCTGGCCAAGATGAACCCGGCGGCGGCACCGAATGTTCCAGATTTTCACGATGCGGGCGGCATGCCGGCGGTCATGAAGGAAATTCTGCCCTTGCTGCACGGGGACGCCCTGACGGTCAGCGGGAAAACGGTGGCGGAGAATGTCGCCCGGGCTGAAGTCCACAACACCGGCATCATCCGGTCCATGGCCAACCCCTGGAGCACAGGAGGAAGCCTTGCAGTTCTGCGGGGGAATCTGGCGCCGAACTCGGCCATCACCAAGCCAGCGGCCATCAAACCCGAGATGCATAAATTCATGGGCAAGGCGCACTGCTTCGATTCCGAGGAGGCAGCCAATAAAGCCATTCTGGAAGGTCAGGTCGTTGAAGGTGAGGTGGTCGTCATCCGTTACGAGGGCCCCAAGGGGGGCCCGGGCATGCGGGAGATGTATATCGCTATGAAATTCCTATACGGCCGAGGCCTGGCTCTCAAGACTGCGCTGGTAACGGATGGCCGTTTCTCCGGAACGAACAACGGCTGTTTTGTCGGTCACATTTCACCGGAGGCAGCCGAAGGCGGCCCTTTGGCAATCGTCCAGGACGGAGACCCGATTACCATCGACATTCCGAACCGTAAACTGCACCTGCACGTTCCGGAGGAGGAGATCAAGAAACGCCTGGCCAGATGGAAGCGGCCGCAGCCGAAGTTTAAGAAGGGCTACCTGGCGCTGTACGCGCGCTTGGCTGAATCAGCGGATAAAGGGGCAATTATTAGGCACAAATTCGAATAAGAAATTCTGTTCCTACCGGCCCATCCACGCCCGGTGGGAGTTCGTAGCGGGATCTGCTCACTCCGACGATGTCCGCGCCGGCTTCGGCCAGAGCCTAAGCGAAGGCGCGGCCAATACCGCGACGGCATCCGGTCACCAGGGCAATCTTGCTATCCACCCTGAATCGGCTTAGGATCTCCATCGTTACTCTCCTCGCGTGTCGATCAACACCTTCATCAGATCTGTACTGGATTCAATCAGCTCAAACACCTTCTGTAAATCCTTCAAAGGACGCTTGGCGCTGATCAACCGCTCTAAGGGCAAAGCCCCACCGGCTGCTAAGGCGGTGGCCTGGTTGAAGTCTTCGGGTTCATACACCCGCGCGCCGCATAGGCGCAACTCGCGCCAGAAGAAACGAAAAAGGTCCACCCTGGGCGCCTCCCCGAAAATGGCCACGATCACGATTCGCCCCCGGCTGCGGACCAACTGGGTCATTGTGGCAGCGCCGGCGGCCGATCCGGAGACCTCGAAAACCACATCCGCACCCGCCCCGCCGCTGCGTTTTCCGACCAGGTCGGCCAGATCGACCTCCTTGGGGTTGACCGCCTCCAGTCCCAGCTCCCGGGCCATATTCAGGCGGAACGGATTCACCTCGGAAACCAATACCCGTGCCTTGATGGACGCGGCCACCAGAGCGATCAACAGGCCGATCGGGCCGCCGCCAATGACCACAACCTCTTCCTTGGGTTTTACCTCACCCAGCCGGACATCGTGACAGGCCACCGCCAACGGCTCGATCAGGGCAGCTCGATCCATGGGAAGGTTTGCGGGCAACCGGTGCAGGGTATGGGCGGGCACTGTCCAGGAACCCTGAAAAGCCCCCGGGGTATCGATTCCCAGGAACTTGAGGTTGTAGCAGATATGGGAATGTCCGGCTCGGCAGGCCGGGCAGTTTCCACAAGGATGGAGGGGGCGCACCACCACCCGTTCTCCCAGCGACCAGCCCTTAACATTCGCGCCGACCTCGGCGATCTCACCCGACATCTCATGGCCGATGACTTGGGGGATGGACACGCGCTTATCCATACCGCCCTTGAATACATGCAGGTCGGTGCCGCAAACCCCACAATAGGCCACATGGATGCGGATTTCGTCTGATCCAGGTTTGCGCGGGATCGATTCCCCGACCTTGATGGTTCTGTTTCCTTGATAGTAGGCAGCTTTCATAATTCTCTCCCCATTTCTCCCAAGCCATTGTCAGAAACTAACCTCAGAGCAGACCGTGCGGCATAGCCGCTTGCCCTTTCTCTTTTTACTCCTCTGTTCTCTATGCGGATAAGAATCTTTGGGATGTTTTGAGTATAGGAAAAGTAGATTTGGGTGTCAACGGAAATAGGACTCTGGGTTGCGAAAATAGTATAGAGGGACATCCTTACTGCGGACAGCGAGAGCCTCATGCTCTTGGCAAGAGGTGTGGACCTCAGACAAGATTTATCAGGCAAAATTAGAATTACTTCATTCGCAATGGCAAATTTATTTTGACCTTGCTTTGGCGTCTATGTTATATATTTACAATTATCCCATCATGAGGAAGCCGCATGCACGATTTTCAGTATCATGGGGACCAACTCTACTGTGAGGAATTTCCCATCCAAACCATTGCCGAGCAAGTGGGGACCCCTTTCTATCTCTACAGCTTGAATACCCTGGAAAATCATTTCAAGGCTTTTGACAGCGCTTTTTCCAAAGTGGAGCACTTGGTATGTTTTTCCGCAAAAGCCAATTCCAATCTGGCGATCCTCAGGGTTTTTGTCCGGCTGGGGGGCGGAGTGGATGTGGTCTCCGGGGGAGAGCTTTTTCGGGCGATGAAGGCGGGCGCGAACCCTGATAAAATCGTTTATTCAGGGGTCGGCAAGCGGCGGGAAGAAATTGAGTATGCTTTGGAGTTTCCCATCCTCATGTTTAACGTGGAGTCATCCCAGGAGCTGGTGACCATTGACCAAATCGCCGGGAAAATGGGCACTCAGGCGCCGGTGTCTTTGCGGGTCAACCCGGACGTGGACCCGCGCACGCATCCCTACGTTTCTACCGGATTGAAGAAGAACAAGTTCGGAATCAACCTCCAAAAATCCGCCGACGAATACCTGCTGGCCAGCACTCTGCCTAACGTCAAGGTCATCGGAGTGAGCTGCCATATCGGATCTCAACTCACCGACCTGGGCCCTTTTTTGGACGCCGGGCAGCGCATCAAAGAGCTGGTCCTGAAGCTGCGGGCCGAGGGAATTCACATCCAATATATGGATCTAGGTGGGGGGCTCGGCATCACCTACCACCAGGAGGAGCCGCCGCATCCCCGGGAGTATGCCCAATCTTTGCTGGGCGAGCTCAGCGGAATCGACTGCACCCTGATCCTGGAACCTGGCCGGGTCATCGCAGGGAATGCGGGCATCCTGGTGACCCAGGTTTTGTACACCAAAGAGGGGGGTGAGAAGAATTTTATCATCGTGGATGCGGCCATGAATGATCTGATCCGCCCGAGTCTCTACGGGTCCTACCAGAGAATTCAGCCGGTGCAGCGTAACAATCGAACCGAGATCGTGGCCGACGTGGTGGGGCCGATTTGCGAGTCCGGAGATTTCTTAGCCAAGGATCGGAAGCTTCCCAAGGTGGAGCCTGGTGAACTCCTGGCGGTGATGAGCGCCGGAGCCTATGGGTTCAGCATGTCTTCAAATTATAATTCTCGCCCCCGGGCTCCGGAGGTTCTGGTAGCCAGAGACCGCTTTTACACCATCCGGGAGCGCGAGGATTACGACGACCTGATCAAAGGAGAATTCCTTCCAGATTTTTTGGCCTAAAGTAAAAAAAAATTTTTGGACCCCGATTCATGCAGATAACAGAAAGAGGAGAAGCCCAAGGCGCGAGGGGTTAGTCCTGACCCCTTACGACTTGCGACTTACGCCTTAGGTGTCTTAAAAGATGGCAAAAATTCCTTTTATTAAAATGAGCGGCAGCGGGAACGATTTCATCCTGATCGATAATCGTCAGAGGATTTTAGACGTCGATCCATTGGCGGATTTTGTGCGCAGGGTTTGCACGCGAAAAGTTTCCGTGGGAGCGGACGGTTTGATCCTCATCGAGCCGTCGAACCGCGTGAATTTCCGCTGGCGCTTCTTCAACGCCGATGGCAGCGAGGCGGAGATGTGCGGCAACGGCGGGCGCTGCGCTGCGAGATTTGCGGTCCTCAAAGGAATCGCCCCCCCGCGACTGTCTTTTGAGACCCTGGCTGGGGTCATTGAGGCGGAGGTTGAGGGGAGGCGGGTAAAGTTGCAGATGGTCCGGCCCTCCGGAATGGAACTCAACCTAAGGGTCAGGATTGACGAAGAGGAGCACCGTTTGCACTTCATCAACCCAGGCGTCCCGCATGTAGTGGAGATTGTAGAAGAAGTCAGCCGGGTGGCGGTGGTAGATCTGGGGCGAAAGATTCGTTTTCATCCTCGCTTTCAGCCTGCCGGAACCAACGCGAACTTCGTCCAGCCCATCGATCGAAGGCATCTAAAAGTTCGAACCTACGAGCGGGGAGTTGAGGATGAGACCTTGGCCTGCGGCACCGGTGCGGTGGCCTCAGCCTTAATCGCTGCGGCCAATGAATTGGCCGATTCGCCGGTGGCGGTGGAGACAACCGGGGGGGAGGTCCTGAATATCTATTTCCAAAGAGAGGCCGAAGGCTGCGAGCGCGTTTTCCTCGAGGGGGACACCCGGGTGATATATGAGGGGCACCTCTGGGAGGAAGCGTACAAATCATAAAGAGTTCAAGAGGTCAAGGGTTCAGGAAAAAAAAGGCAGAATGCCAGGTGAAAATTGCCCATGGCAAAATTAATTTTACATTTTTCATTTTGAATTTTACATGATGGAGAAGGTGATGGCCAAAGATATCGTCAGAGCAATTGTCGTCGGGGCAGCCGGGAGGATGGGCCTGCGCATCCTTGCGGCCATCCATGAGAACCCCAACGTTCTCCTGGCGGCAGCGGTGGAGAGGCAGGACCACCCGAGTCTGGGGCGGGATGCCGGGGAAATTGCCGGTTTAGAAAAGTGGAACATTCCCCTTTCCGGGTCTCTGAAGCAAGTCATCTCTTCCGGGGATGTGATCATCGATTTTACCAACGCGGAGTCCTCTTTAAAAAATCTGCAGGGGGCCGCGGAAAACGGGAAGAGCGCGGTCATCGGGTCTACGGGACTCTCCTCCTCTCAAATCCAGGAAGCACAAGTCCTGACCCGGAAAATTCCTTGCGTTCTCTCCCCGAACATGAGTGTAGGCGTGAATGTGATGTTTCGGGTCATTGCCGACCTGGCCAAAATCCTCGGTGAGGACTACGACCTGGAAGTGATTGAGGCTCACCACCGGATGAAAAAGGATGCACCCAGCGGAACGGCGATGAAGATGGGCCAGATTCTGGCCCAGGCGTTAAACCGCAACTTGGATCAGGTGGGAACCTACCAGCGGAAGGGGATCATCGGGGAGAGAAAACGTGCCGAGATCGGGATGCAAACCATCCGTGCCGGGGACATCGTCGGCGAGCATACCGTAATCTTCGGAGGCCTGGGGGAAAGGTTGGAAATCACCCACCGGGCGCACAGCCGAGACAACTTCGCCCGTGGCGCCGTGCGAGCCGCCTCATGGGTGGTGAAACAGAAGCCCGGGCTCTATGATATGCAGGATGTACTGGGATTGAAATAAGGGTTCGAGGGTCTAAGAGTTAAGGCATAAGGCGCAAGGCCTGAACCTAAGAACGTAATACTCGACACTCAACACTTTTTCACACGCGAATCCTTGGACTTGAATCCTTGACCCCTTATTATTTTAGAAATAAAAAATGAAAGGAGCAAGAATGGGTCAGCCCTGGAAAACAGAGAAATGGTTTGTCAGCCCCTGGAATTACGAGCCGGAAGTCACCTCCGGATTTTCCTTCCCCCCGGCCAAAGAGATCAAGATCCATGACATCACCCTGCGGGACGGGGAACAGCAGGCGGGCATCGTTTACACCTTGAAGGATAAGCTGGAAATTGCCAAAGCGCTGGCTGAGGCGGGGGTGCAGCGGATTGAGGCTGGAATGCCGGCGGTGTCCAAGGAAGATGAGAGAGCCATCAAGGAGATCGTGCAAGCGAATTTTGGGCCAGAGATTTTCGCTTTCTCCCGCTGTATGGTCGCAGACGTGAAACTGGCCAAGGAGTGCGGGGTGAAAGGGATCGTGGTGGAGATTCCCTCGAGTGAGCACATCATCGAACATGCTTACGGATGGGAGTTGAAGAAGGCCATTGATCTTTCCATCGAGGCCACCCTCCTGGCCAAGGAGTTGGGGCTCTACACGGTTTTTTTCCCCATCGACGCCTCCCGGGCCGAAATGGGTTGGTTTTTGGATTTGATCGAGAAAATTTCCACCGAAGGCCATATGGATGCACTGGCCGTGGTTGACACCTTCGGGGGGTGTTCGCCTCATGCCGTCCCCAACCTGGTGAAGAAAATCCGAACCCGCATCAAGAAGCCTCTGGAGCCACATTTCCATGACGACTTCGGGCTGGGGGTAGCCAACACCCTGATGGCCCTGGCGTCAGGATGCACGGTGGCCCATACCACCGTTACGGGCATCGGGGAGCGGGCCGGAAATGCAGCCATGGAGGATTTGGTCCTGGCTCTGCTTACGATGTACGGCATCGACATCGGGATCAAGACCGAGAAATTCTTTGCCCTCTCCAAACGGGTTCGCGAGCTTTCAAAAACAGAGATCCCCTCAAACCGGCCGATCGTCGGGGAGAAACTCCTGAATGTAGAATCGGGGATCGTGGCCGCCTGGGTACGTCGTTGCCGGGCCGAGCATCCCCAGGAGCTGGGGCCGTTCGTTCCCTCGTTGGTGGGGCAGCCGACCTTCGAGATCGTCATGGGCAAAAGCAGCGGACTGGATTCCGTGGCCGAATGGCTGGAGAAAATGGGTACAGATGCCTCCCCAGAGCAGCGGCAAGCCATTGTGTTAAAAGTGAAGGAAGCCTCGATCAAAAAGAAGGGGTTGCTGACGGAACGGGAATTCAAGAAGATCGTTGATCGCCTTGTTCATGGGTAAGAAAATTGTGGATGGCAGATTGCGGATTGCGGTTCTCAATTCCCCAATCCGCTTTCTCTTTTTCGGGGTTTATTGATCCGCGTTCCTAATTTTTAAGGAAAAGGAAAAAGACGATGTGGAACCTCAAGCGCAAAGTAACAATGACCCTGTGGGCATCGCTGATCGCAACGGCGTCTATCGTCCTCTCAGGGGCCGCTCAACCTGCGATCAGTCAGGAGGTCGTTATCGGCCAAATCGTTGCGATCACAGGTGCTGCCGCGACGCAGGGTAGTTATCATATGAAGGCAGCGAAAGTGGCTCTGAAACACATGAATGAAGCCGGCGGAATTAAAGGGAAGAAGATCAACCTGGACATGCAGGACAGCCAGTCGACCAACCCGGGTGCACTGGCCGCGCTGAACAAAATTGTGGAGCGGGACAAAGCGCTCGTCCTAATCGGTCCGGTCCGGTCCACGGAGATCCTGGCGGTTTCCGATACGGTAAAGAATTTTGCCGTCCCCACCATGATCGGCGGCACCAATATCACCCTGACCCGGCGGGGAAACCCCTGGCTGTTCCGCTGTCGGCCCGATGATTCGATCGCCGCGAGTGCGATGGTCAAGTACGTCAAAGAAGATATGAAGCTAAACAGGGTAGGGATCCTCCACGATACGGATGCCTACGGGAATGGAGCCGCAGATATTATCGAGGCTGAGGTCAAGGCCAGGGGCATGACCCTTACCAGAAGGGAGAAATACACCACCCGGGACAGAGATTTTATGGCCCAGCTGCTTTCCCTGAAAAGTGCGGGCAGCGAGGTGATGTGCATGTACGGTCACGCCGAGGAGACCGCCGTGATCATGCGCCAGTACCGCCAGATCGGCTCACCCTTCAAATATATTGGCAGCCCGGGAAGCGCTAATACGGACTGCCTGGTCCTCGCCAGGGAAGCAGCTGACGGCCTGCTCGCGGTCGTGGATTATGTGCCGGGTCAGAGCGAGCCCAGCAAAAAATATATTGAGGCCTACCGGAAAGAATTCAAGGAGGAAATGGATGCTTTGGCCGCTTGGACATACGACGCTTTTGGCATTCTGGCCCTGGCGATTCGGGAGGCGGGGGAAGACCGGGCCAAGATAAGGCAAGCCATTCTGGCTATCCAGGGCTACAAAGGTGTCGCCGGCACCTATGCCTTTACTTCCAACGGAGATGGCCTGCATGAGGTGAGCATTGTCCGGAACGAAAAGGGAGCCAACAAATTGATTAAGGTCATGAAGATAGCCCCTAAATAGGGAAGTTCGCATGACCCATGACTAAAGCAAGGGCCCCCGCCTCTTTGCCGGGGACAGGGTAGGACAAGGCATTTAGCCGCTCCCATATATATTTACGAAGCGGTAATTGATTTACCTGTTTATAGTTGACATACTGCTCATTCCATTCTATAGTCCTTTCGCTCAAAAAGAAGGGTGAATGAGAAAAGGGCAACGGGGACGGCTTGCCTGAAGCAAGCGTCGTCCAGATCAAAGAGAAGACCCGCAAGCTGCTCAAATCGGGCAGGCCGCCCGGCGAGCAGACGGGTTAGAATTTCATAAAAAAATCGATGCCTTTTTTCCTTGACACTTAAATCTAAACCACTTACTGTTACGCGGAAAAAAGTGGAAATCTATTGAGGAAAGGAGAAAGCCCATGACGAACCGCAAGCCCGTGGTTTCCATGATCCTGTTGTCCTCGCTCATCGCCTTAGCGTCCATCGCCCTTTTAGGGCCTGCCCAATGTGCCCTCGGTCAGCAGGTCATTATCGGCCACACCGTTCCGATCACTGGCGCTTCCGCGGCTGAGGGGGGCTACTATATTAAGTCAGCAAAATTGGCCGTGAAACAGATCAACCAGGCGGGCGGCATAAAGGGCAAGAAGATCAACCTGATCATGGAGGACAGCCAGTCCTCCAATCCGGGCGCCCTGGCCGCGGTAAATAAGCTAGTGGAGCAGGACAAAGTGCTGGTCATACTCGGTCCGATCAAGAGCACTCAGATCCTGGCGATTTCCGACGCGGTCAAAAGCTTCCGCGTGCCGATGGCGATCGGCGGCACCAACTTCTATTTAACCCGGAAAGGCAATCCCTGGCTCTTTCGCTGCCGGCCGGATGACTCGATCGCCGCCGGCGCGATGGTAAAATACATCAGGGAAGATATGAAAGTCAGCAAAGTAGGCATCCTCCACGACACCGATGCCTTTGGCACGGGCGGTGCCGATCTGGTGGAGCAGGGCAGCAAGGCAAGCGGCATGACCGTGGCCAAGCGGGAGAAATACACCACCAAGGACAAGGACTTCACCGCCCAACTCCTTTCCCTGAAGAATGCGGGGGCCCAGGTAATGGTGGTCTACGGCACCAATCCCGAGGACGTGGCCACGATTCAGCGGCAGTATCGGCAGCTCGGATCTCCTTACAGGTACCTCGGCTCCCCCTCCAGCGCCATGAAGGATTGTTTGACCCTTGCGAAGGAAGCGGCCGAGGGCCTGCTGGCGATCACGGACTATGTGCCCGGCGAGAGCGAGGTGGCCAGGAAGTACGCCGAGGACTACCAGAAGGAGTTCAACGAGAACATGGATCCCACCTCCGCCTGGAATTATGATGCCATACATATTTTCGCATATGCCGTTCAGAAGACCGGCGAGGACCGGGCCCAGATTATGAAAGCCATTCTGGCCATCAAGGACTATAAGGGTGTGCTCGGTACCTACTCCTTTACACCCAACGGCGACGGTCTGCACGAGGTAAGTGTCATCCGGATTGAGAAGGGTGCCCACAAGCTGCTTAAAGTAGTCAAAGTCGCACCTTGATTCTCGCCTCACTTATATTAGCCAATCACCCTCAGTCCCGTCCTTGTCGGGGCTGGGATAGGGCTTGGAGACTTTGCAATGGATCTGTCCCTAAATTTCCAGTTACTCGCCACCGGGCTGAGTTATTTCCCTGGGATCGGCGATGATGCCAGGCCGGGGGAAGGGATGGAGGTTCTCCCCTTTAACTGGATAGAATTCCACAAAAATGGCGTTTCTTTGGCTCGACTGGTCAATCTAACCCGCTTAGAATGTCTTATTTGCAAAAAGTGGAATTTATTGAGGGAAGGAGAAAGTCTATGACGAACCACAAGCCTATGGTTTCAAGGATCCTGTTGTCGTCCCTAATCGCCTTCGCGTCTATCGCCCTTTTGGGGGCCGTTCAGCCCGGTATGAGCCAGGAAGTCCCGATTGGGTTTACCGTTCCGATCACTGGCGCTTCCGCGGCTGAGGGGGCTTACTTTATCAAGGCAGCAAAATTGGCCGTGAAGCAGATCAACCAGGCGGGCGGCATTAAAGGTAAGAAGATCAACCTGGTCATGCAGGACAGCCAATCCTCCAATCCGGGCGCCCTGGCCGCGCTCAATAAGCTGGTGGAGCAGGACAAAGTGCTGGTCATAGTCGGCCCGGTCAAGAGCACTCAGATCCTGGCGATTTCGGATGCGGTCAAAAACTTTCGGGTACCGATGGCGATCGGCGGCACCAACTTCTACTTGACCCGGAAAAGCAATCCCTGGCTCTTTCGCTGCCGGCCGGATGACTCGATTGCCGCCGGTGCGATGGTGAAATACGTCAAGGAAGATATGAAGGTCAGCAAGGTAGGCATCCTCCACGACACAGATGCCTTTGGCACGGGCGGTGCCGATCTGGTGGAGCAGGGCTGCAAAGAGAATTCCCTGACCGTAATCAAGCGGGAGAAATACACGACCAAGGACAAGGACTTCACCCCCCAGCTGCTCTCCCTGAAGAACGCGGGCGCCCAGGTGATGGTAGTCTACGGCACCAATCCCGAGGACGTGGCCACGATTCAGCGGCAGTATCGCCAGCTTGGCTCTCCTTACAAGTACATCGGCTCCCCCTCCAGCGGCATGAAGGATTGTTTGACCCTTGCGAAGGAATCGGCCGAGGGCCTGCTGGCGATCGCCGACTACGTGCCCGGTGAGAGCGAGGTGGCCAGGAAGTACGCCGCGGACTACCAGAAAGAGTTCGCCGAGAACATGGATCCTTCCTCTGCCTGGAATTACGATGCCCTATACATTTTTGCCTATGCTATTGGGAAGGTCGGCGAAGACCGGGCCAAGATCATAAAAGCCACCCTGGCCATCCAGGACTATAAGGGTGTGCTCGGTACGTACTCCTTTACGCCCAACGGTGATGGTCTGCACGAGGTCAGCGTCGTCCGGATTGAGAAGGGTGCCCACAAGCTGCTCAAGGTAGTCAAAGTTGCACCTTAACTTAGTTTTCATCTTTCTTATATAAGTTAAACTCCCTCGGCCTCCCTCTTGCAGGGACGTGGGTATGCCTTGGAGGCTTTGGAATGGATTTCTCTTTAAATTTCCAGTTACTCGCCACCGGGCTGGCCATGGGGTCCATTTACGCTCTCGTCGCCCTCGGGTTCGTGCTGATTTCCAACGCCGTCAACGTGGTCAATTTTGCTCAGGGGGAGTTTGTAATGGTTCCGGCCTTCGTGGCCGTATGGGTGATGACGGCTCTAAAGCTGCCTTTCCCCCTGGTCTACCTGATCATCCTGATTTTTATGGGGGTCTTTGGCATCATCTTTCAGCGCCTGGCTTACTACCCGCTGCGCAACCGCACCTTTCTGCCGGTCATCATCAGCACGATCGGCGTTTCCATCTTCTTGAAGAATGCAGCCCAGCTTGTGTTTGGGGCTGAGCCGCTGTTGATGGCGAGGCCGACCTCGGCGGACGTGCTCAATCTGGCCGGTGTATTCATCGATCCGCAGCACGTCGTGATTATCGTGGTAACCTTGATCACGCTGGTGTTCCAGTATGTTTTCTTTGAAAAAACCTCCCTCGGGAAGAAGATGCAGGCGACGGCCCAGGACAAAGAGATGGCCCGGCTGCTGGGTGTCCGGGTTTCCAAAATGATCGTCATCACCTTTGTCTATAGCTCGATTCTGGGTGGGGTGGCCGGCATCCTGATTGGCCCCATCTTCTACGTCAGCAAGGAGATGGGGGCCATGCTGGGGCTGAAGGCGTTCTGCTCCACCATCGTCGGCGGATTCGGCAGCGTACCGGGGGCAATTCTGGGCGGGCTGTTTCTGGGAGTGATTGAGGTTATCTCCGCCTACTATATCTCCAGCGCCTACCGCGACGCCTTTGCCTTCATCATCTTGATCCTGGTGCTGTTGTTCCGGCCGCAGGGCTTCTTCGGCGAGAAGGTCGCCGAAAAGGCTTGAAAGGGTATAACTATGAATCCGCGCACGGCAAAACTTATCCTGATTCCCCTTCTTCTGGCGTCGGTCGTCATTCTCCCCCTGGTGATTACCAGCAACTACTGGCTGAACATCCTGAACCTGGCCATCAGCTTTTCCGTCGCGTGCCTGGGGTTAAACATCGTTTTGGGCTACGCGGGGCAACTTTCCCTCGCTCAGGCCGCTTTCTGGGGTGTGGGGGCCTACGCTTCAGCCATCCTTACAACGAGGCTCGGCTGTTCGGCATGGTTCGGTATGCTGTCCTCATTCGTTGTGGCCGGCTTTTTCGGCGTACTGCTGGGGATTCCCACTCTGAAACTCTCCGGCCACTACCTGGCCATGGCCACGATTGGCTTCGGGATCATCGTGCAACTTATTTTGATCAACACCATCTGGCTCACCAATGGCTCCGATGGCATCACCGCAATTCCTTCTCCCTGGGTCGGACCGATAGAGCTGCGCGACGCCAACACCTTCTTCTACCTCGCGGCCCTTTCCCTGATCCTGCTTATCTGGGTCTCCATGCGGATCAAGGGATCACGGGTGGGGCGCGCCCTCCTGGCCATTCGGGAGAACGAGATGGCCGCAGAGACCATGGGCGTCGACACAACCTTCTTCAAGGTCATGGCCTTTACCCTGTCGGCGGGGTACGCGGGATTTGCCGGCAGCCTCTTTGCTCACAGCGGCTCCCATTACATCAGCCCCGACACCTTTTCTTTTGACCAATCGGTGGTGCTCTTGGCAATGGCGGTATTGGGCGGCAACGGCTCGGCCGTCGGCTCCGTCGTCGGGGCCACCCTGCTGACCCTGGTTCCGGAAGTGCTGCGTTTTCTCAAGGACTCTTACATGATGGTCTACGCCGCCGGCATCGTGGCGATTATGGTCTTCATGCCCGGAGGAATTGCGGGCCTGATGTACAACCTGCCGGTAACCCAGAGACTCCGAGATTGGTGGGCTTCGGGTTCCTTCCCTGCCGGGCTGTCGACCGGGACCCCAACTGCTGAGATGGGGCCGTTGGCGAATCCGTCCACTGCCGCGGGTGGCCCAGACCCAAATGGTACGCTGCTCACGGTCCGAAAACTGGCCAAGCATTTCGGCGGCCTTAGAGCCGTCGATGGTGTAGACATGGAGGTCCGGTGCTGTGAGATCCAGGCGCTCATCGGGCCCAATGGTTCGGGCAAAACCACGATCCTGAATATGCTGAGCGGTCTCTACGTACCTACCGCTGGGGAGATCAATTTTGACGGGACCCTCGTTGCCGGCTGGAAGCCCCACTCGATTACTTCCTTGGGCATGGCCCGGACTTTTCAGAACATCCGCTTGTTCGGGGAGTTGACGGTATTGGAAAATGTACTGATTGGGCAACACAGCCGTTCTACCGCCGGCCTGGTTGGCAGCATTTTTCGATCGCCGTCCCAGAAAAGGGAAGAGTCCAGGTTGCAGTCCAAAGGGCTGAAGGAGCTGGAGTTCGTTGGCCTGAGGGGCAAGGAATTCGCCAGGGCCAAGAGTTTGCCCTATGGCCAGCAGAGGCTGCTCGAGCTGGCCCGAGCCTTGGCCTCGGATCCCAAGCTGCTGCTGCTGGACGAGCCGGCGGCGGGGCTGAATGCCAACGAAACGGAGAAACTGATAGAACTCTTATTTCAGATTCGCGACCGAGGAATCACCATCCTTCTGGTCGAGCATGATATGAGCCTGGTGATGAACGTGTCGGATCACATCACCGTGCTAAACTTCGGAAAGAAGATCGCCGAGGGCGCGGCCGAGCAGATTGAGAGTAACCAAGAAGTGATCGATGCGTATCTCGGTACGGAGGTGGCGAATGCTTAAGGTTGAAGGAATCGAGACCTGGTATGGAGCCATCCAGGCCCTGAAGGGCGTCTCCCTGGACGTGAACCAGGGGGAGATTGTGACGCTGCTGGGTGCCAACGGGGCCGGGAAGAGCACCTCCATCAAGACCATCACCGGCCTGTTGAAGCCTGCCAAGGGACGCATCGAGTTCATGGAACAGGAGATTACCCGCCGGGAACCCGAAGACATCGCCGAGATGGGGATCGCCTGCGTGCCGGAGGGACGGCGCATCTTTCCCGGGCTCGTAGTCTTGGACAATTTGATGCTGGGCACCACGCCATGGAAAGGGGCGAAGAAGGACGAGATTCAGCGGAATCTGGACCGCGTCTTTGAAATCTTCCCGATGCTGCAGGAAGCAAAGAACCGCCTCGGGTGGACGCTCTCGGGAGGCCAGCAGCAGATGCTCGCCATCGGACGCGGACTGATGTCCAGGCCGAAGCTGCTTCTTTTGGATGAGCCATCGCTGGGACTCGCGCCGGTGCTGGTGCAGGATGTATTCCAGGTCATCAAAGAGATCCCCAAGGCAGGAACCACCATCCTGCTGGTGGAGCAGAATGCCCGTATGGCGCTCCTGATTGCCAACCGGGGCTTTGTTCTGGAGACCGGTAAAGTGGTGCTGACCGACACGGCGTCCAACCTGCTGGCGAACGAGGAGATGAAGAAGCATTATCTGGGGGCCCACGCTCACGTCAAAGAGGCGCGCCAGCGCCGCCGCAGCGAGGAGAGCAGGAAAACAGCCTAAACCCAGAGATCGAGGGTCATGGAGGGGCTTGGCCGGTCATTCGTCCGAGCCCCTTTTTTGTCCGCCGCTGCCGTGCCGGATGCCACTTTAGAAGGTGCCGCCAACACCAGAGCAGAGAATCAAAGCCGACCCCAGAGGCAGCGGGAAGGAGTCCAAAGTCGGCCAGATCGAGATCTCAAGGGGATGAACGTTTAACGCCGATTTTTGGATGAGATTTCTATGAAGGAGCAAGGAGAATGCAAAAGAAGAGAGCGGTGAATTTATTCGCCGCTGCGATTTGTTGTCTGATGGCATTCAGTTTCAGCGCACCTGTGTGGGCTAAAGAAGAAGTTAGCGATCGCCACGATTTTACGCCGCCACTGACAAGGGTTGACGTGAGATTTCAATACCAGAATGCCCCTCCCTCCGATAATGACAATGGCTACATCACCACTCTACGAGTAGACAAGCCCTTCCGCCTGGGCGAAGCATGGAATTTAGCTACCCGTTTGGATCTGCCGTTTGTCGTCACGGATGCCATGAGTAGCGACAACCCCAATGGCAATTATGAATTCGGTTTAGGGGATGTCCTTGTGCAGGGGCTTTTCATCAACACGCTGACTCAAAGGTTCGCCTGGGGATTCGGTGCACAGTTGATTTTCCCCACAGCAACCCAGGATCAGATGGGCTTTGGCAAGTACCAGGCTCTCCCGACTGCGGTCTTTCGCGTGACAACCCCTGAGGTCAGTAAAGGAAGCTGGTTTGCCCTGCTTGGCAGGTATGACGTAAGTTTTGCCGGATATGATGATCGTAGGGATATAAAAGAAATCCAACTTGCGCTAACTTTTAACTTAAGCCTGCCGCAAAGCTGGTTCGTCACTCTAAACCCGAGCAGCGATATAAGATACAACCTGGCTGATCAAAAGCCTGGTGATACGGGGCGTTGGTTCGTTCCATTCGACTTCATGGTGGGGAAAATGCTGAGCCAGAGCATCATAAGCTCTGTTGAGGTGAGCTTTCCAATCATCAACGATTATCGGGTGTACGACTTCAAAATTGAGGGACGGATCGGGTTCTTTTTCTAAAAGGCAGGCTTTGAAATGGCTTGATGGGGTGCAAAGCCGCCGGCGCCGAAGTGACGCTGGCTCGGGTCGGTCTTGATGCGGCTGTTGGGCGACTTCGTCAACAATTGCCGTTTGGTTTTCCCAAATTGATGAGCCAGCTGGGCCGCAGGTGAGGTGGCGTAGCTGTTGGTCATTCGCCACTAGTCCTCAATAAAGCCTGGTTCGGCCTTCAATAGATGCAAGCATCAAGTATCGACAAAACTTCGTCAAGGAGATCATCCGATGCCTTTCCAATGGTCTTGGCCTGACGTGCACGGTAATCGATGGACTTGACCTGCTCTACCATGACAAATCCTGTCACATGTGGGTCCTCGGTAACGGCTACATGGAACGGATAACCTCGATCAGTGCTGGTCAAAGGACAGACTATGCTGAGCCCGGTTTGTTCGTTGAATAGAGTGTTGCTCACGACGAGGGCAGGACGACGCCCCTTTTGCTCATGACCAGACTGAGGGTCGAAAGTGACGGCAATGAAATCCCCTTTTTTCGGAATGTATGTTCTCACCTACCAGACCTCCTTGCCCAGAGGCTGGCCCCAATCGGTTTCCTCGGTCCTGTAATTCTTGGGAATACGCGACACTAGTTCTTGCAGGCTTCGTTTGCCGTGAACCCGCCTAGCGGGTGCTACGACTATCAGGCCGTCTCGCACAGTAACGTCCACATCGTCGCCTATTGAGATATGCGCGTCTTCAAGAACCTGTTTTGCAAGGCGCAGACCCTGGCTGTTTCCCCACTTTTGGATTTTAGTCACCATATGACACCTCCTCGCTGGCTATCCAAAGTATAACCATGGTGAAAGCGCGTGTCAAATCCTTCCCAGGGCCGAACAGTAATTAGATGTATCCGTATAATATGCCGGATTTTGGCTTCCGGTCCGTATAACACGCCATCAACAATACTGGCATAATTCTTAAATATTCTTCACTTGAGTCCCTATTGTCATTATCATGGCGTATTATATGGATCGGCCATAACCGGTCAGAGTTCGTATCGTCGCTATTTCAGCAGCCAGTTGAGCACGCGGTCGAGCGTGCGGCCGTACGGCGGGTAGAGCAGCTTCGGGTTGTAACCGAAACCGGATTTGAAAACGGCCTTCTGATGCGAAAAGGTCAGAAAACCTTCAAAGCCGTGATGCCGTCCCATGCCACTGTTGCCGATGCCCCCGAATGGGAGCGACGGTACGGCCGCGTGAATCGCAGCGGCGTTGACACAGGAACCGCCCGATACGGTTCTTTTCAGCACCTGATCCGCCAGCGTTTGGTCTTTGGTGTAGAAGTACAACGCGAGAGGCCGGTCATGCGAATTGACGTATTCGATCACTTGGTCGATCGAACGGTAACTCTTGACCGGCAGAATCGGGCCGAAAATTTCGTTGCGCATCACCTCGGTATCCGCCAGCGGGTCGAGCACGATCGTAAAAGGGAGCTTACGGTCCGTGCGATTCACGCCGCTGCCGGAGAGCTCTACGACGGGTGCGCCCTTTTCTTTAGCGTCTTTGATATAGCCCAGCAGGCGATCGAGATGCCGCTCGTTGATCACGCCGGTGCTTTGCGGGTTATCCGTATATGACGGCAACATTTTCGCCATCGCCGCCCGCGCCAATTCAACAAAGCGGTCGCGGCTCTCCTGTGGCACAAAGACATAGTCGGCGGTGATGCACATCTGCCCATTCTTGATGACCTTGGTTGCGAGAATATTTTTCACTGTCTTCTCATCGACGCTATCCTCAGCAACGATGATCGGGCATTTGCCGCCGAGCTCGAGCGTTATCGGGGTCAGGTTCTCGGCCGCCGCTCTCATGACCATCTTTGCCACTGCCGGCCCGCCCGTATAGAGCAAATGATCCCATGGCAGGCGCGTGAACTCCTGTGCGATATCGAGGCCGCCGGTCACAACGCCAACGTGATCGGGCGTGAACATATCGCGGATCATTTCCTTGACCAACTCCGCGCACGCCGGCGCAAGCTCCGAGGGTTTAAGGATCGCCCGGTTTCCGGCAGCGAGGATGTCGACAAGCGGTCCGATGGAAATATCGATGGGAAAATTCCAGGGTGACATGTTGCCCACCACCCCCACCGGCTGGTACAGCACGTATGTTTTGCTGAATCCATATAGAAGCAGTTTGGCGGGGCGGCGCTGTGGCTTCATCCAATTCTTAAGGTTCGCCCGCGCGAACCGTGCGCGCTCGATCGGCCCCATCAGCTCGCAGATCGCCGTGAGCTGAGGCGGATGCGTCGCGAAATCCGCGGTCAGCGCCTGTTCGATCTTCTTACGGTACTTTTTGACCATCGCCTCAATGGCTTTGAGCGACTCGATGCGTTCCTCATAGGAGGGATAAATGTTCTTCAGGAAGGCGGCTTTCTGCGCGTTGAAGAGCGCGGTCAATTCTTCTTTGGTCGTCTCCCCGCACGACATCGCCTCCGGCTTCAGGGATGTTACGTTTGCCATATCACGCTCTCCTTTCGGCAGTGGTCTCTTCCGGGTCGCCGGAGCAATGTTTGAGGATGTGGGTGCAGGTTGTGGACGTGCTCACATCCTTGAGTTTGGATATGATGAGAATGGGGATACCTTCTGGCACGGCTCCCCTCCTCTGTTTAAGAACAAGGCGAGCTGGAGTGAAATTAGCATTTTGGTTGGAATGGTGTCAATAATGGTGGCCTGATGGCCTGGCCTATGGCCTGGGGTCGGGCCACGGCATGTACTTGATTATTCGGCATTAATGTCCCAGAAATAGGCGTTTTGGGAGCCTATATCCCTTTTTTTCGGCCCCGAAAAGAGCATTATAGGTAAAAGGTCCCTCCCGGACCTGATATCCTTCAGTGCCTTCTATGATATCTCTCCCTTTGGCCCGAAAGCCCCAAAGTGCTTTCACTTTCTCAACGAAAGGCCTGCTCCCCAGTGCAATACTGCCCGTCCATTCCTCTTGCGGGGCTTTCTCCCCATCCCCCAAGTATTCCTCCACCCCCCCCATAGACTCTCGGGAAAAACAGCCTTTTCACCCTCGAAAAACGCACTATAGGCCCATTTCAGGGGGTCATTTCAACACTATTCGACACGATATCCGATACTTGCCATGGCCCGACCCCATTACTCATACCATTACTCATTACAAATTACAAAGCGGTTAGGAATGCCTCGATCTCATGCGTCAGCCGCTCTTGTAGAGCTCGGCCCCTGTCCTCAGGTGAAGGTTGTTCTCTAATGCGCCTAACTGAGTAGCGGGCCGGCCGAAGAGTTGGCTTGAGACCGTTGTTATATAGTTGCCACAACGTTTCATGAAGCCGCCTAAGGAAAATTAGCAGCTGCTGTAGTTCACGAACATTTGTTTTATCAAAGAGCGCCTGCACGTCTTCTTTCGCAGAGACTTCCCTATGGGCAAAGAACAGATGCCGAAGGGCTCGGTAGTTATCTTCGTAGGCCCTACGCCTTTTGGCTACATGTCCTCTGAGTCGCCGGAAGTCATCGGCACTCGGTACGTACACATCACGAAGATAGTCGTCGAGCCACTCATCGGCGTTGGCGCTGGCCCGACGCTTCCGTCCAGCCAGCGCCACCTTCGAGAAGATGTCCATATTCGACTGAGCGATCCTGAGAAGGCGATCCACGTTGTGCTTCGATTTCTGATCGAACACCCTGCCGAGGGCGATAAAGGTGCTCGTTTGCAGAGCACCAAGGACTGTGTTCCAGAAGAGCGGCGCTCTATTCAGTAATCGGACAACCTCTCTATGTTCGCCGGCTACCGCGTGCACGGTAAGAAAGGAATAGAAGAACTGGATGGCCGACTCAGCCTCTGTTCTGAATACCTCAAACTCGTTCGCGAAAATATCTTCTGGCTTAATCATTTCTCAATCAGCCCAACAAGTTATTATGCCTCCCATGGCATACTATCCCAGTTTAGAAACTGATGGACCGCTTCCTCCGCGATACTATAGCCTCTGCCTTTTCGGTTGACTCTTCTGAAATGCACTCCTGCATCTTTAAATAGTTTCTCTGTTAATTCCAGCAATGGCGCCATTCCGTTCTTCTCATCCTGTTCATATGCGTTTTCGAATATTTCAGATAATCTTCTCGCTTTTCTATCATAACTTTCCTTGTCGTGCGATATTTCCTCAGTAATTTGGAGAATTGCTGCTACTACAACAGAAAGCCGATGAGTATGCCCGTATGGGACAAGTCGTTTTAGCATGTCTATCCAGACACTATAGTTTCTCGCACCAACAACATCTCGTATCATTTGCATTTCCTTGTAATCTTCATGGGGATAACGTTACGGCTAAGAGGCTGGGAAAGGAGCGCAGCGGATTTGCCAGTCCTTCTTCAGCCGCTGGTTGGGCATTGTCATTTGTTCCAAGTCTTGCGAATTGCTATGCGTCTGCCTCGATAGTAATCGTTATACAATCATCTGGGAACTCATTGCCGTCCGGCAATGTGAGCCTCGAAAACAAGGCTTTAAGCCGCTCGACTTTCTGTGACCGCTGGGAGTGGGGGCAGAAATACAGGTCTGTTCCGGGGATCTGGGTATAGCTATAGGGCTTGTTCTGCGAACGATTCAGGAAATCTGCCATCGGATTGGTTGAAAGCGGAAACCTCACAATCGGCAACTCGACAAGTTGGTCCCGGATCGGCTTCTTGAATGTATCCAAAAGCAGTTTGAGAAGTTCAACGATGGTGTCTGTGTCGTTGCCTCTTCGGATTGTTTGCACCGGTCGATCAATATCTAATGCGCCCCAATCGATTACAATCTTGATTCCTTCCCTCCCGCCTCCGTTCCGTTCATCATCGCGCTCTGGCATCTGCTCATCAAAAAGCGAATCACATACAGGCCGTTGGGGTCTATCGTAAATACGCGCAATATAGTCTTGGAAATATTGAGTCAGGTGCTGCATGTCCGCGCGATTGGAGTGGCACTCGGGACATATCAGAACTCCATTCCTCAGAGTTGTTCTTCCGCCCGCGCCATGCTCGACAATATGGTGAATCGATGCCTCGCGAAAAGCGACCCGCCGTTCCGGGCGTGAGCATCCCGGGTTCTGACATTGTCCGCGGTCGCGGTTCCAGATCACTTCGCGCTCCAGAGAATCGAATCCGCGATTTGGGTCATGCGGAACAACTTTAATCTTCGGGTATATCTCGGAAAGCATGAACGCATGCCTAATGCGTATCACCTCGGCGGTGTCTGACCCAGAGCCGGACAAAAGCCGACCAAATCGTTCCTGATGTGGCAGGGATTCACGTGTCTCCCTGTGATGCAGGCGCGCGGCAGCCACTTCCTGCTTGAACGCAAGAAACGCTTCGACAATCGAGTGCTTCCAATCATTGGTGTAGTTGCCTTGATCAAGGGCATCCACAAGCAGCGCAAAGTGGAAGGCCATCTGATACGTCATGGGGCCACCTTCCTTGAGGCTGGCAAACTTGGGAAGCTGCACAATCCGGTCAAGCAACCTGACAACCCGCTGTGCTCCGGGGTCCTCTTGGGGCAGGTCGAGATTGTCGAGATAAAAGTCGTTGATGGTCTTCCCCTTGAGGTCGACAAAGTCGATCTCCGAGCGTTCCCTGAGCATTAGGGTCATCGCAAGACCTGCGAAGAACTTGCGCATCTCCGCATGACCGTCAACGTAATGCTCTCCATCGGCAACTGTAAGGCGTTTGGTGTTCGTCTTCCGGAATTGGTTGAAGAACGGCTTAGGATTGGAGAGACGGTGGCCAGGCTTGCCAGCGTGCTGGATCACAAAGTTCGTGAAATCCCCAGGCCAAGCATCACGTTTCTCCTGTGCAGTCAGGGGCGTGCCTGCCTGCAATCGGATGAAAAGGTCACGAACTTCATTTTTTTCTGCGGTGATCTCCACGACTAACAGTTCGTGATTGAGAAGTCGGTCTCGATCCATTGGGTCGAGTTCCTGAAACTTCTTCCCGGCCCATGCTGGTAGGTTTGCGGGATCTACGGGCAGAGTAGTGCCGGGCCTCGCCCTCTTTGGATCAGGCAGGGAAAACTCCTTCTGGCAATAGGATACTATTGATGCGAGCCGTTGTTGCCCATCGACAATCCATGCCGTTGTTTCAGTGGCTTGGGTGTAGTTGTTGGTTCGAATTTCAAGGTGGATGTAGAAGATTGGTATTTGGTATCCACGAAGAAGGGAATCGATCAGACCTTGCCTCTGCGCCAATCCCCATTGCAGTCCTCGCTGATACTCCGGGTTCACGCGCAACTCCTTTGCGACGTAAGCAGCGCTCAAATCTTTTAGTGATCGGGTTTTTAGCTCGGATTTCATATTGGTCCTCTTTAAGTGATGCGGAGGAATTCCTTTTTGCCCAACGGGCTCGCGGCTGAGCTGCGGGCCGAAGGCCCGTCTGCTCCAGCAGCGTGTTCGCCCGCCGCAGGCGTAGAACACGCTGCTCTCAGACGCGAGCCCGTTCCTCCCGACCGCCTGCGGTCGGGAGGAACACAGCCATCACCGGGAGCCCGCTTTTTGGGCGATCCGGTGCATGGCATGGTTATACGGCTCTTGTTTTCTACTCTTTCTTTGGAGGTTCATTATGTATAAGTTTTCGTCCTTCAATTTGCCTCAACACTTCTTCAAGAGATGGCCCCTTCCACTCATTCTCCTCCGTAAGTACCTCGATGCGGTTATTAAGCGACACATTCTTGGCCTGAAGGTTTCCAACCTGTCTCTGAAGTTTCAGATTTTCCGTCTCCAATGCAGTAACATAGTTTTGAATTTCAGGGTCAGCGGTCTTGAGTTTTGCTCTAAGAGACGCCATGGGGTCAGTGTCGTTGAAAGTCTGCGATATTGTTTTCACGGTTTTGTTACTACCTTTCGGACTACCCATTTATGCCTCCCATGTATTTCAGTCTTTCGTATAATGCGGCGCTGAGCGGTGCCCCGAAGGGGCATCCGTCTCCAGTGCCTGGTTCTCCCCGCAGCGTAGCGGAGGGGAGGTTCAGGCACGACCGCTCAGCGCCGCATTCCCCCCGGAGCGAAGCGGAGGGGGGAACAAGTTATTCTATGGTTCCTGTATATCTCCTATCCCGTAAGGCCTGCACCCATGAGGAGGTCCCCTTTCTCATTGATTACCTGGTCTCTTAAAACCCCAGAACCCCATTAACCATAGAATATATCATATAATATCCTGACAAGCATTTCTCAAATCTTTATCCTTATCTTTCCGTATATCATGTCATTAGTAATGTTATTCCGAAGGAGGATACCACATGCGGGCTATCCCATCGGCATTATAGAGAAGGTTTGAAGATCATTTACGGAGCAAGGCCATTCCGGCCCCTCTGCTATGGTCCTATAGGAAATGGCTTCGCTAGGGCAACTATGACATCCGGACGATTCAGGAATTACTGGGGCATAGCGATGTCCGGACGACAATGATTTACACGCATACCGTAAAGAGCGTCACCATAAAGGATGCCAGAAGTCCGCTGGATTTTTAATTCTTAGTTTGGGATTTCACGTAATTCGGGAAGCGAATGGAAGGTCTCTCAAGTTCCAAAGGCCCGGGATACGGCAAGGAACGCGTCCCAAGGCTGCTGATTTTTATTGACTATTACGCCCTGGGGATCATCCGGCCTTGGCGGCCGCCTGTGCCTTGGCCCGGTAGGCCCGGGCAAGCAGCGCGACCGGAGGGATCGCTTCCCGCCCGGTCCCCTGGGAAATCTGCATCTTGCAGGCCCCACAGCTGGTAACGATTTCACTGGCGTCCGAAGCGCCGATCTCCTTGAAAAGCTTCTCGCCGATCGTCATCGAAAGGTCGTAATTCTTCTTCTTCAGGCCGAAGGTCCCGGCGATGCCGCAGCACTGGTCGGAGAAGGGCTGGGCCTTAACCCCGGGGATCAGGCGGAGCAGTTCCACGGGTTCCTTCGTGATCCCGAGGGCCCGGAGGTGGCAGGGATTGTGGTATCCCACCTTCAGGTCGACCCGGCCGAACTCCAGGTTCAGCTCCCCCTTCTGATGGAGCTTCATGAGAAAATCGTGAATATCGTAGCAGCCCTGGGCAGCCTTGAGGGCCTCCTCGGCGTCGGTGATCTGCGGGTACTCCATCTTGACGGCCAGGGCGCAGCTGGGCTCACTGAAGACGACGGGGACCCCCTTTTCCGCCAGCTCGGAGATCGCCCGGATGTTGTATTGAACATCCTCCTCCACCTTCTTGATCGCCCCCGAGCTGAGACGGGCGATCCCGCAGCAGCGGAATTCCGGCAGCCGGACCTCGAAGCCGTTCCGCTCCAGCACCTCGACGGTGGACAGGCCGTCCCCTTCCGGATCGTTGAAATTCAAGTAGCAGCTCAGGAAGTAGGCGACCGGCTTTCCGCCGCCCCGCCGCGGGCGCCCCTCCATCCACTTGCGCAGCGTCCGCCGCTGAAACGGAGGGAGGCGCCGCCGCCGGTCGAGGCCGATGGCCTTCTCCATTCCCCAGCGCAAGGGCCCCAGCGAGGCAGCGAGGTTGGCCAGCGGGGCCAACGCGCTTCCGGTTTCGCAGAGGAACCGCGTGTCGGCCAGGATCTTCTGGGAGAAGGGCTCCCCGTTGCGGTCGACCCAGAGGGCCCGGCCGGAGATTGCCACCCAGGGGATGTCGGAGCCGGAGGGGCACTCGGTCAGGCAGCGCTTGCAGTTCACGCAGGAGTCCAGAACCTCCTTGAACCGGGGGGAGTCGAGGATCTCTTTATCGAGCGTCCCCGCGAGGTGCTCGCGAATCAGCGTGGCCTTGGCCCGCCCCATCACCCACTCCTCCATGACCTCCAGCGCCACCGGGCAGTACGAGCGGCACTTGCCGCACCCCGAGCAGGCCTCGATTGCCTCCTGGACCGCGGGCCGGGTCAGGTAGGGCGCCAGCTCCCCCTTCTCCTGAAACTTCAGATTCCTCCCCAAGGGATTTTCTTCACCGCCGACAATGAAGCCGGGGTTGAGAATATTTGCCGGGTCGAATAGCTTTTTGATTTCCACGAACGCCGGGTAAAGCCGGGGGTACTGCCGCTTGGTGTAGTAGGTCCGCAGGCGCCCATCGCCGTGCTCGCCGCTGATCGTGCCCTTGAGGGAAAGGACCAGGTCATAGGCCTCATCGGCCATGGCCACCATCTTCCGCACGTCCTCCTCCCGGCGCAAGTCGAGAAAGACCATCAGGTGCAGGTTGCCGTCCCCAGCGTGGCCGTAGATGCCCGCGTCCACCCGATGCCGACTGAAGATTTCTCGGAGGCCCTTGATGTACTGGGGCAAGCGGCTGGGGTGGACCGCGGCGTCCTCAATGAAAGCCAGCGGCCTCTTCGGCCCCTTCGTCTTGTTCAGGATGGGTCCCGAGATGGCCCGGACCTTCTCCAGCATGGCCATGTCCTTCTGATCCTTGGCCACCTTCATCTCCATCGCCAGCTTCTCGCCTTTGAGGTTCCCCTCGACTTTGGCGAACCGGTCCCGAAGGTCCTCTTCCTCGCCTTCAAACTCGATGAAGAGCACCGCCTCGATCCCCTCGGGCAGATACGGGCGCAGCTCTGCTTTCTGCTGCCGGGCCAGGTCGAGGATCCGTCGCTCGATGATCTCCAGCATCGTGGGGGAGAACTCGAGGATCCTCAGCGTGGCCGGCCCCACCTTTTCCAGGTCGTCGAAGTAGACAAGGCCGCCGAGGGTCTTCGCCGGCAGCGGCCAGAGCTTTACGGTCGCGGCGGTAAGGATCGCCAGCGTCCCCTCGGAGCCCACGAGCAGGGAGGTCAGATCCAGCCCCCCGTCGCGCTCGATCCGCCAGAGGTCATAGCCGGAGGAGTTCTTCAGGGTAAAGGGCTTCTCGTATTCCAGCTCCTGGCGGTAGCGCGCAAGCAGGTCGCCGATCCCCCGGTAGATTTTGGTCACCTGCCCTGCGGGAGCCTTTCCCGCCATGGTCGGACCGGTGGTCAGCACCTCGCCGTTCGCCAGGACGGCCTCCAGCGCAAGGACGTTGTCACGGGTCGCGCCATACTTGACGGCGTGAGGTCCGCTGGAATTGTTGGCGACCATTCCGCCGATCGTGCAATGATCCTTGGTGGAAGGGTCGATCGGGAAGAAGAGCTTGTGGCCTTTGACCGCCTTATTCAGCGCCCCCTGCAGAATCCCGGGCTCGACGCGGGCCCACCGCTCCCCGGGGTTCGCCTCCAGCAGGTGGTTCATGAAGCGGGAGAAGTCGAGGATGATCCCCTCGCCCAGCTCGTTGCCGACCCGGCTTGTACCGCCTCCCCGGGGGGTCAAAGGGATTCCTTCCCGGCCGGCATACTGCACGATTTGGACCACATCATTCCTATCCCGCGGCTGCGCAATTGCCAGAGGCTTCACCCGATAGAGGCAGGCTGCGCTGCCGTAGAGGGTGCGGCTGAGATCGTCGACGAGCAGCTCGCCCTGGATCATTCCCTTGAGGTCGCGGAAGATTTTCACCGGGGTAATTGCGCGCTCCATTATTTCTCACCTGCGGGACATCCCTGCCGGGACAGGTATTCGAGGGCCGCCATCACCCCGCCTTTGGTATGCGGCACGCCGGCCAACGCCAGGCCCATCTCCAGGCCGCAGAGCGTTCCGGCAAGCATCAGGTCGTTGAAATCGCCCAGGTGCCCGATCCGGAAGACTTTGCCCTGGACCTTGCCCAGGCCGTTGCCCAGGGACATATTGAACCGTTCCATGACGATCTTGCGGAAAGCGTCGGCGTCGTGGCCGGGCGGCATGAGCACCGCCGTGAGGGTGCTGCTGTATTCCTCCGGATTGAGGCAGATCAGTTCAAGACCCCAGGCCCGGACGGCCCGCCGGGTGGCCTCGGCCAGCCGGTCATGGCGGGCGAAGACCTTATCGAGCCCCTCCTCCATCAGCATCTTAAGGGACTCCCGCAGGCCGAAGAGCAGGTTGGTGGGCGGCGTGTAGGGGAAGAATCCTCCCTTGTTGGCCTGGAGCATGGGCCCCCAATCCCAATAGGAACGGGGCAGCCGGGCCGCAGCCGCGGCCTTCAGGGCCTTTTCGCTGATGGCCTGCAGTCCCAGGCCCGGGGGCAGCATCAATCCCTTCTGGGAGCAACCGATCGAAACGTCCACGCCCCACTCGTCATGACGGTAGTCGATCGATCCCAGGGAGGAGATCGTGTCCACGAGGAGCAGCGCGGGATGGACGGCGCGGTCCATGGCCTTGCGCACCAGAGCCAAGTTGCTGGTGATCCCCGTGGAGGTCTCGTTATGGACGACCGCCACCGCCTTGATCCTCCGCTCCCGGTCGGCCGTCAGCTTGCTTTCGACCGCGGCCGGATCGACCCCGCGGTGCCAGTCGCCGGGGACGAAGTCGACCTCCAGGCCGAGGCGGGCCGCGACGTTGCGCCATAGGGTGGCGAATTGGCCGGTTTCGAACATCAGCACCCCATCCCCGGGGGAAAGGGTGTTGACCAAGGCAGACTCCCAGGACCCGGTCCCCGAAGAGGGATAGAGGACCACCGGCCCGGAGGTCTTGAAGATCCTCTTCATTCCCTCAAGGATCTCCAGGGTCATCCGGGAGAATTCGGGCCCTCGATGATCGATCGTCGGTCTGGCCATGGCCAAGAGCACGCGCTCGGGCACATTGGTGGGGCCGGGGATTTGCAGGAAATGGCGCCCGCTCATGAAACTCATCGCAAAAACCTCCTGGGGAAGCGCAAGGCTCCGCCCGGCAAACTGAGAATAGGGGATTTGGTGTTCCGGAGGTATTATTAGAATCCCCTTGGAGCCTTCCTAAATGCACCTTATGGTATTTAATCTCCCTTACGCCTCCAGAAGGTTTAAAGGTTAGAATGTCAGGTCTGCTCTGGGAATGCAGAGAAACAACAATTAAAAAATACTATTATAAGGCACGGGCGTCAAGCGAAAACCCAATCGAAAATATTTCGTAAACAGGCAGGAGCGAGACTTTCGTCTTTGAAGGTTTGGGTGTGTTGAATTTGGAAACACCTCTTTCAGGAAGGAGTCTTGGTTTTCCTAGAGAAAAGGTCCTCGCCGCGCAAATTCACGCTTACGCCTACCTATCTACAATGGCGAGATGATTTAGGAGTCGATGATTACCGAAAGGAATAAGCAAAGGCAGGGCCATCTCTGACCCTGCCTTTGCTTTATCACGGATGCGCGAGATTCGCTTAGAGATGGCATTTTGAAGGCGTTTCGCATGCCGGGCTATCGAGATAACTCCACCTCGCTTTCCCAGGCGGCATAACGCAGCGTTGGGTCAGCAGAAGGAACAAAAGACTAGGTTCTCTGTCCCTTAATCCCTTCAAACTTACCGGCTCCCTCACACCATATTGGCCAATGGATCGTGTCATGAACTCAGACCACTGGCACGCACTAACCATGTTGTTCTTTTCCTAAATGGGCGATGAGCCATTGCTCCGGGTCGGACCCGGCAAGCAGCACCGGGGCTACTTCTTCAAAAAGTCCTCAACCCTAATGGCTACGACAGTGTTGAACCTGTCCTTTTTTGGCAACCCAAACCCCAAATTCGCAGTGTAAAGTATACCATCTCGAAGTACGAGGCTAATGGGACCCTGGAACAAAGGGCTGGCGATAATAATGCGGTTTGGATATCCCTTTGGGGGGATAACGACAATCTGGTTTGCTCCAGGCTCGGACGCGTAGATGTTACCCTCGTCGTCAATCTCTATGCCATCGAACCACGTATGCCCTCGTGAGAAGATTGCAGCCTTAC
>CAVXFA010000034.1:0-19435 GCA_963760605.1 uncultured delta proteobacterium | reverse complement strand
GGTCAATAGAAACGGGACCCCCGCAAATTCATCGAGGCTTTGGTCGAAAGTTCAAGGGAATATCGGAAAAGATGCCAGCCAGCTCTCTGCCAATTGCGTTATTTAAGGGCGTCACCATTTGCTGAATTTACACTTTTGTATAAGGGTCTTCCAGTTTTGGCCCTGTTGAAATAACATTTTTGGGGGATAAATCTTTTGGCTATAAGAACTTATGAGGGGGTGGCAGCTTGGTATCAAAATTGCTCTTACATGTATCTTGAAAATAGGCATGCCTGAATTCCGATTAAACTTAACCCTCCGTAAAAGGGAAAACGCTGGGTTCCATCCAGCCGAAGATGGCCGAGTCGACGAAGGATGACCCTTTAGTATGCTCGGCTGATCCCTTCTAACGCGTTAGAGGATCATGGATAGCGTCGTCACTGAACCAATCGGGCGAAGTTGTTTTCTACTCCGCCCGAAAGGGGGTTGCCATGGTTTCTCTGAGAGGATTGGATCATATTCACGCCTTGCCATCAAAAACGAGAGGAAGAATTCTCTTATTGGTGGTTGCCGTTCTGCTGTTCGTCTGTCCAGCTATCGCCCAAAAACCAATCGATCCTGCCTTTATCGCAACCGATCCAGGCGTCCGCGGGTGCCCGGCGGGTGCAGGCGAACCGCTTCCGGATCTAACCAAGGCGGAATTCGATTTCTTCGAAGCCGGTCTGGATGCATTCAATGAAGTGGAAGGTGTTGGGGACGGACTGGGGCCGAGATTCAACCTGGATAGCTGTGCGGGGTGCCATGCCCAACCGGCGACCGGCGGGACGAGTCCCTCTGGAAATCCACAGGTTGCGGTCGCCATAGAAGCCGGCGCCCAAAACGTGGTTCCGTTTTTCATTACACTCGACGGGCCGGTGCGCGAAGCGCGGTTCAAATTCAAACCCGATGGTACGCGCGACGGCGGCGTGCATGATCTGTTCACCATCACGGGTAGAGGGGACGCGCCGGCTGTTCTATCGCCCAGCCGGACTTCGTCGCCGCCGCAAACAACAACAACTTGATTTTTCGCATCCCAACGCCTGTCTTCGGTGCGGGGTTGATTGAGAACATTCCTGACGATGTGATTCTGGCCAACATGGCGGCCGAACAGGCGACAAAGGTTAGCATGGGGATTACCGGGCACCCGAATCGACATGGCCCGGGCCGGGTGACGACCAGCGGAACTCCCAACATAAGCGGGAATGATGGCAGCATAACGCGTTTCGGCTGGAAAGCGCAAAACAAATCCCTCCTGATGTTTTCGGGAGAAGCCTACAATGTCGAGATGGGTGTGACCAACGAGTTGTTTCCCCAGGAACGCGATGAAACCCCCGGATGCGTAATCAATCCGCTTCCCGAAGATACCACCCATTTCAACGCAGGCAAAGCTACGGATGTGCCCAGCGACATGGAGAAGTTTGCGTTCTTCATGCGCATGCTGGCGCCGCCGACGCCTGCCCCGGAGACCCCGTCTATCGTAAAGGGCCGGGGTCTCTTCAATCAAATCGGTTGCGCTTTGTGCCATACACCTATGTTGACCACCGGCACAACGGCCATAGCCGCGCTGAGCAGCAAGCAGGTCAATCTCTTCTCCGATTTGCTGTTGCATCAAATGGGAATGGGGTTGGCCGACGGCATCGTGCAGGGGAATGCTGGGCCAGACGAATTTCGCACCGCGCCCTTGTGGGGACTTGGCCAGCGCATTTTCTTCCTCCATGACGGGCGAACCAGTGACCTTCTCGAAGCGATCGGCCAACACCAAAGCCCCGGCAGCGAGGCCAATAATGTAATCCGCATCTTCAATGGGCTTCCGGAAAGGCAAAAGCAGCACATCCTAAATTTCCTGCGTTCACTATAACCCGGGGCCCCTTCCACCGTACCCGTGGAACAGGCCCTTTGGCCTGTTCCACAAACACACCTCATGCTAATCATATTCGTCCATAAATCCCCGTGAATTGAACTTTGGTGAGGAGGTACCTGGGTAGGCTTTCCACCTGCAAGACTACGCGACCTGGCTAGGCCACAATAATGTGATGTTCTATGCCTTTTTTTAAATTGGATTTCCTTTCACCTTACGCCTATCGCCTTGCGCCTTGCGCCTCGCGCCTCACGCCTCTTTTTCCTGTTCCCAGTCTTTCGCTCTTTCGACTGCCCTCTTCCACTTCCGATAGAGAGACTCCCTTTGCCGGGAACCCATCCGAGGAATAAACTTCTTTTTCACTTTATAATTTAGGGCGATCTGCCGTTGGTCCTCCCAAAACCCGACCGCCAAACCAGCCAGATAAGCTGCCCCCAAGGCGGTCGTCTCGGTTGTTTCCTGGACGACTACCGGAACCCCCAGAAGGTCCGCTTGAAATTGCATCAAAAACTCGTTGGCGGTTGCCCCCCCATCTACCCGCAACTCTTTTAGCTCCATTCCCGAATCCTCTTCCATGCATTCCAGGACGTCCCGGGTCTGATAGGCAATGGATTCTAAGGCAGCGCGGGCAATGTGAGCCTGCGTCGTTCCCCGGGTAATTCCTAAGATGGCTCCTCTGGCATACATATCCCAATAGGGGGCTCCCAGACCGACGAAAGCCGGAACAAAATAAACCCCTTCATTGGATGGGATGCGGGTGGCCAACTTCTCACTCTCCGCCGCTTGTTGGATCACTCGCAGCTCGTCCCGCAGCCATTGGACCACCGCCCCGCCGATAAAGACACTCCCTTCCAGGGCGTACTCGATCTTCCGGCCGATTCCCCAGGCGATGGTGGTTAGCAGGTTATTCCGGGAGATCACCGGCTTTTCCCCGGTGTTCATCAGCAAAAAACAACCGGTTCCGTAGGTGTTCTTGGATAGGCCCTTGCGGAAGCAGGCCTGGCCAAACAAAGCTCCCTGCTGATCTCCCACGATTCCGGCAATGGGAATTTCCAAAGCAAAACAGGCTCCGGGAAAAGTGAGCCCGTAGATGCAGCTGGAGGCTTCTACAGCCGGTAGGATTTGCTCCGGAATATGAAAATATTTCAAAATCTCCGCATCCCACCTGCGCTGATGAATGTCGTAGAGCAGGGTGCGGGAAGCGTTAGAATAGTCTGTGATATGAAGCTTCTTTCCCGTCAGATTGTAAACCAACCAACTGTCCACTGTGCCAAAGGCTAACTCCCCTCTTTCCGCCGCCCGGCGGATAGAGGGACGATGGTCCAATATCCATTGAATTTTGGTGGCCGAAAAGTAGGCATCGATCACTAACCCGGTTTTTCGGCGGATTTTTGGGGCAAAGGGGGTCCTCTTGATTTCGGAACATCGGGGCGCGGTCCTGCGGCATTGCCAAACAATGGCGTTATAGACGGGGCGGCCGCTCTCTCTGTCCCAGAGTAGAGTCGTCTCCCTCTGGTTGGTGATTCCGATGGCCGCGATCCTCTGGGGAGAAAGATGGATGGAATCGAGGACCCGCCGGGCGGCTTCCATTTGAGAGTGCCAAATCTCCAGGGGGTCGTGTTCTACCCATCCGGGCTTGGGATAGAGCTGCTTGAACTCTTTGGCCGCCAGGCTGACGATTTTCCCCTGCTGATCAAAAATCACCGCCCGGGAACTCGTGGTCCCCTGGTCCAGGGCCATGATAAACCTTTCCGCCATGACGAATCCTCGAATCCTCGATCCCTGGCTTTAGGCGCCCATAATTTTATTCAGGTCCACGTGCTTTTTGATCAATTGCTTCAACAAATCTACCTTTTCGCCGTCGTCTTTTGTCAGTAACGGTTCTAAACTGTCTATTTGTCTGGCAGTTTGATAGGTGTCCGAAAAAACCATCAGCAAGGGGATGTTGCGCTCTGAGGCTTTAGAAATGATTTGGGCCGGCGGTAAAATATTATTCGTGAGGATAATCCCGGAAGTATCACTCTCCAAAGATGCCAGGATCATATCGGACCGATCTCCCCCGGTGATGACCAGTTTGTTCTCCTTTTTAAACAGGGGGTTCTGCAGGAACACATCGGCCGACCAGGCTCCGATGATAATATTCTTTACGATCCGTTTTAACCCGCCTTCCCCGGTAATGATTTTGGCGAATAGCCGCTCGGCCAGATAGTAAACTGAGAAGTAGGTCAGCTCGCTCTGGTAGGGGATCAAACCGATCACTGGCAGGCCCATCTGATGGATGGCCGGAAGATAGTTGGTTTGAAATTCATCGAGATTTTCCACTTTGTTAATGATCAATCCGCCCAGATTTGCCCCCGCCAGGTCCACGTGTTTTTTTAAGAAGAGAATGTCATCCACGATGGTATTTTCATCGCCGCTGACCACCATAAACAATTTGCTCCCTATGAACTTGGCTAGGGAGAGGACATCCAGATGTACGGAGATCCCGTAGGTTAGGTCCCTTCCTCCCTCTATGAAAAGGATCTCTTTACCGCCCCCGATTTTGCCGATGGTTTCCAGAAGCTTCTGTTTGGTGGCCTCCTCATTGTACATATATCGAAGTTTGGAATGATCGAACCCGATGGACATATCTACCGGGTCCTCTTTTAAACCGAAGAGGTTGGCCATCAAAGCCGAGTCATAATCCCATAGCCGTTTCTTGCGGTAGAGCATCCTCTCCCCGAAGGGTTTTAGGTAGGCCATCTTCTTGTTCAAAGCTGCGGCGATTCCCACAATCACGCTGGTTTTCCCGGCGTTTTTACGCATGGAAGCGATGATCACTTTATCCATTTAGGCCCCCTTCTTGACAATTGATAGCAGAATTCTCACATCCACTGCCTTAACGCCCCGTCCGTGTTCATAGACCACCAGCGGGTTGATTTCTATATCCGAGACGCCATCGCACTTTTGCAGGACCGCCCCCACCTTAAGGATCGTATCCACGACCCTGTCCACATCTTTCTTCTCCTCCCCCCGGACTCCCAGAAGAAGAGGATAGGCGCGAATTTCTTTGATCATGGACATGATTTCTTTCCGGTTAATGGGCAGGGCGCGGAAGGCGACATCTTTCATCACTTCCACATAGATCCCCCCCAGGCCGAACATGATAATCGGGCCAAAAGTCTTATCCCGGCGGGCCCCGATGATCGTCTCCGTACCTTTGGGGACCATCTCGGAGATCTCCACTCCAGCAATGATCGCGCGGGGATTGTAGGACCGGCAATTCCGGATGACGGCTTGGTAGGCGTCCATGACTTCGTTTTTATCGACCAGATCCAACGCCACTCCGCCGGCATCACTCTTGTGTAAGATGTCCCTGGAAACCACTTTCATGACCACCGGGTACCCCATTCCCTCCGCCCCCCGGGCGGCCTCCTCCAGGTTACGGGCGACGGTACTCTTGGGAATTTGAATCCCGGCTGCTCTCATAACGGCCTGCCCTTCGTTGGCAAGTAAGAAGGTTCTCCCCTCCCTTCGGGCTCCCTCTACCACCTTCTGGATGGAAGAAACATCGATTTCGGCATCGTCGATCTCCTCGGAACGTTCCCCCAGATAGCGGTAATGAGAATAGAGGGAACCTAGGCAGGAGACGGCCTCATAAACATCCCTATAGACTGCGACGTTGCCTTTTCTAAGAGGGCCGATATAACTTTCGGTTTTCTCCCCCCCGAAGATAGAAAAAACCAGGGGCTTTTTCTCCGATCTATACTTCCGATCATTTTCTTCGATTAGGGGAGAAAGGTTCTCAGCGTCAAACACCGCCGTTTCGCAATACAGGGCAATCACGGAATGAATATGGTCGTTTTTCAGGGCCTCATCCAGGGCTGAATGATAGTGAGAAGAGGTAGCCTGGCCGGTGAGATCCACCGGATTCTTCGTTGAGCCAAAATCCGGGGTCACCCGGGAGAAGGCTGCTTTTAAGGCCTCCGGGTCATCATACAGTTTTACCCCATACTTTTCACAGGCATCGGTGGTCATGACCCCGATCCCGCCGCCGTTGGTGATGATGAGGGTATTTTCTCCGGGAGGGAATGGGGTATTCGCCAGGAACTTGCACCAGTTGAAGGCTTCTTCGATGCTCTCGGCTCGGATAACCCCGCACTGCTTCATAATGGCGTCGAAAATCTCATCCGACCCGGCCAGCGAACCCGTGTGGGAGGCCGCGGCAATCGCTCCCCGTTCCGATCGGCCGGATTTAATGACCACCACCGGGATCGTTCCTGTAGCCCTCTTCACGGCCCGGATGAGTTTTTCGCCCTCCCGGACGCCTTCGATATACATCAAAATAATTTTCGTCTGTCCAGTGGACACCAGGTATTCCAGGAGGTCTGCTTCATCCACATCGGTCTTGTTTCCCACCGATACGATCGCGGATAGACCGATATTTTCCACCGCCGTTTTGCCAATCATGGCAATCCCCAGCGCACCGCTCTGGGTGATAATGGCCACTTTCCCGGGGATAATCTCCGAGCTTCCGAAGGTGGCGTTTAAGGAGGCCGCCGCAGAATAGATCCCGAAGATGTTGGGCCCCAAAATCCGCATCTGGTGCTCATTGGCATAGGAGACGATTCTCTTTTCCTCCTCATAATTCCCGACTTCGGAAAACCCGGAGGAGATAATCATCAGGTATTTTACCTGCTTGCGGGCGCAGCTTTTGACCGCCTCGTATACAAATTTAGCCGGAATCACGATACTGGCCACATCTACGGGATCGTTCACTTCTTCTATACTGCGGTAGGCTTTTACCCCCAGAATTTCTCCCCCTTGTGGGTTGATGGGATAAACCCGCCCCCGGTAGCCCCCGGATAAAATGTTCTGGAGAATCTTATAACCGATTTTATTGCGATCCCGGGCTGCTCCAATCACGGCAACGGTCTGGGGCTCAAACAGGTATTTTATATCTTGATTCTGATCCCCCATCATACCCCCCGGAACGCCATTCGCAACTCGTACACCCCTTGTTCACTCCTCTTTTGAATATCAAACCCCATCTTCTCAAACAGATGAAGCATGGGTTTATTTTCCACCAGCACTTCGGCCGTAAACCCTAAAAGCCCCTCTCTCTTGGCCAGATAGGTTAAGTAAGAAAGTAATTCTGTGCCAATCTCCTGGTTCTGATGGTCATCCCTCACCACCAGAGCCACCTCGGCCGTGTGAGTGATTTCATTTTTTCCATACCACCCAACCGCCACGACTTTCTCCTTTTCGGCCTCCTTTACGGTGGCCAGGATGGTCATTTCTTTGGAATAGTCAATGATGACAAACTCCTGCAAGCGCTCGTGGGGCATATCTTTGCGCAAAGAGATAAATCTGCGGTAGAGGCTCGTGTCGGAAAGGGAATAAAAGAAGTCTTTTAATAGGGGCTCATCGCTTATTTTTACGGGTCGCAGCAGGACTTGAAATCCCCTGCTCGTAGTCCGATAGGTTTCCAGATATTCAGGATACTCCCCCCTCTTCCCGGGGATAAAGGCCTGATCCCGGTAGATCAAGTTTGCTTGCTTCGCTTTCTCGATCAGCCAGGGTTTAAATTGCGGGTGGGCGATGGCGATTAATTCCATCGTCCTTTCTCGGACGTTCTTTCCGTGAAGATAAGCGATACCATATTCCGTGACCACATAATGGACATCCCCCCGGATTAAGGTAACCCCTGCTCCTTCTCTCAGAAAAGGGACGATCCGGGAGACCTTCCCCCATTCGGCAGTGGATTGCATGGCCAGGATGGTTTTCCCGCCTGGGGCCAACACGGCACCCCGCATGAAATCGGCCTGGCCCCCAATTCCACTGTAGAAGGTCTTTCCCAAGGATTCCGCAGTGGCCTGTCCGGTAAGGTCAATTTCCAGGGCGCTATTGATGGCTGTCATATTTTTTTGCCGCGAGATCGTCAGCGGATTGTTGGTATAGTCGATGGTCCGAAACTCCATACTTGGGTTATCATGGATAAATTCGTAGGTCTTCTGATGACCCATACAAAAAGTGGCCACGGTTTTGCCCCGATTGAGGGTCTTCTGGGAGTTGTTAATCACCCCCTTTTTCATCAACTCGACCATCCCATCGGTCAACAATTCGGAATGAACCCCCAGATTCTTTTTATCACCAAAATTCGAGACAATGGCGTTGGGCAGGCTGCCATAGCCTACTTGAATCGTGTCCCCATCCTGAACGATGCGAGCCACATACTTTCCGATCTGCTGGGCTACTTCATCCGGTGCCACGGCCTCATATTCCAATAGGGGTTCATCATGGCAGACGATGAAATCCACGTCTGCGATACTGATGAACCCGTCCCCATGGGCTCGCGGCATGTATTTGTTGACTTGGGCAATGACCAGGGAGGCGTTCTCTACCGCTGCCTTCACAATATCCACACTGATTCCCAGATTCATATAACCATGGGCATCCGGAGGAGAGGTCTGAATCAAAGCCACGTTGATGGGTACCAGGCCCCGGTATAGGAGATTCGGAACATGGGAAAGGAAGATGGGGGTGTAGTCGGCCATCCCCCGATTGACCGCCTCTCTGGAATTGCTCCCCACGAAGAAAGAGTTATGGCGAAAATTATATTTGAATTTTTCATCTGTATAGGGAGCCACCCCCAGGGTCCACACCTGCAGGACTTCGGCATCGAAGAAAGCCTTGGGGTGAGATTCGACAAAATGGACCAGGGCTTGAACCAGATATTGAGGCTCGCCGCAGCCGGTGCTGATAAAGATTCGGTCCCCCCGATGGATATGGCTAAAGATCTCTTCCTCGGAGACAATCTTTTGCGGGTAGACCTTCTTCAGTTCCTCCCAATTTCCATTCTGCATTTCCAAGGCGAAGCTCCTTTGCGGCTGGGGCAAGATCAAGATGAGAAAAGAGAGAAAAGAGAGAAAAGCAGCCGGTTTATGAAAAATCGGGAGAGGGTGAATCCGAAATCCGCAATCTTCACTCCTCCGCGTAGATGACATCGATGGCTAAAGCATTTTTCTTACCCACCGCCCGAAAAGCATGAGGGAAGCTGGAATCAAAATACAGACTGTCGCCGGGGTTCAAGGTAAATATTTCGTCCTCGTAGCTGAATTCCACCTGCCCTTCTAAGACGAAGACGAACTCTTCCCCTTTGTGGTTGAAGAAAAGGATGTCCTCTTTGTTCTTCACCTCAAACTGGACATGAAATGGCTCCATATGTTTATCCGCTTTGGGGTAGGCCAAGGATTCATAATAATATCCCACCTTGGAAGGGTCTTCGTGGATCCGCCGGAAAATTTGCTTGCGCTCGTTCTTACGCACAATCACGGCCCTCTTTCCCGACTCCTCCTCCTGGAAAAAATAACCAATGTTCACGTTCAAGGCCTTCGAGATCTTGAGCAGAGTCGCCACGGGAGGTGCCACCACTTCGCTTTCGATCTGGGAGAGGAGGGGCTCGGAAAGGCTTGTCTTTTCGCCCATCTGCCGCAAGGACACTCCCTTCCGCTGCCTTAGGGTCTTGATCTTCTGTCCCAAATTAAGATCTTTCAGCTCTTCCTTCATATCCTGCATCATGGGTCCCTCCATATTCGCCTGCCCTGGGGTTGACAAGACCCAACAGGTGAGATTCTAAAATCTAACCCGAGGCCAAAAAATTTTCAAGAGAAAATTGGCCTTTAGACATCCTTGACGGCGAAGAGTTTCTGAGCTATAAATATCATATAATTTTTAGCTGAAAAGCCATGGAAAGGAAATGCTGGTGAGCAAACTTCCCAAAAAGATAAAGCCGCGTACTGTTGGAGAATTAAAAAAGGCAAATTATGCCGTCATCCCCGTCAAAGAGGAGATGCGTAACAACCTGATCCAAAGAATCCGTAAGGACCGGGAGATCTTCCCCGGGATCGTCGGATATGAGGAAACCGTTATCCCCCAATTTGAAAACGCGATCCTTTCGGGTCAGGATATCATTTTCCTGGGCGAGCGCGGGCAGGCCAAAACCCGCATGATGCGCAGCCTGATTAACCTGCTCGATGAAGAAATTCCCGCTCTGGCTGGATGCGAGATCAATGATAACCCTTTCAAACCCATCTGCAAAAGTTGCCAGGAAAAGCTTATGGCTCAAGGGGACCGGGCAGAGATCGTCTGGTTGCGCCGGGAGCAACGATACGGAGAGAAGCTGGCCACGCCGGACGTGACCATCGCGGACCTCATCGGAGAGGTGGATCCCATCAAGGTTGCCGAGGGCCGCTATCTCTCCGATGAACTGACCATCCATTACGGACTCATCCCCCGTACCCATCGCGGGATTTTTGCCATCAACGAACTTCCCGACCTGGGGGAAAAGATTCAGGTTGGGCTTTTCAACATCATGGAAGAGCGGGATGTGCAGATCCGGGGGTACAAGATTCGCCTTCCCTTAGATGTATACATCGTGGCCAGTGCCAACCCCGAAGACTACACCAACCGCGGCCGGATTATCACTCCCCTCAAGGATCGCTACGGCTCGGAGATCCGTACCCACTATCCCCGGTCCTTGGAGGCCGAGATCGAGATCATGGAAAGCGAGATGACGCGCTTCGATGATGATGGCGCTTTTCAGACCACCGTTCCCCCCTATTTCAAGGAAATCATCGCCGAGATCACGGCGCTGGCCCGCAAGTCACCGGAAATCAACCAGCGTTCGGGAGTCTCAGTTCGCGTTTCCATCTCCAACTATGAAAACGTCATCAGCAATGCCCTGCGCCGGGCGATCCGTCTGGGGGAGCACGAAGTCGTCCCCCGGGTCAGTGACCTTCCCTACCTGGCAGCTTCCACTGGCGGAAAAATCGAACTGGAGACCATCGATGAAAACCGGGGCGATAGCCTGATCGAAAAATTGATTGCCAAGGCCGCTCTCAACACCTTCAACCGCTATTTTCAGGTCCAGCAATTCGACGATTTCCTGGCCAGGTTTAGAGGCGGCTGGTCCATTGAAGTTTCTGAACGAATGAAATCGTCCGTTTATGAGGCGAAGGCTCATGAAATTCCGCCTCATTCCGCAGAAATAAGAGGACTGGTCGAAGGATTGAGGAAGCTCCAGTGTGATAAAACCCCGGCCACATTGGCCTCAGGATTGGAGTTCATCCTCGAAGGCCTGTACCTTCATCGTCGGTTGAACAAGGAGCAGTTATCCGGAAAAATCGCTTACCGGGCGTAAAGACAGAGGTCAGAATTAAAGGGAGAACATGGAACCATTTAAAGAACCTTCTCGGAAAAACGTGCCCTCCGACAAATCCCTCAATGAGCTGATGAACCTCCTCATGAAGCTCAACGCCAAGCTCAAAGAGAAGATTTTGCCCCCGAACAAAAAGAAGGAAAATGGACCGGGAAAAATGGACGTGGTCATCATCATTATGAGTGACCAGGAGGAGAGACCCCGACCCGTGAAAACCTCCCGGCCGGCCAAGCCAGAACTTCTGAAGGACGATTGGATTCAGGATCTCTGTGAGGAGATCGAGCGGAGACCCTGCCCCCGGAAGTAATCGCCCTCGTCCATCCTGGGGGATCTTTTCCCCCAGCTTTCCTCTTTGCTTGCCGAGCGCGTTGAGGTGATTATGCGGGAAAAATTCCTTGACAAAGACTCTCCTTTTTGATTATGATCCCTTTCGCTTGAGACTCTATTCCCCCTGGTCTAAAAAAAATCAAGAAATTCATATTATTCAAGAAGGAGAAGCGAGAGATGAGAAAAACTCTGCTGGCTGTTCTAATCGTTTCTTTGTTCCTCGGCCTTCATTCTCCGGCCTGGGCGAAAGAAAAACTCAAGATCGCGGTGATGCACTCTCTCACGGGATCTTTGGCGCTGGCCGGGGTCTGGCCGGGCAGAGGGGTTCCCTGGTAGCCATCGACATGTGGAACGACCGGGGCGGCATCTTGAACAAATATGAGATCATCCCCCTAGAAGCGGATGCTCAGTCAAACCCCGATGTGGCCATCCGCGAGGCCGAACGTTTAATCGACGTGGAAAAGGTCCCGGTCATCCTGGGGATTTACTCCAGCTCGATCGCCGTGCCCCTGGCCCCCATATGCGAGAAGAACAAAACCATCCTCTGGATTACCATCGCCATTTCCGACAAAGTCGTGGAAGACCGGCATTTGCAATTCGTTTTCCGGCCTCAACCCATGGGGTCCCAGTGGGGTCAGAGCTCGGTAGAATTCCTCAAGGACAATTGCGCCCAGTTGGGCTACAAGAGCCCCAGCGAGGCAAAAGTGGCCGTGACGTATGAGGATGGGCCTTATGGGGTGAGTGTGAAGACAGCGAATCTGACCCAGGCGGAAAAATACAAGATGAAGGTTGTGCTTACCGAAGGGTACGACCACAAGGCGAAAGACCTTTCCTCCCTGGTCTTGAAGCTCAAGGCGGCTAAACCAGACGCGATCCTGAACACCGGTTATTACCCGGACATTGTTCTCTTTTTACGGCAGGCCCGGGAGCTGGGATTGACGACCAAAGCCATCATCGGCCACGGCGCTGGTTATGCCAACTTTCCCAACCTGGAGAAGCAACTGGGTCCTGAGATCATGCAATATGTGTACAATATCGATGCCGCCCCAGCGCAGAATTTGGACAAGAGTAAGCTAAAAAAAGAGATGGGCCCGATCATCGACGAGTTCCTGAAACGATACAACGAGAAATATAAGGAACCTTCCCCTCCTTCTCATGCCACGATGGGCTTCGGGCATGCCTGGGTCCTGCTCCAAACCATCGAGCAAGCCGTTAAGAAATATCGAACCCCTACAGCCGACAACATCCGCAAGGCGGCCCTGGAAATGGACATTCCCGAGGGAGCAACCCCTTCAGGGTACGGCCTTAAGTTTGCCCCGCCCGAGCATAAATATGCCGGGGAAAACTTAAGTTCCTACCCGGTGGTCATGCAATGGGTGAAAGGAAAAGTTGAGATTGTCTGGCCGAATACTCTAAAGACCATGGAGGCCAAGCTACCTGCGCCACCGGATTGGCCGCTGGCGGTCAAATGATCCGAGAAAGCGAACCCCTGAACTGAAAGGTCGGGAAGGAGAGTCTTTCCCGACCCTTGCGGATATCTGGACCCATTATATCCCCGCCTTTTCCACGGTGAAAAATCATCAGAAAGCTCGATGCTAGAGATCATTCAGGTTGATAAATTTTTTGCCGGCTTCCAGGCCTTGAAGAAGATAAACCTTAAGGTCGAAGAGGGAGAATTTCGCGGACTCATCGGCCCCAACGGTTCCGGCAAGACAACCCTCTTTAACGTCATCTCGGGAGTCTATCAGGCATCGGCCGGGCAAGTTAAATTTCTCAGCAAGGACATCAACGGGCTGACTCCGGACAGGATCTGTCATTCCGGCATCACCCGCTCTTTCCAGATTCCCCGGCCATTCAAAGAGATGACTGTGGTGGAGAATGTGATGTTGGGGGCTCTCTTCGGCAAGGGGCGGGCCGTCTCGGCCGAAGAAGACCCGCAGACCGAAGCGGGGAGATGGCTGGAATTTGTAGGGCTCAAAGTGGATCAAAATAGCATGCCGGGAGAGCTGACCGCCGGCGACCTCCGCCGCCTGGAGCTGGCCCGGGCATTGGCCACGCATCCCAGGCTCTTTTTGGCAGATGAAATTATGAGTGGCCTCAATCAGGAGGAGATTCTTAAAGCTTCAGAGATTTTGAAGAAGATTCGGGAACAGATGCAGATTACCATCATCTGGGTGGAGCATATCATGGCCCCCCTGATGAATTTGGTGGACCGGGTTACCGTATTGGATTATGGCCAGATCATCGCCGAAGGCACGCCGCAGGAGATCTCCCAGAACCCAAAAGTGATTGAAGCCTACCTGGGAGAAGAAGAAACGGGAAGCCATGCTTGAAATCCAGAACCTGAACGTCCGTTACGGAGAATTCCAGGCTCTATTCGACGTCTCCCTGCGGCTCTCCGAGGGCGAGACCGTGATTACAGTCGGCCCCAATGGGGCCGGAAAATCCACCCTTCTGAAAACCATCTCTGGCCTTCTTACCCCGCGTTCAGGTTCCATCACTTTTTTGGGAAAGCCCATCGCCGGGCTTCCCGCCCATAAGATTGTGCGCCTGGGCATCGCCCACATCCCCGAGGGCGGACGGCTTTTCCCGCAATTAACCGTCTTGGAAAACCTAAAAATAGGGTCTTATCCGAAAAAGGCCCGCAGTGAATTTGCGGCCGGGTTGAAGGAAATCTACCACCTTTTTCCCATCCTGGATGAACGCAAAAAACAAATGGCCGATACTCTCAGCGGCGGCGAGCGTCAGATGCTTTCCATCGCCCGTGGCCTCATGTCCCGGCCCAAACTGATTCTCCTCGACGAACCTTCTTCCGGGCTGGCTCCCCGCGTGGTGTCCCGGGTCTTCGAATTTGTCCGGCACATCAAAGCCAAGGGCTATGCGATCCTGATGGTGGAGCAGAACGTGCGCAAGGCCCTCCAGCTATCCGAGCGGGCCTACTTTATGGAGTCCGGAAGGGTGCGTAAAGAAGGAACCCAACAAGCTTTTTTGGAAGACCCGTATATTAAAAAGGCCTATATCGGATTGTGACCCATGGCTGAACTTCTCCTGAACGCGGTCGTCAATGGGATTCTCCTCGGGGGCGTTTTGGCCCTTCTGGCCTTTGGCATGAATTTGATCTTCGGAGTGGTCAAGATCCTCCACCTGGCGTATGGCCAGTGTGTCATGCTCGGGTTGTATTTCATTTACACCTTGGTGGTCCCCCTGGGAATGCCGATTATATTGGCCTGCTTGATCGTCCTTCCGGTCATGGGATTGATTGGGTTCCTCCTGCAAATGCTGGTCATCAACCCACTCCTGAAAGCCAAGGCGAATCCCCTTACTCAACTCCTGGCTCTAGCCGGCTTGACCATCGTCTTTGAGAACCTCGCTCAGGTCATCTGGGGTGCTGACCTTCGGGGGATCAACGTCCAGCTCCCCCTGATCCATTTCGGGAACATTTTCCTCAGGACATCTAATCTCATTGCTTTCCTCGGAGCTCTGCTTACTCTCTTGGGTCTGTACTTATTTTTGAATCGGACCTATTTGGGCCTGGCGATTCGTTCGGCGGCCCAGGATCTGGAGAGCACCCGGCTCATGGGCATCAATCCCCGGACCATCTATTACTTCACCATGGGCGCTGGAGGGGCGTTGACCGGACTCATTGCTGCCTTTTTCTCCCCCATTTATGCGGTTCACCCCCAATTCGGCGGCAGCTTCACCATGATGGCCTTCATCATTGTGGTCCTGGGCGGCATGGGAAATATGTTGGGAGGGTTTATCGGTGCCTTCATCATTGGCATTATAACGTCGGTCTCCGCGGTTCTAACCTCGACGGAAATCGCCGACATCATTGCTCTGATAATTTTTATCGCCACGATCCTGGTCAGGCCCCAGGGTCTTCTGGGAATCAAGGTATCCAAGTAGGAGGTTCCCCTTGCGTAGGGCGCTTGTCTTGCTCATTCTTCTGGCTGCCATCGCCATTTTTCCTCATCTGATTCCTTCGCCCTACCTCATCCATATGGGGACTCTCATCTTTATTTGGTCCTTTGTGACGACCTCCTGGTCCTACATGGGCCGGTTTGGCTTGGTTTCCTTGGGTCATGGTGCCTTTCTGGGCCTGGGAGCTTATACTGCCGGGTTGCTCTTTAATTTTTATGGACTCTCGCCCTGGATCGGCATGCTCTTGGGTGGGCTGATCGCGGTCATCTTTGCCGTCCTTATCGGTTATGCCTGCTTCCGCTTCGGAGTCATCGGCGACTACTTTGCCTTGGTCACTTTGGCTCTGGGAGAAGTTGTTGCCCTAACCATCATCGCCTTCCGGGACATTACCGGTGGCTCTCTGGGCTTCACTCTGAAATCCATGGGTACTTCTCTGCTCTACTTCCAGTCCGAAAAAAAGATCCATTTTTATTACATCTCCCTAGCTTTTTTAATCCTGGCCCTGCTGATTTGGAAATGGATTGACCGGTCCAAGATGCAAAAGGCCCTGCGGGCCATCGCGGAAGATGAAATCGCGGCCGCGACTCTGGGCGTCGGCATTATCCGTTACAAGATGATTATTACCGTGATCAGTGCCTTCATGACGGCCATCGGAGCTGTGCTTTACGCCCAGTATATCACCTACCTTAACCCGCATACCCTCTCCGGGGTCGGACCTTCTTTGGAGATTGCTTTCAAAGCCATTCTGGGGGGAATGTTCAGCCTCTGGGGGCCGACGGTGGGTACCGCTTTGATCGTGTCCTTAGAGGAATATTTCCGGGTTACGTATGGGGGGACCTTTGTCGGCTTTTCTCAGATCATTTACGGGCTGGCCCTCGTTCTGCTGATCATCTTCCTGCCCAAGGGCCTCTGCGGCAGTCTGCGGGATTTTTTCAGCCGCAAGAAACCTAATTGGGCTCAGAAGTAAAACGCCCCCAAGACTCCCCTTAATCGACGTTCAGCAGATGGTAGGTTTTCTTCCCGGTTCTGAGGAGAACCGCGCGGCCCGAAAGCACCTGGTTGAGGCCCACCTTCGTTTCCACATCCCGCCAAGCGACGTTGTTCACGTAAGCGCCCCCCTGGCTGATCAGGTCGCGGGCGGCTCGCTTGGATTTAACCAGTTTTGTTTCCAGTAAAATGTCCGCCAAGAGAACTCCGCCCTTCAGGTGCTCCCTGGAAAACATCGTGGAGGGGACTTCCTCAGCCAACTGATCGAAGACATCCTTGGAGATCTCCCGCACCTCGCCCCCGAAAAGAATCTCGGAAGCTTCGCGGACTGCCCGGGCCGTTTTCTCGCCATGAGCCAATTTGGTGAACTCGAAAGCCAGAGCCCGATGGGGCTCCCGCTTTCCGGGATCTTGCCTCAGAGTTTCTTCCAGCTCGCTGATTTCCGTGAGCTCGAGGAAGGTGAACAACTTGAGAAACTTGATTACATCCCGGTCATCGGTGTTGACCCAGTATTGATACATGCGGTAGGGGGAAGTCATCTGCGGGTCGAGCCAGATCATCTCGCTTCCTTCAGTCCCCTCCGTTTTACCAATCTTAACTCCGGATGCCGTGGTGAGCAGCGGAAATGTTATTCCGTGGGCGCTCCCCCCGCTCATCCGCCGGATGAGGTCAATGCCCGCGGTGATATTTCCCCATTGGTCTTTCCCCCCGGCCTGCACGGAGCAGCCCTGGTGCTCGTAGAGATGGTAGAAGTCATAAGCCTGGAGGAGCATGTAGCTGAACTCAGTGAAAGAAATTCCCTGGCCCCTTTCTTCCAGCCGCCAGCGAACGGATTCTTTGGCGATCATGGCGTTGATAGAGAAGTGCTTTCCAATATCCCGCAGGAAATCGACGAGCTTGAGCGGCAACAGCCAGTCGGCGTTGTTGAGCAAGAGGGCAGCGTGGGGGCCTGCAAAACTGAAGAATTTAGACAGCTGAGCCTGCAGCCGTTGGGAGTTGGCCTCCACGTCTTCTTTGGAAAGGAGTTGCCGCTCGGCGGTCTTGCCGCTGGGGTCCCCGATCATGCCCGTTCCGCCCCCAATAAGAACGATCGGGACGTGCCCCATTCTCTGAAAGTGGGCCAGGCCCATTACCGGGATCACGTGTCCCAGGTGAAGGCTGCGGGCCGTGGGATCGAAGCCAACGTAGCATTTGAGGGACTGGGTGGCTGCCGCCTCCCGTAGGCCTGTATCGGTGATCTGCTCGATGAATCCTCTCTCTGCTAAAACATCCACAATGGTTTTGGGCAAAACAGTCTCCTTACATTAAGTGCCTAAAATGCGCTAAAGTGCACTAAAGTGCCTAAAGTTATTAGTCAGTCCATAATTATATAGACACCGAAGACCAAATCCCTCCTTCCCTCCCTTTACAAAAGGGAGGAATTTCCCCTCTTTGGAAAAGAGGGGTCAGGGGAGATTTCGGAAGAATATGTCTGGTCAATTATGGACTCCTTATTAAATACCTATTCCCCCCTACTTACTCAATCCTAATACAAACGTAATAAATAAAGTGACATCACCCTCTCCCTAACCCTCCCCCCTTGAGGGGGAGGGGAGGGTGGGGGGTAAAAAAAATTAATTCGTTTGTATTGGATTCTTAAAATTTATTCCGCCTTCCTCCGTATTCAATCCGAAATCCGCAATTCGCAATCCCCAATTATTTTTGCGCTCCGCGGTATCGCTCCCTTAGCACAGATTTCAGAATTTTTCCCGTTCCCCCTTTGGGAAGTTCTGGAAGAATTTGTACCTCCCGGGGAGCCTTGAAGTGGGCCATGTTTTCCCGGGCATACTGAGTGAACTCTTCGGGAGTGACCTTGAATCCCTCCCGGAGCACTACAAAGGCCAAGGGAATCTCTCCCCAGTTTTCGTCCAGTTTACCAATCACGGCGCATTCTAATACGGCCGGATGACCGTAGAGGACTTGTTCTATCTCCAGCGAAGAAATGTTTTCCCCCCGCTGATGATAATGTCCTTCTTCCGGTCTTTCACAATCATTTGTCCATCCGGCTCCATCGCACAAAGATCCCCGGTGTGATACCAGCCTCCCTCCAGGGTCCTGGCCGTCTCTTCCGGCTGGTTGTAATACCCTTTCATCACCATATCGCCCCGGACCAGAAGCTCTCCCACACTCTTTCCATCCCAGGGAAGATCTTTCCCTTCCGCATCGACCAGCCGAAATTCCACTCCGGGCAGAGGCCTTCCCCAGGTATCATGCCGCCGGTGCCGATATTCTTCCGGGTCCAGATCTTCAGATAGTTCGGGCAGAACGATCAACGGACAGGTCTCGGTCATCCCAAAACCCGTGTGAGTGATACATCCAAAGGCTTCTTCTACACGGGCCGGCATCCCTTTCGGAGGAGGGGCCCCCCCGATTAGAATCTCTTTCATGCTGGAGAGATCAAAAGATTTGAAGCTCGCAACCGCAAGCATGGCATTGGCCATGGTGGGGATGACCAAGAGGCGGGTGACTTTCTCCTTCTGGATCAGCTCCAGGGTCTTCACTGGGTCAAACCTTTTGACCATCACGTTCTTTCCCCCTTTGGCCAGAAGGTGTAAAGCAAGAATCGAGTAAGCCAATAGTTCAAACAAAACTTAGTTCAATTGTACAGAATTGAAAGGAATTATTATGCGTGTTTGCCCTGAATGTGGATATGAAGAACCTATCGAATGGCGACCTACCACTTGGAAAAGCGCACAGTATATTGATTGCTGCCGAATTTCTGACTTAGAGACTATAGATAAAGAACTGGCAGATTTGCTCAGACTAAAACGGAAGTTGAAGGGAGAAGAGCAAACGGCTATAAAGAAAAACTACGCATACCGATTAACTAAACCGGGAGTTTGGGTTATGAGGCGATGGCTACCAATCTATAAGATACAGAAATGGAAAGAAATTCCGGCTGAACAACGAAAAGTGGGAGTTAGCCCTAATCAAACTAATCTCATTTCAATTCAACACAAGTGAAAGGAATGTATGAAGAAATCAAATATGGAGAAATGTTCGCAGGAATCGGAGGCTTCAGACTTGGATTTGAAAAAGCAAACTTGGCGATCGGCACTTCACCACAGCAGAGGACTGGAGGTATT
>CAVXFA010000033.1:0-28039 GCA_963760605.1 uncultured delta proteobacterium | reverse complement strand
GTTATTGCTCCAAAATAAGATCTGTTGATACAATCCTTCCCCACCAAACTTGAAAGAAAAGCAATTTCTCATTCAGCCACTTGACCCGAACCCCTCCATTACCATGATCGAGAAAGGTGACCTTCAGCTTCAGAGGATTAGCGCGATTACCCAGCACATAAATGTCTGTATTCCAGGGGCCGTTCTTCATGAAATCTGGAGAGGCGACCACGTAATGCTTAGTCCCTTGCGGTGAGAACTCCTTTCGTTCATTAAACAGGAAAGAAGGCAATTCACTGTCTCGATCAAGCTTCTTTAGAACGATTCTGGACAGAGCATATTCATTTGATTTCTCATAATACACTTCATCATATTCACGGCACTCGATATCAGAAACAGCTACCATCAAGCGTGGTGCGCTCACAATAACAATGAGGGCCAGAAACAGAACAACAATTAACCTGGACGTGCCCTCAATATATCTTTTTAGTGGCATAAAAATGCTTAGACGGGTCTATGTAAGACTTTTATCACAGGGGGTTTCAGCCTATATAAATCTGAATTCCGGCTTGCCAATTCTCGGATGAAAGTTCAGTCTTTTCAGTTGCTAACACGGTCTCTGCGCTCAGGTTGTTTTGTTATTATCGAGTCTTGATAAGACCAAGGTCGCTTCTCGTGATCACAGGCTTTCGGCAGTACTTCGAACTCCTTGTCCCCCGCGATTCAACACATGCGTATAAATCATGGTCGTGCTCACGTCTTTGTGGCCCAGTAATTTCTGGATGGTCCAAATATCGTAGCCGCGCTCAAGCAAATGCCTCGCGAAGGAATAACGGCAGCGCAGGCTTTACGGAGAAGGTCTAGAAGGTTCGGTTTTGCGGTGCCCCCAGGCGAATGGCCCGAGTATCGCCCAACTAATACGAACGCATTTAATCCTTTGACAATTGCCCCCTCACCCTCCCTTCTCCCACCACAAGGGGAGAGGGATGGCGTGTTGGGTAGCCGCGTAGAATGTAAAAAATATTTTTGCGTTTGGATTAGATTCGGAGGGATTGGTATGGAGTTAGCCTTTGGCATAGGCTTTCCTCCTCCTTTGGGGACAAGCGAAGATTATCACTTTTTCTTCAAGAATGTCAAGTTTCTGGTTGGATTGGTTGGATTGGGTCTTTCCCCCATCACATAAGTGTGTTACATTGAACCACTTCTTGAAAAAATGAGGAGAGGAAGAAGAAATGCGTAAGGAGGTCATCAAGGCGGTGATCGTTGTTTTTATCGCCAGCTTTTGTACCATGGTCATCGAGCTGGTGGCGGGCAGAATCATGGCCCCCTATGTGGGAGTCTCCCTTTATACCTGGACATCCATCATCGGGGTTGTTCTGGCGGGAATCAGCATCGGGGCCTACATCGGGGGAATTTTGGCGGACCGTTTTCCCACCCCGCGCACTCTAGGCTGGCTCCTCTTTATTTCGGGAATCGCGGCCCTTTCCATCTCCCCACTAAGCGGAGCCGTGACCCGCTGGCCCCTGCAGACCAGCCTGATGCTGCGCATCCTGATCGTCACGACGGGGATCTTCTTCCTCCCCTCTTGCCTCCTCGGAATGATATCTCCGGTGGTCGTGCGTTTATCTTTGGATCGACTGGACCGGTCGGGAAATGTAGTGGGGAAGATCTACGCTTTCTCTACCTTGGGCTCGATCCTGGGGACGTTTGCCACAGGTTTTTTCCTCATCTCCTGGATGGGGACGCGGCATATCCTCCTGCTCATGGCCTTGATTCTCATCCTCTCCTCTCCCTTCTTCGGGGGGGCTTTTTTGCGCCGGGGGGTTTTCCTGGTCCTTTTTCCGGTCCTCTTTGTGTTCCTCTGGGCCATCCATGGACAGGCATTCAAGAAGCAACAGGACCCGAACTCCTATTTTTACAAGGAGACCGATTATTACACGATCGAGCTGAAGAAGGTAGAGAAGAACGGGGGAACTCTGGAGGCGGTCATCCTAGATAACTTGATCCATTCCTTCGTGGACGTGAACGATCCGCTTCATTTACATTATGGATACGAGAGGGTTTACGCCGAACTGGTCGCCTGGAAGGCCGCTGCCAACCCGGAATTCCGGGCGCTGATCATCGGCGGCGGAGGGTACACTTTTCCCCGGTATCTGGAAACCCAGTATCCGCGGGCGCACATCGATGTCATCGAGATTGACCCCTTTCTTACCGACCTCGCCTATGAACATCTGGGCCTTTCTTCGAAGACGCGCATCCGCTCCTTCAACCAGGACGCCCGCTGGTTCCTGATGAATTTTCCGGAGCGGAAGGTGTATGATTTCATCTTCGGCGATGCTTTTAATGACCTGACCATTCCTTACCACCTGACCACAATAGAGTTCTGTGGGTTGATCCAATCTCTTCTCAAATCTGACGGTCTATTGATTGCCAACATCATCGACAACTTCCAGACCGGGCTCTTCTTGCCTTCCTATGTGCGCACCCTGCAGGGGGTTTTCGGACGCGATAAAATCTGCCTCGTCGCGGAAATGGACTTCTCCCAGATGGGTATCAATACCATCATCGTGGCGGCGAGCCCTAGCCATTATTCCTGGAAAAGTGTGGAAAAGAATTCCGCGGGTCGATGCTTCGTCCTGGCGCCGCAGGAAATGAATCAAAATTTGAGCTCCAGGCCGGCGGTCATTCTTACGGATGACCATGCTCCCGTGGATAACCTGGTAGCGCCCGTCTTCGAAGAAAGATTCGAGAAGAAAAGAGGGCTAAAGTGAGTATTGGCCAGACTAAAGTTCTAGGCACGAAATCCGAAATCCTAACCTCGAAACAAATTCCAATTTGCTAAATGCAAAACTCCAGAGGCCGTCCCGGCTAGAGTTTGGATCATGGGGAATTTGAATTTGTTTAGGATTTGAAAATTCGTTATAATAAATTTTATGGAAAAGGAGTCCATCATCCACCTCCTTGAGGCGCGGATGAAGCGATACCATCTTCCCTTGATGCCTGTGATCTGGGGGGTCACCTGTCTGATCATTGGGGGGCTCGTGGCCATTGGCCTGTATGGCTATTATTCTGCGGAAAAAACCATGGCCAAGCAATTCAACACTCAGCAGTTGATGCTTGCCCAACAAGCGGCCCGGGGGATAGAAAAATTTTTAGCCGACCTCCGCGAGACGACCTCCCTCCTAACCCAAACCCCCGAGGTTCTAAGCCCCCAAGAAGGAATGAGAGAGGATAGCCTGAGAATACTCTACGAAACGTTTGGGAGTAAGGTCAATTTCCTTTTCCTGGAAGACCAAGAGGGGATCTTGACTTCGGCCTACCCCCCGGGGATCCGGAAAGGGATGATGGGAAAAGATTTCCGCTCCCAACCCTATTTCCAGAAGGCCCGGCGTACCGGGAAACCTGTGATCTATAATGGAGTCCTGGCGGAAGGGGATAAGACCCCCGGCAGGCACCCGTCCTTTAGGTCTATTCTGATCGCTGCCCCCATTTTCCGTAAAGGAGAATTCATCGGCGTTTTGGGCTGCGGCTTAGATATTGACAAGATCAACGAGCGATACGTCAACCCCATCCGTTCTGGGGTAACGGGCGGATCTTGGATGATCAACCAGGAAGGGAAATTCATCGCCCATTACAACCCGGAACTTCTGGGAAAGGACGTCTTCGCCGACCGCAAAGTACGGGATGCTAGCCTCTCCTTTGAACGCATGGATCGGATCATGATAAAGGAGATGCTCCGGGGAAAATCGGGGATGGATGAATACATCTCTGACTGGCACTGGGGAGAGCGTGGCCGGATCAAGATGCTGATTGCCTACGCTCCCATCCAAATCGATGGACAGATCTGGTCCATCGCCGTCGTCACTCCCTATTCGGACGTCACCCAAGTGGTCTGGGGAAGCTTTAAGAATTCCATTTTGCTTTTGGTTATCATGGCTTGCACCCTTCTGGCAGGGACCTACGTCGGCCATAAGATCAATCAGGGGCGCATCCGAGCGGAAGAGAAGGTGAAGTGGGGGGAAGAGATCGTCAAGAGCCAGAACCGCTTGCAAGCCCTCTTCGACGGAGCTCCGGATGCCATCGCCATTATAGACCGGAATTACGGTATCTCCATGCTCAATAAAACAGGGTTGTCCTGGTACAAGAGGTCCTTGGAAGAATTTACCAGCAAGGCTTGTTACCAAGCGTTCCAGGGGCGCTTAGACCTTTGCCCCAACTGCCCGGCTGAAGAATCCTTCCGCACGGGCCAGCCGGCTTTTCGCGAAAGAGCAAGCCTAGTGGCCGATGGAACGAAGCATTACCTGCAGCTTTTCACCTTTCCTCTTCGTGACCGGAGTGGAGAGGTCGTGGAAGTCGTGGAATACACCAAAGACGTCACCGGGGAAAAGATACTCCAGCAGCAGATGATCCAATCGGAGCGTCTGGCGGTTGTGGGAAGGATGTCTGCGAACGTAGCCCATGAGATCAAAAACCCCTTGGGAACGATTCTATTGAACGCCGAGCTTATGGAAGAAGAGTTGGGGCGAATGAAAACGGAAAATACAGCGGAAGCCCGGGGTCTTTTGGGGGTCATCAAATCGGAACTCGACCACCTGATCGATGTGGTCGACGAGTATTTGCAGTTTGCCCGTCTGCCCGAGGTAAAATTGGAGAGGGGGAATGTGAACGAGGTAGTTTCTGACCTGCTTTTCTTCCTGAAGGAGGAGGCCTCCGAGCGCAACGTGATGGTTGTCGAAGGGTTGGAGACCGCGCTGCCCCCGGTGCAACTCGATGCGAAGCAGTTCCGCCAAGCCTTATTAAACATCCTCAAGAATTCCTTTGAGGCCATGCCGGAAGGGGGCAAGCTGACCGTCTCTACGGGTTTAAGAGATGGGCATGTTGAGGTCACGATCGCCGACACGGGGAGAGGCATCCCGGAGAAAAACTTGGAACTTGTCTTCACTCCTTTTTTCAGCACCAAGCATGGGGGAACGGGATTGGGCCTTCCCATCACGACCCACATCATCAAGGAGCATCGAGGGACTATTGGTCTGCAAAGTTATTTAAGCTTAGGAACGGTGTTCATCATCCGTCTGCCTGCTCTGCCTCTCGGTTCGGCCGACCCAGGAAAGGAGAGGGGCCGTAAAGAATGGCCTACCTGCGGACCGTCCATGAACCGTTTGAAAAATCTGGGGGAAAATGAGGGTGGAAAATTCGGCCTTGAAGAACATCCTGTTGGTGGATGATCATAAGCCTTTCCGGGATTCTTTGGCCAAGATTTTGGAGGGAGAAGGGTTGCGGGTATTTCCAGCCAACGATGGTGAGGAAGCCCTGGACATCCTGCGAAATGAGTTCATCCACCTGATCCTCACGGATTTGAAGATGCCCAAGATGGATGGGGTAGAACTGCTCCAGGTGGCCAAGACGATCCGCCCAGAGGTAGAAGTGATTCTGATCACAGGCTACGGAACCGTGGACACGGCTGTGACGGCTATGAAAGAAGGAGCCTACGATTACATCCAAAAACCTTTCAAGCCGCGGGAGATCCTCAAGCTGGTTCGCAAGGCCATTGAAAAGCAATCCCTGGTCTTAGAAAATCGCATACTCCAGGAGCGGATCAAGGATTTTCAGAAGTTCGAGAAAATCGTCGGCCGGAGTCCAGCCATGAAGAAGGTTTTGGAAATCGTCGCCCAGGTCGCTCCCAGCTCGGCCACGGTTCTCATCCAGGGGGAGAGTGGAACAGGTAAAGAAGTCATCGCCCAGGCCATCCATGACCTGAGCCCTCGGGTGAATAAACCTTTCGTCAAGGTGAGCTGCGCAGCCCTGCCGGAGACCCTACTCGAGGCTGAGCTTTTCGGCTATGAGCGCGGGGCCTTTACGGGAGCCATCGCCCGCAAGGAGGGACGATTCGAGTTGGCCAATGGCGGGACGCTCTTTTTGGACGAGATCGGGGAAGTCAGCCCGACAGTGCAGGTGAAGCTTTTGCGGGTCTTGCAAGTGGGTGAATTCGAACGTTTGGGGGGAACGAAAACCTTTCGGGCGGATGTGCGTTTGGTCGCCGCCACGAACATGAACCTTCTGGAGGCAGTGGAGCGGAAAGCCTTTCGGGAAGACCTCTTCTCTCGCCTCAACGTCATCACCCTCATTCTCCCCCCGCTCAGGGAAAGAGAAGGAGATATTCCCCTCCTGGCCCACCATTTCTTAGAAATTTTCCAGAAGAAGAACAACAAGGATATGAAAGGTTTTACCCAAGAGGCCTTGGAAGTGATGCTCCGATATTCTTGGCCGCGCAACGTGCGTCAACTGGAGAATGCCATTGAGCGAGCGGTGGTCTTGACCAAAGGGGAAATGATTGGTCCCGGAGACCTGCCGCCGGAGATCCTCAAAACAGTGGAAGTATCCGTAGCCGGGGAGGCCGCTTTGATGGATGAGAAAACGATCTCTATTTCTCTCGGTACTCCCCTTGAAGCCATCGAGAGACGGGTTATTGAAGAAACCCTTAGACATTCACGAGGCGATAAAAACCTGGCCTCGAAAATCTTAGGAATCTCGGCCCGGACGATTTACCGGAAAATAGAAGACGAAAAGAAGGAAGAGTAAAAAAATAAAAAATAGGTGACAAAATGTCATATTAATATTTCTTTCAATAGTCTAATTGCCATTTTTTCATGAAATTAGGGATCAATTGACATAATGTCATGATTCTCAAGGCTGATTTAAAAAGAAGGCTCCCCGCCACCCAGTAAACAAAAAAAAACCTATTATTTTAAATAATTATGATATAGCTCGCCATACTTGCGCCCAAGAATTTTGGCATACCTCTTGCTTTTATTAAACAAACCTTGAAAAACCCCGAAGGGGCTCGATCTTCACAGGCTGCGAACGAGCGAATTTCCCTGCTCATCTGTGACTGGCAACCGAAAACAACCCTCCTCAATCGATCGAGCCCCTTCGACTTTTATGCCAGTGCCCTTGTAGTGTGAGCGCTTTTCTTCCTCGGTCCAAAATCAGGTGGAAATGTGAAAAAGAAGCCGTAGGCCGCTGAGATCGAAAAGATTGAATATTGATCCAAAGGACTTGTCGGCCTCCTTCCTCCAGTTGTAAGGGTAATGGTTAGAATTTTTTAAAAAGATGAGCGGGAACGCCCATTTCTCTACCATTTGACAAAGCCATGAATGAATACCCGGTTTCCGTTTTCGCACGTCAGTTGAGCTTGCTTAAACTAGAGGTTTCGGTATAATAGGTTTCGAATGAAAATATCACATCGGAGGTAATGTATGGCAGAAGAGAAAAAGACCATCACCAGCATGATGGAGGAAACCAGAAAGTTCTCTCCCCCCAAGGAATTCAGCGAAAAGGCTCATATCAAAAGCCTTGAGGAATACAAAAAACTGCATGAAAGGTCCATCAGAGATCCTGAGAAATTCTGGGCTGAACAGGCCCAAAACCTGGACTGGTTCAAAAAGTGGGATAAAGTTTTGGATTACAGCTTCGGAGATAACCTCTACATCAAGTGGTTCCAGGGAGGAAAACTTAACGTCACGGTCAACTGCCTGGACCGGCACCTGAAGACTGGGCGGAAGAACAAGGCCGCCCTCATCTGGGAAGGCGAGCCAGGAGACAGCCGGACTTACACCTATCAGCAGCTTCACGCCGAGGTCTGCAAATTCGCCAACGTCCTGAAGAAGAGGGGTGTGAAAAAGGGCGACCGGGTAACCATCTACATGCCCATGATCCCAGAGCTTCCCATCGCCATGATGGCCTGCGCCCGCATCGGCGCCGTCCATAGCATTGTCTTTGGAGGGTTTAGCGCCGATTCGCTCAAGGATCGCATCCTGGATGCCAGCGCCACCGTGTTGATCACGACGGACGCGAGCTACCGCGGAGGCAAGGTCATCGGCCTGAAGAACAACGCCGATGTTGCCTTGGAGAGTTGCCCAATGGTCAAAACTGCCATCATCTACAACCGCACCAACACCAAAGTGAGCATGAAACCGGGAAGGGATTTCTGGTGGCACGAGGAGATGGCCGCTGCCGATATTAAGCCGGTCTGCCAACCAGAAGTCATGGATGCGGAGGACCCCCTGTTTATTCTCTATACCAGTGGTTCCACGGGGAAGCCCAAAGGGGTTCTGCACACCACGGCCGGGTACTTGCTCTTTGTTATGACAACATTCAAGTGGATCTTCGATTATAGAGATGAGGACGTCTTCTGGTGCACGGCGGATATCGGGTGGGTAACCGGACACAGCTACATCGTTTACGGCCCGTTAGCCGCTGGAGCCACCAGCCTGATGTTTGAGGGCGTCCCTAACTACCCGCAACTCGACCGTTTCTGGGCCACGGTAGAGAAGTATGGAGTAAACATTTTCTACACCGCGCCCACCGCGCTCCGAGCCATGATGCGCGACGGCGATAAGTGGCCCCTGGGACGTGACTTATCCAGCCTCCGCCTCCTGGGAACTGTGGGTGAGCCGATTAACCCTGAGGCTTGGATGTGGTACTACAAGGTCATCGGCAAAGAAAAATGTCCCATCGTCGACACTTGGTGGCAGACCGAAACCGGCGGCATCTTGATCACCCCACTTCCGGGAGCCATCGCCATCAAGCCGGGCTCGGCCACCAAGCCTTTCCCTGGAGTAGATGCGGCGGTCATTCGCGAAGATGGTTCGCCGGCCGATGTCAACGAAGGTGGGTACCTGGTGATCAAGAAGCCCTGGCCAGGAATGATGCGCACCGTCTATGGGCAGCACGAGCGCTTCAAGGAGATTTATTTCGTCCGCTTCCCGGGGATGTATAATACGGGCGATGGTGCCCGGGTGGATGAAGACGGCGATTTCTGGCTGATGGGCCGGTTGGACGACGTCATCAACGTCTCCGGTCACCGCATCGGCACAGCGGAAGTGGAGAGTGCTTTGGTCAGCCATGCATCCGTCGCCGAAGCTGCGGTGGTGGGCATGCCCCATGAAATCAAGGGACAGGGAATCTATGCTTTCGTCACCCTGAAAGCCGGCTTGGCCAAGTCGGATGATTTGAAAAAGACCCTGGTGGCCCACGTGCGTAAAGAGATTGGCCCGATTGCCGCTCCGGACAAGATCCAATTCGCCGACTCTCTTCCCAAAACACGCAGCGGAAAGATCATGCGTCGCATCCTAAAGAAGATCGCCGCCGGCGATGTCCGCGACTTGGGCGACACCACCACCTTGGCCGACCCCACGGTCGTCCAGTCGTTGGTCTCCGAGAGGCAATAAGAATTGGAGACCGCGACCGCGCGGAAGTTTCTATATTTCGCCCATTGACAATTTTCCAGGAGGTTTTTCCTCATGTCCGACCCATTACAGAGCTCTGCCCTTCCAGGGAGCAGCCAAAATCGCGGCTGGATCGTAACCTTTTCCGGTACGGGAATAAATTTGGCTCTGGGAGTTCTCTACGCTTGGTCTGTGATCTCAAAGCAAATCACGAAAGAATGGGGTTGGAACGAGACGCAGGCCGCCCTTCCCTATTCCGTGGCCATTGCCGCCTTCGCGTTCATGATGGTCCCGGCAGGGAGGTTGCAAGACAAAGTGGGTCCCCGCCTCGTGGCTACCCTGGGAGGATTTTTTTGTGGCGTCGGGTTTATTATCGCCAGCCTGGGGCAATCCCTTCTCGGGGTGGTCATCGGCTTTGGGGTGCTGGCGGGAACCGGAATTGGGTTCGGCTATGCCTCGGCAACGCCCCCGGCGGTAAAATGGTTTCCGCCAGCGCGAACAGGCTTGATCGCCGGTCTGGTCGTAGCCGGGTTCGGCCTGGCCTCGGTTTACATTGCTCCGCTGGCCAATCATCTTCTGGGCCGTTTTGGAATTCAGAGTACTTTTATGATCCTGGGGATTGCTTTCTGGATCGCAGTTGTGCTCCTCGCTCAGTTGCTCAAAAACCCTCCAGCCGGATACAAGCCTTTAGTGAATCCCGGCCCCTCTAAGGTCGCAGGGCCAGGCGGAGCGAAAGCCATTCCAGCAGTCGGGGATTATGAGTGGCACGAGATGCTGCGCACGCCCCAATTCTACCTTCTCTGGATCATGTTTGTTTTCGGCGCCGGAGCCGGGTTGATGATTATCGGTAAACTGGCCAAGATCGTGGACCTGCAGGCGGGGATTAAAGCGGGCTTCGTCTTCGTGGCTCTGCTGGCTATCGGAAACGCGGCGGGGCGGATCATTGCCGGCCTCCTTTCAGATAAGGTCGGCCGCACCTGGACTATGTTCTCCGTCTTCGTTTTTCAGGCCGTCCTCATGTTTTTGCTGCGGGGCCTGGATACGTACGGCTCCCTCGTTGTCGCCTCTGTGCTCATCGGGTTTAACTATGGCGCGAACCTCTCGGTTTTTCCCTCCGCGACAAAGGACTACTTCGGGTTGAAAAACTTCGGGGTCAATTACGGTTTTATCTTCACAGCCTGGGGGGTGGGAGGGGTTCTGGGGCCGATCCTCAGCGGTCGGATCTTCGATGCCTCCAAAAACTTTAACAATGCCTACCTGATCGCTTCGATCTGCCTGATCATCGCCGCTGCTCTAACCTTCGTTGTCCGGCCTCCGAAAGCCAAGGCTGAGGAAAAGGTGATGGAAAAGGCTGCCTAATGGGGGGAAAAACCCCTTTTCTGTTGCCAGGAAAGGGGTTTTTTATCCCCGAAATTGCCGGAGGCTAATTTTTTTTATTTGGCCGGCTGAGCCGCAACAACAATCTCACCACCGAAGACCTTTGTTCCTCTATGAAAAGCAGGTTTTAAGACCTTTCCCTTCCTCTTTTTTAGGTCCGCTAGCCAGAGGAAAACCTAAACCGCTGAGACCATGGCTACAGAAGGCCCGCTCACGCTTAAAATAAATCTTTTCCTCGCCGCGGGACGGGCCTCTGCCAAGATTTTCCGAAAAGCAAAGGGTTTGAGATTTTCCCATGGCTCTGGTATATTTAAAGAAGGACATTTCTGTGAAACCTTTCAAGGACTGGAAAATCCGGACCAAGCTGATCGGCTTCACCCTTCTCCTGGCACTCGTGCCCTTGGGAGTGGGTGCCATTCTTTCCCTGGGAAAATTCACCGAGGACCTGAAGCAGGCTTACGAGTCAGACCTGGAACACATTGTGACGAACATTTACGCCATGTGTAAGGCCCAACAGGAGCTCTTGCAAAATAAGCTGACTTCCGACTTGAAGACCGCGCACTATCTTTTCTTCCAATATGGGCGTTACGTCTCGATCTCTGACGACCCCTTCGTGGAGTTTATGGCTGAGGATCAATTCACCAATAAAGTGATTCGGGTGCGCGTTCCTTTCTGGTCTATCGGTGGGAACCCCATCACCAAGAATTACAAAATCGTGGACCGGGTCCAGCAGATCGTGGGGGGAACTTGTACCATTTTTCAGCGTATAGCAGGAGACCATCTGCTGCGGATCTCCACGAATGTGTTGCGCGCCGACGGAACGCGAGCCGTGGGCACCTATCTCCCGGTCTCCAGCGAAGTGGCCAAGACTATCTTGCGGGGCAAGACCTATCGCGGCCGGGCCTTTGTGGTTAACGCCTGGTACATTACGGCCTATGAGCCCATCCGAAATCAACGCAACGAGATCATCGGTGCCCTGTACGTGGGGATACCGGAACAGAGTGCCCTCTCCCTGAGAGAGGCGATCAGATCCATCAAGATCGGCAAGACTGGATACGCCTACATCATAGACAGTTCGGGGAGCTTGGTCGTGCACCCGGCCAAGGAGGGGGAAAACATTCTGGGGGCCAAGGACTCCACCGGCTTCGAGTATATTCGCGAGATTACCAGCAAGGCTTCGCTTTTAAAAGAGAATGAAGTGGGGACCATCCGCTATCCCTGGGCGAATGTAGAGCTGGGCGAAACGAGCCCCCGCATGAAGATTAACAAATTCGAATTTTTTCGGGATTGGGACTGGATCATTGTGGCCGGCAGCTACGAAGAGGAGATCTTTGAAGGTGTAGCCCGAACGAAGTTCTTCATCACCCTGGTGGCCTTAGGCACCATCGCCCTGGCCATTATATTGACGGTCATGCTCTCTCGGGTGCTCACTCGCCCGGTCATGGAGTTGACCGAGGTCACCGCCAGAATGGCCGGGGGCGACCTGACCCAAAAGGTTCAGATCCCCACAAAAGACGAGATTGGAACGTTAGCCACCTCTTTCAACCGCATGGCCGATCAGGTCCTCAGCTATACCCGAAATCTGGAAGAGATCGTCCTCGTGCGCACCCAGGAGATTCAGGAGAAGGAAGAGAAGTATCGAAATCTATCCAGCTTGTTGAACAGCGTGCTGGAAAGCTCAACGGAATATTCCATCATTGCCACGGATATCAACGGGGTCATCTTGGAATACAACAGCGGTTCAGCCAACCTGTTCGGATGGACCAAAGAAGAAGTCATTGGAAAGATGCGGATGGGACAGACCTTCGGCACCAACGATCGATCGCGGGGTTTCGTCCAGGAGATTTCCCGGAAAGTGGAAGCCGAAGGCATGACCGAGTATGAGCTGGAACGTATTCGCAAAGATGGCACCTTATTCCAGGCTCACGCCATTGTCACGACTCTAAAGGATCCCTCCGGGAAGATTTTGGGGTTCTTAGAGATCGCTCGGGATATCACCGAAAAACTGGCCCTGGAGAAGGAGTTGCGAGAGACCAAAGATTATCTGGAGAACATCGTGCACAGTTCGGTAGACGCCATCGTGACCACCGACCCCAAGGGCCGGATCACCTTTGTCAACCGGGCCATGGAGGAGATGGTCGGATCTTCCCGGGAGGACATCCTCGGATTACCCATCTCTCAGTTTTATGTCAACGGCCTGGAGGAGGCACGGAAGATCATGGCTGTCTTGCGGGAAAAAGGATCTTTGAAGAACTACGAAACCGGTATGAGTCGGAACGGACGGCTGATTCCCATCCTTACCTCCGCCTCTCTGCTAAAGGATGAAACCGGCAAGATTATCGGTACGCTGGGAGTGTTTAAGGACTTAACGGAGAAGAAAAAATTAGAAGAAGAATTGAAAAGGACTCAGGCCCATCTCTTCCAGGCCGGAAAGATGCGCGCCCTGGGAGAGTTGGTGGCCGGCGTGGCCCATGAATTGAATAACCCGCTGATGGCGGCAGATACCTTTTTGCATGTCATTCGGGAGAGCCTCGCCGAAGGGGATGAGAACCGGCGTAGGGTGGAGCTGATCCAGCAATGTAATGAACGCATCGCCAAGATCATCAACCACCTGAGGGACTTTTCCCGGCAGTCCAAGTTCGACTTCCGTCGAATGGAGGTCAACGAACCCATCGAGAATGCCCTCATGATCACAGGCCAACAGCTACTTAACCACAACATCCGCATCAACAAAAAATTCCAGCCGGATATGCCCAAGATTTGGGGGGATGCCAATCAGTTGGAGCAGGTTTTCCTCAACCTCATTTCCAACGCCAAAGACGCGATGGAGCGAGTCGAGCGCAAGCGGGAGCTGACCATTGCTACTGCTTTGATCCGTCACAACGGATGGAAGGATGTAGAAATCTCGGTGCAGGATACGGGGATCGGGATCCCAGAGGAGAACGTAGAGAAGATTTTCGAACCTTTCTTCAGCAGCAAGGAAGTTGGGAAGGGGACTGGCCTGGGATTATCCATCTGTTACGGGATCATCGAAGCTCACGGCGGACGGATCGAGGTAGAGAGCAAAATGAATGAAGGAACAACTTTCCGGGTGATCCTCCCGGTCTTGGGCGCTCATTTGCGAACCGCTCTGGAATGGATGGAAGCCTGAGAGAAAGAAAAGAGATGCCCCGGTTCATCGGGGTGGGTCTGGATAAGATGCCACCAGAAAAAGGAATGGAAACCGATGGCTAAAAAGGTCTTAGTCGTAGACGATGATGAATTGGTGTTGATCGCCATCCAAGAACTGCTCACCCCTCTCGGATTTTCTGTGACGACCTGTCCCAGCGGGCCTGATGCCTTGCAGAGAGCTGCGAGCGATCGTTTTGACCTGATCATTTTAGATGTCATCATGCCAGAGATGGACGGGTTCGAGGTGTGCCAGAGGATTCGCCAGATTGATTCCTATACCGAGACACCGGTCATGATGCTTACAGCGAAAAGCGGCGAAGAGGATAGGCAGCGGGGGCTGGAAGCTGGCGCCAACCTCTATTTACCCAAGCCCATTTCGCCCAAGCGGCTGATCACCTTGGTCGAGGAGGCAATGAAGTAAGGTCCAATATCTACGGTGCGAGGAGCCTGCCGCTTGCCTGACAAAAGCTCCCAGGGATGTAAGATAGGGCTCCCGGGGTCGGGGTTTTGCCCTTGAACCCATGAGCCCTAAAACCCTGAATTCATGGACGAGGAGGGGTCGATGGAGAGGGTGATAGAGAATGCACGGAAGATGCTGGAAGGCTGGAAAGGGGGTTCCTACGCTTTCGGGTTTGCTGTTCTGAACCGGGTCGGGGATTACGCCAGCAAGTACGGGAGGAAAGCCTTGCTGATGGTTGCTGACCTGGGAGAAACCTGGGTTGCCGGGACCCTCAAATCTATTACAGATTCCTTGGAGGCCCGAGGAGTAGAGTATGAGGCCATCCTGGGCGCCAGGCCGAACGCCCCGCGGGAGGATCTTTACAGGCTGGCTCTGCAGGTGGCCCGCTGCCGGCCCGACATGATCATCGCAGTTGGAGGTGGAAGCGCCATCGATGCCGCCAAGGCCGCGGATGTGCTGGCGACCTATTCCCCCTCGGAGGCGAAAGCAATTCTTCAAGTTCCAGAATCAGTGGCCAGCTCAATCGATCCTTATTTCGGCGTCGGGAATGTTACCAAAGTAAAGACCCAGACGAACAAAACTCTCCTGCCGTTGATCGCCGTACAGACTGCGGCCAGTTCTGGAGCCCACCTGACCAAGTATTCAAACATTACAGATTTGAGCACCGGACAGAAAAAGCTCATCGTTGACGAGGCGATTGTTCCCCAGGCGGCCATCTTCGATTATGGGGTGACCTCGGATTCTCCGATCCATCTCACACTGGATGGAGGCCTGGATGGCATCGCCCACGCCTGGGAGGTTTTCATGGGCGCGACCGGACAGGCCTATTATGCCCGGATGAAGGAAGTAGCGGAAGCCTGCCTGAAACTGATCGTCTATGGGCTTCCGAAAGTAAAAATAGATCCAAAAGACCGGCAAGCCAGGCTTTGCCTGGGTCTGGGCACTGACCTCGGCGGGTATTCTATTATGATCGGCGGGACCAGCGGGCCCCATCTGGGAAGCTTCTCCCTGATCGATGTATTAAGCCATGGACGGGCCTGCGCATTATTGAACCCCTATTATACAGTTCTCTTCGGGCCCAAAGTACAAGACCAGCTATCTGTCTTCGCCGAAATCTTGAAAGAAGCAGGTTTTATCAAAGCTAAGACCGAAGACAAGAAAGGAAGAGCTTTAGCGGTGCTGGTCGCCAAGGGCATGATTCAGTTTTCCAAAGCCCTCGGCTTCCCCATGACGCTTGCCGAGGCAGGGGTTTCCAAGGCCCATTTGAAACGAATGATCCAAGCAGCCAAGGACCCTCAGTTGAAGATGAAGTTGCAGAACATGCCCACACCCATGGAAGCAGAGCGGGGAGATGTGGATCGGTTGATGAAGCCCACGCTGGAAGCGGCGTTCACCGGAAACCTGGATTTGATCCCCGCGATCAGGGAGTAATCCGATGGCGAATGGCGGGGTGCGGAATCACCCCCCAATTGGCTATGGGCCTAACGCCTTCCGCCGAGCGTGTGGAGGCAGGGGGGACGCATTCCGCGATCTCCATCCCGCAATCTATAGGGGGGTTCTAGAGAATGAGAGCTGATCTGCTTTCTGTCTTGCAGGGAGTGAATATTAAAAACTGGAAGAAGGTGAAGGTGGAATTCACCGGCGGCCCGCTTGTGGTTTCGGTACCAGCGAATTGCGTTGAGTTGACCATGAAGAAGGCCGAGATCCTAAAGAATCCCCAAAAAGATATTGAGAAGGCTCTTAGCGAACCCCTCGGGGGACTCAGTTTAGAGAAAATCATCCAGGGCAAGGGAAAACCAGCGAGCGAATTGAAGGTGGCCGTTACAGTCTCGGACATTACCCGTCCTGTCCCCTACAAAGGAAAAAACGGGATTCTTTTGCCCCTTCTAAAAAAACTTCAGTCCCTAGGGGTGAAGAGAGAGAACATCCGGATCATCGTGGGAACGGGTACGCACCGGGCAAGCACCCCGGAAGAAAAAATCCAGATGTTTGGGAAGGAAATTGTTTCGGCTTATGAGATTCAAGACCACGATTGCGAGGATAAGGCCTGCCTGGTTTATGTAGGGAAGACCCCAACCGGGACCGAAGTTTTTTTGAATAAGAATTTCCATGAGGCAGATCTGAAGATTGCCACCGGCTTGACGGAAAGTCACTTTATGGCCGGGGCTTCCGGAGGGAGGAAGGCCATCTGCCCCGGCTTGGTGGATCAGCGGACCATCCAGAAATTTCATGGCCCGGGGTTCCTGGAATCCCCTTACGCAACCAACCTGGCCTTCGAGGGGAATCCCTGCCACGAAGAATCTTTGGCGGTGGCTCGGGCTGTGGGGGTGGATTTCACCATCTCGGTGACCTTAGATAAGGATCTGCGCATGACCGGGATCTTCGCCGGAGACCTGGAGAAAGTTCTGCAGGAGGCCGTGAGCAAGATCAAAACATATGTCGAGATTCTGGTGGCCGAGGAGTTTGACATCGTTTTGACCCATGGCGGATACGTGGGTCGTAACCACTACCAAACGGCCAAGGCCGCGGTGGGGGCCCTTCCGGTGGTAAAGTCTAACGGCGTGATCATCATCGCGGCGGATAATCGCGATCCAGAGCCCATCGGCGGGCCCGAGTACAAAACCCTGACCCATCTTCTGAAACTCCAGGGCGCAGATCGATATGTGGATTTGCTCAGGTCTCCGAGTTGGCAGTTCACCAAGGACCAATGGGAGCCTGAAGTCTGGGGAAGAGTGCTGAGAAAAGTGCAAGAAGAAGGGCTGATCTACTGTACCTCCGATATTCCCGAAAAAGGTTTTCCTATGCTCCCGGGCGTCAGCGGCTATGAATTTGTCACCCCGGAAGGCAGAAAAAAACCACGGGGCAAGAAGGTTCAGGAGATGGTGCAAAACTCTATTATCTATTTTTACAGAGCCTATGAGAATCGGCAAATCTCTCCCCGTATGGCCTTCATCCGCGAAGGCCCCTACGCAGTTCCAGTCAAAAGGGAATAGGCCATCCGTAAATTCTTTTTCCCCTCTTTTACAAGGAAATTCCTGATCAGGGTATCCATCGTGGCTCTGGCGGCTTATCTTTTTTTCGGTCGGATCTGCGTCCCCATTCGAATTCAGGGATTTAGCATGGAGCCTACGTATCGCAATGGAGGAGTGAATTTTTGTTGGAGGTTGGGATATACCTTTGCGAAGCCCAAAAGGTACGATGTGGTGGCGGTACGTTTGGCGGGCAGGAAAGTGATGCTCCTGAAACGGGTGATCGCCGTGGAGGGCGAATCGGTTGAATTCCGTGCAGGGAAGCTTTTTGTTGGCGGCCAGGGCATCGACGAGCCCTATGTCCGCTATCCATGTACCTGGAATCTTTCCCCGCGTCGGGTCGATCCAGGCTGCGTGTATGTCGTGGGGGATAACCGGAATATGCCCATCGAAAACCATTATTTCGGGCAAACCCCTATTGGGCGTATTATGGGGGTGCCGCTGTGGTAAAAATCAAATCTCTGACGATTCTCTTATTGGTGCTGATTGTCGGGACATGCTCTGTCCTCTACTTCTTTCCCAGTGAAAAAAAGAAGATCAAGAAGCAGTTTGCCTTGCTTTCGCAATGGGCATCCAAGGACCAGGAAGAAAATATTTTTACCCTGGTGGAAAGAGGCAAGAGAATCGTTACCTTATTCGATGAAAATTGCGGACTGAAAGTCCCTCCCTATTCAATTGACGGCGGGTATACCCGGGAAGAGATAGCGGCTTACGCCGCCCGGGCCCGTCAGCCAATTTTCCAGGTTAAATTTGGAGTTCTATGATCTGAACATTTCTTTCCCGGAAGAAGGTTTGGCCAGGGTCAGCCTGACAGGAAGGCTGACAGGAGAGTCACCGGGTAAAGAGAATGTGAACGAAATCCGGGAACTGGAATGCGTCCTGAAAAAGATCGAAGGGAAATGGCTTTTCAGTGAGTTTGAGATTGTAGAGGTTTTGAAAAAATAGGCTCTTCTGGAAATGGGCCTCCCCTCGCTTCACAAAATCTCGTGATTGCAATCATGGATTCAGAAACAGTCTCGAAGAGGATCTTTATGGTAGAGCAGCGACAGACTTCAAAATATTTTCCTCTCGGAAGTAGAGGGGGATTCCTTATATCTTCCCGGAAAGGTCTGATGCTCTACTGCTTGATGAAAAGGATAATCAGAAAGGAGGCCAGTACATATTTTTGCCATGGCCACCTAAGTCTGACCCCATACACGTCATGAGTCCCTACACCCGCAGTGCTTTCATAGGAGGGAGAGATGAAAGTAATAAAGATAAACGATGTCCCGAAGGAGCCTTATGTGATTCCGGTGTTTACAGGACCCGATGTAACAAGCCAGTCTCTCGTGTCTGATAGCAAAGACTTGAGAGTGAACATTGTGAATTTCGGTAAAGGAGTGAGGAACAAATTCCATATGCATGATGGTGATCAGGTCCTGATAATCACTGCGGGAAGGGGTATTGTGGCTACGGAACAAGAAAAGAGAGTTGTAACGGTGGGGGAGATTGTCATATTCCCAGCTGGCGAGAAACATTGGCATGAGCCCCCAGGGACTCGGAGTTTTCTCACATCGTCGTGACAAGAGCGGGAGTCAAGATGACCCAGCTAGAGGATTAGTTGTGGCGGCTTTGCCCAGACAGACTTACAGATAAATAAGGGGCTCACAAAAATTAAATGGGCCAAGTATTGCAAAGAAAATCACTGCCAACCTCCTAAAATTCCTGGTAGCCGGTGAGGGAATTGCACCCCCGGATTTATTCTTGCATAAAAAGGTTTTCCAATTCCTTCTGGCTTTGCCGGAAGAAGGATTTAGCCGCCTTCCAGGAGAAATCAAATCCCTTCAACCGTCAAAATCATAGGACATCTACAAAGCCCTTGGCCGGACCTTGATTTCTTCGCAGGTTCGTAATATCCTCTTCGTAATTTCACTCCCTATGGATGCTGTACTTCAAACAAATACCTAAACTCAAAGGACTAAGGAGTAGTGAACACACCATATAGAATGGAAATGAATCGACCTTCTTTCATATCCAGAGTGCTTCTCCTGGGACTGTTTTCAGCCCAGTTCCTGGCCACTATACATGTTTATCTATCCAATCTAGACCTTTACCAGACCCTTCTTGCTATACAGAACCACGGTTATCTGCCTGTGCCCAATCAAAAGATCATGTATGACCTGAGGAATCTGGGACCCGCATTTTTCGGGGGTCTTTTTTTCTCCTTGAGCCTGGGAGCAGGGCTCACCCTCTTTATCTTTGTTGCTATCTGGATCTGGGACAGAATTTTTTCGCGCCATAAGATTGTCACAATTGTGATTCTTCTTATATGGTCAGGATGCCTTGCCGGAGTTAACCTCAACGGGATCTCCCTCATGATTACGTCCTACTTCTTTATAATCCCAATCGTCGTTTTCGTTGCCATGTGGAAATGGATGCCTCCAGAAAATGACAAGAGGGCCTGGATGAAGAGAATTATTCCCATTCTTCCGATCCTTTTCTTAGGACTTCTGTGGTTATCTCTGACAGGGACAAACATTTTCTTGGACTTGAGAGATCATTTCCTTTTGACGATTCCTCTGGGACAAAGGGTCAATGATTTCTACTATAAATATACCCTTTATCCCGCGGAGGTCATTAAAACCCTGGGTCAAAAGACCCTCAAGACCGTCAACCTCAAGGAGGTTAAAAATATGCCTGCAGTCGCTTCGTTGCGAACGGAATTGCTCAACCACAACTATATTAATGTGGGGGATTGTGTTCCGGTTGACTTAAGAGTCCTGGAAAGCGAAGGCAGCCTGGTTTTTGAGAACAGAGGGCGACCCGTTCTTCGAACTTCGGTCAACGCTTTTTTTTCCAGATCCGGAGAAGTATTGAAAGAATTCTCTTCAAAAAGCGACCGACTCTATCTTTTCCGTCAATTCACCCTTTTTTCTCTTATTGTTGGATTTCCTCTCGTGGTTTATGGTCTTCTCTTCAGCCTTTTCCGCTTTTTTGCAAATTTCTTTCTGAACTCGATCCTTTCTTCGGTGATTGCCTCAGTCCTCTGTCTTCTGATCGGCATGGCCGTTCTGATCCCCCTGCATTTTTGGAAAGGGAGAATAGTCGATGTAAAGGACCTGGGAGAAGCTTTTCAGTCCGATTGCTGGCAGACCAGAGTCGTGGCCTTGAAAACGGTAGAGCAGAAAAGAATGGAGATCGGTGATTTTCCGGCTTATCAAAAGATGCTGTCAAGCCCTCATGTGCCAGAACGTTACTGGTTCGTCAGGGTCCTCGGGATCAGCCAGCAGGATAAAACGTACAAAGATCTCCTTGCTTTCCTGGATGACTCCAGTCCAAGTGTGGTTTCGATGGCTTTCTATTCCTTAGGGCAGAGGGGAGACCAGAGGATAGTTCAGGAAATAATAAGAAGAATTGAAACCTCAGATCACTGGTACTGCCAATTGTACGCCTACAATGCCTTAATGGTACTGGGATGGAGACAGGGAGACAGACTGTATCAAAGTAAACGAGCCAGCTGCAGCTGAGAGAAAATGGTTTCCCTGGATTCATGAGCCATCTCCTTCATCCAAAATGAAGGAAGTTGGTATTTAGGGAATTTGAATTCCAAATCAATAAAAACCATTTTCTTCAGATACCTAAATAATTATTGCTTGTTAAAAAACTTCCCCACCTCAACGTTGGGACACTAATGAGATGAGATTCTTTCAAGGTTTGCCACTTCAGCTCTTTGAAATAAGAATCCATCTAATCCAACATTTCGTGGACTGCCTTGCGGATATGCTCCAGAGGAATTAGGTCCATGCAATGGTTTCCCTCTACGGGGCAGGGAGTATCATAACTATTTGGAGTCTTGGGACCAAGACAACGATCAATTTGCTCACATTTGAGAGCAGCCCTTAAATGATGTTGCCCGGGATAACCATAGATCTCTGGATCAGTAGGGCCCCAAAGGACCACTGCAGGGACTCCCGCCAGACGGGCAGCATGCATGGGGAAGTTATCAAGAGTAATCACAATATCCACGCGTCTTAAGACTGCAATCAGTTGCTCGGGACTTGTTAGACCGAGGAGGGAGAAAGAATTTTCAATATACCTCTCTCGAATTCTTCCAGTCTGAATTATGAAGAAACCATCCTTTTTAAGCTGTCTGATGAGTAGTTGCCAGCGGTTTAAAGCCATCATTTTGCGGGGTGAATCAGAACCAGGAGCTATAACAATATTTTTCCTGCCCCAAGGTATCATTTTCTCAAGAACAAGATCAATTTCAGCTATCCCTGGGAAATAAAGGATCTCTTCCACAGGGGTAGATAGTCCTAAAATTCGTGCGAGTATTTGATAAGGACGATTTTCATTAGTACCGAGGTCGTATGTCCAATAATCAGTTCCTATGATGTGTGCCCCTCGTGGAGGATAGCCGATTTTCTGAATGGCAGGGTGGTTTTGAAAGATAGTGCGATACATGGAGCGGCGTACAAGGTTAAAGCAGCGGTATCGGTCCCGTTCTATAACCTGCTTAAGTACCCCCGCCACCATAAGCATATCCCCATATCCGCCTATAGGATTTATCCATGCTGGCTCCTGCGTATTGTGTGTAGTGGATTGATTCATGGGGGAGTAAACCTCAACCCGGTAATGGGTTCTAAGTATTGCTCAATAAAGGCCTTCCGGGCACAACCCCATTCAGACCTGTGCAGGAAATCCGAGTGTTTTGGATAGGAATCCACAGGACAATCTCCATGGCACATCGTCCAAAAACGGCAGCCTTGACATTCACCCTGAAGCAAGACATCATTACGCTTATATAGTTCATCCCGTTTTGAATCGGAAAAGATTTCCTCTAACGAGCGCTCGCGGATGTTTCCATACGGCAGGAGTCCCCAATCACTGGAACGCCCGCACTGGGAGGTTTCACCGAAAGGATCTACATTAACATGTGTATAGGCACAAGCTCCAGATGATGTACAAGTTGACGATAACTCCCCATCTTTAATGATCTTGACCATGGAATGGAATGGTTCCACATGAGGATACCGGTGTTGATGCTTCCACCAAACAGGAAAGATAGCACCAAGGAAAGCCACATATTCAGGAGGTGTTATTGCCAAGTCCTCCCGTCGGTTGTAATATAAAACAACCGGATGAATGTCAAAGAAGCCACCCGGCCTCAAGTTTGTAAGGTAGTAGAAAACCTTCAGAGGGCTTTTTAAAGACTTCTTAGTCACTACATAAATTATGCCGGGGCTGAAGCCGTGCTTATGGCCTACGATGTCACCATGCATGAACATACGGTTGTACAGATCTGAATTGTTAGGTGCTCCCGGTCCTCTAATATGGGGTTCTGGATCGTAGCTTGTTCCAATGTTGTCAATCCCCAGATCACGAAATATCTCCACGTAGTCCTCTGAAAAGAGCGTTAGGTTGGACTGAATACCATAATTTATGCGATCCCTTGTGTCACCGCAGTACTTCAGCTGGAACTCATAAGCTGCCTTATAGAATTCCGTCCCTACCAGAAGAGGTTCTCCGCCGTGAAAGGTGACATTTATGGTTTCTCCATGATGAGTTTGTAAGAATTCGTTAATGCGTTTAAAAACCAGTTCAAGTACGTCCAGAGACATGTGCTCTGCTCGGGCCCGATTTGAAACCACGTCGCAATAGGCACAATTAGAATTGCATTTTTCAGTTACTTTGAGAATCATCGTTGGCATAATCTACGCATACCCCTAAAGCAATGCCGGCAGGCACGTCATAGAGGCCACTCTCCCCGAGGTCTATGGATAGCCTCAAGCTTTACTTTTTGTTCTTGATAATGATCCACTGCATCCATCCATTCATCAAAAAATGCCATGCAGCCCGATTCTTTATCAGTACTCCCCTCGAACTTTCCAAGGCAGATCTGCCAGCCCGGACAGTATGCGCAGCCATCAGGCTTCAGGAAAAATTCACGCCAAGCCTCTATCCGTTGAGTGTAAGGTCGAATATTTACAATTTTATCCAGGTTTTCCAGGTCTATAGAAATAAACTCTTCCTTCTCAAGCTCTTCTCTGGATAGAGCAATACGTCCCTTGATGTCGATATGTAAGAATCTGGAGGGGTCTTCGAAATGGACACTGTCAAAATCAATCCTTTTTTGAGTATCATAATTGGATATTATGAAATGGAATGGTTGAATGGGAGCATGAGGTACTTTGGTGTAAACGGAGTAGGACATCAAGTCAGCCAGTGAGTCCCAGTCAGGGCACCGGTTTCTGAAAATAATCCCGCAGGGAACGAAAAGGGACGAAAGAATCTTAAGATCGCGGTAACTTCCAGGGGCATCCTCGGGCAAAACCACAATACCCTTTAACCCGCAAAGTAAACGAATATTTTTTATTGATTCCCGGAAATTTCCTAGTCCAGTAACCTCAAGATAAAACGGTACAGTACTTGATTTCCCCAATTCTGTGATATTAAGTCTGGACAACGGGGCCTCCGTATGCAACCAAACGGTATATAGGCTGTTCTTTTCCTGCACCACCTTAACCGCATGGGTAACGAAGTCGGGGTTATCCATACGTAACACAAAGCTTCGATGTTGAAATCGGGAAATTAGCTTTTCGTCGAAATCGCAGACGAGGACATGGGAATTCATGAGTATATCTCTTCCAATCTAACTCTTTCTTCGTTTCTAAAAGCGGATATGAGATGGGCAACGCATCCTCCGGCGCATTTGCCTTCCTCACGGTATTCGCAGTGGTCGCAAGCCTCGTAAATTCCGCCGGCCTCGACTCTTATGTTGGTTAACCGTTCCTGATAAAAATTGACAATCTCTTTGATCGAATCAAATTCGAAAATCGATTTTCTATGATAGGAAGATATTGGAAAACAACACCATACCGTCATATCCGGTCCGATATCAAAAGCGGGGTTGCAGCCGAAACGAATTTTATCCCCTGTCAAGCGATAGAGCATACCCAGTTGTTGATCGTTAAAAGCACACATGGGAAACCCGCAATCTATACCAGGAGCTATTCTAAAACGCTGAAAAAGAGGGGCATAAGAAAACAGCCGTTCGATGACCCTTTTGATGTCCTGGATTGGTATAAATATATTTTCTGCATCGGGAATGGGATGGGCTAAGCCAAGTCTGAGGTGCCGGTCAAGTCCGTATTGGTTGACATACTGAAATAAGAAATCCAGTTTGAAATTCGAATGGTATATATTAAAGCCCGGGACCGTAACGGTTCCGAATTCTTCAAGAAAAGGTCGTGTTCGTTCACCCTCACCAGTAGGAGATAAATCCGGATCGTTCAGGTTGCAAACGAAGTGAAGACGCTCTTTTGGGATACCTTTCAGGGCTGAACACATTTCGTTAAGCGTCAGCCCGGACATAATCCCACTGGTAAAGACGGTGATGGAAATTTTCCGCTCAAGAAGGTAAAGGACAAAATTTACAAAATCAGGATGAAGTGTGGGCTCCCCCCCAAGTAAAGTAATTTGATTCTCACCGGATATCTCAATAAAATCTGCCAGGTAGATCAAATCATCCCAACTCAGCATGCCATCGGATACAGATCGAGCCATGTGCTCCTTGGCAAAACAATAAGGACAGGAGCGCACACAGCGTTGCGTAAGTAAAACATTTGCCATAATATAGCCAAATATAAAAATAACGTTTATAGCTTAGAATTATTTTCTAAAGGCGACATTATACGCTGTGCTATTCCAAAATAAAGACACTGCTCACACCATTATAAATATTGCAAATTTACTCCTCCTCTTTTCTTAATGAATCAGTAAAACAGGTTCCCCCTGGAGATGGACCCCCCTCTTTGCTTGGTGCAGGAGCAAGAGAATAATACGAGGATTTATACTCATCTTTAAAAGAAGCATATTTAAAATATTCTCTATCATAACGGGAGGAATAAACGGAATAATAAGCGGCAAATTGTTGTTGTTCTGGTTGATCCATATCCTTCAATCCGGCCCAGAACCTTATTGATCCCCAGGATGGAATTGTCCCCAATAGACTTATGGTTCCTGTACTGAGAGCAATACGCTTAAGCGCTGCACGACGGGTGAGTTTTGTTGACGCCCCCTTTCCTTTGTCAATATCCAGCCGATAGTCTTTCCCTTTCATGGCCCCCCCTTTTTGGAAAGATGTATATTGCTATGTCATTTAAAATCCCTAAGATCAAAAACAGCTTTATTGAAGATAAATTTAAAAAACCCCAAGAGAGCTTTGGGACTCCCTTAATGGCTTCGCATTAATATCTTCTGGTAACACCACCTTTTCATAGTACCCTCAGAAGGTTAGAAGCAATGTTGGAAGTTTTTTGTGAACAAGGGAAATTTATTAATTTTTATATAGCAGAAGCTATAATTTTGTCAATTTAAATTCTAGGACAAATTTTAGGGACGTTCTCTGGATCATAAAAAAGGCGGCAAAGTTGTTTCATGATATAAAAAAACTCTTATGGAATCAATAAGGGTTCAATGAGGCAAAAGGTCGTAGATATTGATGAGCTTGAGCTTCAGGTTTCGAGTGTCGAGTTCCAATTTCTCTTGCGCATCTATTTTCCGTGGGCCCTCGCGTGATGGGTTTAGCTCCATGGATGATCGGGAAATTTTGAGCTGGAAGGTGTTTAGAAAAGTCCCCTGGTCACCGCGCATGATATTCTTCCCATCTCTCACCGAGACGCCAAGAGCGCCAGGAATCTTCAGGCTCACGCAACCTAAAGGCTCTTCTTGGCGATCTTTGCGGCTTTGCGTGCCGCTATTTCTTTCAGGTCGCGAGTACCAGAATTACGGAACTATGTCCCCCTCTCTGCGAAAAGATCTATCCTTGAATGCTACGTCCCTTCTTTCCTTCCCTCGTCTCCCGGCGGCTAGCCAGGGAAATTTCCTTAAATCTTTGACCTTTCACCTTTCACCTTTTCTTTTATACCGCGGCGATCTCTTCTCCAGGAAAGCCTCGATTCCTTCCTGAGGTTCGCAGGTAAACGCCAGACCCTGCATGAGTTCCGGCTCGCAAATGAACGTGTTTCCAAATCCCTGCATGGAGGCTCCCAGAGCAATTTTCTTCGTGATCCGGACTGCGGTGGGGCTGCGGGAAGCAATCTTGGCGATCCACTCGCGCGTCACTTCCATTAAACGACCTTTCGGAGCCACTTTGTTTGCCAGGCCGATCCGGTAGGCCTCGGGCGCAGGAATGGGGTCGCAGGTCATGATGATCTCCATAGCCCTGGAAGCCCCGACCATGCGTACGAGCCTGGGCGTAGAACCCCAGGTAAAGTAAAATCCGACGATTGACTCCGGAACGCTGAAATAACTATCTTCGGCCATGATGCGAAAGTCGCAGGCCAGGGCCACGGCCATACCTGCGCCGATCACGACTCCCTGAAGTGCGGCCACCGTCACCTGTTCCAGGCTCTCGAGGCTCCGCATCATTTCATGGCCCGCCAGCTGCTGGTAGCGGGCATTTTCGGAAAGCAATTCCTGGCCGTCGATCAATTTTTTAAATTCTTTCAAATCTGCACCGCCGGAAAAGTTTATTCCCTTGGCCGTGAGGATAACAAATCGAACTTTCCGGTTATTCCGGAAGGAATGCCAGACATCGATTAACTCTCCAACCATCTGGGTACTGAAAAGGTTCAAGGGAGGGCGGCTCAAGGAAACCGTGGCGACTTCATCGGCTACCTCGAGTTCCAATGTCTCATACTTTGTTTCCATAAGTGGACCTCTTTTCTTTTCTTTCGCTTTTCAGCGAATAATTTTCTCATCATTTATCCAATCTTACCCCGGCGACCCCTCTTTTCTTTACCACTTGGAAAGCACCTCTTTGTAAAAATCATTAATTCCCTTCTTCCCCGCTCCTCCTGTGTAGCCGGCCCTGACCATGAGTCGGATGAGGGGATGGAGCCGACCCTTCTCTGACCCCAGCTCACGTATTCGGTCCTCTTCAGAGCTGGCATAGATGCCCCAGGAACCTCCCATATCCGCGAGTTCCAGTGGGCCCATGGGCAAGTTGTAACCGAGCTTAAGGGCTTTGTCGATCTCCTCCGGGGAGGCCACCCTCTCCCAGACCATCTGGACCGCTTCCATGCGCAGCGCCAAATAGGCCCGGTTAGCCAGAAAACCATAGCTGTCCCGACAAACCACCGGTTCTTTTTGCAGAATTCGAGCCACCGAGGAAGTTACCTCAACCGTGTTCTCCGAGGTCTTCGCCCCTTTCACCACCTCCACCAGTTTCATCATAGCCACCGGATTGAAAAAGTGCATTCCTACAACCTTCTCTGGACGATTGGTTGCAGAGGCAATCTCGGTAATGCTCAAATAAGAAGTATTGGAGGCCAAAATGGCGTGGGTGGGGGCACTCTGATCCAGTTTCCGGAAAAGGTCCTTCTTGAGGCTAATATTTTCAGTCGCCGCCTCCACTGCGAAATCTGTCCCTCCCGCTGCCTGGGTGATGTCTATGGTGCCGTCAATACGGCCCATGAGCTCTTTCTTCTGTTCGGGGGTCATCTTTCCCCTGGCGACGAAGAATTTCTCCGCCCTCTGCTCGATGCCCCCCAGACCTTTATTTACGAACTCATCCTTCACATCTACGAGCGTGACCCGATACGGCCCAAGCCGGGCCATCAATTCAGCAATCTGCGACCCCATAAGCCCGGCCCCGATCACTACAACCTTTTTGATATCCTTTACCTTGAGTTCGTTCACGTCTCCTCCTTTTGCAAGATAAACTTCTCTTCGATCCCTTTCTGCCCGGGAAGGATGAAGATTTGAGTCTTATTTATCGGCAGTATAAGGAGAGGGGCGATGGGGTGTCAAAT
>CAVXFA010000032.1:0-28201 GCA_963760605.1 uncultured delta proteobacterium | reverse complement strand
GGGTTCGCATATTTTCTGGAGAGGATCCCATTACAAACTGCTCAAGGACGGGTTGATGAAGAAGGTGTAAACTCGATCAGGCGAGTCCTGTCAGGCATTTTTGAGGCTCATCCGGGCACCCCGGTCCCTTACGCCCGGTATTCCACTCTTTACGGCTTGAGGTAAGCGTCCCAGGGATAGTCGGGGTCACGATAAAGGTGATCGTCGTTCATGGGGAGTTGAGAGAAATGATCCATGATGTATCCGACAGGGGGACATGGGCCTTGGGAGTGGGTTCCCGTATCAAGTACGGGACAGGCTTTGATTTGACAAGCCACAGCCCCAGGTGTTTTAGGATGGCCTTGATGACCTCCCGGTCTTCGATGAAGCTGATGATCCGCATGGTTCCCCGACACTTCGGACAAGTCAGGGGATCGACTTCCCCGATCAAGTCGGGGACAGGCTCCGATCTTCTGGATCAGCCGGGCCCAGTTTTTCCGGTATTCCTTCGAACTTTTATCGGCTTCCAGGATGCAGGGGACCCCGTCGTCTTCGGTTTCTTTTCGCTTTCCCCGGGAGATCATTACTGTAGTACCCATAGTACCGGACTCCCGCCATCGGCGGACTCCCCCCTGTCCGGGATGTGGGAACATCCCGCATGGCGGCCAGCCACTCCAGGGCATCGAAGGCCTTTTCCTCGGTCCCGTCTTTCGCCCGGTAAACAACCTTTGAGGGTTCTGCGAGATACTGCATCCGTTCCTGGGAGAAGGAAGCCCGGATGATGCACCGGGCCAGGTTTTAAAAGGGTACGTTGTTTATTTCATTAAGTTTGCACTCTGGACTCAACGCATAGCCTAAGCGGTGGCGGATGTTATCACCCCCAAATTCCGCGCAATCTTGGCCATCGATATTCCCCATGAAGGAAAACGGCACGTTCGTGCTCAAATTTCCAAACGTCTTCATCATATCAAAGCAGAATTTTCTGGATACGCTTTTCCGTAGTCGTCCAACCCTGCAGGAAAGGATGCTATTGGAGATTGTTAGCCGAAAACGTTTCGCACGTATGGCCCCTTCCGCGCTTTCCTTCTTCTGGTAGGAGAATAATACTTTATTACTTTAGCCTGACCCTAATCTCATTTTGTTTTTTCGGCTCTCTGGGATTGCCTTACCCCATATCCACCCGATCACCACATCGAAGAAGCCACCGATCTTGGCCATTTTCTTTAAGGCCCGCCAAAAGACTTAAAATTGCCCTCGCTGCCTCATCAAAAATATATGTAGAATGACAGGCTTTTCCTGAGATGGAAATAGGAAAAGCAGGATTTAATCTCCTGGGAATTTAAGGGGTAAAGAAGAAATAGAGGAATATGGGTTTCATTTGGTTAACCTGAATTAATTATTGGGCAAATAATGCCGATAAATTTCTTGAGCAGATGAGGGGCGTAGGAATAATGAGAGACGATCGAAGGAGGCCCAAAGAATGAAGATGGGCGTTCAATCTGATTGGTTTGGATGACGGCAGGCATTTTCGTTATGGGGTGTGTAACCCCCGGGTCCGTAAGCATAAAGCTTTGAAGGGATTTGGATTTTCTAGTGGGGCAGAACCCAATGGCTTGGATAACTGTATGGATAAGGAAATAAAGTATGAAGTGGGTAGTCTCGAAAGTAAATAATCTGGCGTTCTTACGAGGAAAGCAGATTTTCTTGCTGATCCTAATGGTGACCGTCTCGTCCTTCCTTTGCCCAGCCCTTACCTACCCTTCCTTTTCGAGGCTCTCGCAATCGGACGAAAAGAAACCCCAGCAACGGTCGGAAGAGATTATCAGAGAATCCAAGGAAAAGCCCGTCACTGCCCTGAAGCTGGGAATGGAGATTCAAAGTGTCTCCAATGAGCTCGAATATTACATAAAAGAGATTGAGGCCAAGAAAAAAGAGAAATTGAACCTTGCCAAACAGATCAGGGCGAAATCCAATCCCGGGCAGGCAACGGGGCCTCCGGAGGAAATGGCCAAACTGAGTAAGGAAATTGAAAAGATCGATACCGATATCCGGGCCAAGCAGGAGATCGTGAAGGATTTGGAGAAAGAACTCTCTGGACCTTGAAAAAAGGCTACGCGTACTGTATTTAAGCTATCTCTACCGCTTTCTCCTTGTCATTGGGGTTTTCGCTGGCGGCCTATCTCCTCAACCGGGCCAATGGGGGATTGCTTCGCTGTATGGCCTCTGGAGGAATCCAGGCGGCCGGCTGTCGAGCGGCTCATCCGCCTTATCCTTTTTGTTTCCGCGTCGATTCTGGCGATTTTCATCGGATTGGAAAATCTGGCCCATGTGGCTGCCGTCCTGGGTCTGGCCCTGGCCGGCTCGGCCATCGCCCTGAAGGATGTGTTTACTCGGTTTTATCGGGTGGCTCATGCTTGTGTTTACAAGGCAAATCAAGGTGGGCGATTTCATCGAAAGTGGAGGTATCCGCGGAAAAGTTCTGGAAATCAACATCTTAAAGATAACACTTTCGGAATACCGGGATTTTCAAGAGACCGGGCGGGTTATTTTCTTGGGCAATAATTTGATCTTCAACCAGGCTATCTATAATTATAGCTGGGGAAATAATTATGTCTGGGATAAGATCAATGTCTATCTTAGCCATCAGAGCGATTGGAGAAGCGGGTACAATTTATTGCTTGATTTGCTGAATAAAAAAAATACAGAACTCTCTGGCAGAAGGAACGGGGAGAACAAGGAAGAACCCCAAAAGAAAAAATACACCCTTCCAGAACCCAAGCCGGTGATCCAAACAAGCATAGAAAGCAAAGGGATCCTCCTTTCGCTTCAGTACCCGAACGACATCCAAAATTTTATAAGTAAGCGCAATGAAATCACAGAGGCGATTTTGACCGCCTTCTCCAAAGAGAAGAATATAACTCTTGCCTGAGGAGGATTCATTAAGAGCCTTTTAGCCCGACCCCTATCGCTCCTTTACGGACCTAGGCGATCAGGGACGCCCTTTACTTTTGCAGTTTACGCGAGTAAGGTGTCCAGCCTGGAAAGTTGAAATAAGAGCTCCGATTCACGATTCAAGGCCTGAGACCGTTTCCACTCAGTTCAGAATTCTCAACTGCAAGTACCTCGCGCTTTACAGAGGAGATTTTAAGTGATTGATACCCACACCCACATTTTCCCGGATAAGATTGCTGCCAAAGCCGCTCAAAGATTTCAGGCCGCGGTAGGGGATGCAATTCCCCTTGCGGGAGACTTCACCCTGAGAGATTTAAAAGCCTACATGAAAAGATGCGGAATCGAGGCGGTCGTGACCTTCTGCGTGGCGGAAAGGCCTGAAGTGGTGGTTCCAGCGAATAACTTTCTCATTGAGATCATGGATAACCAAAGCATCTTCAGCTTCGGCACCATTCTTCCGAATATGGAGGACCCTCTCGGAGAGGTAAGAAGGATTAAGGAAAAGGGGATCAAGGGGATCAAATTTCATTCCCTTTTCCAGCCCATCCGAGCCCGAGATGGAAACCTCTTCCCCATATACGATGCGATGGCTAAAGCTAGTATGATTGCCTATTTTCACGTGGGCAAGGACCCTGTTAATCCATCCCATCCTCCCGGGACCGGCCCTCAAGATGTCGCCCATCTCAAAGAGCGCTTCCCGGCTCTCCAGATCGTGGCCGCTCATTTCGGTGGTCTCTTCATGCTGGATGAGGCGCGGAAGTGGATTATCGGCAGGGATATTTATATTGATACCTGTTGGGGGCCGAATGTCCAGAGCCTCAAGGCGGACGTGGTGGTGGATCTCATCCGCCGACATGGTGCGGGAAAAGTCCTTTTTGCCACTGATTATCCAGTCACCAGCGACCCCGTCCCTCAGATCCAGTGGTTCAAAGATCTTCCCTTGCAGGAAAAAGAAAAGCAGCTAATTTTTCGGGAGAATGCCCGTCGGCTCCTGGGGTTATGAAAAAAAGGCTGGGCTCACCCATTAGATGGGGCCTGGCAAGGTCGCGTAGTCTTGCAGGTGGAAAGCCTACGCAAGTAACCGCCAGCTCTGAAAGAGATTGCGGGTAATTTGCGAATTCATTATACGACCGTCAGCAAGGTGATAGCGAAGGCAGCGGTAGGCGAAAAGTGATATTTCCAGACCTGGCCCTAAGTCTCCCATATTTTAGACCTTCTGTGAACGATCCTTTCGGAGGTAGGCACGATCATGTCAAACAAAGCAATTCGTATTTTTGAAGAGGCGACTGCGATTATCACCGGTGGGGCCTCTGGAATCGGACGAGCCCTCGCTGAGGAACTGGCCAAACGTGGCGGTGAGGTTGTCTTGGCGGATCTTCAGATCGAATTGGCCGAAGAAGCGGCTAGAGAAATCCGTGTCGCTGGGGGTCAAGCAAAAGCATGGCCATTAGATGTAGCCGATTTTTCGGCTATGGAGGGCCTACTGCGAGAAACGGTTGAGCGTACGGGTCGATTGGACTATATGTTCAACAACGCAGGAATTGGGATTGGTGGGGATGTCCATCTGCACAGCATTGAAGATTGGAATCGGATTATAGATGTCAATCTGCGGGGGGTGATAAATGGAGTTCAAGGGGCATACAAGATTATGCTGAATCAAGGATTCGGCCACATTGTCAATACATCCTCTATGGCGGGCCTTATGCCTTCACCCGGAGTATCCTCCTATGCGACCACTAAGCATGCCGTCGTCGGTCTTTCGAAGTCTCTACGTGCTGAGGCAGCACCGGCCGGCATACGCGTTAGCGTTCTATGTCCGGGTGTTATTCGCACACCCATTCTGGAGGGAGGCAAATATGGCAAAAATCTTGTAGAGGTTTCACTTGAACAACAGCGTCTCATCTGGGAAAGGTTCAAGCCTATGGCTCCCAACATATTTGCGAGAAAAGCGCTAGACGCGATCGCCAAAAACGAGGCCATTATCATTATACCGTCCTGGTGGAAATTGTTTTGGTGGATGAACCGCCTATCTCCTTCACTGGGAATATCTCTATCCCAGAAGCTTTACCAGAATATGCAAAAGAAGGTTAAGGGCTAAGGGGCATCGTCAGAGAATCTCGGCAACCTCCGTCCCAAAGGAAGAGGCGGGAGGGGGGTATCATCCAATCATGGCCAGTTCGAGTCTTCCTTTCCAGCGTTCCTTCAAGGTCTCTCTGATAAAAATATGCTCCGGGCGGGAAAGAGAAGAATCGCCGGAGATCATGGCAAAAGCCTCTTTCCGGGCTTCACTCAGCAGAGTCATATCTCTGAGGAAATTGCCCACCCGGAAGTCGGGAAGCCCGGATTGCTGGGTCCCGAGTAATTCTCCGGGGCCGCGGATGGCCAAATCCTCCTCGGATATTTTGAAGCCGTCGGCGGTCTGTTCCATTACCTGCAGGCGCCGGTCGGCGTCGTCGGTCCTACGGTACTGGGCGATGAGCAGGCATTGGGATGGGTCCTTTCCCCGGCCCACTCGGCCGCGAAGCTGGTGGAGTTGAGAGAGGCCAAACCTCTCCGCGTGCTCGATGACCATGACGGAGGCATTGGGCACGTCAATGCCGACCTCGATGACAATGGTGGAGACGAGGATGTGGATGTGCTTTGCCTTAAAGTCGGCCATGATCGTTTCTTTCTCCTCGCTCTTCATCCGGCCATGGATTAAGCCTACACGAAATTCCGGAAAAATATCCTTCTGCAGGTGCTGGGCCATCTGGGTTGCGTCCTTGAGGTCCAGGCGCTCGGATTCTTCTATGAGTGGGTATACTACGTAGGCCTGTTTCCCCTGAGAGATCTCATCCCTCAGGATGCGGTAGACGCGGAATCGTTCCCTTTCGTTGAAGACGCGGGTGGTAAGGGTCCCCCGGCCGGGGGGGAGCTGGTCGATGACGGAAACATCCAGATCTCCATAGATGGTCATCGAGAGCGTACGGGGAATGGGTGTGGCGGTCATGACCAGGACGTCGGGATTGTATCCTTTTTTTTTCAAGGTGGCCCGCTGGATGACGCCGAACTTGTGTTGCTCGTCGATAATGGCCAGGCCCAACTTATTAAACTCCACCCCCTCTTGAATGAGGGCATGGGTACCGATGGAGATGTGGATTTTTCCGCCCCCAATTTCTTTGTAAAGGGCTTCTTTGGGGGATTTCTTCAGGCTGCTGGTGAGGAGGCAAGTACGTAGGCCAAGCGCTTCCACCAGAGGATGGATGCCCAGAAAATGCTGCTCGGCCAGAATCTCCGTGGGTGCCATGATGGCCACCTGGTAACCCCCTTCGATGGCCATGAGCCCGGCCATCAGGGCCACGATCGTCTTGCCGCTTCCCACGTCTCCCTGGAGGAGGCGATTCATGGGATGAGGTTGCCGCATGTCCAATTCGATTTCTGCCAGGACGCGCTCCTGTGCCGGCGTGAGCGCAAAAGGAAGAAGGCTACGGAGTTGGTTCGTGTAACGGTGGGAGATGGGAAAGGCGATGCCTTTTTCCAGCAGCGTCCCGCTCCGGCGCAAGGCCAGTCCTAGCTCCAGGAAGAAAAACTCATCGAAGATCAGCCGCCGATGGGCCGGGGATTTCCCTTCATTGAGCAAAGCGATATCATCTTCCGGGTCCGGGAAGTGAGCCCGCCGGAAGGCTGCGGACAGGGGGATGAGCTTCTGCCGCCGGCACACCTCATCCGGGATGCCGCTGAAAGCCTTATCGGCAAAGAGATCAACGACGTTTTTCAGGATACGGCGGATCAGGCGCTGACGCTGGTAAAGGCCTTCGGTCTCTGAGTAGATGGGCACGATACGCCCGAAATGGAGCGAATCTTCGAGGCGCGACTGGCTGCCCGTTCCATCCCGGGTCTCCGGTTCCTCCTCTAGGATCTCCAGCTCGGGATGATGGATCTCCTTCTGAAACTGATAGAGGCGGACCTCTCCGGAGAGGATCAGGCGCATGTCTTTACGGAACCTTCCTTTCATGAAACGGGGGTTGAAGTTAAACCATTTGGCCATCAGGGTGCCGGTTTCATCGCCGACCCGCACTTCAAAGGTGCGTCGCCGGCGATGAAAAGCCATCTCGGCATTTAAGACTGTGCCCACCACCGTTTCCATCTTGCCCACCGTGAGCTGGGAGATGGTCTTAATCTGTCGCCGGTCCTCGTAGAGCCGGGGGAGGAAGTAAAGGGCGTCCTCTACAGTCCGAATGTTTTTCTTCTTCAGGATTTCGGCGAGTCGTGGCCCCACGCCTTTCATGAACTGGATGGGGGTTTGCAGCTCCTTCCGAAACTGATGAAACTCGGCCAGAGTCGGCCAAGGCCGACAGGGTACAGGAGCTGAATCTTCGCACTTGAGTTCGTTAAATATTTTTTGGAATTCTAGGAGCTGGGCCTTCTTCAGGGCCAGGTCCACTCCGTCAAAGCCTTTAACCTGAGCCCTTAATCGGTGGATTAACTCCTGCCTCCTTTGGCTCAGTGGAAGGGCGGAAGCTTTTTCCAGCCAGTGGGCCATGTAGGGTTCCAACGCCTTCAACGTTTTTAGGTGGGCATAATCGTTCTGGGAAGCATAGAGGAGGGGCTTTTCGATGGCCTCAAGGATTTGTTGGAGTTCTGGAGAGGACATAGAATGCGGCTATGAGGGAGATTTTACTGCTAGATCAATTTATTGGTAGCAAAATTTCTCGCCGCGAGCAAGAAGAAAAGTAAAACTATTATGGGAGAAGCAGGTACCCAAAAAACATAGGAAGTAGTCGCTAAGGTCCTAGGAATTTCTCTTTTTTCCGAGAGATTTATGGTATAAAAGGGCAATGATCTACATGGTATGTCGCAACCGAGTTGCTGGTTTCTCAAAGTGGAAGCGCCTGTTCGACTCCCACGCCGGGGCGCACCGCGCAGCAGGGCTAAGTCTTATACATCTTTGGCGTAGCCTAGACGAACCCAATAACGTGTTCTTCGTTTTTGCGGTTAGCAATGTCGGGAAAGCTCGGGCTTTCGTAACTGCACCTGAAGCCACAGAAGCCGGAAAGGCGTCGGGGGTGCTCGATGGAGAGCTTCATTTTGTTGAAACTACTGTGGGTTAATCATCGCCTAATAGCTCTATCAACAGACGGGCCTTCGCCTCCCAGCTCAGCCGCGAGCACGTTGTGAGCCAATAACCGGATGGAATACAAGATAGACAAAATGAGTTCAGATGATTGGGGGCAAGTCCGTTTAATCTATCTTGAAGGCATTGCGAGTGGACATTCCACATTCGAGGCCGACGCCCCGAACTGGGATAAATGGGACTCAGACCATTTGCCGGAACCACGGTTGGTTGCCAGAGCAGGAGAACGGATTCTGGGGTGGGGTGCGCTGAGCCCCGTTTCGGGTCGTGGTGTTTATTCAGGAGTTGTGGAAGTCAGCCTATACGTGGGCGCCCAATACCGGGGTGTAAGCATTGGCTCAGCACTGCTTGCTGCCTTGGTCGTTGATTCCGAAAGGGCAGGAATATGGACCCTACAGGGTGCTATCTTTCCTGAGAATGCTACAAGCCTCAGGCTCGTCAAGAAGCATGGCTTCAGAGAAGTTGGTCGAAGAGAAAAAGTGGGCAAAATGACCTCCGGGAAGCTTGGAGGAACTTGGCGAGACGTCGTTCTGGTGGAGCGACGAAGCAAGGTCGTAGGGGTATCCGCAGAAGGAGAAATATGATCTTGGCTCAGCCGCCTAAACTATCAAACCTTGACAATTAAAAAGTTCTTCATTAGAAATGGGTATTTACCATTTCCTTTTCCGTGGGAGGAAAGGTTTTGAAACGACGGGTAACTTACAAAAGCGCCGGGGTGGATATTGATGCCGGGAATAAGTTCGTAGAAATGATCCGCCCCTTGGTCCGGACAACTTTCCGGCCGGAGGTGATCACGGACATCGGAGGGTTCGGGGGGCTCTTTTCCTTCGACGCCCAAAAATATAAGAACCCTGTCCTGGTCTCCTCCACGGATGGGGTGGGGACGAAACTGAAGGTGGCCTTTCTGGTGGGAAAGCATGACACGGTGGGCATTGATCTGGTGGCCATGTGCGTCAATGACATCGTCGTACAGGGCGCGGAGCCCCTCTTTCTCCTGGACTACCTAGCTACGGGCAAGCTTTCCCTGGAAGTTTCCACCCAGATCATCGAGGGCGTTGCCCGGGGGTGCTTGGAAGCGGGATGCGCCCTGATCGGCGGGGAAACGGCGGAGATGCCTACTTTCTACAAACGGGGGGAATATGATCTCGCCGGCTTCGCCGTGGGAGTGGTGGAGCGGGAGAAACTAATCGATGGCTCTTCCATTTGCGGGGGCGACCAACTGATTGGCCTGGGATCCAGCGGGCTGCATAGTAATGGGTACTCCCTAGCCCGAAAGGTGCTCTTCAAGCGCATGGGCTTAAAAGTCACGGATCGGGAGGAAAGCCTTTCCCAGACAATCGGTGAGGCCTTGCTCGTCCCTACGCGCATTTATGTCCAGCCCATCCTGAGCTTGCTCGGGGATTTTCATATCCATGGGATCGCCCATATCACGGGCGGCGGTTTCACGGATAATATCCCTCGGATTATTCCCTCCGGGTGCAAGGCGGTGGTCCGCAGGAACACCTGGCCCGTCCCTCCCATTTTTAAGGTGATCCAGGACGGAGGAAGGATATCCGAGGGGGAGATGCTCCGCACATTCAACAACGGGATCGGAATGATTTTGGCGGTTCCACCCCAGGAAGCGAAAGATATCATCCTCCGGCTGGAAGGCCTAAATGAGAAGGCCTACCTGGTCGGCGAAATCATCCGCACGAAAGCGCAAGAGCGCGCGATCCAATTCGAGTGAGGAGAAATATGGTCAATCTCGGGGTTCTGGTTTCAGGAAGGGGGTCGAACCTACAAGCCATCATCGACCATATCGAAGCAGGATCGTCTTAACGCCAAGATCAAAATCGTGATCAGCAACGTTTCGGGTGTATTCGCCCTGGAGCGAGCGAGGAAGCACGGGATTCCCTCCCGGGTCATCAGCCCCAAGGAATACAAGAAACGGGAGGATTTTGACCAAGAGCTGGTGGAGGTCTTGCAGGCTCATGAAGTGGAGCTGGTGATCCTGGCCGGATACATGCGCATCCTCACCTCCGTGTTTCTAAAGGCTTTCCCCATGCGGGTGATGAACATCCACCCGGCTCTGCTGCCCTCCTTTCCGGGGACACACGTATGGCAGGCCGAGGTGGATTATGGAGTGAAGTTTGCCGGCTGCACGGTGCACTTCGTGGAGGAAGGCCCGGACACCGGCCCGATCATCATCCAGGCTGTGGTGCCGGTCTACGATGATGACACGGCAGAAACCTTGAATGCCCGGATTTTGAAACAGGAGCATAAAATTTTCTCGCAGGCCATTCAGCTTTATGCCGAAGGACGTCTGGAGGTTCAAGGGCGCCGCGTTCTGGCCAAGGGCTTCCCCAAGGCTCCGGACTCTTTTATGATCAACCCGCCAGCCAAGATTTTTGATTTATGAAAGGGGCAAGGGGAATAAATTGCTTGCCTAAATTTTTTGCTTGTGGTATACAAAAAGACAAAAAGAAAGCAGGGGAAAGGCCCTGCTCTTTATTTTTCCTACCGGAGGAGTTCAATGGCTCGGGTCTGTGAAATCTGTGGGAAGAGGCCCCGGGTGGGGCATAATGTGAGCCACGCCAACAACCGGACCAAACGCCGTTGGTACCCGAATTTGCAGCGGGTTCACGCCATCCAGAATGGCACGTCACGCCGGATGCGGGTGTGCACGCGTTGCCTTCGTTCGGGATTGGTGGTCAAAGCAGTTTGAATCGGGACAGTTTGAAGTTTTCAGTTTAAAGTTTAAGGTTTAAAAAACCTGAAACCTGGAACTCGAAACTTTTGACCGGAAACTCGTAACCCTCAGGCTTCCGCCCTTCTCTCTTCTTTCTCCGTCGAGGGTAAACCCCGCAATCGTTCCACTTTCAAGACATTCTTGAGCTTGGTCAGCGCCCGGAAGGCGTTCTGCAGGTGCTTCAGGTCGTTAACCTCTAATTCAAAGTTGCAGATGGCCTTCTGGTCCTCCGTCGTAATCACACCTGCCCGGACGATGTTCACTTCCGAAGAAGCTAAAGCAGAACTGATCTCGGCGAGCAGACCCTTCTTGTCGTTGCAGATTACCCGGACCCGGACAGCGTGAATGGCCTTCTCTTTCAGGTTCCAGGAAACCTGGATCAGCCGCTCGGGGTCACTGCTCAGGATGTTGGGGCAGTCAGCCGTATGAACCGTGACTCCCCGACCCCGGGTGATGTAACCCGAGATCGCATCCCCGGGCAGGGGATTGCAGCATTTGGCGAAGCGAACCATCATATCCTGGATTCCCCGGATTTGAATGCCGCTGGGTTCTCGGCGGATTTTTTTGGCCAGGCGGCTGAGCCGGGATTCCGCCTTCATTTCTTTTTCGAGCTTTTCTTTTTCAAACCTTTCGGCGGGGATGAGTTTCCCGATGATCTGGGTGGAGGAGATTTTTCCGTAGCCCACTTCCGCCATCAGGTCGTCGAAGGACTGAAAGGAAAGGCCGCTGATGATTTTATTCATCTCCTCGGACTTGATGAGTTTGGCGAAGTCGAGGTGGTACTTTTTGAACTCCCGCTCACAGATCTCTTTTCCTAGATCCACCGAACGTTCCCGGGCCCCCGCCTTGATCCACTGGCGGATTTTGGTGCGGGCGCGGGAGGTCTTGACGAACTTCAGCCAGTCCTTGCTGGGTTGATGCGCAGGGGAGGTGACAATCTCGACGATGTCACCGTTTTTGAGCTGGTAACGCAAAGGAACGATCTTTCCATTCACCTTTGCCCCCACACACTGCTGGCCGATCTGAGTGTGGATGCTGTAAGCAAAATCCACGGGGGTAGAACCGATGGGGAATTGTTTAACATCTCCTTTGGGCGTAAAAACATAGACTTCGTCGGGAAAAAGGTCAATCTTCACCGTCTCGAGGAACTCTCTGGGATCCCGCAGGTCCTGCTGCCATTCTAATAGCTGGCGGACCCAGGCGAACTGCTTGCTGTCTTTAGGGGCAATCCCCTTTCCCTCTTTATATTGCCAGTGGGCGGCGATGCCCTCTTCGGCCGTGCGATTCATCTCCTCCGTGCGAATCTGGATTTCCACCCGCTCTCCGTATGGACCGATGACTGTGGTGTGTAAGGATTGGTAGCCATTCGCCTTGGGCATGGCAATGTAATCCTTGAAGCGGCCCGGCACAGGCTTCCAAAGCGAGTGGATAATTCCCAGAGCCTCGTAGCAGTCTTTGACCGTGGCCAGGATAATGCGGAAAGCGATCACGTCGTAGACCTGCTGGAATTCCAGGTTCTGGGCTTTCATCTTCTTATAGATACTATAAAAATGTTTGGGCCGGCCGCTGACCTTTCCCACTAAGCCGTAAGAAGATAACTTTTCGGAGATGATCGAGCTGACCTCCTGAATATATCTTTCCCTCTCTTCTTTCTTCCAGGCCACTTCTCTAATCAGGTCGCGGTACTCTTCCGGGAAAAGGTAACGGAAGGAGAGGTCTTCGAGCTCTGTCTTGATCCGTTCAATGCCCAGGCGATTGGCCAGAGGAGCATAGATGTCCAGGGTTTCCTGAGCGATTTTAACCTGACTTTCCGGGGGCAGATACTCCAGAGTTCGCATGTTGTGCAGGCGGTCGGCCAGCTTGATGAGGACGATGCGGATGTCCTTGGCCATGGCCAGGAGCATCTTGCGGAAATTCTCCGCCTGCTGCTCTTCATGGGTGGCCAGGGTGATCTTGCTTATTTTCGTCAGCCCGTCCACCAAGGAGGCGATTTCCGGGCCGAAAGTCTGCATAATCTCGTCGAGGGTCGTGTATGTGTCTTCAACCGTATCGTGGAGGAGACCCGAGGCCACGGTGAAGATGTCCATTTTCATGTCGGCCAGAATAGCCGCCACTTCCAAGGGGTGGGTCAGGTAAGTCTCACCGGAGAGTCGAACCTGGCCCTGGTGGACTTTGGCCGAAAAAACGTAGGCCTTCTCGATAAGACTGAAGTCTGCCCCTGGAAGGTAACGGCCCATCTTTTCGAGAATATCGTTGAGACGAATCATCTAAAAAAAGTTTAAAGTTGAAAGTTTAAAGTTAAAAACTTGAAACCGAAACCCCAAACTATTGTTTCTTCTGGGAATTGAACCAGTTTTTCACCCAGGAGAGGGCTTGGTCGAGTTGAACCATCCGGAGTTCCCCAGTCCGGCGGACCTTGACCTCCACTGCATTTTCCTTCAAGGTTTTGGCGCTCAGGGTCAAGCGCAGGGGGATGCCGATAAGGTCCGCGTCTTTAAACTTCACGCCGGGGGCCTCCTCCCGGTCGTCGAAAAGCGTTTCAATTTTGGCCTCCGATAGGGTTTGGTAAAATTTTTCAGCCTCTTGGCGAACGGCCTCCTGCTTGAGGTTAACGGGTAAGAGGTGAACATCGAAGGGCCTCAGGGGGAGAGGAAAAATGATCCCATCTTTGTCAAAGCTCTGTTCTAACGCTGCGGCGATGATGCGGGCGGGCCCGATGCCATAGCTTCCCATGATGATCGGCTTCTCTTCCCCCTGACGGTCAAGGTAGAGAGCTCTCAAGGGGATGGAGTATTTCGTTCCCAGCTTGAAGATATTCCCGATTTCGATGGCCTTTTCCACCCGCAGGGGGGAGTTACACGTAGGGCAGGAATCCCCCGGCATGGCTACATGGAGGTCGGCAAATTTAGCAGTGAAGTGCTTCCCCGGAACGACGCCGCGCAGGTGAAACCCTTCCCGATTGGCCCCGGCGACGAAAATTCCTTTACGGAGTGAGACATCTGCGATTACAGAAAGCTTGCCTCCCGGCGGCAGGCCGACCGGCCCGAGGAAACCTGCTTCTACGCCGGTATATTCTTTTACTTCCTCCCGGTGGGCTGGACGAAATTCCCCCGCCACACGCCTGAATTTCTTTTCGTGCAGCTTCTGGTCGCCCCGGACTAAGGCCAGGATGGGACCCTCCGTGCCCATCAGGAGCAGAGATTTGATCGTCAGCCGTGGGTCGATCCCGAGGTAAGCGGAGACTTCGTCGATGGTCCGCGAGTCAGGGGTAGGTACCTCTTCGAGATTCCAAGTAGGATAAGAGGGTGCCGTGGGCTGAGAGTTGGCTAACTCAATATTCGCCGCATACCCGCATTTTTCGCAAAGAGCCACCTCATCTTCCCCGGCCTGACTGGGAGCCATAAACTCATGAGCGCCCGCTCCGCCCATCATTCCCGGGTCGCTTTCTACGGCGTAATACTTCAGCCCGCACCTCTGAAAGATCTTGCCATAGGCCTCATAATGGAGTTGATAGCTGTGGTTCAATCCTTCAGGATCCAGGTCCAGGCTGTAGGAATCTTTCATCAGAAATTCGCGAGTGCGCAGCACGCCCCCCTTAGGCCGGGCTTCATCCCGAAGCTTGGTCTGAATTTGGTACCAGATCTGGGGGAGGTCTCGGTAGGAGCGGATTTCCCGGGAGGCCAGCCAGGCAACGACTTCTTCATGCGTCATACCCAGAACCATATCCCTTTTCGTTCGATCTTTCAGGCGAAACATCTCATCCCCGATTTCATACCATCGCCCGGTCTGTTGCCAGATTTCTGCCGGATGAAGCACAGGCATGGTGATCTCCTGCCCGCCAATGGCGTTCATCTCTTCCCGGATGATGGCGTTCACCTTCTCCAGAACCCGGAGGCCGAGGGGAAGATAGATATAAAGCCCGGCGGCCAGCTGCCGGACCATCCCCGCCCGGATCATCAGCTTGTGGCTGATCGCTTCGGCATCCGCCGGGTCTTCTTTATAAGTTTGGAGCAGCGTTTTGGAAAAGCGCATTCATTTTCCCTTTCCGTGGTTTTTTCGAAACACTTCTGCTTCTTCGATCAGCGCCGCGACCATTTCCGCTTCTTTGACTTTGCGGATGATCTTCCCCTTGCGGAAGAGCAGAGCCACTCCCCTTCCTGCTGCGATGCCTAAGTCGGCTTCCCGGGCCTCGCCGGGGCCATTGACGCAGCAGCCCATGATGGCCACCTGGATGGGTTCGGGCCACTCAGCGAGGCGTTCCTCCACTTCATGAACGACAGGTGCCAGGTTGGTTTCACTTCGCCCGCAAAGAGGACAGGAGACAATCTCAACGCCCCGGCGGCGAAGGCCTAGCGCCCTCAAAATATGGTAGGCGGCTTTCACCTCCAGGGTGGGGTCAGCGGTGAGGGAGACACGGATTGTATCACCAATCCCCTGGTGGAGGAGAATTCCAAGGCCCACGGCCGATTTGATCCCCCCGGAAAACGGGGGGCCGGCTTCGGTGACCCCGATATGGAGGGGATAATCGGTAAGCGTAGAGATCTTCTGGTAAGCCGAAATCGTGGACAAAGCGTCCGATGCTTTTAGGGAGATTTTGATGAGGTCAAAGCCCTGATCTTCTAACAGACGCACATGGCGAAGGGCGCTCTCCACCAGTGCATCGGGCGAGGGAGACCCGTACTTTCTGAGGAGCGGTTTCTCCAGAGATCCGGCATTGACACCTATACGAATGGGCACCCTTCTTTCCCGGGCGGCCTTGGTCACGCGGGCGATACGCTCCCGGCCGCCGATGTTCCCGGGGTTCAGGCGCAAGCCATCCACTCCTTGCTCAATGGCTACCAAGGCCAGGCGATGGTCGAAATGGATGTCAGCCACGAGGGGAATGGTGATCCTTTTTTTAATTTCTCCCAATTTTTCCGCAGCGTCTCGGTCTGGGACGGCCACCCGGACGATTTCGCATCCTGCTTTCTGTAAAAGCAGAATTTGAGCGACTGTAGAGGAAACACTGCGGGTATCGGTCTTGGTCATCGATTGGACGGCGATTGGCGCTCCACCTCCCACAGGGACACGGCCGATAAAGATCTGGCGGGTTTTTTTTCGAGGTATGGGGTCGGAAGGTCGCAACTTTCAATCCCAGAGGTTTGGGTTTAAAATTCGAGAAAAAATTACCCAGGTTTTCCCCAGAAGGGAAATTTATTCTCTCTTCGAGGTTTCCTATTGCTTCTTAGCTTCCATTAAAAAATATCATAGAAGAGATTCGAGGGGAATGTCAAGAAAGAGCATGGCTGGCCCATTCCCAGGTTTGGGCTGGTTGGTGGAATGAGCCAGGAAAGAGATTAAGAAAGGAGGGGTTCGAAGGGGCTTATGGCCAAGTCGCTCATGGGAGCAAGAATGGAAACCTTCCGTTTGATCAAGAGCGAGAGGACATCATTGGGTTGCCTGTTCTCACTGATGAATTGCTTAATCTGCGTCATCTCGTCCTTTTTAAAGTCCTTCTGGCATCGCCCTAGCACCTTTTCCCAATGGGCTTCTTTGAGTTTCCCGTAGGCCAACAAAGAGGTTTCTCCTTCCTGGATCGTCTCTGCCTCTTCCGCGAACTTTTCGGGGGAAATACTTTCTACTTCCTCCTGGAAGGCCTGGATGAATTTTTGTATCTTTTCCTCTGGTAAGGGAAAGGAGCCATTTAGCGCGGACATCTGTTTACGCAAAGCCTCCTCCTGGATTTTGAGAGAGACATTTGAGACCTGTAACTTTCCGGGAATAAGCTGGTAGAAAGCCGGTCGGTCTAGTCCCTCCTTCGCCCGCCTGACCAGAAACCTTTGCTGGCCGTTGCTGGCCTCGAAATAGCTAACCTTCTTGGGTTCATAGGAAGGCTTATCGCTGACGTACGTATCGGGGTCCACCAGAAGTTCTTCGATGGGATGTTCCTGGTGGCAGCGGAAGAACTCCTTTTGATTTTCGAGATCCTCCGCGGACCACTCTACCCCGGGGAGAAAAGAGGAGTCATCCAAGTCTGCAAGACCTCCAAAAGGAGAGATCACTCGATTGCACCTTATGCAGCGAAACAGTTTTTTAATCATTTTCCTTTCCCAGAATGGATCTCCGCTTTTCAATGCAAACTGGCCGCCTGATAGAGGGGGGGGAGGAAGCCACCGCTTTTCAAATGCCTGGAAAACAAGGAAACCATATGGGGGTCAAATTGGACTCCGGCATTCTTTTCAATCTCTTCCTGAACCTTCCTGATGGAGAGGCCGTGTCGGTAAGGACGGTCTGAGACCATGGCATCATAGGAATCCGCCAACGCGATGACGCGGGCCAGCAGGGGAATCTTCTCGCCCGAAAGGCCATCTGGGTAGCCCGCTCCGTCCCAGCGCTCATGATGGTGGAGAATGGCCGAAGTAATGGCATGGGAAAAAGCCAAAGGTTCGATCAGGTGCACGCCTTTGACTGGATGCTGCCGGATCTCCAGAGAATCATTTTGACTGAGGGCGTTCTTTTTAAGAAGGCGATTGCTCAAGCCGATTTTACCAATGTCATGGAGAAGGGTAGCAATTTGCAGGTCTTCTTTTTCTTGGGAGGAGAGAAAGAGGTCCTGGGCGATGATTTCAGAATATTGAGAGACCCGCTCAGAATGGCCATGGGTGTAAGGTTCCTTACTTTCCAGGATATATATGAGGACTTTGAGAAAATCTAAGTAGTTCACCGAGACCTTTTGCATACGGAAGTTTTCCAAATCCCGGATGGATTCCTTCAGCTCCCTTTCGATCTCATTGGCTCCTAGGGGCAGGTCCACGCTCCCCCCCCGTCGGTTAAGGCCTCTCCCTGTCCATCCTCTCCCAAAAGGCGAAGCCCCTTAATTTTTTGGATAAGATTCTTAATTTTTAGGTTAAAGTTCCTCCGTTCAACGGATTTACTGACGATCGCGATGATTTCGGCGACGTTGAAGGGTTTGGAAATGAAGTCCACAGCGCCATAACGGATGGCTTCTATGGCATTGGTCAGAGTCCCATATCCTGTGATAATGACCACCTCAATGTCGTCCTGAAGTTTCTTGATCTCCCGAAGGACATCAATCCCCGAAATCCCGGGCATTTTTAGGTCGAGGGTGACAAGGTCTATTTTTTCCCTGTTTATGAATTCGAGTGCTTCCTGCCCGTTGGTGGCCGTATGGACTTCGTATATGGGTTTGAGAATCATGCGCAGAGATTCTCGGGGGCCAATTTCATCATCCACAACCAATATGGAGCCTTGTTGTGCCATCTCTTACTCCCAGGGTGAAATTTTTACCTCTTGCCCATTGGAATAATTAAATAATTCAGCAAAGTTTATGCCTCGGCGAGTCTCCGCCCCCTGAATTTGTATAAGTATTTGATATTTTTATATTTTTATGATTGGTGGGGAATAAGGAGAGATATACGGGGAAGGAATTTGACCTTTTTTGTACAAATAAGAAAATATAATTGTTCAATTTCGTTACGGTTTGGAGTCAAATTTATGACGTGTCAATGCTCGAAATTCTCCCGGCCAGGCTCAATATTTTCACCAAAACCTGAGAAGATATCGTCCCCCGTATTTTCCTCCTCCATAGCACGGAGGGTTTTAATTTTCTCTACCAAATTACCAATTTTCAAGTTATAGGTCCGTCGTTCAAAGGATTTACTGACGATGGAAATGATATCCGGGATGTTGAAAGGCTTAGAGATGAAGTCACCGGCCCCATAGTGGATTGCTTCTTGGGCATTATTCAGAGTGCCATACCCGGTTATGACAATGACTTCAATGTTAGCCTTTAATTTCTTGATTCCCCGCAGCACATCAAATCCTGAAATTCCTGGCATTTTCAAGTCGAGAGTGACAACGTCAATATCTGCGTTCTGGATGCACTGGAGTGCTTCTTGTCCATCTGCGGCCGTATAAACTTCGTAAATGGGTTTAAAAATCATGCGCAAAGATTCTCGAGGACCCACTTCGTCATCCACGATCAGGATGGAACCTTTTTGAGCCATTTTTGTCTCCTAAGAATAAAGTATCTAGGATCAATCCTATGGCATCTGAAAATAAATTTTTCAAATACTATATCGTCAACAATATTATAAACTTTAATTATTTTTTTTCAATGGGGTGGTTCATTTTGCCAAGAATTCCTGCCCAAGAAATTATTACCCAGTTAATATCTTAAGTAATTGTATTAATTATATTTTTTATGAGTTTTAGGAGAAAATGAGAAGGTTTGGGGTTAGATGAAAATCAATGGGGAGGGAAATTTTGAGGAATTTGGTCTGAGGCCGAAAGTTTGATTTTTAAGGTTTTTGATACTTTAAATATTTTTTTTGTAATGGAGAAGAATCTTTGGCAAAAAAATTGCATCAAAAATTTTAAATTTGAGAAAAGGAGAAAAAAGTAACCATCATGGCTACTGGAAATAAAAGAAAAAATGGGATGCGTTGTCAACGGTGTGGTGGAAGAATGATTTTCGAAAAGTTTTATGATGTGAATAGCGTCTTCTTCGGGTGGCATTGTGTTATCTGCGGGGAGATCCTGGATCCTGTTATCCTCCTGCACCGTCTGAGTCAGGACGCTGATCTTCAAATTCCTGAAAAAGAAGAAGAAGTTATGCATCTGGTGAGAAAATATCTAAATTCCAAATCCAAGGAGATTAGGGGGGGGCAGAAAGGTAAGGCAATCAGCTTTCCAGCCACCTTAAAAGATAAAATCAGCATGAATTGAGGAAAAAAAAGCTCCTTAAGAAGCCTTCCAAGAAAATTCTGTTAGCTAAGACTGCCTGGGGCTAAGAAAAGCTCCAGGCAGTTTTTTTTTGGCGGGGCTTGAAAGGGGGGTTGAGGTAAAAAATGCACAATTTTTTAAATACCTCTGGAAAAATTTCAACATTCCTTAAAAATTTATTTTTTAAAAAAAACGTTAACCCAAGTCATTAATAAATTTTGCTAAAAATGTTTCATCTTGAAAAGGAAACATCAGGCATGGTATATAAATATTTTAGATCGGGGAGCACTAATCTTCCTTCAACTATCTATTTGAAAATAAAGGAAAACCCATGAACCATTCGGGTTTGCAGCGTCAGCAGTATCTGAAAAAAATCTGGGGGTTTTTTTGCGAAAAATTTCTTTAGAGGCCATCGGAAGGGTCCATAACTCTGTCCGAAAGATTAGGAGGGAGGGATGGGAGTCGGTGATGTCAGAAGTCATCCTGGATAAAAGGTTTGAGGAGGCATTGGAGGGAGTTGAAGAATACTCCCACCTCATGATTCTCTTCTGGCTAAGTCGGGTGCGAGAGGCCGGGAGGAAGATGAAGAAAATCCATCCCAAGTCCCGCCAGGATCTCCCCCTGGTTGGGATCTTTGGAACGCGGACCCAATACCGGCCAAACCCCATCGGCTTGACTTTGGTAAAATTGTTGGAGCGGAAAAAGAACGTCCTCAAGGTGCGGGGATTAGACGCCCTAAATGGTACGCCGGTGATCGACATCAAACCCATTTCCCCTCGCCATGAGTTTCCCCGAAAAACAAGGGTGCCGAAGTGGTATAATCAGCTGTGGAAGGAGTCAAAAAAGTGACCTTCTGATTTTTTTTTACCCAGGATCATTTTTTATTTTTGCTCACTGTTGGGGGAATGTTTCGCAGATAAGTGGCAAGAACTGAGAGGAAGCCCTCCTTAAACAATTTCCGGGCGAATGATGCATATCATTTTCTGAAGAGGAAAATATGGTAATGGAAAAAATGGGGAATGAGGCGGTGGGGATGACGAAAATCATTGGGGTCAAGGCCAGGGAGGTTCTCGATTCGCGCGGAAACCCCACGGTGGAGGTTGAAGTCCACCTCTCCGGGGGTGCGAAGGGAAGGGCGGCTGTTCCCTCCGGGGCTTCCGCAGGAAAGAGGGAGGCGTTGGAACTCCGCGACGGCGACCCGAAGCGTTTCCTGGGCAAGGGTGTGCAAAAAGCCGTGAAGAATGTGCAAGAGATCATCGCCCCTAAAGTACAGGGGAGGGAGGCTACGGACCAAGTAGGCCTGGACCATTTTTTGATTGAGCTGGATGGAACGGAAAACAAATCAAAACTCGGAGCCAATGCCATCCTGGGCGTTTCCCTGGCCGCCTGCCGCGCTTCGGCGCAGGCCTTGGGAGTTCCGCTTTATCGTTATCTGGGGGGGCCGGGGGCCAGAGAGATCCCGGTTCCTATGATGAATTTCATCAACGGGGGGGCCCATGCGGACAACGCCTTGGACATTCAGGAGTTCATGGTTGTTCCCGCCGGGGCGAAGAATTTTTCCGAAGCGCTACGGATGGGCGCAGAGGTTTTTCATCACCTCCGCCAGATCCTGAAGAAAAAAGGCTACCCTACCTCGGTCGGTGATGAAGGGGGATACGCCCCTCGCTTGGAATCCAATGAACAAGCCCTCCAGGTGATCATGGAAGGGATCACTCAAGCTGGCAATGGGCCCGGGAAAGATGTCTTCTTGGCCCTGGAATTCGGCGGCCAGCCCTTTTTACAAAGGCGGTAGCTATGTTTTCAAGACGGGCAAAGAGAAAAGGCTCTCCAGCGAAGGGATGATCGATTTTTATGAGGATTTGGTGGAACGTTATCCGATTAAATCCCTGGAAGATGCACTGGCGGAAGGTGACTGGGAGGGGTGGGAGAAGTTAACCAGAAGATTGGGGAAGCGCGTGCAAATCGTGGGGGACGATATTTTCGTGACCAACCCCAAAATCTTTCAAAAAGGGATTGAGAGGGGTGTGGCCAATTCTATCCTGATTAAGGTGAACCAAGTCGGCACAATGACGGAGACGCTGGAGGCGATCGAGATGGCTAAACGGGCCAGGTATACAGCGGTTGTCTCCCACCGCTCCGGGGAGACCGAAGATTTTTTCATCGCCGACCTGGCGGTGGCTGCGAATGTAGAGCAGATCAAATCTGGCTCTGCCTGCCGCAGCGACCGGATGGCTAAGTACAACCAGCTCCTGAGGATTGAAGAGGAACTGGGGGAAGCGGCAATCTTTGGGGGCGCACAGGTTTTTTACAGCATCGGGGAGGTGCGAATTTGATGAATCGAAAAGAAAAAAAAGTCTCACGATCGTTGACGGGCTTGGAAGTTTTGGGGATCGCCATTCGGTCGGAAGTAGAAGCCCATCGGTTTTATACCCAGGTTTTAAAGAGGGTCCAAAACCCGATTTTGCGCGAAAAATTGTCCAGGCTAGCGGCGGAAGAAAAAAGGCACCGCCAGATTCTCGAGGAAAGATATAGAAAGAGCACGGGAGAGGTATTCCCTCCCTTGCCCACCCGGGGGGGGCCGGAAGGCAAAGGGCCGATTCCCCAAAGCTTAACTCCAGCAGAAGTCCTGCAAATGGCCATTAAAATGGAACGACAGGCGGCCCATTTCTACCAGCGGGAAGCCCAAAAATCCATGGATCGGAGCGGGAATTTCATGCTGGAATACCTGGCGGATTTTGAGAGAAGCCATGAGCGCAGCCTGGAAGCCGAATGGAAGGCTCTGAAGCGTTTCCCCGATTGGTTCTCATCGGAGGATCCGATGGTTATGCTGGTAGGACCGTAAATCTGGACCCAACAAGAGGAATGGATGCGAAGAGGAAGGAATGACAAGATGAAAAAGTGGGAATATCGGATCACCCGATACCAAATGCAGAAGCTAGTTAAAGAAGGGGAAGAATTTTCGGGGGAGGTATTTCATTGCGATAGCAAAGGAAAATGCTTCCTCCACGATACCTCGCAAGCAGCCGCGGAAATGATCCGGGAAGCCTTCAACGAAGAGGGGAAAGGTGGATGGGAGCTGATCCAACTGGGGTATCATCTGGGCGAGATGATGTGTGTCTGGAAGCGCGCAGTGGATTGAGATGAGCTACGTGGAACAGCGCTTGCTGGTTGTGCTCAAAGAGGCCCTAGATGAAGAGATCGGGCAGCAGAAAAAATACGCCCAGAGAGCTCAAGAGGCCAAAGAGTCGGCGGTGAAGTTTCTCTTCCAGTATCTGCTGGAGGAGGAAAAAAAACATGAGAAAATCTTGATGCAGGAATTCGAAAAAGTGAAAGCACAGCTGGGGGATAAGATTCTTTCCGACATCGATTGAAAAGGGGGATAGAGACCGCCCACCCTGCGAGCAGAACCCCTGTGGTGTCTCGGCTGGCGATTGGGATTCAAAAAAACCATATTCATTGTTTTCCTTATCTGCCTGGTGGCGATGGCCATAGGGGGGGCGGTTTTCCTTTTTTTCCACTGGTCCCAGACCTATTCCTACTTAAACGGCATGGCGATCCACGGCAACATGGATCGTCTCAAAGCTTTTGTCCTCTCCTACGGCATCTGGGCCCCTCTCATCTCCGCCTGCTTGATGGTTGCCCAATCCGTAATCCTTTTCCTTCCTGCTTTCCCCATCTTTGTCGTCAATGCCTTAGTTTTCGGTCTACTCTGGGGATTGCTTTTGTCCTGGTCCAGCGCCGTGCTGGGTTCCATCACCTGTTTTGCCATTGCCAAGACCCTGGGGCGGCCAGTGGTCCATCGGATGGTCAATCGAGTGCACCTGGAAACGGCGGATGCAGCCCTGCGCCGGTATGAAAAGTACATCATCCTCTTCTTCGGTTTCGTTCCGGTCATTTCGTTTGATGTCATCAGCTATGCCGCGGGCCTTACCCTCTTGACGTACTGGGAGTTCATCGCTCTGGTTTGCATTGCCCAGGTTCCCAGTGCCTTGTTCTACTCCCTCCTGGTGCATAAGATTGACCTGGGAACTTTGGACGTCTACTGGGTGGTGGCTGCCGGCCTCTTTTTTCTTTTAAGCATCGGCAGCCTGGGGTTGAGGGCCTTCCTCGGTCGGAGACGGCGAAAAGAAATCCCCCATATGCCTTTTTAACTCCGCGTTGCTTCCATTTCTAAATCGCCGCCCGCTTTATCCTTCACTCCGTTTTATGGGCGCGGGCATGCCGAGTCGCCTAACCGGGGGTATCCGTAGCCAAAAGGGAATATCGATTCATCCCGCTTTTTACAATCCTTTGGTCCCTAAGAGACTTACTAAGGAGTCCATAATTGACCAGACATATTCTTCCAAAATCTCCCCTGACCCCTCTTTTCCAAAGAGGGGAAATTCCTCCCTTTTGTAAAGGGAGGGAAGGAGGGATTTGGTCTTCGGTGTCTATATAATTATGGACTGACTAATATCATCAAGCGGTCCATCAACAATTCTGAAGGGAGTCGGAAATCTCTAGCGAGAAAGGAATTCCATCATGCCCGAGCTGCCGGAAGTGGAAACCATCGTCTGCGGCTTGCGGGAAAAATTGAGGACCCTGGAATTTTCCAAAGTCGAGGTACACCTGAAGAAATGCCTTCGCGGTTCGCCAAGGTCACTCCTCGCATCCCTGAGAGGAAAAAAAATCCTCCGTGTAGAACGACGTGGGAAAAATATCATTTTCCGCTTGAGTAGCGGGGCTGCCTTGCTGGTTCATCTGCGCATGACTGGAAGGTTGAGGTTCCTACCTGCCCATAGGCCTCAAGAAAAGCATACCCATGTTATCTTTTCATTCAAGAACCATCCTTGCCAACTTCGTTTTGTAGACCCGCGTCAATTCGGCAGGCTCTTCGTGGAGAAGAAGGAGGCCGGAGACAGCCTGAGTTCCCTGGCCGACTTGGGTCCCGAGCCTTTTGAGATCTCTGCCAAAGAATTTATCCAGCGGGCCCGGGCAAAACACCGGGCGATCAAGCCGCTTCTGCTAGACCAGAGATTCCTGGCTGGGGTGGGAAACATCTACGCCGATGAGGCTCTCCACCAGGCTCAGATCCACCCCCACCGGAGGGCCGATGCGCTCCCAGAAAAAACCCTTCTCCGCCTCTACAATGCCCTACGACGCATCTTGCGTGAGGCCATCCGGGCCGGCGGTACCTCTGTCCGCACCTATGTAGATGCCAACGGGTCTCCCGGGGACTTCCAACGTTTCCTGCGGGTTTACGCCAGAGAGGGAAAGGCCTGTCGATCCTGCGGCGCACCGATCGTCCGGGAGCGTGTGGCCGGAAGGAGCAGCTTTTTCTGTCCGCGGTGCCAGCCCCGGCCGCGAAGGGAATGGGGAAGCTCGGTGAATCCAAGAAAAGGTCGTTCCCCTACGGGAAAATCTGTTGCATAAAAAAAAGCCCCGTTCTAAAATGAGGCCAGGGGTAATGCTTTTCTGGACGATGGGCGAGGGGTTATGGATCGACTGGAAATTTTAAAGAAATCAAGCTTCTTCTCCTCTGTTTCGGAAGCCACCCAGAAGGAAATCAGCCGGCTATTCACAGAAGAGAAATACCAACGGGACGATTACATCTTCTTTGAGGGCGACTCTCCCGAGTGGTTTCACATCATCAAAGAGGGAAAGGTGAAGCTGGTCAAGCACTCGGACACCGGCAAAGACGTCATCCTGCAAATCTTCGCCCCCGGGGACATGTTCGGGGAGGTCTCCCTCTTTGATCATAAACCCTACCCCGCCTCGGCTCAAGCCATGGAACCCTGCACCATCCTGAAACTCTCCCGCAAAGACTTCCTCCTCTTTTTCGGCCGTCACCCTTTCGTCGCCACGGAGATGATCATGGAGCTCGGCCGCCAGCTGCGAGAAGCCCACGCCACCATCAAGAGTCTGGCCGTGGACCGGGTGGAGCAGCGCATCGCCATTATCCTGTTGAAGCTGGCGGATCAATTGGGGACCCGCGAAGGGGGCGGGATCATGCTGAACCTCTCTCTCACCCGCCAGGATTTAGCAGACATTGCTGGAACGACCGTGGAGACAACGATCCGGGTGATGAGCCGATTCACCAAATCAAAGATCATCAAGCCGGTCAGCGGAAAGATCCTCATCCTCAACTCCCCAGCTTTGCGGCTGCTTGCGGAAGGAAAAGAAAATTCTTAGCGCTCTCCCCGCCTATTCCATCCAGCACGAATTTGGAGATGAACCCCCCTAAAAGGATTTACCCGGGTCGGAACGCAACGTTGCCGGGACGGAAGATCCAGACGGCAGGTGAGACGACCGGGCTGGGAGATTTTTATCGGAATAACCCTTTCCAGGTGGGAGAGAGGCGCTAGACCTCGGCAGGTCAAATGCCTCGAGCATGGGATAGATCATGGCCAGCGAGGACAAACTCTGATTTAATCAATCATAAAAATGAAATCAAAAATCGTATTCTTGACGAGCTTTGTATTGGGCATCCTCATTCTTGCCCTGGTCTTTGGCCTGTTCGAGCCTTTCCAGAACAAGTTCAAGAAGACGGAATGCCTGGCAGAAAATTTGGCAGTTCCACCCTTCACGCTCTTGAACTTAAAAGGGGAGAAGGTTAAATCTTCCGACTTTCAGGGGAAAGTGATCCTCCTCAATTTTTGGGCCACCTGGTGCCCGCCCTGCCGGGAGGAGATTCCCTATTTCAATGAGCTTTACGACCGATATAATAAAGATGGATTGGTGGTCATTGGGATTGCCCTGGATCGCGGACGGCCGGAGGAGGTGCAGAAGTTCTTGGAGAAATTCAGGGTGGAGTTCATCAACCTGATGGGGGATGAGGCAGTGGTAGAGGCCTTCAGCAGCATTCCGTCCATGGGCCCGCTTCACGGAATCCCAACCACGTTCATCATCGACCGCAAGGGCCAGATCTGCCGGCGGTTTGTTGGGTTAACAGAGAAACGTATCTTTGAGGAGGTCCTTAAGCAGGTCCTTTCGAAGAAGACATGATTTAGATCATTTTTACGTGTACCCATAATGAGTAGGTTAATAAAAACCGGCCGGGCGTTTTGCATATTTAGACCGTTATTAAATTTAAGAAAGAAGACTTAGAAAGAAGAGCGAGGAGGAGGTTTGAAGGGTATGCCTGAAGGGAAACGAAGAATCGACAAAGAAATGAACATTGGCGAGGTTCTGGACAAGTATCCCGAGGCGCGCGAGATCTTTCAGAAGCATTTTGGGGCAGGCTGTTTCGCCTGCCCGGGTTCACGGGTGGAGACGATTTCTTTCGGAGCCCTGATGCACAATAAGGACGCCAACGAGATTGTGAAAGAACTCAATGACAAGATCAGACAGTAAAGGAGAAGGGGAGATGACGCATAAGATTACCGATGATTGCATTATGTGTGGAACCTGCAAGGAGGAATGCCCGGCCGAGGCCATCAGTGAAGGAGACCCCAAATACGTGATCAAGCCTGATTTGTGCACAGATTGCGCGACCTGCGCCGATGTTTGCCCGGTTGAGGCCTGCGTCCCAGAGTGAAGGGCAGCGAACCAAGGATGATTGCCTATTTCCGCCGCTGTCTTAATCCTTTCAACTTAACCTTTTGCCGCCTGGGAGAGGGCGGGGCTGAGGGGGAAACTCGGGGGAGGGCCATGGAGCCACCGGGTCACCCGCAAGTCATCCAGTACCCACCCCGCTTCACCTCAATCCTCCGAAGGGATTCGGATGTGGTGGCAATGAAAGGAGTCGGTCGGGCGACAGGATACACGGTTCCATGAAGGCCTCTTCCCCGTCCAGGAGCCTCATGATAGCGACCTGGTGGGGATCTGACCTGCACCGCGCCTCGACCAGGTCACGGAGCCTCGATTCGGCGATGAACCTCCTGGTGAGGGCCAGCTCCCGTTCCAGCGCCAGCCGGTTGTGGCGTCCGATATCGCCGCGGGCGCATCCCTCACAGGTGCAGGTTTCGGACCCGGCAAGGTCCCCCGGGACACTCCCTCGGCAAGGCAGAAGGATCCCCTGGCGGTCTCCAGGTCCACCGCACGGAGATCGAAGAGGTCGAACCCCGCGTACGCGAGGAGGGCGACCGTGGAGGGGAGGGCAGATGCAGGAGCATACCATGCCGTATCGGGCGGGTTCTTCCCCTTCAGGGTGGTGAGGTACCTGATAAAATCATGAGGACGGGAGAGAACGGTGTGCCAGTTCGCCACCACCACAAGGTCTCCCGATGCAACCGACTCCTTCCCGAGGGGATGGACCACCACAGGGCTCCCGTCACCGGGATGCTGGTACCTGGAGACGAAGCCTGCACTGGCAGAGAGAGGAACGTTCGTCCCCGTCTCCCTGTCAAGGCGGGGAAGAAAGCCGGGACACCAATTATTCCCGGGGTGCGCACTTCCCTATTACCGTGGGCGTAGGTCCCTTCGCGGGCGAGGCAGTCCCTCCGGGTGATATTAAAGAGGCTCAACCTGCACCTCTGCACCAGGCATCTCCCCTCTTACCAGGTCTGCCCATTCAGGCTGGCAGAGGATGCTCAGGTGAACGTTTCTGTACTCTTCCAGGATAGCCCGGGACGCCCGCCGCACCCTCGGGCGACCATCTCGCGGTCCGAGAGAGGAATCTCGGATTGCCCGACGGGGAAGGTCTCAGTAGATCGGGCGGGTACGGGCCGAAGGGGGGTTTGAAGAAGAAGACCGTGTCATACCCTTTAGGGACCCTTCCCGTGAAG
>CAVXFA010000031.1:0-41243 GCA_963760605.1 uncultured delta proteobacterium | reverse complement strand
AAATCCAATACATCTCTATTTTCCTCAAGGCCTACCGGAGCTTTATCTACCACGACGAAGCGAACTCTCTCGGCCTGCAATTCTTTGGAGATGATCTTCCCCATCCTTCCATAGCCGCAAATAATATAATGACCGCATAATTCTTTGATCCTCTTTTCCAATTTCTTCCTCCCAAAGATTTCTTTCAGTTCACCCTCTAAAATAGCTCTGGCACCGGTACCGAGGGCATACAGCATAACGCCCACGCCCCCTACAATCAGAAAGATCGTAAATACGATCCCTTTCATGGACAATTCATGGACTTCTCGGTAACCAACCGTGCTAAGCGTTATGACCGTCATATAAACTGAATCGAGAAAATTCCACCCCTCAATCCCCATGTACCCCAAAGTGCCAAAGGCGATGATCAAAAAAATCAGAGCCAAAACGAAGAACATTTTTTTCCTGAATTCTTCCAATAGCCTACAACCTTCTCTACAAAGCCTTTTTGAGATATTTTATTTTACAGCTTATTTCAACTCATCACAAGAGCAGAAACAGGAGTACGGGAAACAGAAGGAATTGTCCCATAAAAAAAGCTAAGGCCCCTAAAGAGGCCATCGTTCCCCCGAAGAAGAAAGGCCAGCAAGAGATTAGATAGAAATGAAAAAGAGAAAATGGAAAATTCAAAGACGTTGGATAATAAAAAAATCAGAGAACATCTACACCCATGGCATTTCTCCTTGACAATTCAGAAATGATGAAATAGCCTTGGGGTGAAGGCGCCCATCATCGGTTAATGGAAATAAAAATATAAAAGGAGGATCGGCTAGGGATCTGAAGAATAGAAGATCTGTAAAGTGCTACAGAAGATGAAGCAGGAGCCCTTCCTGCCCGTGGAAAAGAAACTGATCGCTACAAGCCTCATCCTGGGCGTTGTCCTTCTCGGGTTCACCCTAAGTCCCGCCAGGGTCGCTAAAGCTTTCTGAACATTCTGCCCAGTTTTTCGGAGAAGGGTTACTTTTTCCTGCGTTATTCCGGGGGAAAGAATACATGGAAAAACAAAGACGAACCTGGAAATCGTTTTTGGGATATGGTTTATTTTTGCTGGCCGTTTGCCTCTTGCTCTACTACTATCGGGACGCCTACCACCACCTCCGCGAAGCCCTGCACTTCTTCTCGAGCAAAGAGAGGCTTAACGATTTCATCGCCTCCTTCGGCTTCTATGCCCCTTTGGTCTTCATTTCCTTGCAAATCCTCCAAGTTGTCCTTGCGCCTATTCCCGGTGAACTCACCGGTTTTATCGGGGGATATCTCTTCGGCATCGGCCCTGGCCTAGCTTACTCAACCGTTGGCCTCACTCTCGGTTCGGTCATTGCTTTTTTGGTATCCCGGCGCCTGGGAATGCCTTTCGTCCGCCGTTTTGTGGGGCAAGAAGTCATGGAGAAATTCGATCATCTCATGGAGCGCCAGGGGGCCTTTTTTTCATTTATTTTTTTCCTCATTCCCGCTTTGCCAAAGGACTATTTTTGCTACCTTTTGGGATTGAGCCCCATGCATATATTTACTTTTTTTGTCATCTCTACTTTGGGGAGATTTCCCGGAACCCTTCTTTTGACCATGCAGGGGCAGGCCGTCAGGTCGGAAAATTACCGGGGGTTTTTCCTAGCTCTGGGGATAGCGTTTATTTTCATCGTGGTCACCGTGATCTACCGAGGTCAGATCGAAGTCTGGCTGAAGATCAAGAAAGCTCCGCGAAAAGAGTCCTCGCCCCTTAATCCGAGGGTCCCTGACTAGGATTCCCCTTCACCTAGGATATCCAAGCGTCTTTCCTGAGGGCTTCCGTTGCCAAAGGCTGTTTTGCTCCCGCCCTCTGTATAAAATTTGAAATGGGGGTGAGTCCCAAAATCTTCTTGACACAATTTTCAGCCTTGCTATCCTCTAACAAACAAAGTTTCTCGCGTTCACAAAAAAAATCCCGACTTGACCTTTGGCCTTCTGGAGTAACCGATGAGAACGTGGGGTTTCAGAAGCTGCTAATGTGATGCTTCTAAGCGGATTTCAATCTCCTTTTGGGAGTGCCTTCCCAGTATACTCCCCATACCAAAAAGCGAGGTGCTATCAGATCCTACCCGATCCGGGAGTCCATCCCCTTTTTTGGGCTCATAACCCTGGGGCTTATTCTGATGGTCATCATCCCCGAGATCATTACCCGGTTGACCGGCAGGATAATCAAGTGAAGTTGTATGGGATCTCAAAATGCAATCGGAGAGATCCCTTTCGAGAGGTAGGAGAAGGTAAGTCGTGGTGGATGAGGCGAAATATTTACCCGCTTTGACCGAAGCCATTTTACAGATGGATGATGCCCTTTTTAAAGGAGGAAAATTCTGGAAACTCTCAAAAACCCCATCAAAATCAAAAATCTAGAGATTCGAAACCGTGCCGTCATGCCCCCTATGGTCACGCGATTTGCATCTGAAAGGGGCGGTGTAACCCGGCAATTGATCGACTATCACGTTGAAAGATCGAAAGGCGGGGTTGGGTTACAAATCGTGGAAAGCGCTCAGATTCAGGATGAGCCCATGGCTTTGCTGAAAATCTATTCCGATACTCTAATCCCCGGGTTAAATGAACTCGCTGAGTCCATAAAGACGTGGGGAGCCAGAGCGGGTATCCAGATCAATCACTGGGGATCTATGAGTCCAGACCAACTTTCCCGGGACCAGATTTCCGGCCTCATCGAAGACTTTGCTGCCGCTGCCCTGCGCGCCAAGATGGCGGGCTTCGACCTTGTGGAGATTCATGGGGCCCATGCCTACCTTGTCGCCCAGTTCCTTTCTGCCCGTACAAATCACCGGATGGACGAGTGGGGAGGGACATGGGAGAAGAGAGCTCATTTTGTCCTGGCGATCATCCGCCGGATTCGAGAAAAAATTGGTAATGACTTTCCCCTTTCCTTGCGAATCAGCGGCGATGAATTCCTTGAGGGGGGGAGGACCATCGAGGAAACGGAGCGTATGGCTCCTCTCTTCGAGGAAGCGGGGGTTGATCTCCTCCATATCTCTGGCGGGGGGTTGGAATCCAGAGAAAGAACGGCCCTCCCCATGGTTTACCCGCGCGGGGCGTTAGTTCATTTGGCGCAGCGTATCAAAAAGTGCGTGAAGATTCCTGTGGCAACCGTGGGCAGGATCAATGATCCAATTCTGGCGGATCAGATCATCCGCGAAGGAAAGGCAGATCTGGTCTCCTTTGGGAGAGCTCTCCTCGCGGATCCCTATCTGCCCCGCAAGGCTTTCTCGGGGAGATTTGAAGAAATTCGTAAGTGCACCGCCTGTATGGATTGCCGGATGCGGGTTGCCGACCTTGGCTGGAAGATGAAGTGCTCGGTGAACCCTGATCTCGGGAGGGAAGGGGATTCCGCCCTTACCATTGCTACCCAATCCAAAAAAGTTATGATCATTGGGGGAGGGCCTGCGGGTATGGAAGCCGCCAGGATTGCGAAGTTACGGGGTCACCGAGTTACTCTTTATGAACAGGGGAAAAAATTAGGAGGACAATTACTCTATGCCACTGCCCCACCCCATAAAGAGGAACTGAATAACATCCTGGAATACCTTTCCAGCCAAATGAAATCCTTGAAAATCTCGGTGAAGTTGGGAGCCAAGGTTGATTCTCCATTGATCCAGAAAGCCAGGCCCGATGCGGTAATCCTAGCTACGGGTTCAAAACCCGCTTTCCCTTCATTTGCAGAGGAAGCAAAAGTTCTAACCTATCGTGGAATCTTGAAACAAAAGTTGCCTAAAGGAGAGAGCTTCCTAATCATCGGGGGTGGGAGCGTGGGCTGCGAACTGGCTGAATATTTGGCCGAAAAAGGGAAAGAAGTCTCCGTGGTGGAAATTCTGGAACAGATTGCTTCCGATGCTCAGTCAGACGCCCGCAAACTTTTGGCTCAAAGGCTGAAAGACCAAAAGGTAGCCATTTACACTCGCTCGCAGGTACAGAAGATAGAGGGGGACAAGGCTACCCTTATCAGCGGCGAAGGGAAATCCATCGAATTGCGCGCAGATGTCATCGTGACTGCCGTGGGCACGATCCCCGATCCAGTATCCTTGAAAGGAATCGAAAAGTTGAAACCATCTCCTCAAATTTATCTAGTAGGAGATTGCAGGCAGAGCGGTAAAGTTATGCAGGCTGTCCACGATGGAAATCGGGTGGGCCGGCTTATCTAATTTTAACGGAAATAGGGTTCTCCTCTATTCTCTAAACCCTAGGGGATCCTCAGTAAATTGCTCAGCGAGATTTTTTCCGATCGACCGGGGATGGATCTTAAGCCGAGAGGAAAAATAAAGGAAGGAAAGAATGAGTTATCGCGATCTTCTTACAAGGTTCAAGGTTTCTCCAGTTGTTTTAGTTGCCCTGGCTTTGGCCATCGGCGCGATTAGCCCACGGCCTTCTTTGGCCGCTGCAACAAAGCCTGTGACCCTGAGAATCGCCCATGCTGTTGAACCCTTAATGCCGCTGCACGCCGGTGCCGAGAAGTTGGCCGAGATCGCTGCCAAGAAGAGCGACCGGACCATCAAGATTCTGGTGTTCCCCAGCGCCCAATTAGGAAGCGAGAAGGATGTCATCGAAGGCGTGCAACTTGGCTCTATCGACATGGCCATCGTCAGCTCGGGGACCTTGGCCCGGTTCGCCCCCATGCAGCACATCGCTTACGCCCCCTATCTCTTTCGGGATGTGAATCACTTCATGAAAGTGTACCGGGGCCCCATCGCAAAGGAGATGGCGAAACAACTGCTGGAGAGAACCGGGATCCTGTCCCTGGACATCTCCTGGTATTATGGCGTGCGGCATTTAACCACGCGCAATACTCCGGTCAGGAGTCCCGCGGACCTGAAAGGGCTGAAGATCCGCGCTCCCCCCATTCCGGTGATAAGGGACGCAATTAAGACTTGGGGGTGCGCCGTAACGACCATGGATCCTTCTGAACTTTATCTTGGCCTGCAAACGGGGGTTGCGGATGGCCAAGAGAACCCTTCCAGCAGTATCTTTGGGTGGAAGTTCTACGAAGTTCAAAAATACTTAATGTTAACGGGGCACATGATGGGCAATATGTCCGTACTCATCAACGGTCAAACATTTGAGAAACTGACCCCCGAACAAAAGAAGATCCTTCAGGAAGCCACTCTGGAGGCCGGAAAGTACCAGAATGATCTAACTTTGAAAAGGGACGAAGAAAACATAAAGAAACTGGCCGAGATGGGCATGACCGTCGTGACGTTGGATGTGGAACCATTCCGGAAACTCTCCTCCTCCATCATCCCGCAGTACGAAAAGGAGTGGGGGGTCGGGCTATATAAACGGGTGCAAGATACAAAATAGCCGCAATAGGTTGGGGTGACCAGAGGACGAGCGATCCTCCGCCCCCTTTGCCCACGGGATGGTCTTTGATCAGGAGGGATTATGGGTTCTCAAGATTCTTTTCTGGCGGGCCTGGAAGAACAGCTTTGCAAATGGTTGATGGCCGTTATGACCTTGATCGTCTTCTTCGGGGTAGTTCTTCGATACGGCTTTAACTACCCCTTAGGATGGACGGACGAGGCAGCCAAGATTTGTTTTACTTGGATCGTCTTCTTGGGAGGGGTCATCGGTGTGCGACGGGGAATCCATATAAGTATCAATGTAGTGGTGAAGTACCTTCCTTTGGCTCCCCGCAAGGTCTTAAACGTCATCGGCGACCTCTCCATCGGTCTCTTGCTGGTCGTAATCATCTATTATGGGATTCGCCTTTCCGCGATGACTTCGAGGATTACGACTCCTATTTGGGAGATCTCCCTTGTTTTCGTATACGGGGCTGCCCCGGTCGCCGCCTTGCTCATGCTTTACCACCATCTGAAACATATGTACAAAGCTTACCTGGGCAGCTTTCTCGCAGGAATGGCGCAACCTAAGCAAGAGAGCTAAATCTATGGAAATGCATTTGACCCTGATGCTCATCGCGATGGGAGTTTTTTTGGCCATCAATATCCCGGTGGCCTTTGCCATTGCCCTCAGCTCGCTCGTCTTCATGGTTCTCAAAGGTGGGATCAAGATTGAAATGTTAGTGCAACGCATGGTCAATGGAACTGATTCCTTCCCCTTACTGGCCATTCCTTTCTTCATATTAGCGGGGGAGCTGATGAACCGCGTGGGGATCACCCGAAGACTTTTCACACTGGCCTCGGCCATGGTCGGGCATATCACCGGCGGGCTCGCCCATATCGATATCGTCGCCAACACCATCATGGCCGGAACGTCCGGGTCATCTGTAGCCGATGCGGCGGGCACGGCGAAAGTTTGGGTTCCGGTCATGGCCGAGAGCGGTTATAAAAAGTCCTTCGCCGCTGCCGTCACTGCGGCGGCCGCCACCATTGCGCCCGTAATCCCTCCCAGTATTGGTATGATCATCTACGCGGCGATTTCGGGGGCTTCGGTCGGCCGGCTTTTCCTCGGGGGCTTTCTCCCCGGCATCCTGATGGCGATCACTATGATGGCTACCGCCTACATCCTTTGTCGCCGAATAGGCTACGGCCCGGCCACTGTTTCCTTTTCCTGGCGGAGAGTCCTAATTGAATTAAAGAAATCGCTCTTTGCCCTCTTTATGCCGGTGATTATTCTGGGGGGAATCCTGGCAGGGTTGTGCACGCCGACCGAAGCGGCCGCTGTCGCCGCCGTGTACGCAGGGGTCGTAGGGATGTTTATCTACAAGGAGATTGGGCTCAAGGACCTCCCTCCGATCCTTTTGGACGCGGCGGTCGGCACCGCCATCATCGGTCTAATCATGGCTGCGGCCACCCCTTTTGGCTGGATTATCGTCTGGGAGAGGATGCCCCAGATCGTTATGGAATGGGTGGTTTCGGTCACTTCAAATCCGGTCGTCTTTTTAATGCTTGTGAATGTCTTCCTTTTGATCCTGGGAACCTTCATGGATAGCATTCCCATTATGGTGATGCTCATCCCCATTTTAACGCCGATCATGATTAAATTCGGGATTGACTTAACCCACTTTGGATTGATCCTGATCATCAACCTCATGATCGGTGGGCTCACGCCTCCTTATGGAATTCTCTTATTTACGGTCTCCGGAATCACCAAAGTTCCGGTGAGTGAGGTGGTCAAGGAAGTACTCCCTTTTCTGCTCACGATCCTTTTGGTCCTCATGATGGTCACCTATTTGCCCGGCATTGTTCTTTTCCTTCCCAACTTGTTTATGGGTGTACCGAAATAGCGAGAGCGTACTACGATAAAGAAGCAGCGGAGTTCTGATGAAGCGAACGCCTCAGATGGTTTACCCATATTCATCAAAGTGCAGAAGATTTAATAAAAATATCTTCCTGCCTGCACCTCCAAAAACCCCTGATCGCAGCGGTTAATGGCTATCAGCTGTCATGATTTATTTGTTTATGGATGCGATTCGATCTTATTTTTTTTGATGAAAAACCCGTTGACCTTTCCTTTCGATCCCAGTAGAGAATTTGACAAGAGGGTAAGGCAAAATCTTATTGACAAGATGATCAGTCTTGCTATCATCGCAGATATCAAGTTTCGCTCGCTCATAAAAACATTCCAACCCATCCTCCCTCCTTCTGGAGGGCACGAGAAAAGGTAGCCAATTTCCCCGGCTTCCCTCAACCGACACCAGATTTCTTATTACGTGGCAGTTTTTAAAAGAGGTGATGGAGATGAAAGGGTTCGCCCTGTTGAGAGAAGATAGTGTGGGTTTTTATAATATGTAAATGATCCTCACCAGGAAAAATTCACCAGCACAATCCTAAATTCATAGAACCGCAAAGGAGGATGGACGATGGAGGAGCATGAAAAAATAATGAAGGCAGCCCCCAAGGAGGCCGGGCTTGCTCGATTCGGTCTTGCCCTCGCGGAGTGGACTGAAAAATGGTTTCCCGATGCATTAATATTTGCGCTGCTGGGGATTATCATTGTGTTTGGCGTCGGGCTCCTGCTGGGTGAGAGACCGACCAAACTAGCCATCGAGGGGGGTAGGGCCTTCTGGGTGTTAATTCCCTTCACAATGCAAATGGCGATGATCATCATTGGAGGATATGTCGTCGCTGCCACCCCTGCGGTATATGGGGTGATTCAGCGTCTCGCTGAAGTCCCCAAGACAGCAAGAGGAGCGATAGCCTATGTGGCCGTTTTTTCGATGGGCACCTCGCTGATCTCCTGGGGATTCAGTCTGATCTTTAGCGGCCTTCTTGTCCGTGAATTAGTTCAGCGAGTTAAGGGAATAGATTATCGGGCGATTGGCGCGGCTGCTTATCTGGGTCTGGGCGCTGTCTGGGCCCTCGGTTTTTCCTCTTCAGCAGCATTAATGATGGCGACCAAGGGATCCATTCCTCCGAAACTTTATGAAATCAGCGGACTCATTCCTCTTTCTCAGACGCTCGTGATAGGGCCAAACTTTTGGACGATCCTCGTATTAATTGTTGCATCTGTGATTATCGCCTATTGGTCAGCTCCGTCGCCCGAGCACGCCAAAACGGTTGAAACCTTTGGCGTAAAATTTGAAGCCGTTAACATGGGAATGGAACCCAGGCAAAAACCGGGCGAATGGCTGGAATACAGCCCTCTGCTTACCCTCCTCATTGTCGGCCTTCTTGGATGGTACTTAGTGGATGTATTTCGGACTTCGCCACAGGGGGCCCTTGCTGCCCTTGACCTTAACACCTATAACCTAATGTTCATTACTGTAGGGTTGCTGCTCCATTGGAGACCCAGACGATTCCTCCGTGCTGTGGCCCAGTCTGTACCTGCTACTGGAGGAGTATTGATTCAGTTTCCTTTTTATGCAGTTATTTTCGGGATGATTGTTGGGACGGGAATTTCGAAATGGCTGGCGAATCTCTTTGTATCCATAACAACCAAAGGTACCTACCCTGTACTTGTTGCACTCTATTCGGCCATTCTGGGGGTATTTATTCCCTCCGGCGGAAGTAAATGGGTTATTGAGGCGCCCTATGTCCTCCAGGCTGCTATTCAGCATCAGATAAACCTAGGATGGGTGGTGCAGATCTATAACGCCGCCGAGGCCCTGCCCAACCTCCTGAATCCCTTCTGGATGTTACCACTCCTGGGTATTCTGCACATGAAAGCTCGTGACCTCGCGGGATATTCCGTCCTCCAAATGATCATTCATATCCCGATCGTCTTATTCCTCTCCTGGCTTTTTGCACAATATATCCCTTATATTCCACCCGTCAAGTGAGGTGGATGGGGGGAAACAAAATGACCACTTCTATGTGTGGCACTTTGCCAAGTCGATATTCTGGGACATGTGCGAAGTAAACAGACATGGGTGAGACTTTGGTCTTTGGAGGTTTGGGTGTGAATTTATAATGAAACTCGGAGATCAAGCCGTTCTCGGCGCAAGGCCCCCGCTCTTGCCGAAATTAGGCGGGGCTCCCTCTTTAGGCCGAGCGGGGTCTGCAACCCTTTGTTTTAGCTGGTTTCCATTTAGGTCCCCCACTATAGGCGCTGATCAACCAAATACGGGGAAACGGGACCTAGTTCCGACCTAAAATCTTCCGAGCTTTCATACCTCTCGCCCGGAACCCACCCCCCGTGCTTTAGGGCCCTTGCTTAGATCAATAGGATTGAAGAGAGATGGCAGAAGATTGCGCTGCCCCGACATTGATTTTTCCACAGAACTCTGTGGAAAAGATGTGGAAAGATTTCGGGATCAGGCAAATAATATAAACTAATTTAAGGGCTTTTAGCCTTTTGCCTACTTTTGGTGCACTAAAAAGTAAATAATATTGATATGTTATGGATAAGCCCGCTCTGGGATTGGGTTTCGGGCATTTAGACTCGGAAAATCTTTAGTTATCAACAATATCTATGCTGGCATTTCTGAAAACCCAGGAATAGAGCCTATCTCCGATTCCTCCTACCCGAAGATTTTGATCTGATGCCCTTCTTGGGATCAAGTGGCTGAAAAAGTGGCTTATCATCCCGGTCTTCCTCTATCCGCGCGATGAGGTTCTTATGCCACCCCGGCCATTAGCGAGTAGACCTAATCTGAGTGGGTGAGGTCAACCCCTTTATCCACTAATACCGAGATGTTGTGTTTTATGGGCTTCCCTACACCAGTAACATTTCACTTAAAGCCGCCCCTGGTGGTACCATCGGGTAGACGCACTCGTTACGGTCCACCCAGAAATCCATGATTACCGGTTTGCGGATGGAGAGGGCTTCGCGGATGACGGGCTCCACCTCATCTACCTTGGTTGCCCGTAATCCGACAGCTCCATAAGCTTCGGCTAATTTGACGAAATCTGGACCCGCTTCGAAAATGGTCTGGGAATAACGGCGGTCGCAGAAAAGCTGCTGCCATTGGCGAACCATTCCCAGACACTGGTTGTTCAGGATAGCGACCTTGACCGGAAGGTTGTACTGCACGGCCGTGGCCATCTCCTGAATGTTCATCTGGAAGCTTCCATCTCCCGCAATGTCGATCACCGTTTTATCCGGAAAGGCGACCTGGGCTCCGATGGCTGCCGGAAAGCCAAACCCCATGGTTCCCAGCCCCCCGGAAGTCAGAAGGGTGCGAGGCTTTTTGAAGCTAAAGAATTGGGCCGTCCACATCTGGTTTTGGCCGACTTCCGTGGTAATGATAACATCGCCGTTGAAAAGTTCGTCTGTAACCTGCTGGATTTTCTGAATCACGAATTGGGGTTTCAGGCACTGCCCGGCCGTTTTATAATTGAGGGGGGACATCTGTTCCCACTCCCCGATCTGCTTGATCCAGGGTCCATGCATTTTGACCCAGTCGTGAGCCGGTTCTTGCTCCAGGTCTTCGAGCATCGATTGGAGAACGGTTTTCACGTCTCCCACGATGGGAATGTGGGCGGGTACGCTTTTGGAGATCGAAGTGGGGTCAATATCGATGTGGATCTTCTGCGAATGGGGTGAAAAAGACTCCATTTTTCCGGTGACGCGATCATCAAACCGGGCGCCCACGGCTAAGAGGACTTCGCAGTGGGTAATCGCCATGTTGGCTTTAAAGGTGCCGTGCATGCCCAGCATCCCCAGGAAGAGAGGATGATTTCCGGGGAAGCCACCCAGGCCCATGAGGGTGTTGGTGACCGGGATAGATAACCTTTGGGCCAAAGCGAGGAGTTCTTTATGGGCGTTGGAAATGATCACGCCACCCCCGGCATAGATCACGGGCTTCTGGGCTTTGGTGAGGAGTTTAACAGCCCGTTTGATTTGCCCGGCATGCCCTTGGTAAGTGGGGTCGTAGCCGCGCAATTTGATTTTTGACGGATAGCTGAATTCCGCGCTGGCGGCAATGACATCCTTGGGAAGATCGACCACAACGGGCCCTGGCCTTCCCGTGCGAGCGATGTGAAAGGCCTGCTTAATAGTGGTAGCCAGCTTTTTTACATCCTTGACCAGGTAGTTGTGCTTGGTGCAGGGACGGGTGATTCCCACCGTATCGGCTTCCTGGAAGGCATCGTTGCCGATGAGAAGGGTAGGAACCTGGCCGGAGATAACGACCAAGGGGATGGAATCCATGTAGGCCGTGGCCAGGCCGGTGACCGTGTTGGTGACTCCGGGTCCGGAGGTTACGAGGCAAACTCCCACTTTGCCCGTAGCTCTTGCATACCCATCCGCCATATGAACCGCTCCCTGCTCGTGGCGGACGAGAAAATGACGGATCTCTTCGGAATAATTTACCAGGGTGTCATAAATATTTAAGACCGCACCCCCGGGATATCCGAAGATGGTATCCACACCCTCCTGCTTCAGACTTTCAAACAGAATTTCAGCACCCGTTTTTTCCATCGTCTACCCCCGCGATCCCTGGGATTTGGGATTTGGCCAGGATGGCCTCGATGCGATTGCGCCGGCCAATTTTAATTTCTGCACTTTCTGGCGTTCCATTTCCTCTTCCCTTTTCAGTTGGTTTCCCTCCCTCCCGGAACGATTTTCTGATCCGGGATCAGCGATCAAAAAAAGGCCATGAAGAACGGTTCATCATGGCCAAATAAAAAGGCCATGGGTTTTCCGCCCATGGCCTTTGAGTTCTATCGTTTCTCAGAATCTCCTTAGGCGCCGGGCGGAGAGGGGGAGATAATAATGCCCTCGATAATGCCCAGAAGGATAATCTGAGAGAGTACTACGGTCTGTGATTTTTGCTGATAAAACATAAAAATTTCCTTATTAAGCATTCTTATAACGTACCGCCAACTTCTTGTCAAGCTTTTTTTGTAGTTTTTTTTTCTACCGAAGGGATTTTGCCTTCAATTTTGGAAAAACCGAAGGAGATCCGGGGTTAATGAAGAGAAGATTCCCTTTCTCAGGAAAACGTAGCATCTGGACCAGCTGCCGATCTCTTGGTTCCTGAAGCGATATCCTGGTTGGGAGGTCTCTTCCGCAGGAGTTTATCAGGTTCTCAAAAGGAATGGCCTGAATCGGCTTCGTTGCCGGCGCCTATGACCGATAGGCCTTCTTGCGTTATCAGGTCTTGCCTAAGACCGAAAATTCAAACCGTATGATTAAGGCGGAACGAATGATGGGGATACAGTTTCTGTTCATCTCTTCCGATAAGATTAGAGTAATTCGTAAATTAATCCAGGTCTAACTTTCTAATTTTGGCGAGTTCGTTTTGGAAAATTTTGATAGGCGGAAGCTGAAGGATCGTCGAAAACAACCCACACCCGGCCTGAGCCGATATTCTTTTTGGGGGCAAAGAAGAACACTCCGAAGAAAAATGGATCAGCAGAGGGGGGGGTATATAGACTGGTATGGTCCGGGTTTATTCTGCCTGCTGCTTTTAATTCTGGTTTTGAACATCCTGGATGCACTATGTACCATGATGATTCTTGATTACGGCGCCTGGGAACTCAATCCCCTCGTTCGCTCTGCCATCGGACTCTACGGAGAAAGATTTTGGGTTTGGAAATTCGCCATCGTTTCTATCTGTTTAGTCTTATTATGTATTCACATTAAGTTCAAGCCGATTAAAACCATTATTGTGACGATAAGTTCAATCTATATGGGAATCGTGCTATACGAGATTTTCCTGATTATCTATAAAATAAAATCACCCCCTTGAAAAAAACCTTTCGCGGGATCCCAAGGACATCTGGGCTAAGCCCTAAATTATTCAAACCATTTTCCCCTTCGATACTTCCAGATCTTCCCTTCCGGATCAGTTAAAATAAGCTCATCCTTAGATACCAAAATTCTAACCTCTATCCCAAGCTCCCCTTCGAGCCTCAAGCGGCCATCCTCAACAAATATGAAGGTACCGGTGCCCGACTTTTTAATGAATCCTGTAGGTCCAGTAATTTTTACTGTTCCATCCCTGAAGAATTCAATGGTATTGTTGCTACCCATTTCTTGCCATTTCCCAATTATCAAGTGCTCTGGCTTTGACGAGCACGAAGCCAAGATTATAACAAAATAAAAAACGGACAAAGTAAGTATTGTCTTCATGGTAACCTCCTAAGGGCGAGTCATAGGTCATTGGGGTTTCATTAATTTGGCATATCTTAGCGCCTCCATGAAGATAAAGGGAGAACGAGGCACGCTGGAAGTTGCCAAGTTTTCAGGGTTTTTGACTGAAAGGAGTCTACCAAAAAACCACTCACAGTTCCAAGGGAAAATTAGCAATGGCAAACTTTTCAACGGGCCTCCGGAGAATCTTGGCAATATATTCCCGCTATTCGAACCTGTTTTTTTCTCAAGGAGAGCGGAAAAAGGGAACCTTGAGAGGGCAATTTATTCCAATCCTCTGGCTGGAGAAACCTTTCCCAGGAAGAGGATTAAAAATCTGAGTTACGGTTAGGGATCCGGAGAAGATAGGGTGGGAGGCAATGGCAATTTAAAGGAATTTTTTCTTCTTTCGATGACCCGCTTATTCCTGCCCAACTAAGTTCGGAAAAGGTTTGTTCTGAATAAATCATTTTCCGACACCGAATAGGCCTTTTCCAAGATGGGCTATTTACCTCTTGTAGATGGGGAAAGGGGGATTAGGCATTTTTCTCCTGGTGGTTCGGTTGGCTTTCAAATAGGCGGATCAGGGTATTTTAATATCTTTTAACCAATGAGTTGTAGCGGGCAAAATTTTTGAGTTTTAAGGTATGACTCCGCCGCTCAAGAGATTTGTTTACCGAATCGATGAGATCCCGAGGGTTGAAGGGCTTGTTGATGAAGTCCCCTGCCCCATAGCGGGTGGCTTCCAGCAGATTTTGCGGATTTCCGTATGCTGTAATAACCACGACCTCGATGTCGGCATTCCTTTTTTTGATCTCCCGCAGGACATCAATCCCGGAAAGACCGGGCATCTTCAGATCGAGAGTGACAAGATCAATTTTGTCCTTTTGGATACACTGGAGCGCCTCTTTTCCATCTGCCGCCGTATGCACCTCATATCTTGGTTTGAGGATCATCCGCAGCGATTCTCTGACACCTAATTCATCATCCACGATCAGGATTGATCTTCTTTGAGCCATCTTCATTCTCTCAAAAGGATATTTTTGGCCGGCTTATCCTACTGGGGCATTACTATAAGAGCAAATCTTGTGCCCAAAAGAAATGTAAGCGGTTAAATAATTTAACATTTTGAATTTACTGATCTTTCTATATTTTCAGGGAAATAGGAGAATAAAGATCTGATCATATTTGTACAAAGGGAAAGAAAAATAAGAAAAAAATAATCGACTTCGGCGCGTCAAAGGGCGGCGCTTTCGCTCATCCGTCAATGAGTAACCCCGCCCTTGACTGGGACGGTACTTTTCTTTTCTAAGGAACTTTTCAACCGGGCGATTTCCCGCAAGAGTTCGGTTTCCTGGCGGTGGTACTGCGCAATCTCCTTTCGCTGTTCGTATTTCTCCGTCTGCAGAGCATAGATTTCCTCATTCATATCCTTTGTTTTTTGCCGTATGTTCGCATGGTAATTCAGCCAAAAGGCGGAAACCAAAGAAGCCGTTATCAGAATCGCCATCAGCGCTTTCACCAGTTTCATAATCACCTACTTTTTCTATCTTTCTAAATCGGAGACCCGCTTTCCCCAAGCGTTTTCATGTTCCAAATACGCTTCCCGTATTTGAGCACTCTCTATCTCTCTTGCCGACTAGAAAATCAGCAGCGAAAGCGATACCTTGCTCCTGGTCAAAATCACGATTACAATAAAGGCAAAAAATGAGCCAAATTATTATAAATTCGTAACAATTGAATCTTATTAATTTTTAGAAAATTTCTTGCGAAGCCTCCCGGGGGAAAATAGAAGAGAATTTCACCTTTTTCCCAAATTCTTCCCATTTTGGTATAAACGACCAAATTTGCTGAAGAGGCTTCCACAGAGCCCAAGGAATTTTGGGAAGGATAAAGAAAACCCCATTCCTTTTTTTTAGAAATGGGGTTCCAAACAAACGAATTCCCGATCCCTACGATTCTATTTGAATCACGGAGTCTGGGTCCTAAATTCGATAAAAGAATACTCAACCAGAGAAAAAAGTTAACGTCATAATCTATTCTCTGAACTCTCTATTTCTCTGTCATCCTCAAGGCAACTGCCGTCATGTCGTCTGCCCGGCCTGTGCGTCCGGCTGCATCGAGGACCGCATGGGGAACCTCAGAAAAGTGTTTGATCATCGAATTGACGACGGCCCTCTGGATAAGATAGAGGCTAAGGGGAATCCAAGCGCCGTCACTCAAGAGCAAGAACACATCCCGTGGCTTAAGAGTCACATTTATCGGCGCTGCCAGCGCCAGGCCACTTCCTAAACGAAACTTGTTTTCGGCGGCTGTGATCAGACGGCATCCTCCCTCGCTGTCGATGAGGTAGCCTCGCGAATCACCCACATAAGCACCCACGACAAGGTTCCCAATGGCCGCCACCCCGATAAAGCTGCTTTCTCCGCAGTCCAGCAAAAACAAATCCAGCAAATGGACCCATTTTGCCCAGGTATCATCATTAATGAACTTATCCCAATTCGCCGGATCTAACCTCGCATCGTCGAACATGCGTTGGAAGAGTGTGAGTACCTTTTTAGCCACCTTTTCTGCGTTTCCCGTACCATCGCAGAGCGCAGCGAAGGGAATGCTTGCGCGTCCTATTAAGAAGGCATCCTCGTTGGTATTATGACCCTCTTGTTTTCGAGAGGCGCCGTAGCATTCTATCCGCAATTGAAACTTCCTTGATAAAAGCCGTTCCTCGAGACGGCCAGATCGCTCGCATCTGGTCTCCTCCCCCGAGAAGTTGCTTTTTCAAGCCTCATCCATTCTGGCCTATTCAAATTATAGTCTGTCTTTCGGACATTTTTCCCTCAGGTAATCAATCATCGGCTGGGTAACCAGAGGGACCACCTGGCCGATCATGTGCGGCATCAGGTTTGCCATCACTTTTGGCATCAGGGCCGGCATCTGCTCGCGCATGTAATCCGGCATCGGAATCCGCTCCGCCACTCTTTCCAACATCGTGGACATGACCTTGGGCATCATCATCGGCAGCAGCCTGGGGAAGAGGATCGGGAACATGGGTTTCATCATATCCAGCGCACCTGGAATTTTTCCCATGAAGCGCATCATCTTGCCCATTCCGAAAGGCATGGCATCAATCAATTCGGGCCACATAGTACCCATCAGGTCGGCAAAACCTTTTGGAGTCATCAGGTCGATCATCGCCTCAAAGACCGCCCACTGAGCCTGTACCTCCGGATGCGGGTCCGGAAAATCAAACCCCAGTTTAGAGGACGCGAACCGGGCCAGGTCCACCACTTCCACGGGGACATTTTTCTTTCGGGCGCTGATCCGGAGCTGGAACTGGCAGCAGGGGCATAGCGCCAACACTTTCTCAGCCCCCATGGCCACGGCCTCCTCCAGGCGAGTCTTGCCGATCTCGGCCGCCACCGGTGGCTCTTTGATCAGGGTCAGTACCGAGCCGCAGCAATGGGCCTCCTCCCGGTTGTGACTCATCTCCACAAAATTGACATTGGGAATCGCCTTGATCACGTCGCGGGGCGGCTCAAAGACCCCGGAAGCCCGGCCGATGTGACAGGAATCGTGCCAGGTAACCGTTTCAGGCTTCCCGCCGTTTGCGGGAAATTTAAACTCACCCGCCTTGATCTTCTCCGAGATGACCTCGGTATAGTGTCTGGGAGTAATCCCGTACTCGATGCCCAGCTTCTTTGCCCACTGCGGGTAAACCTGCCGCCACATCATATCGCAGGCCGGGCAGGAGCAGATCACCGTATCGGCACCGGCTTCCTTGACTGCCTGGATGTTCTTCTTCATGGTCTCCACGAAAACATCCCACTTGCCAGCGACCAGCACGGGTGTGGCGCAACAATTTTCCTTTGTTCCCAGGTAACTGAAATCCACTCCGGCAGCGTCCAGCAGGCGTACACTGGCCATCGCGATGTCTTGTTCAACGTAACTGGCCGTGCAGCCGGCAAAATAAATGTTCTTGGATTTGTGCTCCGGCCCATGTTTGGCTCTAAGGTCTTTCGGGAACCAGGCCGCGCGATCTCTACGATAACCAGCCCAGATGTCCCCTTCCGCCTGCAGAGCTGCGCTCATCATTTCAAAGGGCGGGAACGTCATTTTCTTCTCTTTATCAACCAGCTCTCCGCGGAGCTTCATCCAGGAAGATTCGATGGGCAAGGCGGCTGAGCAGCGCAGGTTGCACAATTCACAGGTGGTGCAGACCAGAAAAGTGTCCACCATCGATTGGTCCCATTTCTCCCGGCCTTCCATGTATTCGCGCAGCCAGTACCATTTGCCCCGGGGGCTCTGGCTTTCCCAGCCCCGGCCGTAGAACTGGTCGCATTCGTCAATGCAGTAGCCACACTGTGAACAGCTATAAGCATACCAGGCGACATCGGGTGGGATGTCCCGCAACGGACCGGCAGGCCGTTCACCCACCTTCATGATAACGGAGTTACCCAGGGGGCGAACCAGAGGCTCAAAGACACTGGCCAGGGTAAGGGCTGTGCTCACTAAGCTGTTGCCAATGACTTTTCCCGGGTTCAGGATGCCCTTGGGGTCAACCTGCTTTTTGAAAGATTTTAGTTTGGCGACGCGACTGTCGCCCAGGATTTCAGTAACCTTGCGGGTGAAGTACATGCCTGTGCTGTAGGCGCGCCCTCCAGATTTCTTGGCAATCTTCATCAGGGTCAGCACCAGGCCGAAGACAAAATTGTAGCTGAACTTGCGCTGATCACTCGGGATGAACCCCAGGATAACTACTTCCGGCTCTCCGCCCCGGCCGTTCCGAATAACCAGGCCTTCTTTGACCAGAGGCTGGTCGATCTTGCGCTCAATCTCCGCCATCACATCACCCAGCCCTTTCAAGGGGATGACCACTTCGGCGGGCACCAAGGATGGCCCCAGGCGCTTGACCACCATCAATTTGAAACGGTTCTTCCATTCATGCTCTGAAATCTTCTGGCTAAGAACTTCGGCCTCGCACAATTTCAGAATTTCCGTCAGTTTCCCCATAAACGCATCACGGTCTCTCCTGCGGAAGGCCAAAGTCATGATATAGGCTGCCGGGAGCAGGACTCGTTCCTCGACGGGATGTCCGTTGTGTTCCATCAGCGGTGCCCGGTTCTTCAATTCTGCCATGCGAGGGTTGATGAACATCAGAGACCAGATGGGCAAGTCTCTGGCGATGATGGTTTCGATGAGGAGTTGCAGGTCGTGAGGATTGGGACAGCCAATCGAGACTACATCGAGCTCTTCCAGAGGTTGAACCTTGAGGGTTACCTGGGTGATGAAGCCGGTCGTGCCTTCGGCATCGGCGATCAGGTCCAGGTCGCTGCCGCTGAACTCTCGCACTTCCCCCGTCGGTAAGACGGCCCGCGCACTGAGAACATTTTCTCGAAACCAGCCGGCTTCGTAAGAACCGATTCCGGCCCCTCCCTGGGCCAGCCACCCGCCAGCGGTCGAGGACGGATAACTGGTCGGGTAGAGCCGCAAGGTCAGGCCATGTCGCCCCAGTTCTTTATCCAGTTTCTCCCACACAACTCCAGATTCCACCCGAGCAGTTTTCGCGTCCGGGTCGATGTGAATAATCTTTTTCATCCGGTAAAAATCGACTACGAGACCTTTTTTTAGGGGGACGGCTCCACCGTAGCCGGAACTTGCTTTCCCGCGGGGGGTGAGAGGGATATTCTTCTCCGCTGCCCATTGGACCACTTCGCTAAGCTCGGCCTCCGATTCGGGCTGAACGACCGCCTCGGGTATGGTTTCCCCAATTAGGGGTCTGAACAGCCCTGGCATGGCTGCTATGTCGTGCCCATACAATTTACGCTCCGTCTTGTGGAAAGTCACCCGACTGCCGAATTTTTCTTCCAGAAACGCTCGTTGTTCAGCACTGATCTTACTCATTACAGCCCTTCCTCCTGCTTTTGCCCCGTCGCTTCAACCCTCTCTCCCTTAGAGTGAGGCATAAGGCAACAGGGTAAATTTTTTGGAATTAAATTCGTTTATCTTAGCCGGGAGAAATTATTAAATGCGGATTTTGACCGAATAAACCATATATTTTAGGTGATTTTTTCTTCCATTCGATTCAACTCGCCCATCCCAGCTCCCCTATGGGAGAAGGAAGAAAGGTAAAAGGTAAAATTTTCCGGGATTTAACGGGTTTGTACTGCCTGACGAGAATTGATAGATAAAGTTTTCAGGATATGTGCAGAAAATTTTCCCCTTTAATGACTAACCTTCCGACCGATTTTTTTTCGAAAGGTTAGGCCAAATTCACTCTGGCGGTAAACCTTAAGCCCCTTTATTCCCACTTTTTAGTTCCAAGAATTTTAGTTTTCGCCACAACGTCACCGCGGAAATCCCCAATTCTTCAGCTGCTTTTTTCCGGCTTCCCCCATGCTTTTCCAGAACCCGGAGGATGGCCTGAGATTCTGCCATCTTCAACGGATCCTTGGGAAAATCAGCTGAACCGGCTCGCCCCTTTGCCTTTTCGATCAGTTCGGCCGGCATATGCTCCAATTTGATCCGGGATTCACGGCAGATGACGAAGGCATGCTCGATGGCATTCTCCAATTCCCGAATGTTTCCGGGAAAATCGTAGCGCATGAGCAGGTCCATGATCTCGGGGGATACGGAAGATATTCTTTTGTTCATCTTCAGATTGAAACGTTGCAGGAAATGTTCCACTAGGAGGGGGATGTCTTCCCGGCGTTCCCTCAGCGGAGGAAGCTCGATTTTGACCACGTTCAAACGGTAATAGAGATCTTCCCGGAAGAGCCCCTCACTTATCAGGCGGGAGAGGTTCCTGTTCGTAGCTGCCACGACGCGCACATCAGCTTTCATAGGCCTTGTAGAACCCAGCGGTTCGTACTCCTTTTCCTGGAGGAAGCGCAATAGTTTGACCTGCAAGGCCGGAGAGATGTCCCCGATCTCGTCCAGGAATAGAGTGCCTTTTTCGGCCAGAGCCACCCGCCCGGGTTTGTCTTTTTTGGCATCCGTAAAAGCGCCTTTCACGTAGCCAAAAAGCTCGGATTCCAGGAGCGTATCCGGAAGCGCGGCACAGCTTACGACCACGTACGGACCGTTCTTGCGTAGGCTGAAAGAATGAACGGCCCGGGCCAGCAGTTCCTTTCCCGACCCGCTGGGTCCCTGAATGAGCACCGTGCTGTCGCTTTCGGCAATACTCGGCAGCAGGGAAAGAATCCTTTGCAGGCCTTCATTTTTGCTGACAATATCCCCCTTCGCATATCGCTGGGAAAGCTCGCGACGGAGCGCCTCGATGGCTGAAAGGTCTCGAAAGGTCTCCGCCCCCCCGATGATTCTTCCCCTCCGATCGCGCAGAACTGCAGTGCTGATGCTAATCGGAAGGGTTTCACCCCGGTTGTTGAGAATGTCCACGGGGAGATTGATGATCTCTTTTCCGGTTTCCAGCGTGCGCTTCATGGCGCAGTTCGTCTGACAGATACTGGCATGGAAGATATCAAAACACTTCTGCCCAATGGCTCTCTTGCGGGAAATCCCGGTAATCCGTTCTGCCGCCCGGTTGAATGAAGAGACCCGCCAGTCCCGATCGATGGTGAATACCCCGTCGGCAATACTCTCCAAAATCGTCGGCAACTGGAACCCTTCTGCCTTCTGATCGGGCCGTTTCCGGGACGGTTTAGGACCCAAATTCTCTTTTTTCATTTCCCCCTCAAAAAAGGATGGATTATTTTTAGTATAGCCCACACCGTTGCCGACCGTCAATATTTTTTAAGGGAAATAATTTCAAAAATGAAAAACGTTTCATCTAATTATTTCAATTATGAAATTAACTGAAAGAATGGACTACCCGCTCTTTTTTTCCTTCTCTTTTTGAACTCATGAAAAGGATTCACAATTTTTGAAAAGAAAAGATATGGCACGTCCCTTGCTGGATGGGAGGTTGAGGGACTCATGAAAGTGGCCATCCCGGTCTTTGGACACCGGGTTTCACCCCGGTTCGATTTTGCTCCCGGCCTCATTTTATTCACGCTGGAAAATGGGAAGATCGTCGAGCGCGAGGAACTTTCCCTGACTCCTTGGAGCCCCTGGCAGCGGGTGGAAAGGCTCAGGGAGCTTCAAGTTCAAACCGTGATTTGCGGGGGAATTGACGGGGACTCAGAGAATATGCTGTTGCAGCATCGCATTCAGGTCATCTCCTGGATCGCCGGGGAAGCGCAAGAGGCTTTGGATGCTTTTTTAAAGGGGACTCTTCAATCCGGCGCGACCATGTACCCGGGATGCAGTCGCAGAGGCCACCGCTGGACAAGAAGATTTTACCGGCGAAGGATCGCCGAAGAATAAGAAGAAGAGGAGGATATATGCGTATCGCTTTTGCCACTGAAGACAAGTTGGGACTGGATGGAGAAGTCAGTATGCATTTCGGCAGATGTTCATACTACACCTTCCTGGATGTCGAGGGGAATAATGAAGTGAAATCCTGGCAGGTCGTCGATAACCCTTACTTGGACAATCATGTCCCGGGCAAAGTTCCGGAATTCATCCATTCGCAGCAAGTGAACGTGATGATTGCGGGGGGAATGGGCCCCCGGGCCATCCAGTTCTTCGATGAATTCGGGATCGAAGCGGTGACGGGAGCCTTCGGCAAGATCAAAGATGTACTGGACGCATATCTCCGGGGGGAACTCCGCGGGGCTGGAGCCTGCCACCATGACCACCCAGATAGTTGCGGCCATGGGCATGAGTGATATAAAAAAACTATATAGCAGCATAATGCGCCAACCATCCCGAGTTGAATAATTTTGTATCTTTTCCAGGCGATATTGAATATAGCGAAAAGTTCTTTTCGAAAAATTTTCGCAACCTTGCTGGGGTAATGCTCATAAGAAAAGGAGGGTATGTTTATGAACAAGGAAGAGGCAATGGAACAACAGGATGAAAGATTGATTACTCGACGATCTTTCCTGAAGAACGCCTCCATCCTGGCTGCCATCACCGGCATGGCGTCGGAGGCCTTTGCCCGTAATTTCAACCCGGATGCGCCACCCATGCGCTACCCTGATCCGGACGTCCTCGTGCTCGATCCCCGCTTCGGGAAATACAAGGTCGGTACTACAAGTATCCTGAGGCTATACCACGGTATGCTTTGGGCGGAAGGCCCGGCCTGGAACGGTGTCGGCCGATATTTGGTCTGGAGCGATATACCCAGACAAGAGCAGCTCCGATGGCTGGAAGAGGACGGCTACGTCTCCCGGCAGTTTAGGTTTCCGTCTAACTACAGCAACGGCAATACCTTTGACTATCAGGGACGGGAGATTTCCTGCGAGCACGGCACCCGGCGTGTGGTGCGTTACGAGTATAACGGCACCATCACCGTGCTGGCCGCCTCGTATGGGGGGAAAGAATTGAACGCCCCCAACGACGTGGTCGTCCATCCTGATGGCGCCATCTGGTTCACCGACCCAGGATATGGCGGCTTAGGGAACTACGAGGGCAACTTGGTCAAAACTGGCTCCGTGCAACCCGTCCAGAAGGAAGCCGTCTACCGAATCGATGCCCAGACCGGGCAGGTCGAGAAGGTGACGGATGAGAGCTACAAGCCCAATGGTTTGTGCTTTTCTCCCGACTACAAAAAGCTCTATGTCGCCGACACCGGGGCAAGCCACTATCCGCAGGCTCCCAAGAATATCAAGGTCTGGGATGTGGTGGATGACAAGCGTCTGAGGAACGGCAGACAGTACGCCTCGATGGAGTACAAAGGGAGAGCCGGCTTGGCCGATGGGATCCGGGCGGATATTGATGGCAACATCTGGGTCGGCGCAGGCTGGGTCGGTGATGGCTACGATGGCGTGCACATCTTCGCGCCCAACGGAGACCGAATCGGCATGATCACACTGCCGGAGATCTGCTCCAACGTTTGCTTCGGCGGCACCAAGCGGAACCGGCTCTTCATGACTGGCAGCACGTCTCTTTACATGGTTTCCGTGGACACGCAGGGAGCGGCCATCAGCTAAGAGTGCAATGGAGGCACGGACGAACTGCGTACGCCCCTGTGGGTGGTCGTATAGGAAACTGGCGGATGAACCGTTTTGCAGGCAAACGATCTGGCATTACCCCAGTAAGGTTGCAGCAAATCATCTTTTGATCTTCACCAACCTTAGAGCTTTACTTGAGGATTTTCAGGCATTTTTTTCCGGAAAAGGAGCTCGCTCATAATGATTATTTCTGTGGCCAGCGGAAAAGGAGGGACGGGGAAAACCACAGTGGCCCTGAATCTCGCGTTCTCGCTGGAAAATGTTCAGCTCGTGGACTGTGATGTGGAAGAGCCCAACCTGCATCTTTTTCTCTCCCCCCAGTGGAGACGAACTGTCCCGGTCAGCCTTCCGGTTCCAAAGGTGGATGAAGAGAAATGCAACCATTGCGGGAAATGCGCGGAAATCTGCCAGTTCAACGCCATTGCCGTCATCAAAGATCAGGTTCTGGTCTTTCCCGAAATCTGCCATGGGTGCGGAGGGTGCAGCCTGCTTTGCCCTGTGGAGGCCATCCAGGAAAGTTCTCGCCAAATTGGGTGTATTCAGGAAGGAAATTATAACGGTCTTTCTTTCGTCCAGGGGATTTTGAACGTGGGCGAACCCATGCCCACCCCGATCATCCGCAAAGAAAAAGAGCTTATCGCAAGGCACAGGACAGTAATCTTGGACTGCTCTCCGGGTACCTCCTGCCCGGTAATCGAGGGAGTGCGGGGAAGTGATTTTTGTCTCTTGGTCACAGAGAATACTCCATTTGGATTGAACGATTTGGAACTGGCCGTGGAGATGGTGAAGACCCTACACATTCCCATGGGCGTGTTCGTCAATCGGGCGGATCTCGGGGATGGAAGAGTAAAAGAATATTGTCAAAAAGAAGGCATCCCTCTTCTGGGCGAGTTGCCTCATGACCGCCGGATCGCCGAGGTTTATTCCCGGGGAGGAATCGTGGTAGACGAATTGCCGGAATACCGGCCCTCTTTCCTGGAACTTTTCCATAAGATTCAAAAGATCGTGCCTTCTAACTCCCCTCCCTCGGTGGGAGGGGACAAAGGGGAGGGGGATGAATAGCGGAGCAGAGATGGATTCGAGAGAAATTTACCAAAAGAAAAGTGAGGGGTCTGCTCTCTATGAGCCAGTTTTTTACACAGAAAAAACCCTGGAACACTTCCGAAATCCCCGGAACGTGGGCCAGCTGGAAAAACCGGATGGCCAGGGAAGTTTTGGGGACCCGTCCTGCGGGGATTACATCGAAGTGACCATCCGGGTGGACGAAAAAGAAGACCGCCTGCTGGATGTCAAGTTTCTCATCCATGGGTGTGCCGGGGCCATCGCAACTTCCAGCGTAATGACTGAACTGGCCGTCGGGAAGACTTTAAACGAGGCCCTTTCCCTTAGGGATGACGAGATCATTCAAGCTCTCGGGGGACTGCCGAAGAGAAAACAGCATTGCTCTCTTCTGGGCCTCCAGGCCCTACAGCAGGCCATCGGGGATTATTTTTTCAAGAAGCTGATGTTTCGCGAAGGGATCGTAAAGACAGAGGAGGAATACGAGCAGCTCAAAGCCCAGCACGGGTTTATCTTCCAGATGCACTCCTGCGATGGCAGCTGCGAAGAGGAAAAGTCATGAAACAGATGACAGTCATCAGCGGAAAAGGCGGAACCGGCAAGACAACCATCCTCGCTTCGTTAGCCACTCTGGCTGAAAGAGCGGTCCTGGTGGATGCCGATGTGGATGCGGCGGACCTTCATCTTCTCCTGAAGCCTCAGGTCCAGCACCGGGAGGCATTTTTTGCCTCGAAAGTAGCCTCGGTCGACCTGGAAAAATGCGATGGCTGTCAGAAATGCGCGGAGGTCTGCCGGTTTGGGGCCATCCGGGATTTGCAGGTAGACCCCATTTCCTGCGAGGGCTGTGGGGTGTGTTTTTATATCTGCCCCAGAGATGCAATCACAATGAAGGAGGGACAGAGTGGGGTATGGTTTATCTCCAGAACCCGCTATGGGCCGATGGTTCACGCCAAACTCGGCGTGGCCCAGGAAAATTCGGGAAAGCTGGTTACCCTGGTCCGCAAAGAAGCTCAGAGAATCGCCGGCGAGGGTGGCTACCCCCTGATCCTCATCGATGGCCCTCCCGGGATCGGCTGCCCGGTGATTGCTTCCCTGGGGGGAGTAGATGCCGCCCTGATCGTGACTGAGCCATCTCTCTCCGGGATCCACGACCTTAAGAGGGTTTTGGGGGTATGCCGCCATTTTCGAGTTCCGGCCTGGGTATGCGTCAATAAAGCGGACATCAACCCCGGCAATACCGAGAACATAAAAGAATTTTGCCAAGCGGAAGGTGCCCCGGTGATAGGGGAAATTCCCTTCGATCCCATCGTCACCAAAGCGATGATCTTCGAGAGCACAGTCATAGAATACACTGGCGGAATGGTGAGCAGCGAGATAAAAAAGATGTGGATGCGGCTGGAACATTCGTTGGGATTCCCCCTGAATGGCAGCCGGTCTATCATCAAAGAAAGAACATTAAACCCTCAGAGATAAGGAGAAGCGATGGAAGAGAAGAAAAAATGCGATTCTTCCCAGGATTGCCCGTCCTGCAGCCAGTCGGCCAGTTGTTCCGAGGATGAAAAACAGGCCCATCGGGAGCGCATGCTCAAAGAAACCCTTTCCCACATCGAGCACAAGCTTATGGTGATGAGCGGCAAAGGGGGAGTGGGCAAGAGCACGGTGGCAGCCAACCTGGCGGTGAGTCTTGCCCGCCGAGGATTCGAAGTGGGAATCCTGGATGCCGATGTGCACGGGCCGAATATCCCCAAGATGCTGGGCCTCGATAACGAAAAGTTGATCGGAACCCCTCAGGGCATGCTGCCCGTGCTTTTGTATCCGAACCTGAAGGTTCTTTCCATGGCTTTCATGTTGCCGAACGCCGATGCCCCGGTGGTTTGGCGTGGGCCTTTGAAGCACGGGATTTTGCAACAGTTTTTGGCTGAAGTCGAATGGGGGGACCTGGATTACTTGATCGTGGACCTCCCGCCGGGAACGGGGGATGAGCCTTTGTCCATCGCCCACCTGATCGGGCAGGTAGATGGTTCGATCATTGTCACCACACCGCAAGAGGTTGCCTTGCTGGATTCCCGGAAGGCTGTGGTCTTCAGCCGGATGGTTCATGTGCCTGTGATGGGTATCGTGGAGAACATGAGTGGATTCAAATGCCCGCATTGTGGGAAAGATATTGACCTCTTCAAAATGGGCGGCGGGGAAAAGGCGGCCAGAGAACTCCAGGTGCCCTTTCTGGGCCGTATTCCCCTCGACCCGGATATCGTCAAAGCTTGTGACGGCGGGAAACCCTTCGTGGCCTCCGAACCCGATTCGCCCGCCGCGAAAGCTTTTGAGGAAATCACGGATCGAGTCCTAAAGTTTGTGAATCAACGTAGGAAAAAAGAAGTTGCCTCGAAAAAAAAGAGTCCCGGGACTGTTTCCCGGTTCAGCGAAAAATTCAGGTAGAAAAAACTATCTGAACTTTAGGCACTTAAAAGGAGGTACCGTTATGCCAGCGTTAGATGGAACGGGACCCATGGGAATGGGCCCGATGACCGGTGGAGGTAGAGGGCGTTGCAATCCCTATTTTGCGGGTTGGAGAGCACCCATGGCAGGGTATCCATTCTTTTCACCTTTCTACTCGGGAGCGATGCCCTATGGATTCGGAACGCGCCCCTGGAATCCTTATGCTATAGGACTCAGGGCTTTTCCCTACCAGCCTTATGGCTTCAGAAGGGCCATGAGGAGAAGGTGGTGGTGAAAGAGAGGAGGTAAGAAGATGTATTACGGATATGGATATGGAAGAGGTCGGGGCATGGGTCGTGGCTGGGGCATGGGCTTCGGTTTCAGGGGCTCTTCGCCGCCCTGGCCTTATGTAGGAATTGGAAGAGGGGGATTGCCCCGCTGCTGGGCCTATGGGGGCTATGGCTGGCCAGCCGCTGGATACGCCCCAGGTCCGCCTCCATATCCTCCTGGACCCTGGGCTTTTGGAGGGGGACCCTGCGGTGGACCTTCCTCCCCTGAGGAGGAGATTCGTCTCCTGAAGGATCAGGCCGGGATGATCCGCGAGGAACTCGAAGCCATAGATACCCGCTTAAAGGAATTGGAAAAGGATAAATCCCCCGGAGGTGAGACATGAAAGTGTGCATCACCTCTACAGGCCCCAGTTTAGATTCGGAAATGGATCCTCGCTTCGGCCGCTGCCAGTATTTCATCTTCGTGGACCCGGAATCTCTGGAGCTGGAGGCAGTGGAAAATCCCAACCTCAGTGCTCCGGGAGGGGCCGGAATTCAATCCGCCCAGTTTGTGGCCAACAAAGGGGTCGAGGCGATAATCACGGGGCAAGTGGGTCCCAATGCTTTCACCACCCTCCAGGCTGCTGGAACCAAGGTCATGATCGGGGTTTCTGGGAGGGTCCGGGAGGTGGTGGAGAAGTATAAAAAAGGCCAGCTCTCTTCTTTTGCCCAGGGTCCCACTGTTCAAGCCCACTTCGGGATGGGCATGGGTGGCGGTATGGGTATGGGTAGAGGAATGGGGCGCGGGATGGGGATGGGAAGAGGATTCCAACCTCCTTCCCCTCCAGCGCCGGCTGCCCCCACCCCCCCTGGCGAAGAGCTAAAGAGTTTGAAGGAGCAATCAAGGCAGTTAAGGGAGCAGCTAGAGGAGATCAGCAAGCGAATCGAAAAACTGGAAGCCAAAAAGTAAATTGTGATTGGTTGGTATCTACAACTCACCACTTGCGCCTTACGGCTTAGGGTCTTTTTTGAAAGGAGGGAAATATGCCCAGGGGCGATGGAACAGGGCCCCCAGGGGGTGGCGGCCCGGGAACCGGGAGGGGGATGGGACGGGGACGCGGCCGGGCCGGAAGGATGGGCGGCACCCGAGCCGGCGCAGGTCCGGTGGGGGAATGTATCTGCCCGAAATGCGGAACCACCCTTTCTCACGCGCGCGGCGTACCCTGTTATCAGGTGAGCTGCCCGAACTGCGGGACTAAAATGGTCAGGAAGTAGAAAAAAAAACATCCAGTTCCTGGTAGTGCCAGTTCCGAGAGTTTATTGACATGGTGAAGGGCGACGAGATTGGAAGTAAATATAATGAACGCCAGTTTTTATTCATGTCGGGGATTTTTGGGATCACTCTTTATCGCTGGATTAAGGAATGGGTTAGTTTTCTGTCCAACCTGTCTTGCAGTCTTCAATGAAAGGAGGTAAAAAATGCTGAAGAAGATGCACTGGATCAGCCTGTTGTGCCTGGTGTCGCTCCTGGCGATGCCGGTTTTGGCGACAGCCGCCCTGAAGGGGGGCTGCGGAGCGAAGCCCGGAGCGGTCCCGTCGGGACAGGCGGTTGCTCCGGCTGCGGCGGCCCCATCCGCGGCCCCCGTGCAGAAGGTCATCCGGCCTCTGGAACGGGCCATGAACTTTGAGTTGGAAGCGGTAGTGGGAGACGATATCAAGACGATCAGCCTCGAGGACTACAAAGGAAAGTGGCGGGTGGTCTGCTTCTACCCCGGGGACTTCACCTTTGTCTGACCCACTGAGTTGGCTGCGGTCGCAGCCCGATACGGGGAACTCAAAGCCCTGAATGTGGAAGTCATTGTCATCAGTACTGATTCCATCTTCTCCCACTGGATGTGGAAGAAGACCTCACCGACGATTAAAAACGTGCAATATCCCATGGCATCAGACCAGAACGGGGAGGTCTCCAGGGCCTACGGGGTCTATCAAGAGGAATCGGGGGTAAATCATCGAGGGCGTTTTATCATTGATCCCAATGGGATCGTGCGATCCGTCGAGATCATGTATCCGCCCGTGGGACGGAATGTGGAGGAGATGATCCGCCAGATCAAGGCGATGCAGGAGGTAGATGCCAACCCGGGCATGGCTGCGCCTGCCGGGTGGAAGCCTGGAGCACCCTTGATCCACACTGGGAAGGATTACATCGGGGTCTATTAGGATCTTAAGCCAATGTAGCGCGAAAAGCCCAATGAGAAGGCTCTTGGGTTTGTTTCAAAGACCTTAATCCAGCGATAAGGATGATATAAGGGCAAAAGGGAGATATCTTCAGTCAGTTTATCGCCAGACGGGCGGAGAGCAAAGGCACGGCCGACACGCCAGCAGCCGGGGAGGTAGGCAAAATGGTGCGTATTACGGCCAGCAAGAAATTGATCGCAGCCTTAGTAGCCTTGATACTCTTGGTGATCCTCATTGGGTATCGGGTATACCAATTCCGGGGCGCGCGAGAGGAAGTGCGGGTCAAGCCCTTGGAAAAGGAGAGTGCCTACCCGGTGGGAGTGGCTAAGGCCGTCCGGGGGAACCTTGAAGAACTCTTCTCCATAGCGGGCACGATCGTTCCCAGGACGAGGGTGGAGGTTTTTTCCAGGGTGACCGGTCACCTTCAAGAGGTCAGGGTGAAAGAGGGAGATGAAGTTAGAAAAGGCGACCTCCTGGTGGTAGTCCGAGGGAACGATGGGGAGTCGGTCTCCATCAGATCGCCCATTGCCGGCATCGTTGAACAACGGTCCTGTCAATCAGGGGATATCGCCGTAGCTGTCGATCGGACCAGCACGAAGCCGCTTCTTGCCATCGTGGATACGGAGGTGGTGAAGGTCCAGATGGGCGTGCACGAGGCAATGCTGTCGGCTTTCCGGGTGGGGCAGGAGGCCCGGGTCAGAGTCGGGGCCTATCCACTGGCTGTTTTCAAGGGCAGGATCACCAGCATCAGCCCTATCCTGGACGAGGGTAGCCGCACGGCCAGGGCTGAGATTATTATTGACAACCGGGACCGCCGCCTGAAGCCTGGCATGTTTGCCACGGTGGGGCTGGTGACGGAAAAGCTAGAAAAGATCCTGCTGGTGCCAAAGGAGTCGGTCATACCAGGGGATGAGACCAACCTGGTCTACGTCGTCGGGGACAACATCGTGCATGAAAGGGAAGTGAGGACAGGGGCCTCGGACGGCCAGTGGGTCCACATCCTAGAACAGGCATCCCTGGGCACCAGGCAGGCCGGCGCCAACCCGTTTGAGGCCAGCATATGGCAGAAAGTCGGCGTCAAGGAGGGGGAGGAGGTGGTCACTGCTGGCGCTCGTCTAGTATACGACGGCCAAAGGGTGGAAGTCATCCGTTGACGTACCTCCTGAAACAGGCCATCAAATATCCGGTCTTGGAAGTGGTGGGAATAATGCACCGGACCCATATAAGCGAGGCTCCGGCTCTCTACCGGATTCGCGAAGCCAAGCCACCGGAGGAATATTTCGCTAACCTCCGGAAGCTTTAGGAAGAGACCAAGAAATGTGAGGATGAACGAATGGTCAAAGAAACATCGTTTCCCCAATATGTCTTCGGTCCAGTTCCCTCGCGTCGGTTGAGAAGATCGGTGGGGATTGACCTGGTCCCTTTGAAAACCTGCACGTATAATTGCATATACTGCCAGCTGGGCCGGACCACGAACCAGACCCTCGACCGCCGGGTCTATGTGCCCGGAAAGCTGGTGATCCAGCAACTGCAAAAAAAGCTGCGCGGACTTTCGTCTCCGCCCGACTATATTACCTTCTCGGGCTCCGGGGAGCCGACCTTGAATTCGGACATCGGATGGGTGATGAAAGAAATTAAGAAGCTAACAGAGATTCCCACAGCGGTCTTGACCAACGGCTCTCTCCTTCATCTGGAGTCGGTGCGCAAGGCCCTTCTTCCTGCAGACCTGGTCATTCCTTCGCTGGATGTTGGCAGGCCCTACCTGTTTGAATTCATCAACCGGCCGCACCCTTCCCTAAAATTCAGCCAGATCTTGAGAGGGCTGAGGGAGTTCGGCAAAGAGTTCCAGGGGCAGATATGGCTGGAAGTCATGCTCTGCGGCGGGTTCAATGACGAGCCCAAAGAAATCAACAGACTCCGGGAGGAAATCGAAAGGATTGGGCCAGACAGAATTCAATTGAATACGGTCATCCGGCCACCTGCTGAAGATTTTGCCAGCCCTTTGCTCCCGGAGCGGATGGAAGAAATACGCCTGCTCTTCTCAGGGCGAGCGGAGGTTTTACCCCGGGAATGCTCCGCCCCGCCCAGCCGCGTTTACGGCCAGATCGATCAGGAGATCCTGGCTTTGCTGGAAAGAAGGCCCTGCTCCCTGGAAGACCTCTCGCTCGCCTTCGGATTCCCTGAAAAGGCCATAGGGGTTTGCCTGGAGGATTTAAGAAGAAAGGGGGTGGTTGCTTACGATTACCACAACCATACCGTTTTTTACAAAGCCCAGCGGGGTGCCGAAAAAGATCTGGCGATTGCGAGGTGATTCGAAAATGCCCATCTATGAATACCGCTGCCAGGGATGTGGCGGCGTTTCGGAGATCTGGGAGGGAGTGGGAACGCGCAAGGACCCTGTGAAGTTCAAAACTTGTGGAGGAAGCGCTCTGGAAAGGCTCCTTTCCATGTTCCACCCGGTGAAAAACCCCCGGCCCAAGGGCTCAACCTGCTGCGGCCGGGAGGAGCGCTGCGATAAACCACCCTGTTCCTCCGGGAGTTCGTGCAGAAGGGATTAAAGGTTCTGCTCTTTATGAAATGGTAATAGGGGTTCTGATCTTCCGCCTGAAAGAATTTCCCCGCGTTTATGCTGTGGGATTCGAAAACTCTGGTTTGAGAAAACGGAGGGGAGAGGAGGTGAGTCAAGATGTGCCAGGGGAATAAAGGTTGCGAGCATCCGGAGAAATTGAAGGGTGAACCGAAGGATTGTTCTCCCGAACAGATGGCCAATTGCCACCCGGAGGCCAAGCCTGGCGAGCATCCATGCACCGAGAAGAAGAAAGAGTAGCGCCAGGTTGAATTCGCATATCTGACCCACCCAAGAGAAGAATTCCTTTTGAAGAATGCCCAATTCCAGAACCGGCTGGCCCGGGCTCTGGCAGAGAGTGTGAAAAAATTCCTGCCCCTGCTCACGATTCAAGAAGGGCAAGCGGGCAGTATGGGGGGGGAGCCATGGAACTTCGAGTCGCAATTCTTTGCGATAACACAGCCGGCTTCGGTCTCGAAATCACGGCCGAGCATATTGGATCGGTCTTGGAGGTTTGAATCCATGGCAAGGATCAGTCCCTCTTCCAGGCATATTGGCAAAAAATACGCCGGTCGGTATGGAAGGGATCGTCTGATATTGGAAATTGAAAAGAGAGCTTTTCACTCCATCCTTCCCCTTTTACCTAAACCCCGGCTGCCCCTGGGAATACGGAATGTCGGGTTGGGAGAAGAAGAAAAACTTCTGCAAATGACCTGGGCGCGCAAAATTCCCGTTGTTTGCACCCTTTGCCTTAGTTCCTCGCCTGCTCGGTTTCTAAAGGAATGCCACCACTTCCTCAGGCACGAAGGAAGGATCCTGGTAGGCTTTATTCCTCGGGAAAGTCCCTGGGGGCGATTTTACGCACAAACCCAGAAGGGGCGCCACTCCTCCCATCGGTGGGGCCGGCTCTATTCCCTGAAAAGGATGGAACACATGATGATGAATGCCGGCTTTTCCATCCAGGGATATTTTTCGACTCTTTTTCAGAAGCCAGGGGCCGTTAAAGACCTGGAGAATCCCATGAGGGGATATCGGCCACAGGCGGGCTTTCTCATCCTGATTGGGAAGCGGCGAGAATTTTAAGGGAGGGATCTTTGGAAATCGCTGTTCCCCGGAGAGTATTTTTTACCAAAGGGGTTGGCATACACCGAGAGGAACTACGTTCCTACGAGCTAGCCCTGCGTGAGGCCGGGATCGAGAAATGTAATCTGGTGCACGTTTCCAGTATCCTTCCGCCCCGGTGTTGGGTCATCTCGCGTACGCAGGGCCTCAAAGCGTTGGTCCCCGGAGGCCTAACCTATTGTGTAATGGCCCGATGCAGCAGTGTGGAACCGCGGCGTTTGATCGCGGCCTCTGTGGGGTGTGCCATCCCTTCGGACCGATCCCTTTATGGGTATCTCAGCGAGCACCACGCGTTTGGCCAATCGGAGAAAGAGGCCGGTGACTTCGCCGAAGACCTGGCCGCAGCCATGCTGGCTTCCACGCTGGGAATTGAATTTGACGCCGACAAGAGCTGGGACGAAAAAAAAGAATATTATCGCCTCAGCAATGCCATCGTCCGAACGACGGATATCACCCAATCGGCGATCGTCAAGAACAGCTGGACCACCGTGCTGGCCGCGGCCGTATTCGTCTTTTGAAAGATAATTGGGGACGCAGATGAACGCAGATTTTCGGGATTTGTCATAAAGAGAAAGGCATAAGCAGAAACGACAAATGTATCCGTGTCCACCGGCGCCAAACTGCGGCCCAGGATTCATTAAACTAAGGAGGATGGATGAGATCTACCAAACCCGAATGTGCCAAATGTGGAATCAAAGACAAAATCTGCCGCTCACCGGAAGGAAGGGGACCGGCCTTCTGCCCCACTCTGAACCGAAAAAAAATTGTGGAAAAAGCCCAGGAGGAATACGCCAGGCCTGACATCATGGAATTTGCCCGGCAAGCCTCCATTCAAGAGGCGCAATGCTATGCCAACCGGGGTGTGAAGCCCTACATTTTGCATCCAACTAAACCAAGGGTTCAGGAAATCTGTGAATTCGCCCAGAAGATGGGATACAAAAAATTAGGAACCGCGTTCTGCGGGGGACTTCACAGCGAGGCACTCTCGTTTACCCGAATTCTGGAGGCCCAGGGATTCGAAGTAGTCTCCGTTGTCTGCATGGTGGGTCGGACTCCCAAAGAAGATATCGGGGTGAAAGATGAAGAAAAAGTGCACATCGGAGAGTTCGAATCCATGTGCAGCCCGATCGCCCAGGCCATGATTCTTAATGAAGAGAAGACTGACTTCAACGTCCTGGTCGGCCTGTGTGTGGGACATGACTCCCTGTTCCTGAAATACTCCAGGGCCTACTGCACGGTGCTGGTGGCCAAGGATCGAGTTTTAGGTCATAACCCCTGCGCCGCTCTTTATACAACGGGTTGTTATTATGCCCGCATGCTGAGGAAAGGGTTTTGAAAGGAAGGGTCGTAGCTGTCTGTCGCAGCACTGAGAGGGGAAAGCGCAAAGAGGATTTTGGGTTGGGTTTTTTTGAAAAAGGCCTGGGCTTACAAGGCGACGCTCATGCTGGAACCGAAAAAGAAGTAAGTATCTTGCTCAAGGAGAAAGTGGACGAGCTTTCGAATCAAACAGGCCTTTTCTTCCCACCTGGGGCTTTTGCCGAAAATCTCTTGATCGCAGGGCTAAACCAATCTGGTTTGCTCCCTGGAATCAGGCTCAAAGTGGGTAGTGCGGCCCTTTTAATTGAACAAATTGGAAAGGAGAAGGACGTTACTCATTCCTACAACTTTCTGGGTTATTCCCTTTTACCCGACTATGGGGTTTTTGCCAAGGTTATTGAGAGCGGCGCGGTGAAGAATGGGGATGAAGTTGAAATACTACTTCCTTTCTCTAAGGAAGGTTCATAAAGTTTTGCAGGAGCGTTGATAAGATTCTGGCCAGAATGTCCCCCGTGATGATTTTAAAGGGTAAAAGATAGCGAAATCTCATTTCCCCCGCCGCAAACATGGGTTTGAGTTTATAGAATTCGATTCTGACCGCTTTCTTCAAGTTTAAAGCAATCGAAATGGTAGAAGATCGAGGTAAGACTCTTATGGGCGACCCGTCTAAACTTGCCCTTTATTCGACGGTGCTGAATATTTTGGTCGCGGGGACAAAAGGGGTTCTGGCTTACTTGTCAGGTAGTTCGGCCCTTCTCGCCGATACGATCCATGGCGTTTCCGATACCTTCTCCAGCCTGCTGATTCTCATGGGCATCCGGCTATCCCAAAAAAAGTCGGAAGACTTTCCCTGGGGCCTTTACAAAGTGGAAAATTTTGTAACCCTGGTGAGTGCGGCGCTCATCTTCTTTGCCGGGTATGAGGTCGCTCAATATGTTTTCAAGAAAAAATCCGCCCCCGAAATGAAACATCTTTTCACTTCCTTTTTGATCCTTGCGGGAATGACCGGGGTGATCTTTCTCTTCTCCCGTTATGAGGCCAGCAGAGCCCGGATCCTCAACTCCCCGAGCCTTCGAGCCGATGCTTCCCACTGGTATTCGGACATCGCTTCCACTTCGATCGTTCTTTTTGCCTTACTGGGCTCCCGGATCGGATACCCGGTGCTTGACCGGCTGGCGGCCTTGGTGATGGTCGCCTTCATCGGCAAAGCAGGGTGGGACATCCTGAAGGATTCCATGCGCCCTCTGCTCGATGCGTCGGTGGGCCCGGATACGTTGCAGCAAATCCGCAACGTGATCCTGCGATTCGATCAGGTGCGAGAAATCCAATCCCTTCAGGCCCGCAATTCCGGCCGGTATATATTCATCCATGCCAAGCTCGTCTTTACCATCAAGAAATTCTCCCTCGCCCATCAGTTAAGCGAAGAAATCGAAGGTGCCGTCCGGAAAGAGATCCCCCTGGTGGAGCGAATGATCATCCACTACGAACCCCCAAAGAAAGATTTCACCATTCAGGCCATCCCGGTCGAGGCCGACCGGAAAAGGCTGAGCGAACACTTTGGAGAAGCTCCCTATTTCTGCCTGGTACGTACGAGCACGCCCGGAGATGGTGTTCTGGATGTTGAATTCCTTCCCAACCCCTATCTGCACGAGGAAAAAGGAAAAGGAATCAAGGTAAGCGAGTGGCTCGTGGAGAACGGGGTGGATCGGGTCTATACCCGGAAACCCTTCGAGGGGAAAGGACCCTCTTATGTCTTCTCCAGCGCCGAGGTTGAAGTTAGAGTAACCGATGCCCGGACCCTTGAAGAAATACACCCAGAATGCATTACCAGACCCCATCTCTGATTAACTTCAAGATATGGAGGCGGTACATGGAGAATCTCCCGGGATTTCCTTTCCGACTCAAATCTTTCCTGCTCTTCGGTTTCTTTATCCTGATCGGATTTTGTCTCCTGGACCCTGCAGAAGCAGGGGGAGCAGAGTGGAAATTTCTTGAGAACGATGATGAGGGAATTTGGTTTTATGATTCTGAGAATATGGAATGTCTTTCCCGCAACATTATCAGAGTACGGACCAAGAAAATGTATGGTGAAAAAGCTGTGCAGGCGGCCGTTGAAAAATATGGAAAGGATTATATGAATCTGGACCATGTTCTCAGTGTTTGGGAAATAGACTGCTTCCAGAGGAAGTTCAGATTACTTTCAGCAGTCTTTTATGCAAAAGATAATTCGATTATTCAGGGTTACAATGACGAAAAAGAGAGATATTTTACTCCAGAAGATATTCCAGCTGATTCCTACATTGATTTGTTATATAAAGAGATTTGCAGATAAATTGATTCTAAAATTTTGTAGGGTATACCGTTTATTCCATAAGAGCCAAAATAAATTAAAGGAGGAATGAGGATGTTATCAAAAATACCCACTCAGATTGAGGGAATGAAAAAGGAAGAACTGGATGAAGAGAAACTAGGAGCGGGAATCATTGCAATAAAGCCTTTTTACATCGTATAAGGAGGGGTCTGGAAAATTCAAATGCATGGCTGATCATGCCTCTGGATTTCTAATCTTTTCGTTACCAGGCAAAGAGGAAATAAATCCAAAGAAGAAAGGAGAAAACTCTTGGAAAAGAGCAAGGCAAGCGAGGCGGCGGAGAAGGCGTACCAATTGGGAAGGGAATACGAAAAAACCTACCGGGGATGCAGTCAGTGTGTGATTGCCGCCCTTCAAGACGTCCTGGACGTTAGGAACGATGATGTTTTCAAAGCGGCAACGAGCCTGGCTGGAGGTATCGGATTGACTTGTGACAGTGGTTGCGGGGCTTATACCGGGGCCGTCCTGGTCTTGGGCTCTTTGCTGGGGCGAGAGAGAAATAAATTCTCCGACCCCGAAGGGGTTCGCTTTAAGACCCATCAGCTGGTCCGAAAGTTTCGGGAAAAGTTCATCCAGGAATATGGTTCCGTAGTCTGCCGCGATATCCAGAACAAAATCCTGGGGCGATACTACTATCTTCCCGACCCTCAGGAGTTTGAAAAATTCCACAATGCCGGAGCCCACGATGTCCATTGCCCGGAGGTCGTGGGCAAGGCTGCCCGATGGATGACCGAGATGATTCTGGAAGAAAGCTTGCTACCCAAATAGCCTCCTTTGGGTATGACCGGCCGCCAGGAGCGGGGTGGGCGGCCCAACGGATCGTGGGTATTCTTGTCCGGTGCGACCCAATTCGTCGCCTCTGTGGGGGGGAGTTCAAGAAAATCTTAAGGCGTCCCTGCAGGGCCAAGTGGGGCCTTCCTCTTTCTAATTTCGCGGTTTCACTGTCGTCTAACTGATTGAGTTGAAGTAGGGTTTGATATTCAGGGCAAAAAGAGATAAAGGATGAATCCAATTTTGGAGTGTTGCCGAGAAGGGGGTATCGTCGATGAAAACTCGAATCACGATCTTGAGTGAGAATTTGGTGGGCCGTTTGGTTGGTTCGGGGGAGCATGGATTCTCGGCTTTCATCGAGACCGATCGGGGAAATTACCTCTTTGATACGGGCGGCGGGCGTTTGGTGGTGGAGAATTCCCTCGTTTTGAATAAAGACTTGAGAACCGTCCAGAAGATCTTTCTGAGCCATGGGCACAACGATCACACCGGAGGACTCCCCCACGTCCTCAACCTCAGGGGCAGAGTGGATGTCCATGTTCATCCTGATCTCTTCTCAGACCGGATGGCCGTGCGGAAAGAGAACGGTAGAGAAGTGAAGCGCTTTGCCGGGATGATTTATAAAAAGAGTTACCTTGAAATCTTGGGAGCAAGCTTCATCTTGAACGCCGATTTCACCGAGGTGGAACGAGGGATATTCCTGACCGGAGAGGTCCCCCGGAAGACAGCCTTTGAAAAGCCCGACCCGAATCTCTTCCGAGAGATCGAGGGGAATATCATTCAGGATATCCTGCCGGATGATCAATCTCTGATCCTGGATACGGAGAAAGGGCTCGTCCTTATTTTCGGTTGCGCTCACTCAGGGATCATCAACATCATGAACCATGCCATCGATAAGACGAAAAAAGATAAATTTCATGCCCTTTTGGGTGGAACTCACTTAGACTTCTTGATCCCGGAACAACTGGAAGAATCGATCAGATCCCTTAAAGAGATGAACGTTGCCAAGATTGGCGTCTCGCACTGCACCGGCATGAGGGCGGCGTCTCGACTGTACCAAGAATTCGGAGACCGATTTTTCTATGGATGTGTTGGTGCTGTGCTGGAGATTTGAGGTGAATATGATCGCAATCGACATTCCGGGGTGGGGAAATTTGGACATTGAGAACGTTGTTTTCGACCTGAATGGAACTTTAGCCAAGGACGGAAAGATTCTTCCCGGGGTGAAAGAGAAGATCCATTCCCTATCTGAAAAGGTGAAAATCTACATTTTGACAGCTGATACGCAAGGCACGGCCAACGAAGAGATTCAAGAATTGAAGGCCGAGTTGGTGAGGGTATCAGGAAACGACAGCAAAAACGGGAAATTGGAATTTCTCCGCACGCTGAGGCCGGAGGCGACTGTGGCTATCGGGAACGGAAACAACGACCAGCTCATCCTGAAGGAATCCGGCCTGGGAATCGCCGTCCTGGAAAGGGAAGGAATGTCTTGGGCCGCGATGAAGAACGCCGATCTCGTGGTGAAAGAGATTTCCGACGCCTTCGACCTTTTGCTGAAACCCAAAAGGTTGATCGCGACTTTGAGAGAGTAGGCCCCGCCGATAACCAACAGGCTTAGACCTAGCAGACCTACGAAAGGAGAACCAGAAATGGCAGAAGTGATCCGGGTCGAGGGACTTTCCAGGAGTTACGGACAGCTTGTGGCTGTGGACGGGGTCAGTTTTTCTGTACAGAATGGGCTCGTTAGCTGCGAGCATTTTTAAAAGCCAGGGAAGTTTGCTGGTTGGCCTCTTCCCCTCTTTGAATAAATTCTGCCCTGAGGGGTGTCCCCACCTTTATCTGGTCTGGTTTCTTGGCATCCACCCCGGTAATGCGGGCTACGATCTTTGGCCCTTCCCGCAGTTCTACCACGCCCACCACATACGGATTGTTTCGGCCAAAGCCTTCTTTGGCCAAGGCTGGCGGAGGCACTACGATGCTGGTAAAGGCAGCCAGTTTTCCCTCCCCTTTAAATTCTATCCATTCCATCTGGTTGCCAAAACAGGAGACGCATATGGGACGGGGAGGTAACGCCAAAGCGCCACATTTCTTGCATTTTGAACCCATGATTTTTCCTTCATTGAGAAATTGTTCGTAAGAATAATCGTTGAAAGGTCTGTCGTTCATGAGTTTATCTCCTCTCCAGAATGGTGAAGGTGCAGGTTCCACCGGTGCCTCCAAGATTGTGAGCGGCTCCGACTCGCAAGTTAGGATTGGGGACTTGCCTTTTTCCGGCTTTGCCCCTCAACTGGACCCACACCTCATAGAGCTGGGCTATGCCGGTGGCGCCCACGGGGTGGCCCTTGGTTTTGAGTCCTCCGGAAGTGTTGATGGGCTTCGGACCGTCAAGTCTGGTCTGGCCCTCGGCTACAGCCTTATATCCATGACCTGGTTTAAAGAAACCGAGGTCCTCAATGTGCACGATCTCAGCGATGGAGAAGCAGTCGTGGACCTCCGAAAATTGAATATTTTCAGGCTTCAGGCCGGACATTTCGTAAGCCTCCTGGGCCGCGGACCGGGTGGCTTCAAAGGAGGTCAGATCTTTCTTGGCGTGCAAACCATACCCGCTGCCCTGCCCTATCCCGGTGACATAGATCGGATGATCGGTAAATTTTTTGGCGATTTCCTCGGCTACCAAAAGCAAACACGATGCCCCGTCGCTGATGGGGCAGCAATCGAAAAGGTGCATGGGCCAGGCGATGGGGGGATTCACCACCGGGTCCCGGAGGAATTCTTTTTCGTCTTTCCAATTCGGTACAGATTCCCCTTTCTGGCGGCAGCGTTCAATCCTGGCGTTCATGAAATCACGGATGGTTAACGGAAACTGCGCCTTTGGGTTCAGCGGGGCATTGTTGTGGCTTTTGATGGTCACGTTAAAGAGGGCCTCCCGGTCCGCACCATATTTGGCGAAATAGGCCGTAGCCATGGTCCCGAAGACTCCAGGGAAAGTAAATCCGGTGGCTACTTCATAGGGACTGGCAGCCATGGCCAGGCCCTCCGCAACTTCCTCAGTGGTGCGCTTGGACATCTGTTCAAAGCCCCCCACTAGAACCACGTCATAAAATCCAGAGGCGATGGCGAAAACCCCCTCCCGAAAGGCCAGAGCGCTGGAGGCACACGCGCCCTCGGTCCGGGTTACGGGCTTGGGCACATGTCCTACCAGATCCGAGATGATCGGAGCCCAGTGAGATTGCTTTACAAAGAAATCATTGGTGAAATTCCCTACGTACATTGCGTCTATCTCTTTAGGGTCTATCCCTTTGTCGACTGAGCCAACCATTTCCAGATAGGCCTCGGAAAAGAAGTCCTTTGAGTTGCGGTCTTTGAATAAGCCCAGCTTTGTGAGTCCCCCGCCGACGACCGCGACACCTCTCGCCAATCTTCTTTTTTTCAGCATTTGATTCCTCCTGGTCAAGATTTCTAAGGGTTCTTTGCTCCATCCGGGGTTTTAGTAGGTAACCCTCATTGGCTTTCCCTCCCTTGATGGGAGGGGGTAACACTTTCCCTCGCTTTCAGCAAATCGGCCACCTCTATCCTTCCCTCCCCATCAAGGGGGAGGAAAGGTCATA
>CAVXFA010000030.1:0-19940 GCA_963760605.1 uncultured delta proteobacterium | reverse complement strand
TTCTCTGAAAGGCGTTCCCTATGCCGCAAAGAAATACGCCACCTTCACCCTAAAAGGAGTGAAGCGGGAACAAGGATGGATTTACGCTTTTGCCGAGCCTTACCAAATCTTCATCCTCTACATGGTCCTGGAAAAAGAAGGGATGAACGATCGTCAGGATATAAAGTTCATCCTCGATTCTTTCGAGGTGGTTTCGAAGTAATTCTTCATGGCCGGCTGTTCATCCTGAAACGATGAAAATCCACTTCGCTTTCTCAACTACCAAATAGCCTGGGGGGTCTTATGTCACCACCGTGTTGGCTGGGTTGAGGAAAGGGGGACTCTTGGGAAGGCTTGGTCTATATTTCTCCCGGGCCACGAAATGATCCAGGGTGGATCGGGGGTGGGTTCTGAAAAAACTTATGGTTAAGATGTCATGGCCAAGATGGCACCCATCTAGCGCGTCAGGCGTTCATCGAGCCTGTAAGGCTCGACCTTCACCAACTTCACGCGGGACATATCATCGTGGGCGGGGTTGATGATGATGTTATGCTCGTGCTCGACGACTGCCGACGGAACGCGCAGAAGCAGCGATGTCTTAGATCGCGCCCATTCAGTACCGAGATCGGCAAGCTTAATGGGTGCGGGAGTCTCCCGCCAATTTTTGGGAAGCGACGACGGATCGAGCTCCTCTGGAACAATATCGTCCGGTACTTCCAGCGTCGCCATGCTCAGGTCGCTGGGTGCCTCCGGCATCGACAAGTGCACGAGATACTCCACCGTGGCCAATGACCATGATTCCGATGTGTAGAGGAGGGCCACGCCGCGATGGTTCCAGCGCCCCCCGTATAGTCTGGCACCGATCCCAGTAAGATCCTTGATGTGAGCGCTCTTCGAGATCCTGTAGAGGAGCATCAGGAGATCACACCGTGCTCAATCCGGCCGAGTTCATCGAGCACAACCTCCGTCCCGAATCTAGAGCGCAGGAGAGACGCGGGGGTGCAATTGCCCAGCGCCGGACTGGGCGACCTTATCCACGAGAGGAACTTACCCCGATCCCCGAATACCTCGCCTCCCCGGGCCGCGACTTCCGCGATCTGGAGAACCTGCTCGGAAACCACACGATTGAAGCGTTGCTTCCGCTTGTAGCGCTGAATGGTCCGTTCAGTCACAGGAAGCAGCTCGGCCACCTGTCTGATCGACATGGAGAGATAGTTAGCGAGACGCAGCAAGGCATCCTTGGTGATCCCCTTGCTGCTGATCCGGATCAAGTCCATCCGACTGGCAATGTCCCCTCGAAGCGCATTCCTGCCCCCAAGGATCTTTGAAACCTCCGATACCTGCATACGTACCTCCGATCCCGCCAAATCCGACATTTGTCATAATTATAGCGTCAATTGTCTACAGCGTCAAGTGCCCGAAGGGAGGATATTAATATTGGTGAGCTTCGGATGGGGAGTCGGCGGGGCCGCCCTCCTCAAATTCGGTCCGCCTTGGCGAGCCGGTCGGTGATTGAGCTTGGGATATCTTTAGCGGAGGTCGCCCGCCAATTGGGAGTTTCCACCTCTTCCATTTCCAAGACTCTGTTACGGAGGAAGGAAATGGCCATGTCAACCTAGTCAACAGCGTCCCCTAAATTCTATGGCCTCCCCCGGAAGCAAAATGACCCTTCCCATCAGAACAGCGGGTAGAGCTAATTGCCTGCATAAAATCGATGGCCGAGTTCGAAAACAACGATTAACATCAACTTGCGTTGGATTGTCCCCTTTCCTTTTGCCAATAGACGCCTAGTTGGCGGTACCTGCTCTAATAGCATCCAGCTCTTTCTCATAGCGTTCCATACAGGCGGAGTCCGACCCACCGCTGCTAACGCAATCCTTCCACCGATCTAGTGCCTTTACCGCGGGTTCGCCGTCCCTTCTGATACGCCTCGCGCGTTCCCATTCTTCCCACCCGGGATCTACACCAACTAACCCGTGCTCTTCAGCGTAATCTTGGTAAACAAATCGAACTTTGTGACTAGGAATCTTAAGCATGTCGGAAAATACGCTGTCGGAAATTCCCATCTCTCTCATATAGTCAACACAGCGTTGAACTAAGGTATTGTAGGCCGCTCTCGCCTCATCTTTCGAAAGATTTCCATAAATTTCGGCCTCGAATCGGGGCCTGTGAAGCCCTATCTTTCCATTCATAAAGATGAACCTATCCACTCCTCCAACGAGAAGGAATACGCAGGACGAGCTACAGCTTTTATCACAAGCCACCGCCGTGATAGCTAGGGAATTTCTCAATATTCGCCCCATTTCCAAAGCGATTGAGACACTTCCGCCGGGTGAGTCCAGAATAACTAGGGGATTCATAACACTAAGAAGCTTTGTATTTCTGACCGCCATCACTTGTGCGAGAGCCTTCCGTAAACGTGCAGGATCACCCTCGGTGATCTCTCCGACGATTTCTACATGGGGATAATCGCTAATATGACCTGTATCAATGGCGCTCACGGGCACGTAACGAATATCCGCAGAGTAAGCGGGAAGTGTTAGACAACAGAGCAAGCTACAGAGAAGCAGAAGTCCACATTTGATATTGTTCATTGAGGCTCCCTACCGCCAACAGTAATTAGATTCATTCACATAAGGCAAACTCGCAACCGCTCCGTATAAGAATCTACTTGACAAAAGGGAAAAACTTTTGGGGCACCCCCCTTGAAATGCCAATCGGATGAAATAATAAGTTCCTTTAATGAAAAAACAAAAAATCCCCCATCTGAGAGAAAGGCGGAGGCTGGAAGTCTTCATCCACGACTGATTGTATGCAAGGAAAACCAGCGTTAGGCAAAGGGGAATGTTTAGGATAAACTTGATCGACGGGCCTCAAACTGCGTTAGTATTGATTATTTATCTGTGAAGCGTAGTGCATCCGCTTAGGAGGTTTCATGTGTTATGCGTCCTTCTATGGAATGGGCAGGACGAGATTTTCGGGGAGGCCCGATGCAAAATGCTCACATATTCTCTGAATTTCTGATTGGCTCAGCGGCGTGGTTCGCGTTTTGGTTCCCCTACGCAAGGAGATTATGACTGCGGTCTGAGTAGTACCAACTCCGGCGCTGATCCATCCCCCGAATTCTTCAACACGCCTAAATTTTTGGTACATCGTCCCAAACTCTGAAAAAAGTTGCTCGAAGATCAGTCGTTCCTCAGAGGGAACATCTTCCATTTTTGAAATATCCTGATCCATACCAATCCTCCATAGCTGGTGACATTGTATGTGAAGCAACTCTGCTTTAGGGTTTTTTCTCAACCCTGACTCTCCTTATTTCCTCCAACAATTCCTCCTTCTCTATAATCCCCCTTTTTCCCAGCAAATTGACCAATGCCTCCTGTTCCATGACATTGCTCATAAGAACCTCTTCCAAACTGACTGTTTCTTTGGGGTCAAGTTTCCCTGCTACAGTTATAATCTCTCCCCTCCTTTGCCACTATTATTGGATTTCTGAAAACTTTCTAAGCTAACTTTTAGGGTCTGTCGTTCACCCAAAGGGCAAACGGGGGATACCCGGAATTTCCGCACTAGTCATGTTTTTTCTTCCTGAATAACACTTCCTTTTTGGACTTTTTCGCCATCTCCTGGCAGAATCGATTGTATGCCGGATAATTTCCCGGCATAATCCTTATGGCCTTCTTTACAAACTCTTCTTTATAGAATATCTTTTCCCCTTCTCTCCGGTAATCGGAGCGGAATTCAAAGTAAGGATTCGCAATCTCCACAGGCTCAGGGAGATGATAAACCTCATAGCCTTCAGGGATATTAAACTCCGCTTCATCTTTGCCTAAAGAAAGGCTCCGAAAAACAATCGGATGCCTTCGGATCTTGGTGTCGGCACTCACACATTGTCCATTTGAATTCGATAATTGGAATACCAACATATCCCTTGCAATTTTATAGTAATCCTCAGCTCTGAACCTGATTTTTATTTTGAAGTCCTTTTTGAAATTCAATGGGTCCGATTGATTAAGGGTAATCAATTCGGAACTGGGGTAGATGTCATGCAGATAGCTTTCAATGAGTTCATTATTTTCTGTGGGGCTATAATCGCGAAAAAGCGAGCGTAACACTGCTTCCTTATCCCCCGAAGCCCAAAATTGCATTTCGCCTTCGAGAGACTTATCATTTTTAATGACAATTTGTCGCTGGGCATAAAATGCATTCTCCTCTGGCGTGGACAATGGAGTTTTGGCAAAGATGGGGTGCGGATCTTTAATAATGATCACATCCCGATTTTGATCGTACTCCGGCAAGTGGTTTACACGATAATTCTCGGCAATGGGATCTATGAAGTGAAATTCCCCTTCCCTTTGTATGGCCACGATGCAGTGGTTGAATTGAAACGGGTAAGGAAAATCTTTGATTAAGTATCCTGTATCTGTGGTGGGAATTAATACGTAATAAGCAGGAATTCCGGCCACTTTCAGCATGCTGATTAAAAGGGTGGATTTGTCCTTGCAATCCCCATATTTATTTTCAAAGACCGCTGAAGCAGAGTTCGGCTCAGAACCCGTTTTCCCTAAATCAATTGAAACATACCGGATTTGCCTTGTTACATATTCAAAAACGACATTTACCTTCTCCTCAGGAGTTAAAAGGTTATGGGTCAACTCCGCTACCTTATTTTTAATCGCCTCGCTCGGCTCAGTCTTCCCGGCGATTACTTTTCTCCGCCACTTGAAAAAGTCCTCCCATGAATCCATGGTGGTTACCATTATATTGAAGGCTACCTCAGCCCAAGGAGGCATAGAGCTCTCTGCTATGATCGCGGGAATATTCCTATATTCCCATAGATAGATTTTCTTTCCCTCTTGATGGGCAATTCGGGGTGATAATTGAGCCCCATTCAATGGATTCCGATGTTGGTATTTTAGGTCGATTGCCTGTGGGATAATCACCCGATATCGGGACAGCAGAACAGGGTTGGTACCCTGGAAATAATAGCTTTCCGAAAAATCACCTTCTATGATAGGCTTATTTCTTTCTATCAAGATTTTATACTCAACAATTGCCCCAGTGGTAACACCGGGCATGGAAAAAATGAGGTTCCTGTAATCGCTGTAGGATGGGTATGCCTCATAAGGAGTGGTGACTTTCACGGCATTCTTCTTCAAAGGGACAATTTCCCCATCGGCGGTAATCGTTCTCGCGTAAAGGATGGTTGCGCTTTCAATACGAGAATCAAAGCCAATTGTGATATCTGCCTGATCCTTGCCTCGATCTTTGATGACCTTGAAAACGACATGGCGGGTTTGCTTGCTTCTTCCATCTTCAAAAAACTCATCTACATTTTCTTTTAGAATATAGATGATATCGGCATCAGGAAATGCTTCGGCCGAAGGCGCATTTTGAAGCAACTGGGTTACTTCACTATCCGAAAATTCTCCGATTATCGAATGCCGAAGTCCACATGATGAGGCAATCGTAAAAAGGATTGGAAATAAGACAATAAGATAATTGAATTTTATTTTCATTTCAGTGCGATACTGCCCTTTTTGAGACATAAAATAATTTGGGTATTCCATCCAATTTAAATCCACTAGCTGACGGCGAAATTATATCTTTTTCTATTCGTCCTCACTTAATAGCTGCTATTCCCTCGAAAGAATCCATCTTAAAAAGCGCCAAATTAATAGATGTGAGGAACCTTATCTGTCAGTTTCATTATCCGCTATCGATTGATGGATCATCAGCTGTTATAAGAAGGAATTGTTCAATAAATTGTGCTGCTACCATTCTTTCATTCGATATCTAGCGCCGTGCGGCCGGTGGGATGACCTATTGGACTGCCAAAGGACAATGCCACCCCGCAGTCAAAACAGTTCGGCCTCTACGCTCCGCTGGAGTTCCTCCAATATCGGTCTCATGTTCTCATTTTGCTCTACGAACACGCTGTAACCGGCGGAATAGGCGTCGGGCCAATTTGGAAAGACCCTCTTAAAAGTTACTAGTGAACCCACAAGTGCCAAGAGGCACTCTTCCGTACTCGCACTCCGCGACAGCAGTCGATCTGCGTAGAGGCCAAGAACGATAAGTTTCAACTTGTCAATCAGCTCTCGGTACGCCTTCTCTCCCTTGTCGCGTCCGAGAAAGCTCCGCTTGCCCTGGCCCTTGGCGTATTTCACCAGAGCCCGTATCACGTGGCTCCATGACCGCATCACGTTGGGAACAGTTAACTCAAACACCCGTAACTGCTCATAGTCTGTAACAGCACCAGGATAGGGTGGTGCAAGAAGGGCCTCACCGAGGTCGTAAAGTGACGTCTTCTCATCCATATATAATCCTCCTTTTTGATAGGCCCCAATCCGTTGGTCGGTCGGCAGCCAACCCGGAGCCAACGGCACGCTTTCTCACCTTCTCTAGGACTAGAAGAGTAGCATTTTTCAGTGCCAAGACCTGAATTTCCATTTCTCTCACATTCCCACGGTACGCAAACTTGATGCGTGGATCGAAAGATCTGACTCTCTAATAAAATTGTAATTATTCTCAAATCCTGCACCCGCGGATACTTCTTGTGAAGGAAATTGATAAGAATTTCTATAACTCATACAGATATTCCAGAAAAATATCCTTCGCCTAAGGATATTCCTTGATTATCACATTTCTGCTTGCGTTATCTTACTTTAAGCGAAGTAATTATATCTTCGTATTCTTTCCTGAAGACGTCTAGGGTCTCATTCTTGCAGGTTCCACCTATCATAATTACTTCATTCCTCAAATTCAGAAAATAAAACGTAAAGGACCTGCATCCTTGATTGAACCCTTCGAAGTCAACAAAAAAACCAGATAAATTTCCCATTTTCTTATATCCGCACTCAAAAACCTCTATTGGTCTGCCAAATGCTTTTGAGAGAGCAGCAGAGAGCCCGTCGCACTCTTTCAATAAGCCTGGTAAATCTTTATGTTTTTTTTCTACTGCAATGATATCGTAAAAATATTCGTGACTTGTTTTTAAGTTGTAATAGCATTCAATTTCCCCTCGAAGAATTGGTTTGAGTGCCGCTGCCCGGTATCTTTTATCCTTAACAATATTTGAGAAGCGTTTAATTATATCTTGCCTGTTCTTCAATTCCTCTCTACTCACGATCAACCAGTGAGAGGATAGATTAACACTAAAACCAAACGGACTATTGTATATTTTCGGTGATGCAGCTACCGGCCAAAAAAAGAGCAATAAGAGAATAAATATAAACTTCTTCATTCTTCAACTGCCCGTTTGCTCACTAATGGGATCCTGGTCAATAATATAGAAATGGTCTACCCTGAAAAGCTGACTCACATTATTAAGATCGGCAAAACTTCCAAAATCTTTAATGATTTCGTTGAGCTTTTCATGTCCATCAAAACGAATTCATTTTTAAATGTTTCACTTTCATAATCCTTCAACCATTTTTTTCTCTTGAAACAGGATTTCGAGGATTGGCTGTATATTAAACCATTAGGTGATCCAAGAATTGACAGGTCACCCGGCTTAATCTACCCCGAATCCTGCTGAAACGGCCGCCAAACAAACCAAGGGCCTTGGCCTGAAAATCCCCAGCTTAAGAAAAATCTGAATGTAACCGATAAGAATAATAAATCTAAAGACTTGTAAGTTCGGATGACACAGAGGAAAGGGCACAAGATAATCTTTCCCCCAATTAGACCCAGTGTATAAACCTTCTGAATTTTTTATATGAATAACCTTGCCAGAAATCAGGTGTCACCAAAGAGCCTCCACTTTAAGCTTGAATGTTATGGGGCTACCCGAACACAGGAAGGCAAGAGCGCAAACGAGGATGCTTTCTTAATAGAACGCCATAATATTCCCTTCGCTGCACTCTCCGATGGGGCAGGAAACGCAGAGCAGGTAGCTAAAAGAGTTCTCAGATTTTTTCAACGTTTGTTTAATGAAGCGAGTATAGCTGAGGTCTTTAATGATGAAACCTGGTCGAAATGAGTCAAGCTGCTGGATTGGTGGTCCAGAAAGCACCTTTATCGGGATTGCAACTAATGAGAACGTCATTGTGGGGGCTTATGTAGGGGATTCACGCGCATACCTCTTCGACAGCGAAGGAAGGTACCATCTTATTACCGCCACCCCAAGTAAGTATTGTTTAGAAAGCAGCAAGGCGTCAGGAGTCCCAATTAGACTGACTCTTAACCCACGGGATGTGTTCTTGCTCTTGAGTGATGGCGGTTGGACGCCTCTAAGCTTCTATCTTTTAACGAAGGCGGTTGTTAGCGCAGCGATGAAACACTTTTCGGAAGTCCCCCAGGCAGTCCTCGATGCAGCAGGGAGGACAGGGCGTTCAGACGACATGACTGCAGTAGCGTTGAGGATTATTTAATGATCAGAGATAAGGATCTGGCTGCGAAGTATATTAGGTCCATTGAGAGCATTCGGAGGTTTGTCAGGGGAGGGGAAAATAGGCCTACTAGAGATAGGTAGTCTCTTTTTCCTTAACGTAAAAGGGAGCTGATATGAGACATGCAAATTACTCAGGTCAGAGAGAGACCAGCCAAAGTAACCAATAAGAAGGAGGAATATGGCAGAAAGGCAACCACCGGAATCATCTGAGCCTAATGAAATCGTGGATCTCGCTCATTGGTTGAAAAAACCGGGGAGGGACCCCATCAATAGAAACAGCCTTCACCCAATTGGTGAGACAAAAACCTTCATAGTTTGGTATCGCGATTCTGAAAGTGATCCTGAAGACGATTGGTGGAACGAAAAGCTTCTCTTGACCTGTCTCGGCCCAGGCAGATATCGCCTGGAAGAATGGCCGATCTTTGCTTCCGAGATAACGGCCTTCGGTGATGTCATAGAGGCCGATCTTGGTAATGATGGAGATCTCTACTTCCCACGTGTAATCGAAAAGGGTAATTTTCAAACATACACGCGTGAGATTTCTTGGGAGATTCGTGGTGACCGCGTGGGGAAATTTGAGGAAATTATCGATTCTTTTCTAGATTCACCTGAATTCCGAGCTTTTTCAGACCGTGTGAGCCAGGTCGGAGGAGATTGGTCGCTGTTCTTAGGTAATTCTTTGCAGGTTCACGTGCCCCGAAATTCAGATTTTGACCCAGAGCAAGAGCTAAACAAAGTATTCGAGCTCTGGGGAAAAAGGAAGCGTGAGATTGTGAAAAAGTTATCCGAGGAGGTCCCTTGAGAACCTTGGAGGCGGAAGAAGTGGAAACATCGGGATGTGGGTTCCCCTCAAATTCAATTCAGAAAAGGATATAAATGGGCTCAATGTATGAATTCCGTTGCACTCGGTGTGGTTATATCGCTGAGGTTGAGGGCGGATACGGCGCGGGTTTTCTTATGTTGGTCAAAACACAGGTATGTAATCGTTGTTCAAGAGTGGTAGATGTTGCCATTGAATTTCCACTTAGCGCCCAGAAGAAATATAATGTCAAGTTAGATGAGAACGATTTAAACAGGTGCCCAAACTGTAGGAGCATGGATCTCCGGGAGTGGACAAATCATGAATGCCCAAAATGTGGTGGTAGGATGAAAAAGGGAGAACCAGGTCGTCTTTGGGATTGACCTTTAACAAAAAAAGCATAGACCGATAATAAGATCATGATCATTCAAACCGATAATGAAGAATTCTACCGCCTCCGCCGCTACTCCCCCCCAAAAGGATTTACGACAAGCCTTCGCTCGCTGGCTCTGGCATTACAACCACACTCGCTTGCATATGGGACTGAAAGGAAAAACCCCCATCCAAGCCCTCCAGGCTTTCACAAATTATTCGCACATCAAACAACTGAGGTGTTACCCATGTTGACTATTTGGACAGAAAATTGCTCGGGAAATTGCCTCTACTTGGCAAGCCAGATTGCTGATTTGCGATTGAAATCTGCATAAAATCACAGATTCAGTCATCCGTTGACTTCAGGAAGGAAGTGCGGCGTCTTCGGACCATGTCTGTCGGGTCAAATCGTCATCATTGCAACTCAGAAATTCTCGAGGGACGGTCCAGGGAAAGAAGGCTGGGCTTGGGGCTTTCCTTAAACGCCAGCTTCATCGACCAACTGGATGAGATGCTTTACTTCCACAGGCAAACCCTTCTGGCCCAGCTGGTCCCTCAGTTGCAGCATACATCCGGGACAACCCGTGGCCACCACCGAGGCCCCGCTGGCCTCGATGTTCTCCACCTTTCGCCGGCTGATCTGCTTGGAAAGCTCATAGTTGTAAAAGCTGAAAGAACCTCCGCCCCCGCAGCATTTCTGAGCATCCTGCATCTCCACAAAGGTGATTCCGGGGAGACTTTTCAAGACCGCTCTGGGCTGCACGGAAATATCCTGCCCGCGGACGAGATGGCAAGGGTCGTGGTAGGTGACTTTCAATAAAGAATTCCGCTCCGCCTTATTTAATTTAATTTTGTCAGTCAGAAATTCCGCGATGTCCTGGACTTTGGCGCTGAAGGCCTCGACCCTTTCCTTCCATTCCTGGCTTTCTCCTTCCGCCAGGACCTTATAACTTTCCTTCAGGGCCGTCCCGCAGGTGGCGCAGGCCGTGACGATCCCGTCGAGCTGATAAGGGGTGAAGGCTTCCAGGTTCATTTTCATGAGGTCCAGCCCATTTTTGACATCGCCGGACATGAAGACCGGAATCCCGCAACAAGTTTGTTTTTTGGGGAATACCACTTCCACCCCATGGCGGCCCAAAACGCGGATCAGCGAGCGACCGATGGCCGGGTCCACAAAATCGATAAAACAGCCGGCGAACAGCCCCACTCGCAGGGTGGCCGGGCCTTGGGGGGGAGAAATCACCTCCGGGAACTGCTTTCGCAAAGGCACATCGCTCATGTCGGGGATCAACCGCCCCTTGCCGAAGGCTGAAAGGAAGAAGGGCAGATGCCGGAGTTTTCCATTACCTTTCAGAGGAGTGAACATCTGCAAAAATGAGAAGGCCTTCAAGGCCTTTCCAAAGAGGGCGCGATTCTTGAGCAGGTACTTGAAAGCGACCCGCTTGGAGAGGGGCAGGCCATTCCTTTTAGCCAGCTCGGCCCGGACGCCCAGTATCAGCTTGCTTTGGTCCACACCGGAGGGACAATTTGCTTTGCAGGTCAGGCAGAGCAGGCATTTAGAAAAAATATCCTCGGTGTAGCCGGAGTAAGCGAGGGTACCCTCGAGCAAGGCTTTGGCAACTTCCGTCTTTCCCCGGGAACTGTAGGTTTCCCGCTGCAGTTCCCGAAATACCGGGCAAACCGCCGCGCACACGCCACAGCGTGAGCATTTCACTGCTTCCTGGGTCATGATCTCGGTAGAATACATTTCCAGCCCCCAAAATTCATTCACCGCAGAGACCGCGCAGAACCTCGGCGTTCTCCGCGCTCTCTGTGGCAAAATTCTTTCTTAAACGAATTTTCCCGGATTCAGGATCCCTTCGGGATCGAAGGCCTTCTTGATATTCTTCCAGACCTGGATTTCCGCCGGGGAGACCTCCAGGGGAATAAAAGGCTTTTTGGCCAGCCCGATGCCGTGCTCCCCGGTAAGGGTTCCCCCCAGGGCAATGGAAGACTCAAAGATCTCTCTGGTGGCGTTTTCCATTCTTTCCACTTCTTCCTTGTTACCCGGGTCATAGGTCAGCAAAGGATGCATGTTGCCGTCTCCCGCGTGGGCCAGGAGATAGATCGTCATTCCATATTTCTCCCCAATCTCCTTGATCCTCCGCACCATGGCGGGGATTTTGCTGATCGGCACGGTGGCATCCTCGGCCACCATCATCTTGCTCACCCGAAAAAGAGCTACCGATCCGATCTTGCGCGCGGTCCAGAGCCGCTCCGCCTCTTCCTCGGTCTGGGCCAGCTTGATGTCAAAAGCTCCCTGGGCTTCACAGAATTCCCTGGCCATCCTGGCCTGTCGCTCCACGGTCTCGGCAAATCCATCCACTTCAATGATCAACATGGCGGCAGCATCCATGGGCAGACCCAGTTTATACATCCTTTCACAATTCTGGACGTAATGCTGGTCCATCAGCTCCAGGGCCCGGGGAACAATCCCTGCGGCCATGATCCGAGAAACCGTTGTGCTGGCATCGTCGATGGATCGGAAAGCGACCAGCAGCGTACGCCGGGCTTCGGGCTTAGCGATCAGCTTCACGATGATCTTGGTGATCACCGCCAGAGTTCCTTCAGAACCGCAGATAAGGCGAGTCACGTCATAACCGGTGACATTTTTGATTGGCCGCCCCCCGGTTTTGATCACCTCTCCAGAGGGGAGCACCGCTTCCAGGCCCAGCAAGTAGTCCCGGGTCACTCCGTACTTCACGCACCTTGGCCCACCGGCATTGGTAGCCACGTTGCCGCCCATCTGGCAGATGGTTTGACTCGCCGGATCCGGTGGATAAAAAACCCCAACTGCCTCAACCGCGGTCTGCAGGTCACTGGTAAGGACTCCCGGCTCAACGACCGCCAGGCGGTCCTCCGGGTTGATCTCCAGGATTTTATTCATCTTGGACATGGCCATGACGATCCCGCCGTGCTCGGGGGTGCACATCCCACTTAGGCCCGTGGCCGAGCCCCGAGGGGTCACCGGAATTTTCTCCCGGTTGGCCACCTGCAACACCCGGGAAACTTCCTCTTTTGTCGTGGGCAGGACTACTACGTCAGGCTTTTTCTCGGCAAAAGCATCGTGCGAATAGACCAATAGGTCCTCGGGAGCAGTGAGACAGCGATCTTTACCCACAATATCCCGCAGCTCATGCAGGACAGATGTTGACAGCATAAATATTCTCCTTAAAAAGAGGTTCCCTTGGCCCTCAAAATTTTGAAAATTTCAATATCCTACTTATTTTATTTTAACCTCGTTTGTCAATGGGAAAATGATATGGGTCACTCCCAGGATGTCGCAAAGAAAAAAAGCGCTTTGAAAGTGCTGGTTCAACTCCATCTCTCGTCTTCCTAAAACCTGGGCGGTGTCAGGACCCAGATGACTTCGATGGGTTCTTTCCCCATCCCGCGCCAGGAGTGGGGAAAATGGGCTGGGAAATATATGCTGTCGCCAGCCCGGATGTGCTGAACCTCCTCCCCGACACGAACTTCGAGGGTGCCCTTCAGGACCAAACCAAATTTCTCCCCCGGGAGGTCTACCATGGGTTCTTCTCCGGATTGCTCCCCCGGATCGATCCTCATGTACATCACCTCTAACTGGCGATTGAGATCGGGGGTCAACAGATCGTAAGAAACTTTGGACCCTGGAAGCGTTAAACTCTTCCGCCGGTTTGTCCGAACGACCTGAAAATCCTCAGCATACTTTGGTCCATTTTTAGAAACAGTTGGGGGGAAACCGAAACGATTTTGCTGATCGGTTTCGCCGGCAAAAAGGTCGACCACGCTAATTCCTAACTCCCGGGCGATCTTTTTGAGGGAACTGACGGAAGGTTGCGCCAGGCCTCTCTCGACCTGGCTGAGGAAACTCTTGGAAAGCCCAGTTTTTTGGGAGAGCTTTTCGAGAGTGAGTTTTCCCCGGCGACGTTCCTCCCGGATCCTCTCCCCCAGATTTTCCATAAGGATGACCTTTCCCTAGATGAGAATTCGGTTGCACCTTAAAAAAAATTAACTATTATTGAAATTTTTCTCTTATATTATATCTAATTTTTCAGTGAATAAAGAAAAAATTTGATATAAATTAAAAATCATAGTCTACATTCTTCATTATTATGGTAGATTATCTTCGCCATGCTGGCCGCCGGCAAGATGGGTACAACCTGCTTCCAGCAACCCGCAGGATCGACAAGGCGTATTTTTGAAAGGAGAGACTATGGCCGGCAATCTCGAAAAATTCTTCGAGCCCAAAAGTGTTGCCGTAATCGGGGCGTCTTCAGTTCCCCACAAACCCGGTAATGACGTAATTCGCAACATCCTGGCCAACGAATATGCGGGAAAGCTTTTCCTGGTAAATCCCAAGGGGGAAGAGATCCTGGGGATGAAGGTCTATCGCTCGATCCAGGATCTTCCGGAGGGAATCGACCTGGCGGTTATCATCCTTCCCGCCAGCGCCAATCCCCAGGCCATTCGTGAGTGTGCGGCGAGAGGGATCCGGGCGATTGTCCTGGCTGCGGGGGGCTTTGCAGAAGTAGATGAACAGGGAGAGGAATTACAGAAAGCCATCCGTCAGGCCATCCGCGAAACAGGGGTTCGCGTTATCGGACCGAATACCTCCGGGCACACCTCTACCCCGCATAATTTCACTTCGACTTTTTTTCCTCAGGGCAAAATTCCCCGAGGAAATATCTCTTATATCGCCCAGACCGGAAATTTTGCCACTCATACCATGCGTTATATTGCCACGGGTGAAAATTTTGGCGTGGCCCGGGTTGTGGGGCTCGGTAACAAGGTTGATATCGAGGAGAGTGAAGTTCTCGAATACCTGTCCGCGGACCCAGAAACCAAGGCCATCTTCATTTATCTGGAAAGTATCAAGAACCCAAGAAAGTTCCTGGCAATTGCCCGGGAGGTAACCCGGAAAAAGCCGGTAATCCTTCTGAAGGGAGGAAGGACCGAAGAAGGAGCACGGGCGGCGGTTGCCCATACGGCCGCCATGGCGGCGGAAGATCGACTAATTGAGGGGGCTTTGAGACAGGTAGGCGTCATCCGCATATATAAATACTCCCACCTTTTCTTGGCCGCCAAGGCCCTTTCCTGCATGCCTCTTCCCCCGGGTAACCGGGTGAGCTTCCTGGCCCCTTCGGGAGCCATGCTGGTGGTGCTCTCGGATTATTGTCTGTCCTTGGGGCTTAAGGTTCCTGATTTTGACGAACCCACCCGGCAATATCTACAGCAAATTAGCCCACCTATCGTCCGGATGCGCAACCCCGTGGACATCTGGTTCGCTGCCGGAATGCATGGGGTAGAGTTCGGGTACCGGGAAGGGATGAATGCCGCCCTGAAGGATTCCAACATTGATGCGGTGGTGCCCATTTTGATGCTGACCGATGAGACAGGTGTGCCTCCCCTCGATTTTATCGTTGAACTTGCTGCGAGATATCCAGAAAAGCCCATTTACGTGACCTTTTCCGGTGAGAAAAAGCACTTCAGTGCCGCTAAGGCCTTCCTTGAACCCAAAGGGGTACCTACGTATCCCCTGATCGAGGAGCCTTTCGAGGTCCTGTCCATCCTGGCCCGCTGCCGGCAGGCAATGGAACGGCCGTGAAAAAAACAGCTGGCAGCGATGAGCATTCAAGAATACCTGAAAACTGAAGCTCGAATGAGAAATCTGTGGTATTTTGGAGAAGTCTTTCGTCGGCGGTAATTGATTTTCCTTTACGAGAGGATGGGAAATGGATAAGAGAAGTGATTTAGTCATCCGGGGAGATGCCCGGGCCGCCAACCGCGCCCTGCTTCGCTCCCTGGGTCTTACCGATTCCGATTTTGAAAAGCCTTTCATCGGAGTCATCAATACCTGGAGCGAGATCAATCCCGGACATGTGCACCTGCGCACCCTCGCGGAAGCAGCCAAGCAGGGTATCTGTGCGGGAGGAGGCGTACCTTTTGAAGTGAATACCATCGGGCTGTGCGATGGCATTGCCCAGGGACATGAGGGCATGAAACGCATCCTGCCCAGCCGCAATCTCATCGCCGATTCTATCGAGCTGGCCGTGGATGCCAACCGCTTCGACGCCATGATCCTTCTGGCTTCCTGCGACAAGATCGTCCCGGCGTGCTGGATGGCCGTTGCCCGCCTGAATATTCCAGCCATCATGATCACCGGCGGACCCATGATGCCCGGGCGTTTCCGGGGAGAAGACCTGGTTCTGCTCGACGCCCGGGAAGCGGTCGGCCGACTTCGCCGGGGCGAGATACCCCTCGAAGATTTTAACGAGATTGAACGTTGCATTTGCCCCGGTCCAGGTTCGTGCGGCATGATGGGCACAGGAAATTCCGCAAGTTGCCTGACCGAAATTTTAGGAATGTCCTTGCCCGGATGTGGCACGGCTCACGCCGTGGACTCGAAAAAACTACGGTATCGCCCGGGAAAGCGGCGAACAGATTCTGCACCTTTGGGCAAAAGACCTGAAACCTTCCAAGATCATGACCCCCCCGGCCCTGGCCAACGCCATCACCGCCAGCGAGGCCTTCGGCGGCTCCACAAACATTGTTCTCCATCTCCTGGCCTTGGCCAATGAATTGAACATCCCCCTCTCGCTGGAGACCTTCGACGAGATCAGCCGGCGTACGCCGTTCATATGCAACACCAAGCCCAGCGGGAAATATCCCCTCCTGAGTCTGGAAGAAGCAGGGGGGGTGCCGGCAGTGCTGCATGAAATTCGGGACCTTCTGGACCTTACCGTTCTTACCGTGACTGGGAAAACCCTGGGAGAAAACCTGGTGGGTGCACAAAACCGGAATCCTAACGTCATCTTCTCCACGCAAAAGCCGCTGAGGAAAGAAGGCGGGATCGCCATTCTCCGGGGCTCCCTGGCTCCCGGGGGGGCCGTGGTCAAGCAATCAGCGGTCTCGGAAAAGATGATGGTCCACACCGGCCCGGCCAGGGTTTTTGATACCGAGGAATCAGCCCGGGAAGCAGTCCTCGGGGGCCAGATCCAACCCGGCGAAGTCGTCGTGATCCGCTATGAAGGCCCGAGGGGAGGGCCGGGCATGCGCGAGATGCTCAGCGTCACTGCTTCCATCGTAGGGATGGGGCTGTCAGATTCTGTTTCCCTGGTCACCGATGGCCGCTTTTCTGGCTCCACCCGGGGTCCCTGCGTCGGTCACATCGTTCCCGAAGCTCAAGATGGAGGCCCCATCGCTATGGTCAGGAACGGCGACTTGATCCAAATCGACATCCCCCAGCGTCACCTGGATCTACTCGTCTCTTCAGAGGAGATCGACCGGCGAAGGAAAACCTGGTCTCCTCCCCCACTGAAAATCAGCAGAGGCTACCTCAAGACCTATGCAGAAAGGGTGAGCAGCGCGGATAAGGGATGCATTTGAAATCGGGAAGATAAGGAATTGAGGAATTGCGAATTCGGGATTAAAAAATATACCTAAATTTAACGCAATTCTAATCCCAATTTCCTTTACCCTTCAATCCTTAAATCCCTTAATTCCTAAATTTCATTAATTTGGGCGATGATTTTTATCATGCAGCGAAAGGAAAGGTTGGGGTAAAAAATAGATATGATTGAGAAGGGCGTCCAAAAGAAAATCCAGAATATCGTGGGTAAGGACAATGTCGTCGAAGACAGAGAGGTAAGGATCTGTTACTCCTACGACGCGACAAACCTTAAATACCTTCCCGACCTGATCGTCTACGCCGCTAACCGAGAGCAAATCTCGGAAATTCTCAAGCTGGCGAACGACGCCCGGTTTCCGGTCATCCCCCGCGGGGCGGGCACGGGCTTTACGGGCGGGACATTGCCGGTGGAAGGCGGGGTGGTCCTGGTCCTGACCAAGATGAACAAGATTTTGCAAATTGATCCCGAGAACCTTTTAGCCGTGGTCGAGCCAGGGGTGGTCACCTTCGACCTGCAGCAGCAAGTGGAGAAGATCGGGCTCTTCTACCCGCCCGACCCGGCCAGCTTGAAAACTTCCACCCTTGGAGGAAACGTGGCCGAATGCGCCGGCGGACCGCGGGCTGTAAAATACGGGGTAACCAAAGACTACGTCCTGGGTCTGGAAGTCGTTCTGCCCACAGGAGAGATCATCTCCACGGGCGTTCAGACCGTGAAAAGCGTGGTTGGTTATGACCTGACCAAGCTGCTGGTGGGCTCCGAAGGGACCCTCGGCATTGTCACCAAAATCATCCTCCGCCTGCTCCCTTTGCCGAAGGCGAAACGTACCCTGCTGGCCATCTTCCCCACCATCGAAGCCGCAGCCACCTCGGTTTCCCAGATCATCAGCTCCAGGATCATCCCTACCACCTTAGAGTTTATGGACAACGCCGCCATCCGTTGCGTAGAGGATTATCTGCATATGGGCCTCCCCGTGGAAGCCGGCGCTCTCCTGATCATCGAGGTAGACGGAGTTCCGGAAGCCATTGCGCGGGACATCGAAGAAATTCAGAAGATCTGCTTGACCAACCAGGCCCTGGAAGCCAAAGTGGCCAAAGACGACCAGGAAGCAGAGGAGTTATGGAAAGCCCGGCGCTCCGTCTCGCCCGCCGTGGTTAAGCTCAACCCGACAAAGATCAACGAGGACGTCACCGTTCCCCGGTCTAAAGTGGCTGAGATCCTCCGCCGAGTGGAGGCGATCGCCAAGAAGTACAACTTGATCATCGTCAATTTTGGCCATGCCGGCGATGGGAACATCCACGTGAACGTGATGATCGACAAACGCCGGCCGGGTGAAGAAGAAAGAGCCCACGCCGCCGTTAAAGAAATCTTCGAAGCCACCCTGGAGTTAGGCGGTACTCTTTCGGGGGAGCATGGCATCGGGATAACCAAAGCACCCTACATCTCATTGGAATTGGGAGACATGGGCCTGGAAGTAATGAAGCGGATTAAAAAAGCTTTCGACCCCAATAACATTATGAACCCGGGAAAGATATTCCCTTCCTTCCCCTCTCCCTCAAGGGCGAGGGTAGGGAGAAGGTGAGATGGGCGCATCCACCTGCAAAGGGACATTAGGAAAACCGTGAGGGGTAAGGCTTTATCCCTATACCCTTACACCCTACACGCTACGCCCTGTGCCCTATATCCCAAACTTACTAAGGAGCCCATAATTGACCAGACATATTCTTCCAAAATCTCCCCTGACCCCTCTTTTCCAAAGAGGGGAAATTCCTCCCTTTTGTAAAGGGAGGAAAGGAGGGATTTGGTCTTCGGTGTCTATATAATTATGGACTGACTAATAACACTAAACACTTAAGACTTTATTACTCGACATGAAAACATTGACCCAAGTTGTGGACGAAGCCCGGCAATGCGTGAAGTGCGGCAATTGCATGGCTCAGTGTCCAGTCTATCTGGAAACTTTAGAAGAACCCCTCGTAGCCCGCGGGAAGCTAGGTTTAATTGAAGGGGTGCGCGAAGAAGGGGGTGATTTCAGCAAGCGATTTAACAAAATTCTTTCCCAATGCCTGCTCTGTGGGACCTGTGCCGAAAATTGTCCAAACGGGGTCCGGGCAGATGAGATCATCCGCGAGGCCCGCTCCCTCCTCATCAAGGAAAAAGGCCTCTCTCTGCCTAAGAAAGCCATTTTTAAATACCTCTTAGACAGCGAGCACTTCATGGACCTCCTCCTTAAAGGAGGGGCTTCTCTGCAGCACCTCTTCTTGAAAAAGATTCCGGAGGAAAGTGGTCTGCACCTGCGTTTCCCCGTTCCCGTTTTAGACCAGCGCCGATTCATTCCTCCGCTGGCTACGGATCCCTTCTTAGCTCTCCATTCCGGTTGGGTGCGCGCGGAAAAAGAAACCATGCGCGTAGGCCTCTTCGTGGGCTGCGTGAGTAACTACCTCTTTCCCCGAATCAGCCGATCCGCGTTGGACCTTTTCCTGCGCCACGGCGTTTCGGTCTATATTCCCGAAAGCCAGCGCTGCTGCGGTCTCCCAGCTTTCGGCTCCGGAGATGAACAGACTCCTCTGTCGCTGGCTCGCAAGAACATCGAAGCCTTTGATGAAGAGGGCCTGGAAAAAATCGTCGCTCCTTGCGCCTCTTGCGCTTCCATGCTCAAGCTGGATTACCCCTTGCTCTTTGAAGAATCCGATCCTTTCTGCGCCCGGGCTCTGGCTTTTTCATCCAAGATAACCGATGCCTCTCAATTTTTAGGGCCATTCCTGGCTCAGCGTTCAGCGGGCAATAAACCGGGGAAGGCGCTGCGGATTACATATCATGACCCCTGCCATCTGCGTCGTAAGTTGGGTATATTCAAGGAACCCCGGAACCTCTTGAAAGTCCTGCCGGATCTGGAATACGTTGAGATGCGCGAAGCGAACCGATGCTGTGGCCAGGGGGGCAGCTTCAACATCGCCAATTACGACCT
>CAVXFA010000029.1:0-30099 GCA_963760605.1 uncultured delta proteobacterium | reverse complement strand
ATTGCTTCTTGACCGCATCCAACCCGACAGCACAGTTCCTTATCCTGAATATAAGATCGCCATTCTGAGAATGGGTCAGAAGATCGGGGCCATCAGCCTGGAATGTACCCACCTAGGCTGTCTCCTCAACGTAGTCGACCGAGGGTTCTTCTGCCCCTGCCACGGGAGCGACTTCGGACCCCTGGGGCAAGTCTATTCGGGACCGGCAACTGTTTCTCTTCCATGGCATGAAGTGGTGAATCGGGGTGGTAGAATTTGGGTTCATTTGGGAACAAAGCTCAACCGCCCGAAATGGCTTGAAATAGATAAAGCTTTAGCAGCTTGAAATAAAAGAGGTTGCCCATGAAGAAGCGCCCAAACTTCTTCAAACACCTTCATCCTCCCATGATCCGGAGGAGGACCCTTCAGCCCTCATCAACGTTGGGGTTAGGAATTGTATGCCTTACTTGTTTCTTTGTACTCATATCAACGGGCCTTACGCTGCTGCTTTATTACGTTCCCTATCAAGAGGCCACCTATGAGAGGATTCTGCACATCGTAACAACTTTGCGATACGGCCGTTTGCTCAGAAACCTCCATTTTCTGGCCGCGAATGTTTTGCTGATAGCAGGGATCATGCACCTCGCCAGAGTTTTCTTTACAGGAAGCTATCAAGGCCGCTGGTTGAACTGGACCTATGGCCTCTTTCTGCTTTGCCTAATTTTCTTCAGTAACTATACGGGCTACCTCCTCCCCTGGGACCAGACATCCTATTGGGCGATCAAGGTAGGTTCTAACCTGGCGGCCTACCTTCCCTTGATTGGCCCTTCAATCAAGAGTTTCCTTCTGGGAGGTGAGGATATCGGCCACGAAACCCTGATCCGGTCATTCGCTCTGCATGTTGCGGCTCTGCCTATTCTCTGGTCTATCCTCATTTCCCTCCACCTCTGGCGAATTCGGAAAGATGGAGGATTGGCAGCGCCGGAGGAAACAGAGCCAGACAGAGTCTCATCTTCTCCCTGGCTTTTTCGGGCGGAATTGTCCGTGGGACTTTTAACGCTCTCCCTGCTCCTCTTGTTATCCTTTTTCATCAATGCTCCTCTATCCGAGCGGGCAGATCCCCTGCATCCGCCGAACCCGGCAAAGGCGCCCTGGTATTTTGTGGGAATTCAGGAGATGGTCAGTCATTCGGCAACCATCGGCGGGGTCGTTGTCCCGTTCTTGATTGGCTTGTTTTTATTCTTGGCCCCGGCTCTGGACCGGGCGAAGGAGGCTGGCAAGTGGTTTAAAAAGAAAGGTTTACGCTCAATTTGGTTCTGGCCCTGATTTTACTGAGCCAGTTAGCGATGATTTTTGTGGGGCAATGGTTCCGGACGAAAAATTGGGTATTCAAATTTCCCTGGTAAGAAAAGGAAAGGAAGGAGGAAAAAAGATGAAAGGAAATAGAATACTGTTCTGGATTTTACTGTTAATGTTTGTTTATCCTTTTACCGAGGCCGCCTTCTCAGCGGAGAAAGAAAAAGAATTCGAAAAGATCAAGAAGATGGATCTTAAGGAACTTACTTCTGAGGCGGAGGCTGCTCTGAAAAAAAAATATCCCGGGGAGGATTGGGAAAAATTTAAATTCCCCAAGTATGTCCACATTCATAATGCTGTGCTGGCAGGGTACAAGATTGCCGTAGAGGAACCGCAACTTCTGGCTAAATTTCCCTGTTATTGTTTTTGTGAGGAGATGGGCCATAAAAACCTTGCCTACTGCTTTTTAAAAAAAGGGGTGCTGGGGAAGTTTGACGAACATGCTTCCACCTGCAACATCTGTATCAACCAGGCAATGAGGGCCTTTTTGTGGAACGAACTTGGGGTCCCGGAAGAGGATATGCTGAAGGGCTTTAAGGAGATTTACAAAAAATAGATGGAAAGGAGGGATAAAATGAAGACGCGCGGTTGGAAACGAATATCCTGGATTCGATGTGGTTTCATTCTTCTTGCCCTACTCCTCGTTACAGCCTGTGCGCTTCCTCCTGTCCGGGAGGTTTTTAAAGTAGATGAGTCTTTGCCCATCGGAGGTATCCAGGGGGATTCTTTTGTGGGCCAACGGTATCCTTTTAGGATAAAAATCCCTGCCGGATGGCAGGCCACCACGCAATATCCTGAGTTCTTAGTCGAACAGGGATATGGCCTGGAAGGTCTCAAAGCAACTCCCGTTCTTTCCTTTTCAACCCCCAGACGAAATCGAGCGTTCAGGTCGATTTCTCGCCCGCCAGAAGAACCGCTCGCTTTAACCAGAAGACGATGGAGACTCTGGTGCGGATGGGAGGCGGAGGCCTGGCTTCGGAGATTCATAAGGAACATGGCGAGGCACACCCATTAAAGTGAGCGAGGCAGTGCCCATTCGATTAAAGGGCGTTCCTTATGCTGCCCGAATGTGGGCAGAGCTAACGCTCAAGGGAGAACCGAGGGAACAGGGTTGGATCTATGCTTTTGCCGAGCCTTATCAGATTTTTATTCTTTATCTCATTACCGGACAAAAGTGGGATATGGATAAGAAGGCGCTGGAACAAGCCTTATCCTCATTCGAATACCTGGGGGTCCACTGATTGGTTTCTGCATGTTGGGTAGCGAATAAATATGAAGGTTTCTTCAGGATAGCAAATGGGGGGGGAAATGAAGAAAGTTTTAGTGGTCCTTGTTTTATTGGCCAGCGCATTCTTGGCTAAAGACAGAGTGTTTGCCGGAGGCATCGGAGACCCAGGCGCGTCTTTAGGTAAAGGGACTTGGGCCCTAGGTCCGGAGATCTCTGGGGTCGGCCGTGAAATCAGTGACCAAGGTAATGTGAGGTATGATACAGAATCCTGGCGACTCTTGCTCAAGGGCTCATACGGGATTTCAGATTGGTTGGAAGTCTTCGGGCGATTGGGGGGAGCCACGTTTAAAATTCGAGGGACTCCCTTTGACAGCAGTCTGGGAATTGCCGCGGGAGGAGGGCTAAAGGGAACTTTCTTAGATCCACCCGGTCATCCTTTGCGGTACAGCTCTGGGTGGGCAATTTCTTTATATTCAAACGGATAATCAAGGGGCGACGGCTAAGTGGTTCGAATATGACATCTGGTTGGGAGCGTCTTACAAGGATCTGAAAAACCTCATTCCCTATGGCGGGGTCGTTTATTCACGGGTGGACGGGAAGCTCGAGAATTTCAATCCGCAGCCGGCGCTGAATGAATTCAAATCCCCAACGGCCGCGGGAATCTTTTTTGGAATCGATTGGCCTTTGAGCAAAAAAACGAATCTGGGGATCGAAGCGCGCCTGTTCAGCGAAAATTCGGGCACTTTTTCCGTAACCTATCATTTTTGACCGAAAGGCAGGCCGGAAGAGATGGAAAATCTGGGAGAATCCTCTGCTGAAGGGCGCGGGGGATATAAACTTTCTTATGCCGATTGCCGCCAAGGGGCTACGGAATCCTTGATAGAGAAAGGATTGGAGCACCTTTAACCTTTTTTGTTAAGCGATATACCTAATTTAGGACTGTGCTTTATGAAGAAGCTCACGCAGGGGCTTATAGAGATAGGAACCGTGCTTAATGACAATTGGGTGATCCTTGAACTCATTGGCAAAGGAGGGATGGGAGAAGTTTACCGGGCTCATCAACTGAACCTGAAGAGGGATGTGGCCATCAAAATTATCTCTCAAAAACTGCTGGAAACCATTGATGGCGATGATCGAGAGATCGAAACAGCCCGCTCCCGATTCCGACGGGAAGTAAAGCTCATGGCCCAGGTTCACCATCCTAACGTGATTCAAATCTTCGACTATGGTTCCGTCTTGATCAAAAAAGGTGATGAAGGGGTCCCTATTGAATATATTGTAATGGAGTTTATTCCGGGGACCGCGTTGCGGTTCACCATGCCTGAAGGGGGCTTCTATCCTCATGAAAAGGACATTTCAAAATGGATACTGGAATATTTTTTCCTGGTGCTTGATGGGATCCAGGCCTTGCACGAAGCCGGAATCATTCATCGTGACTTAAAACCTGAAAATTTTTTGCTGGATGGCAATATCCCTAAGATTACCGATTTTGGCCTGGCCCGTTCCGTTAAACTGGAATCTGTGACCGAGTCCATGGATGTGATAGGGACCCCACCTTACATGGCTCCAGACTTTTTTTATGATTTCAAGCGGGTAGACCAACGAGGAGACATATACTCGTTGGGGAAGATACTTTTTGAGGCTGTAGAGGGCAAAATGCCCCCTACTACGATCCCTTTTAAGAGTGCTAAATTGAGTAAACCCAATACCCCATTTTTCCAAGCTTTAGACCGAATTATTCAGGATGCCACAGCTGAAGATAAAGACAAACGTCTGGAATCGGTGGAGAGATTTCGTATTGCCCTGCAGCAGGCTATCGATAGTCTTAAAGACCCAGACCCTTCCGCGATACCGTTCCTTCATACAAGGAACCATTGGGTACCGCCCAAATCAAGCGACTCTGGGTTAGTGTTGCCGTTGCTATCTCCTTGTTGGCCGCTATGACCGTTTGGCATCTGGCAGGCAATCCCTGGAGAATAACCATTGCAGAAGCCTGGAGCACCGGCGACTTCAGGGCTTCCTGAGGCTGGGCCTGCCGGCCACTGCTCCGGCCAAGTCCATCATGGGCAAAGATGGGATAACCATGCGCCTTATACCAGGGGGTGTCCTTCGGATTGAAAGAGGCGAAGGGGGAGGCAAAGAGGATACAGTTCAGATGCAATCCTTCTACATGGATGAAACAGAAATCACGGTTCATCATTTTCTCGATTTTCTGAACAGCGTAAGGCATGAACTGACCGTCGAAAACGGGGTGGTCAAACGCCTTGGTGAAATATGGCTCCTTTTAGGGAAAGACGGCGGAGCCGAAGGCCAAATCATATATCGCCATGACCGTTTTCACATACCTGATCTAAAAAATGCAGCCCAACCGGTTGTTCGGGTAACCTGGTATGGGGCCTCCGCTTATGCCCGGTACTTTGACAAGCGCCTTCCCACAGAGAATGAATGGGAATATGCTGTCCAAGACGTCAGGAAGGAAACCGCTCGAATGACGGATAAAATTCCCTCATCTAATAAATTCGGGTTGAAGAATATCGGGGGAAACATAAGGGAATGGGCAGTGCGAGTGATGGACGATCGAGAATCCGGACAACGACCCATAAAACCTCAAACCGAGTTTTCTTATACGAGTATGGTGATTGGAAAATCTTTTCCGCCAAGGAAACCAGGGCCACAGGGGATAATAGAAAATTTTAGTTATCCATGGGAAGGCTTCTCCGATGTCGGATTTCGATGCACGGCAAGTGTAAACCGATCTGAAACTTGGTAATACCCTTTCCAGTCACACTGGGCAACAAAAAGCCCTTATTATGCTCATCTATGAAATGAGTTTTCGGAAGGAGGGATGAAATGGAAAAGATCAAGATTCAAGGAATGACCTGCCAGCATTGCGTGATGTCTGTGACCAAAGCACTGGGAATGATTCCCGGGCTTAAAAAGCTTAAAGTAGACTTAGTAAAAGGAGAGGCCACTTTTGAAAATACCCAAAATGTTCCGATGGCGAACATCCGCAAAGCCGTCGAGGAGGCAGGATACAAAGTCGAGGAATAAGATCGGTTTATCTTGACATTTTTAATAAAGTTTTATATAAAGACTCCATATCGACCGGGAGGAAATCATGAGACTCTCAACGAAGAGTCGGTATGGACTGAGGGCTATTTTTGACATCGCCTACCATTCAATCGGGTTGCCCACCCAGATCAAGGAGATCTCCAAGCGCCAGGGCGTTACCCCGCGTTACCTGGAACAGATTTTTCAAAAATTGAAAAGGGCCGGAATCGTAAAAAGCATCCGCGGCCCCAAGGGTGGGTACTACCTGGCCCGCAAGCCGGAAAAAATTGCAGTAGGCGATGTAATCCGGGCCATGGAGGAATCCATGGAGCCCGTCTTTTGTGCTCGGCCTTCCAAGGGACGGAAGAAATGTCGGAGGGAATCGCACTGCGTAGCCCAATTGATCTGGCGGGAAGCGGGTCAGCGCATCTCCGAATACTTTGATTCCGTATCCATCGAGAAGATGTGCCAAATGGCCAAGGAGCTGGGGATCGAAAAACAACTCAACCATCGCTTTATGTATTTTATCTGAATGGGTACATAAGAAAAGAAAACAATTTTTTTCTTGACAGAGAATATCGTGTTCATGTAGATTGGATACTGTCATCTTATCCAGAGTGGCGGAGGGACTGGCCCGAGGAAGCCACAGCAACCGGTCCCGCGTAAGGCGGGATGCTGGTGCTAATTCCAGCAAGGTAGAGATACCTTGGAAGATAAGATAGGATTGGACATGCCAGAGCCCCTTCTTATCAACCAAGAAGGGGCTTTTTTTATTCCCGAAGAGAGGAGGTGGAGACGATGGATATGGAAAGCGACATGGGCGACGGGGATATGGGTAAGATGGAAAATTGCGGAGCAATCAACAATATTCATCCTCCTCTCATTTGGCCCTTCCATGAAAAATCAATCCATGAGAAAGAGGCCGAAATAGACTTTTCGAAAAAAATTTGAGAGGGGAGAGAGAGAAAGGAGCGGAAAGAAATGAATCCGTACAAGGTCAATAAGTCCATTGCCGAGATTAATGAGAAAATACGTAAAGGTAGGGCCGTCGTAGTTACGGCCGAAGAGATCATCGACATCGTCGAAGCGAAGGGGCCGGTGAAGGCGGCTCTGGAGGTAGATGTGGTTACCACGGGGACCTTCGGCCCGATGTGCTCTTCGGGAGCTTTCATGAATTTCGGCCACACCCAGCCGCGGATCAAGGTAGCCAAGGCTTGGCTAAACGATGTCCCGGTCTTTGCTGGCTTGGCGGCAGTAGATGTTTACATCGGAGCAACCGAATCCAGGGAGGATGATCCCCTGAACAAGGTCTTCCCCGGGGAATTTAGATATGGGGGAGGGCATGTCCTACAAGATCTGGTGAGCGGCAAATCCGTGACCCTGCGAGCTGAAGCATACGGCACGGATTGCTACCCGCGGAAAAAATTGGAGAAAGAAATTACCCTGAAGACGGTGCAGGAAGCCTTTCTCTTTAATCCCCGCAATGCCTACCAGAACTATAACTGCGCGGTCAACCTATCCAGCAAGGAGATTTACACCTATATGGGGGTGTTGCGTCCCCATGCCGGAAATGCGAACTATTGCAGCGCGGGGCAGTTAAGCCCCTTGCTGAACGATCCGCTTTACAAGACCATCGGGATCGGGACAAGGATCTTTCTCGGCGGCGGACAAGGGTATGTCGTCTGGCGGGGTACCCAGCACAACCCGAACGTGAAGCGGGGCCCAAACCAGGTGCCGAGAATGGCAGCCGGGACGATATCCGTGCTCGGTGACCTCAAGCAGATGAGCCCGGAATGGCTGGTGGGCGCCAGTTTTCAGGGGTACGGTTGTACATTGATCCCGGCCATAGGAGTGCCCATCCCTCTGCTAAATGAAGAGATCGCCCAGTATACAGCGGTGAAGGACGAGGACATTTACACCCAGATTGTAGATTATAGCAAGGATTATCCAGAAGGCGGCCCCATGCAAAGCTTGGGCGAGGTGAACTACAAGCAGCTCAAGAGCGGAAAGATTAAATTCAACGGGAAGGAGATTCCCACCACCCCGCTCTCCAGCTATTCGAAAGCGAAAAAGATTGCCGAGATATTGAAGGAATGGATCAAGAGAGGAGAATTCCTTCTGGGCGAGCCCCAGCAACTCCTTCCCTCGGTCAATCCGATAAAATCGTAAGGCGTAAGGCGCGAGACCGTAAGGAGGTTTTTAGCCCTTTACGCCTCACGCCTTGCGCTCTCACGTATTTAAGTGTGCAGCTCGATGATATCCCCATCTTGGAGGATGTAATCTCGCTGGACCATTTGCCCGTCGTACTTTTCTTTCCCCCAGATTCGGGCGAATTTTAATTTCTGAACAAAATCTTTATGAATCTGGGAGGCGAAATCCAGGACCGTACTCCCTTTGGGCAGAATCACTGGATCTTCGAGGTCGGCGTTCTTCCCTGGAGATTTGGTGTATGCCCGGACTGTGTCCAGGATGGCAAAAATTTCGCCCTTGAGGGGGTCCAAGTTTAGGTTCTCCTTGGCGGAAGTGCAGAGGGTAGGATAAATTTTTGAGAATTTACCCATGAGGTCTCGGCAATTTTCCTGGGCTTCCTTGAGGTCAGCTTTATTGCCGATGAAAACAGCCCGTTTATGGAACAGGCCCACCTCCGCTTTTTTCTCTTCTCGCCTTTTTAAAATTTTGATGCGGCGCCGGTTCAGTTCCTCGAGGATGAGATCAATCTGGGTCCCACAGTCTTCGGTTAAATCCAAGACGATGGCCAGAGCGTCAGCGTTTCGGATGAGATTGAAAAGGCTGGATTCAGCGTATTCATCCATCAGCGGGGGCGCATCCACTAGTTGAATCTGGATGTTCTCAAACTTCATCATCCCGGGGAGAGGGAAACGGGTCGTGAAAGGGTAATCAGCAATCATCGGGAGGGCGTTGGTTACGGAAGCCAGGATTTGGGATTTCCCGCAGTTGGGTAACCCCACCAGAACGACCTGGGCAGCCCCCTCCTTTTTAACGACAAAGGGGTCCGTTTGCCGGGAAGTAGAAGGCCGGCGCTGGGATTCTTCCTTATGTTGCGAGAGGCGTTTGCGAAGCTGGGCGATCATCTTGTCAGTGCCCTTATGGTGAGGAATGATGGCCAGCATCTCCTCCAGGGCCAAAATCTTCTCGGGGGCGGTCTTGGCTTGGCGGTAACGTTCTTCGGCTTCTTTGAATTGTGGGGGAAGGTTGGCGGGCATCTGTTAAAACCCGTAAAAAGTAAGGAGTGAGTTGTGAGGTGTTAAAGGGCTGAAGAGTTCTCGAAATCAAACAACTCACAACTTACTGTCTTTAGTTGAAAACGACCGCCTTAAAAAATTCGCATGCCTCGCAATCGCCAAGGGTTTGGGCATAGGTTCCCCGGACGCCGTCGCGGCACTTTGTGCCGGCGATCGGCCAGCATAGCCGGCCGTAGTCCGGGTAGGCGGGGCAACTGCCATCCTTGTCCCTGCCACAACCCTTACGCTCCCAGCACTGCTCTTTCCCTTTGAACTTCATGGTGGGGCCTCTCAAAAAACTTAGGTTATATTATAAAAAAATAATGGAAGAATCAAGAGGGGAGAAGCTACAATGAGGACGATCGATGGTCGCCCCTTTTAATGCCGAAGTATAAAGGAGAACAAAAGGATGAATGTTTCGGAAGCTGTCGAAAAGAGAAGGAGCATTCGGGCTTTCCTTAAAAAACCCGTCCCCCAAAAAATCCTGGAAGAAATCTTCCAAGCCGCCCTGCGTGCGCCCTCTTGGGGCAACACCCAGCCTTGGAGATTGACGTTAGTGGAAGAGGAAATTCTTCAGGCTATGATCAAAGAGCTCGTTCAGAGCGCTGCGGCAGGGGAGACCCCTCGCCCGGATGGAGAAATTCCCAAAGATTGGCCAGACGCCCCGGCCAGGCGGTATAAAGAGAATGGAAAGAAACTATTCAAGTGGCTGGCCATCGGCCGAGAGGATAAGGAAAAAAGAAATGCCCACATGTTGGCCATGTTCCGATTTTTTGGGGCGCCGCAAGTTATCTATATCCATATCGATAGAAAGCTGGGACCTTATTCTATCTTCGATACGGGCCTATTGGCTCAGAACATTGCCCTGCTCGCTGCTGAGAAGGAGCTTGGCACTTGCTTCCTGGGCGTATCCGTCCGGTTTGCGGACGTCGTTCGGCGGCACACCGGTATTCCGCAATCTGATCAAATGGTCATGGGCATGGCCATCGGCTATCCAGATGCGGATGCGCCGATTAACCGTTTTCGCAGCGATCGCGAACCCCTCGAAGCCGTTGTCCGGTGGGTCCACTAAAGAGGTAGGGGTCTAAGAATCAAGGATTCCGGGGGCTAAGTTCATTGCGCGAACCCTAAAACCTTTGAACCATCGAATCCTTGCCCCCTTTAATTAAAGAAGGGATTGTAAAGGCGTTCATTCTTAATGGTGGAGGTGGGAACAGGGTCATAAGGTAGGCAAAGACAGAGAAATTTCCAACTTCGCGTTGTTTCAGGAACATCCTTCCTCCCGTTATGTTTTCAGCGATACTCCAATTTTCGGGCAAAATTTGGCCACCGGACAAGTCGGACACTGGGGGTTCTTGGCTGTACAAACCCTTCTTCCATGGAATACGAGATGGTGGCAGGCCTTGGTCCAGCGTCCCCGGGGGATGACCTCCATCAGCTCGAATTCGATTTTATCTGGGTCGTCCGACTTCGCCCAGCCGAGGCGATGGGTCACCCTTTTCACATGAGTATCCACAGCGATGGCCTGCTGGCCGTAGGCGTTTCCCAGGATGATATTCGCCGTTTTGCGGCCCACGCCGGGAAGCGTGGTGAGTTCTTCAAGGGTCTGCGGAATTTGGTCGTTGAATGTTTTTTCGATCCTCTGGCAGCAATAAATGATGCTCTTGGCTTTATTGTGGTAAAACCCCGTGGACCGAATTTCTTGTTCCAGGGTTTTCAGGTCTGCCCCGGCGAAATCTGCAGCTTTCCGGTATTTTTTGAAAAGGTCCTTGGTAACTAGGTTCACCCTTTCATCCGTGCATTGGGCGGCTAAGATAGTGGCGATGAGGAGTTGAAGAGGATCTTTGAAGTTCAGAGTAACCTGGGCATCGGGATATTCCTTCTCAAGGATGTCGAGGACCTTCACTGCCGTTTCCGTAGGTTTCATTCCGTGCCCCCCTTTTCTCTATTCTAAAGAGAAGCAGGACAGGCAAGTCAAGCTTTTTTTCTTGGTTTAAATCACAGAGAAAAGGTAAGTTATGAAAGGGAATGTTCAATTTTTTTCGAATGCGGATGGTAAAAATTTTTTTGCAGAACTTTACTAAATTGGGTATAATTACATTTCAGGAAATTGGGAACTGGGAGGCAAGCATGCGCAAAGCGGAGAACGCCCTGGATCTGATCGGCTCCACGCCGTTGCTGCGATTCAGGCGATTGCCGCAAAGAAATGATGCCACGATCTGGGCTAAACTGGAATTTCTTAACCCCGGAGGTTCGATTAAAGACCGCATCTCTCGGTCCATGGTCGAGACGGCGGAGAAGGAAGGAAAAATCCGCCCGGGTACTACCATCGTCGAACCGACCAGCGGAAACACGGGAATTGGCCTGGCCATGGTCTGCGCGGTCAAAGGATATCGCCTGATCCTGACGATGCCCGAAACGATGAGCATCGAACGCCGGGGTCTTCTGGCCGCCTATGGAGCCCAACTCGAGTTGACTCCGGAGAAGGAGGGCATGATGGGATCGATCCGGCGGGCCGAAGAGATCGTAGCAAAGAATCCAGATTTTTTTATGCCCCAACAGTTTAAAAACCCGGCGAACCCGCAGATCCACCGAGAGACGACCGCCCTGGAAATCCTTTCCCAAGTCCAAGAAGGTATCGATGCTTTTGTGGCAGGGGTGGGGACGGGGGGCACCATCACCGGGGTGGGGGAAGTATTAAAAATGAAGCTCCACCAGGTAAAAATTGTGGCCGTGGAGCCAGCATTCTCGCCCGTGCTTTCCGGGGGCAATCCCGGGCCCCATATAATTCAGGGGATCGGAGCGGGATTCGTCCCGGAGGTCTTGAACTCCTCGGTGATCGACCAAATCATCGCGGTCGAAGACGAAGAAGCCACTGAAATGGCCCGACGGTTGGCCAAGGAAGAGGGGCTTTTGGTGGGCATCTCTTCGGGGGCAGCGGCCTTTGCTGCCCTGCAAGTGGCCAGGGAACTTGGAAAAGGGAAAACGGTGGTCGTCATTCTTCCCGATTCCGGAGAGAGATATATCAGCACGGGTTTGTTTGGAATTGCAACTGAGGAAGCAAAAGAAAGGAGAAAGGAATGGAAATTCATGAGGAAATCAACCACGCCGAAAGAAGAGTGACCGGTGGCTTGCCCCGGCCTCTGCAGGAAAAATTGGGAAAGGCCAGAGAAATCCTCCGGGCCATGGGTTCGGTTCTGGTGGCTTTTTCTGGGGGGGTAGACAGCACATTGCTCCTTCGGATTGCCCATGAAGAATTGGGAGATCGCGTCGTGGCCCTGTTGGCTTCTTCTCCCACCTACCCGGAGTCGGAAATCATCCAGGCCAAGGAAATTGCCAGACAGATGGGCGTCCGGTGGGTGGAGGTTCTATCCCACGAACTGGAACTGCCCAGTTTCACCCAAAATACACCTCAGCGCTGTTATTACTGCAAGCATGAACTTTTTGGCCTTTGCCAGGAGAAAGCCAAGGCACTGGATTTAAAATATGTGGCCGATGGGTCCAATCTCGACGACACCGGAGATTTCCGGCCGGGGATGCAGGCGGCCCAAGAACTTGGTGTGCGCAGCCCCCTGATGGAAGCCGGACTCACCAAGGCGGAGGTTCGGGAGCTAAGCTCCTGGATGGGTCTGCCCACTTGGGACAAACCTTCCTTGGCTTGTCTTTCTTCCCGATTTCCCTATGGAACGGAAATCACTCTGCCACGCCTAGAACAAGTGCAGATCGCTGAAGATCATCTGCGGTCCCTGGGATTCCGGCAGCTGCGGGTTCGCTTCCATGGAGAGTTGGCCCGGGTGGAAGTTGAACCGCGGGAGCTGAATCGCCTGCTGGATGAAAAAGTCCGCGAGCAGGTCGTCCGTCACCTGAAAGAGGCCGGCTTCGTTTATGTAACCCTGGACCTCCAAGGATACCGCACCGGGGCGATGAATGAGAGTTTAAACATTCAAAAAACAAATAAACCACCAACGGGCTGAAAAGAAGCGATGGGGGAAATGGCTTTTTCTTCACCGCTCTCGTAGCCGCGATAACCCCAGGCTCCGTGATCGGCTGTTCCTTCCTGAAAAATCTGAGAAAGAGGAAGGTCCTTAGGCTGTAGCGAATACCTGAACCGTAAAACCCTCATCTTCCGAGAAGGAAACTCTGGAAAGACGGGGCGACCCCCCCAGATCCTCCGGGACCTGATCGATTGCGCGGCACCGCTTAGGCTTTCCGGGAAGAACGAGGAAGAAGTCTGGACGCCGGCGCGGGGAAATCGCCAGCAGATCGAGGATGCTTTGAGGAGGCTCCGGCAAAGAGCTTGGCGGACCCTGTTCACAGACGATATTTCCCTCTACCGGCAGGAGGGGAGGACGCAAACCTGGATGTCTTTCGCCGAGGGAATCCCAACCCTAGTCATGAATGGTTCCCCGGGCAGATATTTCGGAAAAATCGGCTTTAGCCGTGGAGAGCGGGGATAGATGGAAGTTTTGATGTCCCGCTCTGACTGGGATTTCTACCTCCCTGCAGTCGCTCCCTCTTCCTTTTGGTATTTCTTCCAATCCTTTTGCCATTCTTGATTTTTCCCTAACCCGAGATGGGTTTTGCCGCAGAGGTCCCCTTTTTTCGCATTTGTAAAAATGCTGAAATATTTTCTTGACGGGGGAACTCGCTCATGATATTTTGAAAATGAAATTCAAAATCATTTATTTGCATTATGGGAAAATCGACCGGAATCCAATTTCATCAGCTTTTAAGGGAAAAGGGGCTCAAATTCACCCGGCAGCGGGATGAGATTGTACGGGTGTTTATGGCATCCGGTTCCCATCTGAGCGTGGATGAGGTTTACCAGCGGGTTCGCCAAAGGAATCCGCGGATTGGATATGCCACTGTCTACCGCACGCTGAAGCTGATGGCCAAGAGCGGGTGGGCGTCCTCGGGCCAATTTGGCGACCGAATGTCCCGTTTTGAGCGGCGCGCCGAGGGGGAGCACCATGACCACTTGATCTGCTTGGTCTGTGGCAAAATCGTGGAATTTGAGAGCGAGCGCATCGAAGCGCTGCAATCCCGTATCGCCCACCAGGAGGGCTTCCGCATATTCGATCATAAACTAGAACTTTACGGCCGCTGTTCGGCTTGCGCCGGCCAAAAAGGGGAATCTGGAGTGAAAGGACGAGGGAAAAAGGAGCATGGATAAACCTGCCAAAACCCAACCCCCAGCCCCGGAAGCGATCGAAAAGGCGGCCTTGGTGGGTAATCCCAATGTGGGGAAGAGCGTAGTGTTCGGGTGGCTGACCGGACAATACGTCACTGTTTCCAATTATCCTGGGACCACCGTGGAAGTTATTCAGGGGAACTCCAAAGTTGGAGGGCGGAGAAAGGTGATCGTGGATACACCGGGGATCAACAATCTCATTCCCATGTCCGAGGATGAGCGGGTGACCCGGGATATCCTTTTGCAAGATGAGGACCTGAAAATCATCCAGGTCTGCGATGCCAAGAATCTCCGCCGCGGTTTAATGATCACGCTGCAGCTCGCCGAGATGGAAAAGTCAGTCGTCCTGGTATTAAACATGATCGATGAGGCCAAGGATCGAGGGATCTCGATCGATCATCAAGGCCTTTCCCGGTTGCTGGGAGTCCCGGTCATCCCAACCGTGGCCACGCGGCGGCAAGGTTTGGATGGCCTGGAAAAAAGCCTAGAGGGAGACCATTTCTCCCGGGTGGGTACGATGTATGAGCCCGAATTCGAGGAGGGAATTGGGGAAATTGAGAAACTTCTTCCGGAAGAACAAAATGGGAAAAGGGCGCTGGCTTTGATGCTCCTGGCCGGAGACGAAAGCCTGAGGGGGTGGCTCCACGCCCGGCTCAGCGAAAAAGATGTCCAGAAGATCGAAGAAGTCTGCCAGCACTTAGAGAGGCAGCACCGGGAGCCCTTAGGGTTTTTGATTAACCAGAAGCGCTTGCAAACCGTGGACCACCTTTTGGAAGGAATCTTCCAGAAAGAGAGAAGCAGGCGGGGAAGCGCAACCCTGACCCTGGGCAGTCTGACGACCCATCCCTTGGGGGGTATCCCGATTCTTCTTTGTGTACTTTACCTGATGTATAAGTTTGTAGGAGATTTCGGCGCGGGGATGGGGGTGGATTTTATGCAGAACGTAGTCTTCGGGAAGGGGTTCAACCCAGCAGCGACCCGGGCCGTGGAATATTTTTTCCCGTGGAAGTTTTTCCAGGACCTTCTCATCGGTCCATATGGGCTGGTGACAATGGGTCTCACCTACGCCATTGCCATTGTGTTACCTATCGTTGGGACTTTTTTCTTCGCTTTTGGGCTGCTGGAAGATTCGGGGTACCTGCCGCGGCTGGCGGTAATGGTCAATCATTTTTTCAGGGCCATGGGGTTGAACGGAAAAGCCATCCTTCCCATGGTCTTAGGGTTGGGCTGTGGCACCATGGCTACGCTAACGGCCCGGGTGTTGGAGACGAAGAAAGAGCGAATCTTAGTTACGTTACTTCTGGCCTTGGGCGTTCCTTGCTCAGCTCAAATCGGGGTGATGGTGGGCCTGTTCGCGAAATTATCCTTGCAGGCGGTCGTTCTCTGGGGGCTCGTAATTGTGGGCAGCATGATTCTTGTTGGATTCCTAGCCTCGAAGCTTATCCCTGGAGAGAAGGCAGATTTTATTCTGGAGATCCCCCCCCTGCGAATCCCAACTCTTAGCAATATTCTCATTAAGACATTGGCTCGCCTCGAGTGGTTCTTGAAGGAGGCCGTTCCGTTATTTTTTTTAGGAACCTTCTTCCTTTTTGCCTGCGACCGACTGGGCCTGCTCAAGGGGGCCCAGAATTTGGCCGAGCCAGTCGTGGTGCGGTTTCTTGGTTTGCCGGCCAGAACCACCGAGGTATTCCTCATGGGATTCCTGCGCAGAGACTACGGTGCTGCCGGTCTTTTTGTCCTGGCCAAAGCCGGAGAACTCGACCCCATTCAGATCGTGGTCAGCCTGGTGACCCTCACTCTCTTTGTTCCTTGCTTGGCCAATTTTTTCATGATCATCAAAGAGCGGGGGTTGAGGCAAGCTTTGGCGATGGCCGGCTTTATCTTCCCTTTCGCTTTTTTGGTTGGCGGGGTCCTCAATTATCTCCTCCATGCCCTGAGAATGGCGCTATGAAAGGAAAAGAGAAAAAATTTCACCGCTGTCCCCTTTGCGGGAACACTTTTCAGGAAGAAACGTATGCCTGTCAAGGTTGCCCACTTGGCAAAGCCTGCAGGCGAATCTGCTGTCCCCGCTGCCATTACCCATTCGTGGGAGAATCGCAGACGGTCCATTTTTTGAAAAGGATTTTCGGCGGGGTGAAAACGTGAAAGGAGGTCGCCCGATGAATAAGGTGCCGGGAGGACATGCTGCGGGTGGGAGAGAGTTTGGGCCGGGATGGAGTGCAGGAGGGAACAAAAGCGAAGCGCACCAGCGGGAGGAGATCTTGGAGCTTCTGTGGACCATGCGGGAGATGGGGAAGATCAACGTGGCTGAAGTCCTACAGGTTGCCCCAGAAGAAGAGTCGGAACGTCTTCTATCAGAGATGGAGCGCGATGGGTGGATATCTCTGCCCGAAGGAAAAGTAGTATTTTTGGACGAAGGGGAACGGCGGGCTGAAGAGATCATCCGCAGGCACCGCCTGGCCGAGCGATTGCTCTCCGAGGTTTTCGAACTCGAGGAAAGCCATGTAGAATCGAGCGCCTGCCAGTTCGAGCACATCCTCAGCCCCAAAGTGCTGGACAGCGTGTGCACTTTTCTGGGGCATCCGCCGATTTGCCCCCATGGCAAACCCATTCCCCGCGGTCCTTGCTGCGCGCGATTTAAGAGGGAGGTTGAGCCCCTGGTTCGTCCCCTATCCGACCTGAAGTTGGGCGAGGCAGGACGGGTGGTCTTCATCACTCCTAAGTCCCGGTTCCGTTTGGAACGCTTGAGCGCCCTGGGGTTAATTCCCGGGTCGGTGGTGAGACTGGCCCAGAGGCGTCCTTCCTTCGTGCTGGAGCTGGGCGAGACGACTCTGGCTCTGGATGAGCAAATCGTGCGGGAGATTTATGTGAAAAAGGTGTGATAAGAAATCGCTTTTAGAAGCGGAATAAAAATTGCATACATTTCCCGAGAATTCCTAAAGGAGATCATTCCTTCCCGTGCGCTTCTCTGGATCTTTTAGCAAAAAATACCTGCTGTACTTGGCCAGCTTCATTGCCGTTCTGTTCTTTTTTACAATTTTCGGGGGGCGGGGTTTGATGCAAATCTACCACCTGAAACGGGAGCGGGAAAAGATCGAATGCGGCAACGCCCGCTTACGCGCGGAAAACCAGAAGCTTCCCGCGCAGATAGAACGGATGAAGCATAGCAAGGACGAAGTGGAAAAAATTGCCCGGGAGGAACTGGGATTGGTTAAGAGGGGGGAAGTTGTCTATCAGTTCGAACGGTGAAGAGACCTCGCCGGAACCATCTTCCTTGGGTGATCTTCAATTGTCCTACCTGTGGTTATATTGCACCATTTAATAGTTCTCGATGTTTTCGTGGGCAGCCGCTGGCTGAAATCCGGCGGCCCTTCTATACGCTATACTTAACCTTCTTCGAGAATAGTTTTCGTGACAAGCCTGTGTCAAAAATAATTCAAGGCAATGGAAAAAAGGGCACAGAAGGGTGCAAAAGTGTGCACCCAAAAGGTCCGGTAGACGATCGAAGAGATCACTTGGAGAAAAAGAAAACCCCGAACTGAGACCTGGACCCATTTTTTTATTTTTGCATAGAATCGTTTAAAAAATAAATAAAATTAAAGAGTTAAATAATGTTCAAAGATTTAAAATTATATGTAATTATATCTGTTTAAATTTAATTAAAAAAATATTGATAAATTTCATAATTCATGGAATTATTTTTGCACTCATTGAAAATGTATTCTTTATCAAAAAGGTTTTTCGATCCCCAAATTTCAGACCCTGAAAAGAGAAATGAATTCACTCAAAAGGTATCGAGAAAGGCTTTTGTTGAGCAAGGCGGAACTGGCACGGAAAGCGGGAATCTCTACCTTGACCATCGACCGTGTGGAAAGAGGGAAAAGCTGCCGCCTGGAGACGAAACGAAAGATCATTCTTGCCTTGGGCTTGAAGCTTTCCGAGAGGGGGAAAATATTCGGGAACTAGAAATGAAATCCTTTTCCCCGGATTCCCGGACCGCCCATGACTGGAGGAACGATTTAATGGTGAAACTCTTGAAAAACGTAGGAAAGATCGAGAAGGGGACAAAGGAAGGAAGGCGAATCATCAGAAAAAGGATGTTCCTCTTATTTATGCTCCTCCTGAGCATGATATTCTCGATCTCGCGGTTCTCGGGTGAAGGCTCAGCTGCGGAGGGGTTAGCCTCCGGTCGTTTGCTCACGGAACAGGAAGTCGCCACCGAAAAATTTTTTTCTAGTCTGGAAGCCACGCTGGCCCAAAAGTTTTTTGATTACCGCAAGCGCCCTATTGTCCGGGTGGCTCTCTTCGATTTTACCGATGAAGCCGGAAACGTGGTAAAGTCCGGTCGGGAGTTGGCCGATAAGTTCACTAAGCGTCTTTATTTTAAGCCTCAATTTGAGGTCGTTAGCCCAGAAAAGATTAACCGATATCTAAGCTGGAATGGCCTAACCGCGCTGGGAAGGCTGGATGCAGAAGGCCTGCACCGTTTGCAGCGCCGGATCAATACACTGGATCCGGCCAACGGCATACACGCTTTGGTCAGAGGGGAGATAAAAAAGGGAGTGGGTCGCAGCCTTCACGTTTCCGTCTCGATGGTTGACTTCCAATTCAAGGTTGGGGCCTTTGAGCTGAAGGAGAACATCTTTGAAAGCTTGACCCAGGAGACAGAAATTCCCCTGCCAACCGAACAAGCTCTGCAAGAGGCCAACGAGATCCTCGTGCGGGCAGAGAGCCATTTTCTGGAAGAAGGGCGACTCCTGGTTCTGGTCAACACCCGAGGAAACGTCCTGCTGGAAACAGAATATGTCGGCCAATTCAATCAGGATCAGCCCTTTCCCTGGACGAAAATTCCCTATGCCCTGACCTTGGGGCAGGCCGAGGTGAGCATGCCGGGGCAGATCGAAATTGGGCTGGGAAATCTGCCTCTCTCTCCCTTGGGAAGAGGGAAGATTTCTGGAAAAAGGTTGGAATATTCTTTCCTCCATGGCAAGTGCGCCACCAACGCGGTCTATTTTGACGAGATCATTCCCGCTCAAAGTCATCGTTTAATCGCCAGCTTTCTCGATTTGAAAAATAACGAAACCTATTCCGAGTCCGCGGAAGTGCCGGTTTACTCTGGGAGCACAACGGTGGCTGTCCTATCCTTCTATGTTCCCAGTGAAAAGGAACGGATCCGGAACAAACAGATCCCCCGGATCGATGTCTTTAAACTTTTCGGCAAGGGGACGGAAATTTTGCCGAGTAGGTAGAAAAACATGGCGCTCTTTGCAAAGAAGGAGTTGATCGGGTTAGATATTGGGTCGAGTTCCATCAAGGCGGTGGAGTTAGATTGGGGGAAAAGGACACCGAAACTGAAACATTTCGGGATGATCCCTCTGCCGCCCGAGGCCATTGTGGATGGGGCCTTTATGGATTCGGCCAGCATTGTGGAATCGATCCGCAGCCTGATTGAGGGGCTGAGAATAAAAACCAAGCAGGTCGGCGTCTCGATTTCCGGGCATTCGGTGTACATTAAGACAATCAATGTACCCACCATGTCCGAAGTTCAGCTGGAGGAAAGCATCAAGTGGGAAGCTGAACAGCAAATTCCCTTTGACATCGAGGATGTCAACCTGGACTTTCAAATCCTGGACGAACAGGTGAGCCCAGACCAGATGCCCGTGCTCTTAGTAGCCGCCAAAAAAGATATGATCAATGACTACACGGCGGTCATCGAAGAAGCGGGTCTCCAGCCGACGATCGTGGATGTGGATGTATTCGCCATTGAGAACGCCTACAACTTAAACTTTGAATCCCCAGAGGATGAGGTCGTGGCCTTGGTAAATATCGGGGCCAGCGTGATGAACATCAATATCTTGAAGGGAGGAACCTCGGCGTTCACCCGGGATATTTCCATCGGGGGACGTCAGATCACCGAAGAAATCCAAAAGCGTTTGAAGATGACCTATGAGGAGGCGGAAGCTCTGAAGATCCGGGAGCGAGACGCAGGAGCCCAGAGCGTGGAAGTGGAGAAGATCATTCAGGCAACGGCGGAACAATTGGCCACCGAGGTGCGGCGTTCTTTGGAATTTTTCGCAGCTTCTTCTTCCGGTGGTGAGATCAAGAAAATTTTTCTCAGCGGGGGATGCGCCAAAATTCAGATGCTTCCCGGCCTGATCGAAGAGCGGATCTCTATGCCCGTGGAGGTTTTCAACCCCTTTACCAAAATTGAATGCAACCCGGATGCCTTTGATCCTGAATACATCAAGCAAATAGCTCCCCTCGCCGCAGTCGGCGTGGGATTGGCCTTAAGAAGCGAGGGCTTAAAATGATTCGCATCAATCTCTTGCCGGTCCGTGCCTTGAAGAAAAAAGAGAGCACGCGGCAAATGTTCTCGATCTTATTTCTCTCTGTAGGGCTTTTGCTTGTGGTCATCGTCTTTTTCCATCTTGCCCTCACCCGCAAGATCAACAAAATGGAGGCGCAGATCGTCGCTTACAATGACGAAATCAGACAGCTGAGAATAGACACGAAGGACGTAAACAAATTCAAGGCCGAAAAAGAAGATCTCCAGCGCCGGTTGAATATTATTTATAACCTACAAAGGGCCAAAACCGGACCTGTGCGAGTGCTGGATGAACTGTCCATATCCCTTCCGGGAAAGCTCTGGCTTACCTCCTTGAAAGAGAAAGATGGAAAAATGGAGCTGAAAGGGCTGGCCATGGATAACCCGACGATTGCCCAGTTCATGACCAACTTGGACAAATCAGGAGTGATCAAAAATGTAGAGTTGATCGTCTCGCAGCAACTGGAGCGGAAAGATATAAAGCTCAAAGAGTTTACTCTGACCTGCCAGGTAGATTATGCGAGCCCGTCGAGCGGGCCCACTTCGTGAGGGGAAAAGACCGTGGCCATCACTCTGAACACCTTTGTTAAACTTCCAAAATCCCAAAAGATCCTGATTTTGGTGTGCCTCCTTGGTGTCATCGTGGGGCTTTATATTTTTTCAGTTTACCTTCCAGCAAAAGAGGAGCTCGAAAAGAAAAAAGCGGAAATGACCAAGCGGGAGATGGAGGTTCGAGAACTGCGGACGATCGCCGCCAACATGAAGCGCTTTCAGGCCGAAGCCGCTAAGCTTAGGGAAGAACTGGGATTAGCCATGGCTCAACTTCCCACGAGCAAAGAGATTCCCTCCCTGTTGGCGAACGTCTCTAATTTGGGGAAGGAAACCGGGTTGGAGTTCCTCCTCTTTCGTCCTCTCCCCGAAGTGAGCAAGGAGTTTTACGCGGAGATCCCCGTGGAGATTAAGGTAAAGGGGACGTATAAAGACGTGGCTATTTTTTTCGCCAAGGTGGGTAAACTGCCGCGCATTGTGAACATCTCCGCAGTCACTATGGAGGGAGCGAAAGAGGTGGTTGGCCGATGGGAGATCACAACTTCTTGCACAGCCACTACTTTTAAATTCATCGAGAAGACAGCAGCCGACCTGGCAAAGGATAAGAAAAGTGAGGAAAAAAAGGGAGCACCTCCTAGCAAGAAGTAAAGGGCATTTTCTTATGAGGGAATTGGGGACCCCTTTACTTCTGGGGATTACTCTGATGCTGGGGGGTTGCGGAGGAGAAGCACCAAAACCCACAAAGGTTCCCATTCCCCCTGTAGGGAAAAAGGCAGCTCCGCCGGCTCCAACCCAGACAGCTTCCCCCTTTCCGGTCGAGGTCAAAGCAGTGCCTCCTGCTATAACAACCTATACCTATGATCCGAAGGGAAAGACCGATCCTTTTAGGCCGCTGGTGGCTGAGAAAGTGGAGACGGCGTCCGGAAAACCAAAGCACGCCGGAGAGGCCATTTCGGAAGGAGCCACCCCCCTGGAAAGGATGGATTTGGCCCAATTGAAACTGGTGGCGCTCATCTGGAATATTCCGAAACCAAGGGGTATGGTCGAGGATACAACAGGGAATGGATATATCCTTTCTATTGGAACGCCCATCGGAAAAAATAAGGGGAAAATCACCCAAATCACATCCACGGGAGTGGTGGTTGGCGAAAAATATGAAACTGGTGCCGGAAAGTTCAAGAATAGGGACGTCACCCTCAAGCTGTATCCTGATTAAAGGAGGAGGAGAAATGGAAGGACTTTTTCTCAAAGGATTTCGTCGCCGCATTTTTTGGGGGGCTTTGATCGTCCTGTTGCTTGCTTCCCCCTCCTTTTCCCAGGCCCCGCCGGAGAAAAATGGACCCTTATCCATCCAAAGGATTGAGGTGACCGAAACCGATAAGGGTTCGCGGGTGATAATCGAGGGCTCTAGATCGTTTGAATATTCGGCATTCAAGTTAGAAAATCCCCCGCGGGTAGTGGTGGATTTGCCTCAAGCCGAACTGGGAAATTTGGGAGGACCGATCGAGGTGCAAAACGGGATCGTCAACGTGATTCGCAGCACCCAGGTCGAGGATCCCCAAAAAGTCGGGGCCCGAGTTGAGATTGGCCTCGAACAGAACTTGGAATACAACCTTACATCCGAAGGGAACCTGCTTTACGTGGATCTGGCCCGACCGGTGGTTCCTTCTACTCCTAAAACAGAGGAAAAAGTTGCTGCAGCAGAGCAGCCAGAGAAGGAAAAAGTGGCTCCACCCCCACAGCCCTTGAAGGGGGCGAAGTTATTGAAGCAATTGGAAATCTCAGCCAAAGCGGATTGGGTGAAGGTAGGAATCAAGGGAGATGGCCTCATGCCGGATTACAAGAGCTTCCAAATGACGAAGCCTCCGCGTCTGGTCGTGGATCTCCCCAAGATGACCAATGCCTATCCAAAGAAAACCATCGACGTAGGTAGCCAGTTCTTAAAAAATATTCGAATTGGCCAGCATCCAAATAAATTACGTTTGGTTTTCACATTTCCAGGGGCGAAAATCCCTCCTTTTCAGTTAGCCAAAGAGGGCCAGGACCTCATCCTTCTTGTCGGGCAGACCCAAGCGGCGGTGCCCAAGGAAGAAAAAGCGCCAGTCGCTGAGGCCGCAAAGCCAGTCGAGGTTGCCGAAGCCGCCCCCAAAGCCGAAGCCCAGCAGCCCGAAGTCGTTGCTCCTCCCCCGGCGGAAAAGCTTGCCGCGGAAGAGAAGGCGCCCCCCACGGAAGTCAAACCGGCGCCCGAAGCCAAACCGGCACCCGTAGTGAAACCGGCAGGGGAAGTCAAAGCGGTAGAAGCAGAAAAAATCCCAATGACTATGTACAAAGGTGCCAAGATCTCGTTAGATTTCAAAGATGCCGACATCCACAACATCTTCAGACTGATCGCAGAAGTGAGCAACCTGAACGTCATTACCACCGAAGACGTCAAAGGGAGAATTACGATCCGATTGGTGAACGTGCCCTGGGATCAAGCCTTAGACGTCATCCTGGTCAGTAAGCACTTGATCAAGATGGAAGAAGGGAATGTGCTTCGCATCACGACCGTCGAAAACGTAAGAAAGGAGATGGAGGATAAGGCCAAAGACGAGACCAACCTCCTCAAATCCCTGGAAAATCGCGAGAACGCGGAGGAATTGTTCACAGAAACCTTCCAGCTAAATTATGGCAAGGCCGCAGATTTGCAAAAGGTCCTCTCGGGGGCGGGTATGGGGGGTGCAGCAGGCGGAGTGAAACCGATCTTGAGCTCCCGGGGTTCGGTAAGGTCCGATGACCGGACGAATACCATTATTGTCCGGGATATCCGTGCTCGGCTCGATGAAGTCCAGAATCTCCTTAAGAGACTCGATAGTCCCACGCCCCAGGTATTGATCGAGGCGCGCGTGGTGCAGGCTCTAACCTCTTTTACCCAAAGCCTGGGTATACAGTGGGGAGGTAGTTACAACCAGACGGATGGGGGAAGCTGGATTAATGCGAGAATCCAACTCCCTGCATTTCAGTGACAGAAACGAGTGGGTGTAACGCATGATCACGTGGAAGATGCTATGAAGGTCCCGCCCATCACCGATAACGCGATCGAATCCAAATGGTAGGGCTGACCGACAGCCTGAAAGGTTAGCGTCTTTGGCAGAGATGAGGTCAACAGAGTTAAGCGGGTCCCGGGTTCCCAGAAGAGCGTCCGGCAGGATAATGCTGGTCTGCGGCATCCTGGCCGCCGGGGTTCTGCTGCGGGCTTTGCCCATCGGAGGCTCTGCCGGAGCCGCTCGGCCTGCATTGTCCGCCGCCTGCAAGCTTCCTCCCGACGCGGCCGGGTTGCCCGGGCTAATCCAGGCTTTCTACCAGGATCTGAATACAGGTCGCTACCGGCAGGCGTTCGAGCGGGCCTTCGAGGCCTCGTGGTTCCTGGACTTGCGCCTGGACACCAACCGCAACATCGAGGATAACCGGGTCGTGGCCCTCACCCCGCTTGAGACCCTTGTGGCCCGGGCGAAGAGTGAACTCGGGGAAAAGGGGGAACGGTTGTCCATCTTGGATCTGACGGTGGACGATGTGGAAGCTCTTACAGATCCTTCCGATTGGGGGGAGTACCAAGATGTACGCTTGTTGTCTAAGCTTAATAGTTACCGCACAATCGAGAAAGCATACATAGCCCGCGTGGACGGTCAGATCTACTCGACTTTCTGCGCTCATTCCGGATGGCAGAAACGGCTGGTGTTGGTCAAGTTTCGTGGCGACCCTACCTTTCGAATGTTCCTAAACGGTGCACGCAACGTGGTGGGTTCCTTCACCCAGGAATGGTTTCTGGACCGCAAGGTCAATCCTCTTGCCGAGAGGCTAGAGTGGTCCCCGAGAATAACCTCCTCGTGGCATGAAGGAGTTACCGTTGATGAAGTCGAACGCCTTCTTCATGAATGCGGCCCGGACGGGGTTGGTCGCCACTGTGCAGCCCTACGCCTGGTGCTGCAGGAGGGCTGTATCGCCACGGGTGTGAAGAAGCTAGATAGCAAGGTGGCCGTTGTGACCGGCGGAAATCGCGAAATTGGCAAGGCGATCACTGCACGGGTTGGCGGATGAGGGATCCCTGGTGGCTGTTTTCGCACTTAACGAAGAGGCAGAGAAAGAAATGATGGAAAGCCTACAGGCTACGGGCGCCCGAGCTGTATTCCTGAAGACGGACAACACCCAGCCACAGCAGGCCCGTCATTCCATGGTGGAGGTACTGCGGGAGTTCGGCCGCATCGACTTCTCTGTGAACAACGCAGGAGCGCTGAAGGGGACGCTGCTTGTGGAGCAGGTCATCGCAGTCAACTTCATAAGCACCTTCAACTGCGTGCGGGCGGTGATGCAGGTCGTGAAGGCCCGCAGGCAGAGGAAGATCGTCAACATTTCCTCCTTATCAGACAAACGAGGCTTCGCGTACCTGGCGCAATACTCCGCCGCCAAAGCGAGGGTCACCGCCTTGACGCAGGCGGCCGCCCGCGAGCTGACCGGGAATGGGATTTATGTCAACGCCGTCGCGTCGAAACTGGTGCTCACGGAACTGTCGCTTCAGCTCCTGAGGGCAAACGGGGAACCCTGGAAGAAGGCGTTCTTTCTGGAAAGGCTGGTGGCGGCGGATGAGATCGCTAGGGTGGTCCTGGCCTCGGATGATTCTAGTTACATCGTCAGTGAAACAATCAACGTCAACGGCGGCGTATATCTGGAGTGAGTCCTATGGCAACTACCATCGCTGTCGCGGAACCGTTAATCTATTTCGACAACGCAGCGACCTCCTGGCCTAAGCCGGAGGGCTTCGAGGAGTCACTGGCTGAGTTCGCCAAGAGCATAGGAGGTGATCCGGGCCGCTGGGGCACCGTCTGTCCATTGCCGCCTCCCGGTGAGTGGAGAAGGCCCGCGAGGGGCTGGCCGAGTCTTTCACGTCGACGACTCCAGCCGGATCGTGTTTACGAAGAACGCAACCGAAGGGCTGAACTTGGCCTTGTACGGCTTCCTAGAGGATGGCGACCGAGTCGTCATATCCGGCATGGAGCATAATTCCGTAGCCCGGCTGTCCGATACCTCGAAAGTCAACGCGTTGGGGTGGAGATCTGCCCCTGTGACTCACAAGGCTTCCTGGACTTAGAGAGACTTGAGGGGTCGCTACGCAGAAAGCAAACGAAGCTCGTGGGGGTCTGCCAGGCTTCCAATGTGACCGGCACAATCCAGGACCTGAAGAGCGTATCGGAAATTAGCCACCGGTACGGGGCGAAGTTGCTGGTCGATGCGGCCCAGAGCGCCGGTGTGATAGATCTTGATGTGAAAAAGCTGGGCATCGACCTGCTGGCGTTTACCGGCCACAAGGGGTTGCTTGGCCCACAGGGGGTGGGCGGCCTGTACCTGGCCGAAGGAGTCGAGCTCGAGCCTCTGGTACGGGGCGGCACGGGGAGCCGGTCGGATTCCGAGTTCCAGCCGGACTTCCTGCCAGACAAGTACGAAAGCGGTACCCTTAATGCCATCGGCATCCACGCGCTGTCCGCCTCCCTGGACTTCGTCCGCCGCCGCCAGCGGGAGATCGCAGAGGCCGAAAAGCAGCTAACGGGTTACTTTCTGCAAAAGGCGCGGAGGATCGGCGGCCTGCGCCTCTATGGCCCGGCAGACATGGACTGCAGGACCTCGGTGGTGTCCTTCAATCTAGAAGGCCTGGCTTGCTCGGAGGTGTCCCGGATCCTGGACCAGGAATATGGCATTCTCTGCCGGCCCGGTCTGCACTGTGCGCCCTTAGCTCATAAGACCATTGGCACTTTTCCTGTTGGCACGGTCCGCTTTTCTTTCGGTTTTTTCAACGTGATACAGCAGCTGGACCATGCTATCCTCGCACTGGAACGGATCACGGCCGGACATGGAACATAAAGCTGATTACCTGTTTGACGGGTTGATCACTTTTTACAGCTCACATTTCGCGTTGAAGGCGGAATGTGTGCTGCAGCAAGCTGGAGTCAATTGCCCGGTTGATCCCTTGGGGCCGAGGGCTCAGCCCCAACTGCGGGGTGGCCCTGCAATTCCTTTTGCGAGAAAGGCCGCTGACTGAGGAGCTATTCTCTACGAAAAAGATCCGCTTCGAGAACATTTTCGTAGAGAATAGCTCCTCAGTCAGCGGCCTTTCTCGCAAAAGGAATTGCCCGGGCCACCCGCCAGTTGGGGCTGACCTTCAGCCCCAGGAATCAACCGGCAATCAACTCCAGCTTGCTGCAGCACACATTCCGCCTTCAACTGAAATGTGACTGTAAAAAGTGATCCAACCCCCCACCAAACAGGTAATCGGCTCTGTTACATGTCCGGCCTGATCCGTTCCAGTGCGAGGATAGCATGGTCCAGCTGCTGTATAGCGTTGAAAAAACCGAAAGAAAAGCAAACCGTATAACAGGAAAAGTCCAATGGTCTTATGAGCTAAGGGCGCGCGGTCAGACCGGGCCGGCAGAAATGCATCTTCGGTCCGGGTTCACGGGACACCTCCGGGGCGGCCAGCCCTTTCTGGTTTGAAGGACGCCGCCGAGGTCCTGCAGTCCATATCTCCCGGGCCATCGAGGCGCAGGCCAGCCGATCCTCCGCGCCTTTTGCAGAAAGTAACCCGTTAGCTGCTTTTCGGCCTCTGCGATCTCCCGCTGGCGGCGGCGGACGAAGTCCAGGGAGGCGGACAGCGCGTGTGCGATGGCATTAAGGGTACCGCTTTCGTACTTGTCTGGCAGCTTCCGGCTGGAACTCGGAATCCGACCGGCTCCCCGTGCCGCCCCGTACCGAGGCTCGAGCTCGACTCCTTCGGCCAGGTACAGGCCGCCCACCCCCTGTGGGCCGAGCGACCCCTTGTGGCAGGTAAACGCCAGCAGGTCGATGCCCAGCTTTTTCACATCAAGATCTATCACCGCGGCACTCTGGGCCGCATCGACCAGCAACTTGGCCCCGTACCGGTGGCTAATTTCCGATACGCTCTTCAGGTCCTGGATTGTCCCGGTCACATTGGAAGCCTGGCAGACCCCCACGAGCTTCGTTTGCTTTCTGCGTAGCGACCCCTCAAGTCTCTCTAAGTCCAGGAAGCCTTGTGAGTCACAGGGGCAGATCTCCACCCCAACGCGTTGACTTTCGAGGTATCGGACAGCAGGGCTACGGAATTATGCTCGTGCCGGATATGACGACTCGGTCGCCATCCTCCAGGAAGCCGTACAAGGCCAAGTTCAGCCCTTCGGTTGCGTTCTTCGTAAACACGATCCGGCTGGAGTCGTCGACGTGAAAGAGCTCGGCCAGCCCCTCGCGGGCCTTCTCCACTGACCGGGAGGCGGCAATGGACAGACGGTGCCCCGAGCGGCCCGGATTACCTCCTATGCTCTTGGCGAACTCAGCCAGTGACTCCTCGAAGCCCTCCGGCTTAGGCCAGGAGGTCGCTGCGTTGTCGAAATAGATTAACGGTTCCGCGACAGCGATGGTAGTTGCCATAGGACTCACTCCAGATATACGCCGCCGTTGACGTTGATTGTTTCACTGACGATGTGACTCGAATCATCCGAGGCCAGGACCACCCTAGCGATCTCATCCGCCGCCACCAGCCTTTCCAGAAAGAACGCCTTCTTCCAGGGTTCCCCGTTTGCCCTCAGGAGCTGAAGCGACAGTTCCGTGAGCACCAGTTTCGACGCGACGGCGTTGACATAAATCCCCTTCCAGGTCAGCTCGCGGGCGGCCGCCTGCGTCAAGGCGGTGACCCTCGTTTTGGCGGCGGAGTATTGCGCCAGGTACGCGAAGCCTCGTTTGTCTGATAAGGAGGAAATGTTGACGATCTTCCTCTGCCTGCGGGCCTTCACGACCTGCATCACCGCCCGCACGCATTTGAAGGTCCTTATGAAGTTGACTGCGATGACCTGCTCCACAGAGCGGCGTCCCCTTCAGCGCTCCTGCGTTGTTCACAGAGAAGTCGATGCGGCCGAACTCCCGCAGTACCTCCACCATGAAATGACCGGCCTGCTGTGGCTGGGTGTTGTCCGTCTTCAGGAATACAGCTCGGGCGCCCGTAGCCTGTAGGCTTTCCATCATTTCTTTCTCTGCCTCTTCGTTAAGTGCGAAAACAGCCACCGGGATCCCTCATCCGCCAACCCGTGCAGTGATCGCCTTGCCAATTTCGGATTTCCCCCGGTCACAACGGCCACCTTGCTATTATAACTTCTTCACACCCGTGGCGATACAGCCCTCCTGCAGCACCAGGCGTAGGGCTGCACAGTGGCGACCGACCCGACCGGCCGCATTCATGAAGAAGGCGTTCGAACTTCATCAACGGTAACTCCTTCATGCCACGAGGAGGTTATTCTCGGGGACCCTCTAGCCTCTCGGCAAGAGGATTGACCTTGCGGTCCAGAAACCATTCCTGGGTGAAGGAACCCACCACGTTGCGTGCACCGTTTAGGAACATTCGAAAGGTAGGGTCGCCACGAAACTTGACCAACACCAGCCGTTTCTGCCATTCCGGAATGAGCGCAGAAAAAGTCGAGTAGATCTGACCGTCCACGCGGGCTATGTATGCTTTCTCGATTGTGCGGTAACTATTAAGCTTACAACAAGCGTAAATCTTGGTACTCCCCCCAATCGGAAGGATCTGTAAGAGCTTCCACATCGTCACCGTCAGATCCAAGTGGACAACCGTTCCCCCTTTTCCCCGAGTTCACTCTTCGCCCGGGCCACAAGGTTCTGAGCGGGTGAGGGCCACTGCCCGTTATCCTCGATGTTGCCGTTGGTGTCCAGGCGCAAGTCCAGGAACCGCGAGGCCTCGAAGGCCCGCTCGAACACCTTCCGGTAGCGACCTGTATTCAGATCCTGGTAGAAAGCCTGGATTAGTCCCGGGCAACCCGGCCGCGTCGGGAGGAAGCTTGCAGGCGGCGGACAATGCAGGCCGACGGCTCCGGCAAGCCTGCGATGGCCAACCCGCAGCAGAACCCCGGCGGCCAGGATGCCGCAGACCAGCATTATCCTTCGGACGCTCTTCTGGGAACCCGGGACCCGCTAACTCTGTTGACCTCATCTCTGCCAAAGACGCTAACCTTTCAGGCTGTCGGTCAGCCCTACCATTTGGGACCCGATCGCGTTATCGGTGATGAGCAGGAGCCTTCATAGCATCTTCCACGTGATCATGCGTTACACCCACTCGTTTCTGTCACTG
>CAVXFA010000028.1:0-12830 GCA_963760605.1 uncultured delta proteobacterium | reverse complement strand
CGGGCAAAGAGCCAGGGAATGAAAGTGGCCGCCGGTATCTTTCAGGCCTTGATGGAGGTGGAGTTAGTCAATTTTGGCCCCGTGACGATCCTGCTGGACAGTTCCAGGGATTTTTGATAAAAAGACCTAATGCTGCGACCCCCTCACCCTCCCCTCTCCCCCCGCCATCTCGGGGGAGAGGGATGGGGTGAGAGGGAGATTTCTATGATTTGAACCCATTTTCCCAAAATTCGAGAAGAAGAAGGAGGAGTAGCCCGATGATCGATCTTAGTTTGAGCGATGAGCAAAAAGCCCTACAGAAATTAGCGCGAGATTTTGCCAAGAAGGAGATTGCCCCCGTTGCTCTGCAGTACGACAAGGAGCCAGCCTTTCCCGGGGAAATCATCAAGAAGGCCCATGCTGCCGGCCTGATGAACATGACCTGTCCCAAAGAATATGCTGGGCAAGGCCTGGGGCTGGTGAATGCATCGATTATTACGGAAGAGATGACCGCCGCCTGCGTGGCCATTGCCGGGATGATCGGGATTAATTCCCTCGCCTGCGGCCCCATCCTTGCCGGCGGTTCCGATGAGCAGAAACGCAGATTCCTGATCCCGTTAAATCGGTCTGGAAAAACCGCCTCTTTCGGTTTAACCGAAAGGGAAGCAGGGTCCGATGCCGGAAGTCTGAAGACCCGCGCCAAACTGGAAGGGGATCATTACGTGTTGAACGGGCAAAAATGCTTCATCACCAACGCCAGTCATGCGAGCCTTTACTCCATCTTTGCCACCGTGGACTCCTCCAAAGGAACCAAGGGGATTTGTGCCTTTGTTGTCCCTCGCGAGTCTCAGGGCCTCTCCATCGGCAAGGTGGAAGACAAGATGGGACAGCGGGCGCTGAATGTGGCCGAGGTCATCCTGGATAACGTGATCGTGCCCCGAGAAAACCGTCTGGGCAATGAGGGCGAAGGGTTCAAGTTTGCCATGGAGTCCCTCGATGAAGGCCGGGTGAACATTGCTACCTGTGGCCTTGGGATCGCCCGCGCGGCCTTCGAGCTCGCGCTCGCTTACGCCAAGACCCGGGTCCAATTCGGCAAACCGATCGGCACCTTCCAGGCCCTGAACTTCATGCTGGCGGATATGGCCGCAGCTGTGGATTCAGCCCGCTTGCTGGCTTGGTATGCAGGTTCGCTGGCCGACCAGGGAAAACGGTACACCCGAGAAGCGGCTCAGGCGAAATTTTACGCTACGGATGTGGCGATGCGCGTGACTACCGACGCCGTGCAGATCCACGGGGGGTACGGATACACCAAAGATTATCTGGTGGAGAAATTAATGCGGGATGCCAAGCTTACCCAGATTTACGAAGGCACCAACCAGGTCAACCGCATGGTCGCCGGCGGGGCGCTGATGAGGGGATAAATGAAGAAACCGGAACAGTACATCGAAAGCCTGAGAAAACTGAACCTGGAGGTCTATCTCCTGGGGGAGCGGGTAAAAAACCCTGTGGACCATCCCATCATCCGTCCGTCCCTCAATTCCGTGGTCATGACTTTTCAGCTGGCCCAGGAGAACGACTATAAGAATTTGATGACGACCCCCTCTCATTTGACGGGGAAAACCGTCAATCGTTTCACGGCCATCCACCAGAGCGCCCAGGACCTGGTCAACAAAGTAAAGATGCAGCGTCTTTTGGGCCAGAAGACGGCCTCCTGCTTCCAGCGCTGCGTGGGCATGGACGCCATGAACGCCCTTTACAGCACCACCTTCGAAACGGACGAAAAGTATAAGACTTCCTACCACGGGCGCTTCAAGGATTTTTTGCAGCGTGTCCAGGAGGAGGATTGGGTGGTAGACGGGGCCATGACAGATGTCAAAGGGGATCGCAGTCTGCGCCCGGGCCAACAGGCCGACCCCGATCTTTACCTGCGGGTGGTGGAACGAAAGAAAGAGGGAATTGTGGTGCGCGGAGCCAAGGCTCATCAAACCGGCATGGTGAATTCCCACGAGGTCATTGTCATGCCCACGATCGCCTTGCGGGAGGAGGAGAAGGATTACGCCGTTTCCTTTGCGGTGCCGACCGATACGAAAGGGTTATTCTTTATCTACGGCCGGCAGTCCTGCGATACCCGAAAGCTGGAAGGAAGTTCCCTGGATGTGGGCAACCACCAGTATGGTGGACACGAGGTCCTGGCCATCTTCGATGATGTTATCGTACCCTGGGAAAGGGTCTTCCTCTGCGGGGAAACCGACTTCGTGGGTCTCCTAGTGGAGCGTTTCGCCGGCTATCATCGCCAGAGCTACGGAGGATGCAAAGTGGGAGTTGGGGATGTGCTCATCGGGGCTGCCTCGCTGGCGGCAGATTTTAACGGCACGGCGAAAGCTTCCCACATCGCGGATAAGGTCATCGAGATGGTCCACTTGAATGAGACCCTCTACTCCTGTGGCTTGGCTTGCTCTTCCGAGGGCCATCCTACCCCAGCGGGGAACTACGAAATCGACATGCTCCTCGCCAACGTCTGCAAGCAGAATGTAACTCGGTTCCCTTATGAGATTGCCCGCCTGGCCGAAGACATTGCCGGAGGCCTGATGGTCACCATGCCTTCGGAGAAGGACCTGCGCAACGAACGGACGGGCCCCTATGTCCAGAAATACCTCAAGGGCGTGGCCTCTGTGCCCACCGAGCACCGCATGCGCATCCTGCGCCTGATCGAGAACATCACCCTGGGCACAGCGGCTGTAGGCTACCGCACCGAGTCCATGCACGGCGCGGGCCCACCCCAGGCCCAGCGTATCATGATCCGCCGCCAGGCAGATCTGGAGGCCAAAAAGAGCCTGGCTCGAGCGATCGCCGGGATAGACTCATAAATGCAGAGGGGAGTTCCCGCAGGCGGACATCCAGGGTTTTGGACCCTTTCTGGATTTCCGCCCTGCACCACACTAGTGCTTCGTTGCATAAATTCACGTTACATTGGTGCCCGAGGGAAATTCCGCTAAATCCCCCCATCCCCCCTTTGCAAAGGGGGGTTAGGGGGGATTTATTAAGGATGTTACGCTTGACAACTTGGGGTTCAACTTTAATTATTTAACGCCAATTTCTCCAACCAAGTACTAGGTACAGGGCCCGCTTTCGCGGGAATGACGAACCCGCTCCCTGCGAATATTTAGGCAACGTTTTGGTTAACTCTTGGGTCTATCCACCTTATAGATCTGATAGTACTTGGCAAACGGCTCGGTGACTTTGTGAGCGAAGGAATAGGGGTCCTTTTTTCGGGCCACGACCTGTTCGATCACTTCGTCAAAAGGTAGATCGTATTTCAGCATTTTGTGGATATATTTGGAGATTTCCTGCTCGATCAGGTTGATAATCTCTCCCCTGGCCCGCTCGTTCCGCTTCTTGCTTAACCCTTGTCCGCTCTGGAGAAATTGTTGGTGGACCAAGATCTTCTCAATGAGCTCTGGAACCCCTTCCCCCGTGGGGGCTATGGTCTTGATGACCGGGGGCCTCCAGGCACTCGTAGTCGGGCTCAAGTCAAGCATCAGGCTCAGTTCCGTGACCAGCCGATCCGCCCCTTCCCGGTCGGCTTTATTGACCACAAAAATGTCTCCGATCTCCATGATCCCGGCTTTCAGCGCCTGAATTTCATCCCCCAGCCCGGGCACGGAAATGAGCAGGGTGGTGTCCGCCGTCTTCACAATGTCCACTTCATCCTGTCCCACACCTACGGTCTCGATGAGGATAAAATCTTTTCCAAATGCGTCGAGGATCTTGATCGTATCGGCGGTCGCTTTGGAGAGCCCCCCCAGTGTTCCGCGGGTGGCCATAGACCGGACGAAGACCCCGGCATCGTTGGTGACGTCCTGCATACGCAGCCGGTCCCCTAGGAGAGCTCCTCCGGTGAACGGGCTGGTGGGGTCCACGGCCACAATCCCCACGGTGTATTCTTTCTTCCGCAGCTGCTTGGTGATCTTATCCGTCAAGGTGCTCTTGCCCGAACCAGGAGGCCCGGTGATCCCGATGATATAGGCATGCCCGGTTTTTGGGTACAATTGCTGCAAAGCCTCTACGGCTCCGGGCAATTCGTTCTCCACCATCGTGATCAGCTTGGCCAGGGCGCGCACGGACCCGGAGAGGGCTTCACTCACTAAATCGGTTGGGCTAGCCATCTTCCCTCTCCCTGCTTTAGGATTTCCCCTTATCTTCGAGCACGACTAAGGCATCGACTGCCACGGGCTTATGGCCCGCGATGATCAACGGGTTGACGTCCACTTCTTTCACGGCTTCGAGTTGCAAACCAAGCTGCCCAGCATTGATCAGCAGGGAAACCAGCAGGTCCATATCCACGGGGGCCATGCCGCGGAAAGCTCCGAGCACGGGAGCTCCTTTGATCTCTTGGGCCATTTCCAACGCATCCCGCCGCTCTAAGGGAGCGATGCGGAACGAGACGTCCTTGAGCACCTCCGTGAAGATCCCGCCCAATCCAAACATTACGCAGGGGCCGAACTGGGCGTCCCGAATCATGCCGATGACCAGTTCCCGCGACCCCTTGACCATTTCTTGCACCAAGATCCCGTCCAGGGGGGTGCCCCCCACCCGCTGCACAATGCCATCGTAGGCTTGCTGCACTTCCTTTAGAGTGCGCAGGTCCACTTCGATTAATTTCTTTTCGGTCTTATGGGAGATCTCTGGAGAGCATCCCTTGAGGACCACCGGAAGCCCGATCTCCTTGGCTGCTTTTACAGCTCCGGCCCGGCTGTTGACTAACTTTTCCCGCACCACTGGAAATCCATATGCGCTGAGCACTCTCTTAGAGTCATATTCCGATAGCGTTCTCTGCCCTTTCTTCAAGGCCTCTTGAATAATTTCCATTCCCACCTCCGCTTCCGGCCGTCTGGGATCGGCCTCATTTCTCCTCTTTCTTCCTTTCATTCCCATCGATTTCTTAGCAACCTGCGGGGAATTTGTCAAGAAATTCATCGAGATTCACTTTAGTCCGGCTGACTTTTTTCTTTCTTTTCCAGGAGAATTTCATATTCTGAGGCGCTGAGCAAATCCTCCAATTGAGTGGGTTCATCGAACTCCAGTATCACCAGCCAGCCATTTCCGTAGGGATCGTCATTGATCAAGGAAGGCTCTTCTTCTATATCCTTATTGCTCGAAAGGATTTCCCCGCTGACGGGGGCATACAAATCCGCGACCGTCTTCGCGGATTCCAGCGTACCGAAGACCTCGCCCTGTTCGATCGGGGCATTTTCTTCCGGCAGGTTCAAGAAGACAATCTCCCCCATTTCCAGCTGAGCGTAATCCGTGATCCCGATTTTTCCCCGATTCCCCATCACCCTTAACCATAGGTGTTCCCGGGTGTAATAGAGGTCTTCCGGAATTTCCATGATGCTCTCCTTTTCTACCTACTCGAATCGTCGCCTGAAGACCGAATCATCGCGGAAGCACTCTTTCACTTGACCCGGGTGATGTATCCACGGGTGCGCGTGTCGATGCGCACCGTATCCCCTTCCTCCACAAAGAGGGGGACCTGAATGACCGCGCCTGATTCCAAGGTAACGGGTTTGGTGGCTCCGGTGGCTGTATCCCCGCGGACCCCGGGATCGGCCTGGACCACTTTCAGTTCCACAAACATGGGCACTTCGATGCCGATGGGACGCTTATTATGAAAAAGAGCTTTGAGCACCAGATTCTCCTTCAAGTAATCTTTACTCTCCCCCAACTGGTCGGCAGTCAAGAAGAGTTGCTCAAATGTCTGGGTATCCATAAAATGAAACTCTCCACCCGCCTCATAAAGAAACTGCATTTCCCGTTCCTCCAGGTCGGGTTTATCTACCCGATCCCCGGATCGGAAGGTCTGGTCAATGACGTTTCCACTCACCAAGCTTTTCAGCCGGGTGCGCACGAAGGCTCCCCCCTTTCCAGGCTTGACATGCTGGAAATCGACGATGACATAGGGTTCTCCGTTAATTTCAATCTTCAGTCCCTTACGAAAGTCCGTCGTCGAATACATAAAAGTTTCCCCTTAAATCTTTTTCACCGCAGAGAACGCAGAGATCGCGGAGATAAAACTGAAAGTAAAATTATAAAAAGTACAAAGGTCAAATTTTTATTAATTCTGCGTTCTCAGCTTGACCTGTGAGATCGTAAACATCTAACGGGTCGAGCTCTGCGGTGAAGGTTTAACCATTATTTATCAGGTACAGATGTTCTCCTTCAGATCCTTCGATAGATGCGTCAAAACTTCGTACCCCTGGCCTGTGACCAAAACCATGTCTTCCAAACGCACCCCTCCCCATCCGGGGATATAAATTCCCGGTTCCACAGTGAAGACCATTCCTTCTTCTACAACCCCGCGGCCTCTGGGGGAGATGCTGGGTTCTTCATGGACGGCCAGGCCAACGCCATGGCCGGTTCCGTGCCCGAAAAATTTTCCATACCCTGCCCGGGCAATCACCTCCCGGGCAGCCGCGTCAATGCGCCGGACACCCACCCCCGGCCGGATGGCCTTCAGCGCTTTCTCTTGAGCCCGGCGGACCGTAGTATAGATTCTCCGCTGTTCTGCATCCGGCTTTCCCAGGATCAGGGTCTTCGTTTCATCGGAATGATAACCCTGAAAGCACACGCCGAAATCCACCACCACCGTCTCCTTTCTCTGCATACGCTTATCCGTGGCTTTCCCGTGAGGAAGCGCGGCCCGCGGGCCCGAGGCCACGATGGTATCAAAGGCCGGTTTTTCACCCCCCCGGCGCCTCATCCGGCATTCCAAAAATTCAGCCGCAATGCGTTCCCGAATCCCGGGCTGCCAACGGGAGGAAGTATCCGAAAAACTATCGGTAGCGATCCGGATTGCCCGGCGGATCTTTTCCAGCTCTGCGGGATGCTTGCGGGCTCGCATCCCTCGGATTTCTTCCGCCAGGGGAATGAAGGATACACGGGGTAATTTCTCCGACAATCTTTGATAGCTCTCGTAAGGCATGGCGGCCGATTCAAACCCCAGGTGCTTTACAGGCAACGATTTTAGGAAACGGGCGACCCCTTCTATTTTTTGCTTATATTTTTTGCAGGTCGCATCCCGCACCTCTGCCCGCATCTGCTCTTCGTACCTGGAATCGGACAGAAAGGCGCGTTCCTGGCCCGAAACGATCAACACCCCATCGCTTCCCGTAAAGCCACAGAGATAACGAATGTTCTCTAAACTCCAGAAAATAATGGCGTCGACTTTGGTCCGACGCATCACCGTTTCAATGCGCTGCTTCGCTACCGGCATTTCTAAATCTCCCCTTCTAGCTCTGCATCCAAGAACTGCGAGAAAAGCCCCCCAAGCTTTCCCCCGGGAAAAAGAGATCAGGTAGGGGTCGAGTCGTCCTTCCGCGAGACCGCGGCCAACCATTGCTCCAGATGGCTCAGCATTTTCTTCTGAGAGGCAACTTTTTGATCTCCTTCGACTCGCTTCTTGAGCGCGTCAACCTTCTCCCGGACTAGGGCATTTTCGGGTTCCCGGGCCAAGATCTCCTGGTAGACGGAGAGGGCGCGATCCAGGCGACCCTGCTTGATGTAAATCTCCGCCAGGGTATCCGTCTGAAAGGCTGTTGGAGCGGCCTTCTCCGCCTCCACGGTCTTTTCCATTTCCCGGGAGGTTTTAGGAAGGTCCATTCCCGGGGTCACAGCGGGAGGGCTCGGCCCTCGATGAAGCAAATCCATCTCCCGAGGGGGGATCCCTTTCTTCGGTTTCTCTTCGGGAGAAGGGAGATTTAATGATTTCTTCAGGACCTCTAAGGATTTTTCTACATTCTTCTCATGAAGATAAACGAGGCTCAGCAACTGATAAACCCCAAAGCACGCCTCGATTTCTCGGGCCACTTTCTCCAGCTCTTCTTTAGCTTGGGGAATCATGCTTTTCTCTAAGTAACACCTCCCCAGAAGCAACCGCCCCGGTAAGGAATCCGGCATTTTTTCCAAGCCCTTTTGGCAGGTTAGGATGGCTTCTTCGTAACGCCCCTGCGATCGATAGGCTTCAGCCAGCTGGATGAAAACACTTGATTTTAACCCCGCGGCCAAAGCGACTTCGTGGGCTCCGACCTCTTTTTCTTTCTTTTCTTGTGATTCTTCTTTCATGATCACCAACCAATCAGGGGAAATTTTGGGCCCTTTTCCCCCTCTCCTCAACGACCGGGCCCTTTACGGAATAGGTTCCGGATTCGCGACAGATTTTTTAGATCATCCTGCGGACTCTTTCTGGGGGTTTCCAAGATCATTGGAACCCTCCGGAGAGAAGGATGGCCGAGCAGGCTCCGGAATCCCGCCAAGCCGATTTTCCCTTTTCCGATATGTTGGTGCCGGTCGAGGTGGCTCCCCAGAGAACCCGCGCAATCGTTGAGATGGAGGAGGGCCAATCGCTGCGAACCTATGGTTTGATCTATCTCTCTCACCAAGGCTTCGGTTGTCTCCATAGAGCGAAAATCATAGCCAGCCGCGTACCCATGGCAAGAATCGAAGCATACCCCCACTCGTCCATTCTTCCCCACCCGCTCGATAATTTCCTGGAGTTCTGCAAACCACGTCCCAATTGAATTCCCTGCACCGGCGTTGTTTTCCAGGAGAATAGAAACCAGAGAGTCCTGAACCGTTACGATCTGCAGCGCCTTGACCACCCTTCCCAGCCCGAAAGCCCTGCCTCTTTCCTTGGCACTGCCCAGGTGGGTGACTACATATCGGGCTCCTAATTGTTCGGCCCTCTTTACATCCAGGGCCAGAGCCAGGATGGACTGTCGATGCAGACTCTCATCAGCCGATGCCAAATTGAGAAGGTAGGGCGTGTGCACGACAATGGGGTCGATATCCCTATGGGCAACGGCCTCCCGAAAAGCAGCGATCGCCCTCGAAGAGAGGGGCGAAGTCTTCCACCCGCGTGGGTTCCGGGAAAAAACCTGCATGGCCGAGCAGCCCAACTCCCGCGCCCGTGAGACCGCTTTCTCGATCCCCCCGGCGATGGAAACATGGACCCCCAGTCGGATGGGAAATTCCGGCACGCTCCTTCTTCCCAGTTAAAAATCAAGTAATTGAATATGAATATAATGAAGCCCTTTCCCCCCTGTCAAGGCTAAAATGAGCCTTGCCACCCCCCGTTCTTAAAAATGTTGGTGGTATTTCAAATCATTCCCAGGCCCGGGGAGAAAGGAGATGAGCGAATCAGCGTTGGCGGGGCGATCGGGGGAAGCTTGAAAAAGATAGGATCGTATGTTAATCTGGCCTGTAAAAGGAAAGAATCTTTTGTGTCTGGGAGTGAGAAATGAAGATCACCAAAGAGGAAGTGGAGCATGTGGCTTTGCTGGCCCGGCTGAAATTCAGTGAAAGCGAGCAAGAGCGTTTTACTACCCAATTGAACAGCATTCTGGAATATATGGAGAAGCTCGGGGAGCTGGATACGACCCGGGTCGAGCCGACCTTCCACGCCGTGGCCCGGACCAACGTCTTCCGGGAAGACTCGGTCAAGACTTCGATTCCCCAGGATCTCTCCCTGAGTAACGCCCCGGACGGCGATCGCGGATTCTTCCGCGTCCCCAAGATCATTGAATAGGACGCAGATATACGCAGATTTGCAGGATTGGAATTATAGTGAACGGCAAAAGAAAGTTGGCATTGTATGCGCGGCATTTCCTCGAAAAATCCCCCCAACCCCCCTTTACGAAAGGGGGGCAAGGGGGGATTTTGTGGGCGGATTTTAAAAAGGCGCTGGCTGGTCGAGTGATGTCAACTTTTTTAAGTCGTTGACTATAGAAATCCAGAAAGCCGAGCCTAGAATCTGAAGAACGAATTGTGCACTTCTATTTTGAATTCTTTATTGTGACACTTAAAATCTGTATTTTCTGCGTTTACCCTGTTAGATAGCAAAAATCTAACAGGGTGAATCTGCGTCCTATAATTATTTAAAGGTGCCGATATGGAATTTTGTCAGCTGACCGCCCACGAGCTTCATGAAATGCTTCTGCGAAAGGAAGTGACCTGCCGGGAGGTCACGGAGTCTGTTCTCAGGCGAATCGAGAACGTGGAAGATCGAATCCACGCTTACATCACCCGGATGCCGGAGTTGGCCATGGAACAGGCAGCCTTCGCCGATGCTCGCTTGCAAAAAGGAGAGGCGGGCCCCTTCACCGGAATCCCTTTGGCCATCAAGGATTTGATCTGCACCCGGGGCGTGCGCACCACCTGCGGCTCACACATCCTGGGAAATTTTATCCCGTCCTACGATGCTACGGTCATTGAAAAACTGAAGGCGGCTGGAGCCGTCCTTGTGGGTAAGGCCAACATGGATGAATTCGCCATGGGTTCTTCTACCGAAAACTCCTTCTTCGGGCCCACGCACAATCCCTGGGACCTTACGAGAATTCCCGGCGGGTCCAGTGGCGGGTCGGCCGCAGCCGTGGCTGCGGATGAATGCATTGCCTCCCTAGGATCCGATACGGGGGGTTCCATCCGCCAGCCGGCGGCCTGCTGTGGCATTGTCGGTCTGAAACCCACATACGGTCGTGTCTCTCGCTTCGGCCTTGTGGCTTTCGCTTCCTCTCTGGATCAAATCGGCCCGTTCGGCAAAGATGTCCGGGACGTTGCTCTTTTGCTGAACGTGATTAGCGGCCATGATTCCAGGGATTCTACCTCCGTGGACACTCCTGTACCCGACTATACCCGAGCCTTGATCGACGACGTGCGGTCCATGGTTCTGGGAGTCCCCCGAGAATGTTTCATCGAGGGGATCGACCCGGAAGTTGAATCGGCCGTCCGGCAAGCAATCCAGACCCTGGAAAAAGGGGGAGCCAAGGTCGTGGAAGTGTCTTTGCCACATAGCGCCTATGCCCTGGCCGTCTATTACATCATCGCCCCAGCCGAAGCCAGCTCCAACCTGGCCCGGTATGACGGGGTGAAATACGGACTCCGGGCTAAGGGGAACCGCGACCTCCTGGAGATGTACAAGGAGACTCGCTCTCAAGGGTTCGGGGCCGAAGTCAAACGCCGCATCATGCTGGGAACCTATGCTCTATCTGCGGGCTATTATGAGGCCTACTATCGCAAAGCCTCCCAGGTCCGGACGCTGATCCGGGAAGATTTCCAAAAAGCTTTCTCCCAGTGCGATGTCCTTTTGATGCCCACGGCCCCCACGCCGGCCTTCAAATTGGGGGAGAAGGTGGATGATCCGCTGCAGATGTACCTCTCGGACATCTTCACGATCCCTTGCAATTTGGCCGGCCTCCCAGGGCTTTCGCTTCCTTGCGGTTTCAGCCAGCAGGGGCTGCCCATCGGCTTGCAGATTCTGGCCAACCATTTCCGGGAGGAGAAGATCTTCCGGGTGGCCTATACCTACGAGCAAAATACGGAATTCCACCGCCGCAAACCAAAATTATGAACGGAGTAGACCATGGAATATGAACCGGTCATCGGCTTGGAGGTTCATGCTCAGCTTTTGACCCAGAGCAAGATCTTCTGCACCTGCTCTGCCCTCTTTGGGGGAGATCCCAATACCTTCACTTGCCCAGTTTGCACTGGGCTACCCGGAAGTCTTCCCGTGTTGAACAAAAAGGTCCTGGAGTTTACTTTGCGCGCGGCCCTGGCTACTCATTGTCGGATCGCCTCTTACAGTCAGTTCGCCAGGAAAAATTATTTCTACCCGGATCTCCCCAAGGGATATCAGATTTCCCAGTATGAGCTGCCGTTGGCCACGGATGGCTATATAGACATCCAGAGCAACGGTCAGAAGAAACGCATCGGCATCATCCGCATTCACATGGAGGAAGATGCTGGGAAACTCCTGCATGATCTCTCCTCCGAGCGAGGCTCCTACAGCTACGTGGATTTTAATCGCACGGGTGTCCCGCTGATAGAGATCGTCAGCGCTCCAGACATCCGCTCCCCCGAAGAGGCCAGCGCCTACTTGAGAAAACTACGGGCCATCCTGATGTTCCTGGAGATCTGCGATGGGAATATGGAAGAAGGCAGTTTTCGCTGTGATGCCAACATTTCCCTTCGCCCGAGAGGACAGCAGACCTTGGGCGTTAAAACCGAGCTGAAAAATATGAATTCCTTCCGGAACGTTCAGCGGGCGTTGGACTTCGAGATTCGGCGGCAAACGGCCCTCTTGGACCAGGGGGAAGGGATCGTCCAGGAAACCCGCCTATGGGATGCGGCTAAAGGCGTCACTTCCCCCATGCGCGGAAAGGAAGAAGCCCACGATTATCGGTATTTCCCCGACCCCGATCTGGTACCCCTGGTGATTGACCCGGAATGGGTCGAAAAGATCCGCGCTAACCTACCCGAACTTCCGGAGGCCAAGAAAGAGCGTTTCATCCGCGACTATGGAATCCCGGAGTATGATGCTGAGGTTCTGACCACTTCCAAGTCCTTGGCCAACTACTTCGAGGCCTGCCTCCGTTCCTATTCCAAACCCAAGGTGGTGAGTAACTGGATCATGTCTGAACTTCTCCGGGAGCTCAAGAGGGATGAACGGGAAATTGAAGACTGTCCGGTCCCGGCCCTCCACCTATCCGAGATGCTCAAGATGATCGACGATGGAATCATCAGCGGCAAGATCGCTAAAAGTGTTTTCGAAGAAATGTACCGGAGCGGGAAACGGGCGGAGGAGATCGTTAAAGAAAAGGGCTGGGTCCAGGTGACCGATTTTACGGAAATTGAAAAGACGATCGACCAAGTCCTGGCGGCGAACCCCAAAGAAGTCGAAGCCTACCGCAAGGGCAAAGAGAAGCTATTCGGCTTTTTCGTCGGTCAGGTGATGAAGGCTACCCAGGGCAAGGCCAACCCTCAACGGGTGAACGAGCTTCTGAAAAAGAAGCTTTAAA
>CAVXFA010000027.1:0-30537 GCA_963760605.1 uncultured delta proteobacterium | reverse complement strand
CCCGGAGAAAAGCCAAGCAGCGGGTTTGAAGATATTGGAAAACTTTGGAAGCTTGGTCCACCGATGAAGTATTTCCCAGCGTTCCTAAACTTACAAGGTAAGCTCTGCGTGGTAGTAGGAGGAGGCCGGGTAGCCGAACGAAAGGTGCGCAGCCTTCTGAAAGCGGGGGCTTTGGTCAAAGTCATCGGCCCGGAGCTAACAAAATCTCTCTTCCGCTTAAAGATCAACAAGAAAATCATTCATCATCCTCGCTCCTTTGGCTCCGGGGACCTGCGCGGGGCATTCTTGACCATTGCCGCCACAGATGACCGGGCGACTAACGAACGGGTTTTTCGCCGGGCTTTCAGGCTGAAGATCCCGGTCAACGTCGTCGACGACCCGGCCCACAGCAGTTTCATCGTTCCTTCGTTGGTTGAACAAGGGGAGCTACTTCTGGCAATTTCTACTTCCGGACAGAGCCCTGCTCTGGCCAAAGCTCTGCGACAGAAACTCCAAAAAGAAATGGGTCCCGAGTATTCTTTTTTGCTCAAGCTTCTGGGGGCCGTTCGTAAAAAAATACTGCCGGTCGGATGGGGCCAGAAACGCAACCAAAAAATCTTCCGGAGATTGGTTCAGGAAGACCTTCTCTTCCTGATCCGGAAAAATGATCGTCAGGGCTTAGAAACCCGACTGCGAAGCATTTTAGGTCCCGGCTTCTCCTTAAAGGAGTTGAGGTTAGGGGGATGAACCTCTTGTTCTTCCAGGCTGCCCTGTTCATTTACCTTTTCGGGACAGGCGCTTCTCTGGTGTACTTGATTTCCCTGCGAAAGAAATTCTCCCAACTGGGAACCATCGCCCTAATGGGAGGGTTTATCGTCCAGTCCCTGGCTCTGGTCTCGCGGTACATCGAAGCCGGCCACACGCCCATCACCAACTTGCATGAGTCTCTCTCTTTCTTTGCCTGGTCGATCGTGGGAGTTTATCTCCTTCTCAATTGGAAATATCGGGTGGATGTTCTGGCGGCATTCATCTCTCCCATAGCCGCAGTTCTGATGATTCTGGCATCGCTATTTCCGAAAGAGATCCTCCCCGTGGCCCCCGTTTTGCAAAGTTTCTGGTTACCCATCCACGTGATCTTGGCGTTCATTGGAGACGCCATGTTTGCCCTCGCGTTTGCCGCCGGCGTCATGTACCTGATCCAGGAGAGGCAGATTAAGTCTAAGAAGATCGGCCCTTTCTATCGCCGTCTCCCCGCGCTTACGATTTTGGATGATTTGAATTACCGCTGCTTGTCCTTTGGCTTCCCCTTACTGACGCTGGGAATCATCACCGGGTCGGTTTGGGCGGAAAGCGCCTGGGGGTCCTACTGGAGCTGGGATCCCAAGGAGACTTGGTCTCTGATCACCTGGTTTCTCTATGCGGCTCTGCTTCACGGAAGGTTAACCGTCGGATGGCGCGGGCGGAAGGCGGCCATCTTCGCCATCGTAGGGTTTGCCGCGTTGGTCTTTACCTTCTTGGGGGTAAACCTGGTTCTGTCAGGATTGCATTCCTATAACTGAAAAGCCACAGAGAACACAGAGATCACTGAGAATATTAAAACCCTGTATGCAAACAGGCATTGGGAATTCAATTTAAGGAGAGGAAGCTTGTTGAGAGGTTTTAAGGATTTTGGATATATCTCTGTGTCCTCTGACACCTCTGTGACAAATTATGGCTGAGATGGAAATCGTTTTAATCGGGTTAAGCCACAAGACAGCTCCCGTAGAGATCAGGGAGAAATTTTGCATTCCCCGGGAAAATTTGAAAGAGTTTCTTGGCCGAATGGCGGGCCTTCCCGGGGTCCGGGAGGGATGGGTCCTGTCAACCTGCAACCGCATGGAAGTGTTGACCGTGGTGGAATGGGCCGAGGATGGCGCCGCCTGGGTAAAAGATTTGCTGGCCGGAATCGCTGGAATGTCCGGGGAGGAACTGAACCCTTACCTTTACCTGCGCAAGGGTGAGGAGGCAGTGAGGCACCTCTTCCGCGTTGCTTCCAGCTTGGATTCCATGGTTCTAGGGGAACCGCAGATTTTAGGGCAGGTGAAAGAAGCCTACGGTCAGGCCGTGGAAAGCAAGGTCTCGGGGCTGATTTTGAATAAGCTCTTCCACCGATCTTTTTTTGTGGCCAAGCGAGTTCGGACAGAGACGAAGATCGCCAGCCAAGCTGTCTCCGTGAGCTATGCCGCCGTAGAGCTGGCTAAAAAAATTCTGGGAAACTTAAAGGACAAGCGGGCCTTGCTCATTGGGGCCGGGGAGATGTCCGAACTCGCTGCCCGGCATCTGATCAGCCAAGGGGTGCGCGAAATTTTGGTTACGAACCGCACGCCTTCTCGCGCCCTCGAGCTGGCCCATGAGTTCCAGGGGAAAGCCGTGCCCTTTGAAGATTTTCCCCTGCAGCTCAAGAATGTGGATGTCATCTTGAGTTCTACCGGGTCCACCCATTACATTATCCGCAAGGAGCAGCTGCACGAGGTGATCCGCGTCCGGAAGAACCGACCGATGTTTTTTATCGACATTGCCGTTCCCCGGGATGTCGACCCGGCGATCAACGAAATCGACAACGTCTACGTTTACGACATCGATGATCTTCAAGGGATCGCAGAGTCGAACCGGGAAGAACGAAAGAAGGAACTTCAGAAGGCCGAAGAAATCATTACTCAAGGGGTGGAAGCATTTAACCGTTGGCTGAGCAGCCTGGAGGTGGTTCCAACCATTTTGTCCCTGCGGAATCGAATGGAAGAGATTCGGAGGCGGGAGGTGGAGAAAACCCTTTCTCTGCTGAAGAATGCCTCGGAGGAAGAACGGAGGGCGCTGGACCTCCTGACGAACTCGGTCATCAACAAGATCCTCCACCATCCCATCTACCTGCTCAAGCATCAAGAGAGCCGAGGGCAGGAGAAGCTTTACGTGGAAATGACCCGCAAGATTTTTCATTTGGATGAAGAAGACGATGAGCAACCCCCATCTTAAGGGTGAACTCCGGCTGGGAACACGGGCAAGCCTTCTCGCTTTGCGCCAAGCCAATTGGGTGAAGTCCAAGCTGGAGGAGATTCACTCCGGGCTTAAGGTAAACTTGGTGCATATTACGACCACGGGGGACAAGTTGGATATCCCTCTATTCAAGGAGGGCGGGAAGGGGCTCTTCGTGAAGGAGATCGAAGAGGCCTTGCTCCGGGGCGAAGTGGACCTGGCAGTGCACAGCGCTAAGGATCTTCCCGCCTTTATCCCCGAAGGTTTGATGCTCATGGCTTTTCCACAGCGGGAGGACCCGCGGGATGTCCTCATTTCCCGGGAGGGAAAGCGGTGGAGCGAAATTCCTGGAGGGGGCCGGGTGGGGACGGGCAGCTTAAGGAGAAGCGCCCAATTGCTTAGCCTCCGTCCGGATCTGAAAATTATTCCGCTGCGCGGCAATTTAGACACCCGGATCAGGAAGTTATCGACCTTACAATTGGACGCCGTTGTCCTGGCATCCGCGGGGCTTCGTCGTCTGGGGTGGGAAGATCGGATTTCCGAATACTTCGAACCCGAGGTCATGCTTCCCGCGATCGGACAAGGAGTTTTAGCGATTGAAGGCCGCCGGCGGGATGAGCGAGTCCATCAACTGGTGGCTCCCCTCACCCATTATCCGACTGCCGTTTCGCTAATGGCCGAAAGGGCCTTTTTGAAGGGATTGGAGGGGGGGTGCCAGGTTCCGATTGCCGGCTTTGCCAAGGTGGAATCTGACAGAGTCGTTTTAACGGGTCTGGTAGCTGGGATCGATGGCCAGAAAGTAATACGGGGGAGGGGGGAAGGGTCCCCTGAAAAAAGCGAGGAATTGGGAAAACGCCTTGCCGAAGAGTTGCTCGCAAAGGGGGCTGGGGATATTTTGCGCGAGGTTTATAGAAAAGGATGAAAAAAGGAAAAGTTTACCTGATTGGGGCAGGGCCCGGAGATCCAGGGTTGATCACGGTCAAGGGTCTGGCCTGTCTTAAGAAGGCGGATGTAGTCGTCTATGACTACCTGGCCAACGAGCAGTTGCTCAGCTCTGCCAAAGAAGGAGCGGAGCTCCTTTATGTGGGTAAGAAGGGTGGGGATCATACTCTTTCGCAGGAAAAGATTAATGCTGGAATCATTGCCAAAGCCGGGGAGGGAAAAACCGTGGCCCGTCTGAAAGGTGGGGATCCCTTTATCTTCGGCCGGGGCGGGGAAGAAGCGGAGGATCTCGCCAAGGCGGGCATTCCCTTTGAAATCGTACCGGGCGTAACCTCGGCGATCGGCGTTCCTGCCTACGCCGGCATCCCTTTGACTCATCGAGATTTTACTTCCACGGTGGCTTTTATTACTGGGCACGAAGACCCGACGAAAGAAGAATCGAAGATCTCCTGGGACAAGATCTCTACAGGCGTAGGGACGCTGGTTTTCTTGATGGGCGTGGGAAATCTTCCGACGATCGCATCCGAGCTGATGAAGAATGGCCGAAACCCAGAAACGCCCGTGGCTTTGATCCGGTGGGGCACTCTTCCAGAACAAGAGACCACCATCGGGACGCTTTCCACCATCGGAGGGATCGCCCGGTCGAAGAAGATTAAGCCCCCAGGGATCATCTTGGTGGGCGAGGTGGTCGGGCTGCGAGACAAGATTAACTGGTTTGAGCGCCTTCCTCTATTCGGAAAAAAAATCCTGGTGACTCGGTCAAGGGAGCAGGCCAGCGATCTCTCCGAGCGGCTGCGAGAGCTGGGAGCAATGCCCATCGAATTTCCGACCATCGAGGTCATTCGCCCGGAGAATTGGGCTGATGCTGATCATTGTGCATCTCAGATTGAGAGGTATGATTGGATCATATTCACGAGCGTTAACGGAGTGAAATTTTTCCTGGACCGACTCTTCGCTTTGGGGCGGGACGTAAGGGATTTGAAGGGTCCGCGAGTTTGCGCCATCGGGCCAAAGACCGCAGAGGCCCTACAATCCCTGAAAATCAGGGTAGATTTTGTGCCCTCGGAATACCAGGCAGAATCCATTTTCGCAGGGCTGCAAAAAGAAAACCTGAAAGGAAAGAGAATCTTGATTCCCCGGGCAAAAGTGGCCCGGGATATTCTTCCGGAAGAGCTAAGGAAAGCGGGGGCCTTGGTCGATGTCGTGGAAGTCTACCGCACGATTCGGCCCCAGAGGAACACCGAAGAGGTCAAAGATTTACTGAGAAATGGGGCCATTTTAGCCATCACCTTTACCAGTTCTTCAACGGTGAGCAATTTTGTGGAGATGGTCGGAAAGAATGAAGCCCGGGAGCTCACCGCAGGTCTTACCATTGCCTCCATTGGCCCCATCACTGCGGAAAAAGCCAGGAGTCTGGGAATTGAGACCACCGTGATGCCAAAAGAATTCACCATTCCTGCACTGGTGGAGGCTTTGGCGGATTATTTCACCGCAGAGCGCGCGCAGAGCGCAGGGATGGATTTTAAAATAGAATCCCAAAATCGAAAAGGGAAATGAAAATTAGGATTTTAAAAGGCATCTTGAATTTATTACATTCTCTGCGCCCTCTGTGGCGAAAAGCTTTTTGAGGTATCCATGATTGGAATTTCGAAGTTGTACTGCGGGACCGTAGAGGCTTCGGATCCCTTGCGCTACGAGCGTCATTCGGCAAAGCTGCCCCCGCACCTCCTGCAGTTTTCCGCGGACAAGAAGCCCGTAGTAGTTTGGAACGTTGGACAACGCTGCAACTTGAAGTGTGTGCATTGCTATTCCCAATCACAGAACAGAAAATATTCGGGGGAGCTTTCAACGGAGGAAGGGGGGGCGCTGATCGAGGACCTAGCCCAGTTTGGCGCACCGGTGATTCTTTTTTCCGGGGGCGAACCTCTGCTCAGGAAAGACCTCTTGAGTTTGGCTCACTTGGCCACCGACAAAGGGATGCGGGCAGTAATCTCCACGAATGGTACCCTGATCACTAAGAAATTGGCCAGGGAGCTAAAACGAATCGGACTTTCCTATGTAGGAGTGAGCCTGGACGGGATGCGGCAGACCAACGACCGCTTTCGGGGTGTAGAAGGTGCATTCGACGCCGCCCTGAAGGGTATCCGCAATTGCCGGGATTCTGGGATCAAGGTGGGCCTTCGCTTTACCATTAATCGCCGGAACGCCTCGGATATTCCAGAAATCTTTACCCTTCTAGAAAAGGAGGGTATCCCTCGGGTTTGCTTCTACCACCTGGTTTATGCCGGGCGGGGAAGCCAGCTATTGAAAGAAGACCTGGACCACCAGGAAACCCGGAAAGTCGTTGACCTGATCGTGGAGCGAACCAAAGACCTACACGAGCGCAACAAAGCCGTTGAAGTCCTCACAGTAGATAATCACGCCGACGGGCCCTACCTTTACCTGCGCCTGCTCCGCGAGGGCTCTTCCCGGGCTGCTGAAGTTTTACAATTACTGCGCATGAATGAAGGGAACAGCTCCGGGGTGGGTATCGGCTGCGTAAGCTGGGATGGGTCAGTGCATGCCGATCAATTTTGGCGCCATTATTCCTTCGGCAATGTGCGGCAACGCCCCTTCCGTGAGATCTGGATGGATCTAAGTGAGCCCTTGATGGCCAAACTCAAGGAAAAGAAGAAGCATGTGAAAGGACGCTGTGCCTCCTGCCGTTGGCTGGATGTTTGTGGAGGAAATTTTCGGGTGCGGGCCGAGGCGGTTACGGGGGATCTCTGGGCCCCAGATCCAGCCTGCTACCTCCTGGATGAAGAAATTGGAGTCGGGTGACCCATTGCGGGAAGAAGAGAATCCCCGGATGAAGCGAGAGAATCCATTGGCATTGCCAGCTCCTCCTTTGCGGATGGTTGCCTGGGAGATTACGCGCAGCTGTAATTTGAACTGCGTTCACTGTCGGGCAGCGGCTGAGAGGGGTCCTTACCCGGGAGAGTTAAATAAGGAAGAGGCCTTGCGAGTGATCGACGAGATTATTTCCTTCAGCACCCCGGTGGTCATCCTTACCGGAGGGGAGCCGCTCCTGCGGGAAGACATTTATGACATCGCCAGCTATGGAACAAGCCGCGGCCTGCGCATGGTCATTGCTGCCAACGGCACTTTGGTGGATGGGGACAAGGCCAGGCGTTTGAAAGCCTGCGGCATCCAGCGAGCTTCCATCAGCCTGGATGGAGCGACCCACGAGAGCCATGACCGCTTCCGTCGGGTGGAAGGGGCTTTTGCAGGCGCCTTGAGAGGGATCGAGCACTTGAAAGAGGCTGGGGTCGAATTTCAGGTTAACACCACAGTGACTCAAAAGAATATTTCAGAATTACCCGTTATTCTTGAATTGGCCGTCCGACTGGGGGCTGTGGCCCACCATATCTTTCTCCTGGTCCCCACCGGGCGAGGCAAGGAACTCGAAGGGGAAGCCGTGCAGCCCGGAGAATACGAGAAGATCCTCCACTGGTTTTATGACCAGCGGGAGAAAGTCCCATTGCAATTGAAGGCCACTTGTGCGCCCCAGTATTACCGCATTCTGCGGCAGCGGGCCAGGGAAGAAGGAAAAAAGGTGGCGCCCCATTCTCATGGCTTGGATGCCGTGACCCGGGGCTGTTTGGGAGGAATCGGTTTTTGCTTTATCTCTCATCAGGGGCAGGTACAGCCCTGCGGCTACCTGGAGGTTTTCAGCGGCAGCCTGAGGGAGCAGAGCTTACGGGAAATTTGGGAGACCTCCTTGGTTTTCAAACGCCTGCGGGATTTTTCTTCTTACCAGGGCCGCTGCGGCCATTGTGAGTATATCGGGGTGTGCGGAGGATGCCGAGCCAGAGCCTTTCAGGTGAACGGCGATTTTATGTCTGAGGAGCCGCTGTGTGTTTACAAGCCTGAAATAAAATCTTCCTCTTGACAGGTGTCCATTTCCCACTTATTAAGATTCTTCTCGCTGATATTTTTCTCGTCCTCCCTTTAGATGAAGGAAGGACGGGAGTGGAAATCTAAAAAAAGAAGCGCACAGTGCGATTTGCAAGGCCGTGCAAAAATGATCACTGGTTTATCCTTCTTTCCTCCCCAGAACCCGACCCCAATCAGTAGAAGATTCCCTGCCTGATCGTCCCCCAAAATGGCCCAAAAACAAACAAAACAAGAGAACACCTAAAAACTACCAACAACCATATTGCCAACTCAAGCCTAAGTTTTCATCATGGGCTATTTTATTCCTGGCGATTTCCTTACGGCATAAAAATTGCTGAATACGTCTGTCATTGCCCAACCATTAATTCAAACCGAAAAAAATTTTCCAGGGAGTTAAAAATGGCGCATAATGCACCCATCCGGATCGTTGATGACGAATATGCCTTGCGGCAGTCCCCAGGCAGGGTCCTGGAAATGAAGATATCCGGAAACAAGCGGGGGAATTCTCAATCCGGCGAAAAATCTGAAGGTGCCATTCATAAACTTTTTTACCTTTTCGGAAAGGAAAAATGGAGAGTTCAAACGGAGCTCCAAAATTATCTAGACCGGGTCAAAAAGGAACCATGGAACGCCAAGGCTCACGTAAGGCTGGCCGAGATTTATTGGAAAAAAGGCGAAACAGAGAAGGCAACTTCGGAGTTTTTCTGGACGGCAGAAATCTATTGCAAGAGGGCACTTTACCCACAAGCGCTGGCCATTTGCAAGCAGATCCTGAAACAGAATCCAACTCTGGACAAAGTAGAGCGAAAGATCGCGGAGATCTATGGAAAGATGGGGTCATTGGAGAACGCCTACTCGCAATACGGGCGGCTCCTCAGGACTTACAACAAGCAGGGGAGGGAAGATAAGGCCCTTGAAGTGATGTGTTTGATGGCTGAGCTCTCCATGCATAAGATTGCGATGAAAGAGAAGGCGGAATCTCCCACTCGCCCAGAAGAATTACAATTGTCCGAGCCGAGGGGCGGAAACGCGACCGCTGGGAATGTTCTGCAGGGCGTCCCCCCTGACGGGGAAAAGGAGAGAGGAGCTTTTGATCTTGGTGCCGAGCTGGAAGCTGGCGAGCCCATAGAGGCTAAGGTCTTCAAGGAAATCACAACGGAGAGGATTTATGGATTCGAGGAGATCTTCAAGGAACTGCAAAAGACGAGTGCTGCGAGCATGGCCTACCCCAATTTTTACTATAACATGGGGGTAGCCTGTCAGGAAATGGGGTTCATCGATGAGGCCATCGAACAGTTCCAGATTGCCCTGGAAAAGGGACAGAACCCCTTCGAATCGGCCCATTTGTTGGGTCTGTGCTACCGAGAAAAGAGTTGCTGGAATGAAGCCCGCCAATCCTTCGACAAGGCGTTGAAGGTAAAGGGGATCTCGCAGGATAAGGTCCTGCGAGCTAAAAACCAATTGGCCCTGATTGATTTGGAAAAGAAAAGGGAAGAAGAATCTAATGGGGTCTCAAGCGAAACCCCTGTTGGGAGTCAAGAGTTAAAATTATTATATCGTTCCCAGAACCAGAAGAAAAAGATGGAGACCGCTACCTTTGGTTAAACTCTAAAGGGGATGAAAGAATTGTCTCTTTAGCCATGCTTTCCGGTTGGCTTAAAGGGAACCCTGCCACTACCCCACCCAGGTGCTCTGGCCGTAATCGTTAGTTTTTAGCAAAAACAGGGACAAATCGTCCTGGAGGGAAAGTTTTTCTGGCGGGCATCCATCCATGATCATGTAAATGAACCATAGACCTTGAGCACTTTTCTTTCGGCGCTTGGCCCTGCGTTACCGATCTCCTTCCTGCGTAATTCCCGCGAGAACCCAGTTTCTTTCGCCCACGTTGCGCGAGAAGGTTCAATACTCCGGGAATTTCACCGGGTCCGTAGAGCTGCCGGAAATCCAGGTGCGGCTTCCAGAAGACCTTAATGCCTCCGAAAATTCATAAAGGTGTCAATTCCCCAAAAATTGTCTGCCATATAATAGAAAATTGCAGCCATAAAATAGGCCAAGAGAAATTGGATTGACGATTGCATCATTATTTCGCTATTATTTAATCCTTAAAGGTTTTCAATAGGCGAAGGCTTGTTCTGTTTTTTGCATTCTATCATTCCGACAACTCATTTCTCGCCATCGGACCATTAGACTGGAGTGGGGGCGATCGTCTTCCTAATATGCCGAAAAATACGAAGGAGTTGTTCTCAAGTTTCTTGAAAAAACTACCGAAACATAATAGAAAGTCTAATAATGATGATAGGGTATAAATTTTCCCCCGGAAGGCTCCAGAACGAGGTTGAAACGTAACAAACAATCATTTAGGTATTGGCATTTGGGGCAACTTCGTTGCCTCCCCTGCCTGATTTCCCAGAGTGGGGAAAAATGATTCCCATAGAGAGACTGAGGAATGTCGAAATCTTCCGGGGGCTTAAGGACGAAGAACTTGCGATTGCTGCCCGTTTCTGCCAGGAGGAAAGTGTCCCTGAAGGAGTAGCCCTGTGCGAGGAGGGGACGCGGGCTGATAAACTTTTCATTTTGGAGGAAGGGGCGATTTCCATAAGATTCGAGAAGGGAGCTAACTATACCATCCGGGTACCGGGAAAGATTTTAGGATGGTCTTTTCTGGTTCCTCCCAACCGCTATACAGCTTCAGTTGTGACAATCGCCCCTTCCAGACTGCTGGTGATTAAGAGCCCGGATTTCTATGACCTCGTTCATAAGGAAGCAAAAATGGGGCTGAAAATTATGGACAATTTGGCCCAGGTGGTGTCCAGCCGATTGAAGGCGTTTGTGGATTATCACTGAGATTAAAAAATTCCGTTGATTTCAGTGGAATAAATCTGCTTATTTTCAGGCAAGCGAGCCAGAAGGTGGTAAATTCATTCATCTAAAGAGAAACCCATGGGATTAATTTATAAATTTGGTGATATCTTGAAGGGGGGCAAGGGTAAACCTGGGCGTGATGCGGAAAAATATATAGACCTCGTTCAAAAAGAGCCAGGGAACGCCAAAGCTCACCTGAAACTAGCTGAATTTTACCAGAAAAAAGGAGATAAACAGAAAGCCATTTCAGAGTATCTCTTGGCGGCAGATATTTTTGCAAAGAACAGTTTCTACGCCCGGGCGATGGCGATTTACAAGCAGCTGCCAAAACAAGATCCATCCTTAGACCATGTGTATCTAAAAATTGCGGATATTTACCGCAAGATGGGATTTTTGGGAGATGCCTTCGCTCAGTATAGAATTCTGGTACAACATTATGACAATCTGGGGATGAAGCAAAAAGCTCTGGAAGTTATGAGCCTGATGTCCGATTTGGACCCGCGGAAAACCGCTCGAGAAAGAGAAAAGTAAAGGTTTCAAGACCGTCCTCCAGGTGCCGGAATTGGAGAGAGAGAACGCCCGCTCGGTAGAGGCCACTTCAGAAGAGTTCCTCGGGGTACACAAGAAGGAGACCTTCTTTGATCTTGGCGCTGAGCTGGAAACGGCCGAACCTGCGGAGATTAAGGACTTCAAAGAGATCTCAACTTTGGACAAGATTTCTGGAGTGGATGAAATTTTCAAGGAATTGAAAGAGACCAATGGTCCGAACACTGTGGATCCCCATTTCAACTTCAACATGGGAGTGGCCTCTCGAGAAATGGGATTTTTCGATGATGCCGTCGAGCAATTCCAGATCGCCTTAAAGACAGGACAGAGTCCTTTTGAGGCAGGGTACATGCTAGGCCTTTGCTATAAAGACATGGGCATGTGGGATGAGGCTCGCCAAGCGTTCGAGAAAGCCCTAAAGATGGATGGGATCCCGCAGGATAAAAAACTGAATGCCAAATATGAGTTGGGTCTTCTCCACAAGGAACAGGGCAGAACAGAAGAAGCTCTCGATCTCTTGAGGCAAATCTCAACAGTGGATCAGGACTTCCGGGATACGCAGTATGAGATCGGTAAGCTCAAGGGGAATCGTCAAGGGCGAGGGAGATTATCGAAGAAATAAAGGGCGGAGGGAGGTTTGATGGCGGTCTTTAATTATTTGCGGAAAGAGATTGACGCCAAAATCGTCTACTACGGACCCGGGATTTCTGGTAAGACCACCAACCTTCAGTATATTCATGAGCACCTGAAGCAAGACCAGCGCGGAAAGATGGTCTCCTTGGCTACGGACGAAGACCGGACTCTCTTCTTCGATTTTCTTCCCATCGAGTTAGAAAGCGTGCGAGGATTCAAGACGCGCTTTCACCTGTACACTGTGCCCGGCCAGGTCTATTATGGGGCCACGCGGCGGGCAGTCGTTACTGGAGCGGATGGAGTCATCTTCGTTGCCGACTCCCAGGCGGATAGGTTGGAAGATAATCTCCTGAGCCTGAAAGATCTGGAAGAGAACTTGCGCTATTATGGGAAAAAGCTTGAGGCTACCCCCCTTATCCTGCAGTATAACAAGCGCGATCTCCCCAACGTTCTGCCCGTGGAAGAGCTGAACCAAAAAATTAATCGTCAGAATGTTCCTTATTTCGAAGCCGCGGCGATCCTGGGTAAAGGGGTATTTGAGACTTTGACGATGATCTGCCGTCTTGTTTTAAAGGCCATCGAGGCTGGAGTAGAAGCTCGTCGATCTCCTGGGGTGTCCGACACCTCTCCCGAGACGCCAACACCAGGGACCCCGCGGATGGAGGCGGGTATTCCCGCCCCTGAGGCGCCACGATCGATTCCGGAGGCTGCACCGGTGAGGGCTCCCCGGGTAGAAAAGAGTCCTCCTCGACCGGAGTCGCCGCGGGCGATTCCGGGGCCTGCGCCCGCAAGAGAATTACGACTGGAAAAGGATGAGGCTCTCCCTAAGGAGGCTGGCCGATCGATTCCGGAGGCTGCACCGGTAAGGGGAGTCCCACGAGTAGAAAAGGGTATTCCTCGACCGGAGTCGCCGCGGGGGATTCCAGATTTGGCAGCAGGGCCAAAGGGGTTACAGATGGAAAAGGACCTTACTCCTCCTGCATCCCCACGGCCAGCCAGAATCCCGCCGATCCCTGGAGTAAAACCCAAAGAGGAAATCAGCCCAGCAGGGGGTCGAACTGCTTTGGGTCGCCCATTTGACAAAAAGATGCCTGAACCACCCCTAAGAGCGGAAGGAGGGCTTGATAAAAAGATCCCTGCGGCCAAAGATAAACTACGGATTCTTTCCTGTGGGCAACCGCGCGTTTCCCCCCCCAGCGGTTTGGAGATTCCCCTTACCTTAGAGATCGAAGGTGTGGGAAAAACTCTTTCCTTCAACCTGGCAATCAAGCTTGAACAGCTTGATCCAAAGGTTCATTGAAAAAAATATGGCGAAGTTTTTATTTTTTCGGATGAGCCATGGGTCTAAATCCTTCACCCCTCCTTTTTGGGGGATGGGCCTCTTTTCCACCCTGCCGATCGCTTTCATCCTTGGCTTGCTTTACTGCGGGTTAGCGAATGGGGTTCAGGCCCCTTCTTTTTCCATCCAGTCCGGGGAGACTTCGGAGGTGGAGAAGAAAGGGCCGGACACGGCCGAAAAAATTTGGCTTACCCATCGAGAGCTGTTAGAAAAAGGAGAATGGGAAAAGAGCCAGGATGAGCTAGAGCAGCTCTACCAGTGGAAGCTCAATCAAGGAATTCGCAATCACTATCCGTATGCCATCGCCCTAATTCGAGAAAGCCAACATAGGGCCCAGGAGGGAAAATCAGAGGCGCTCCCCGGCCTGCTAGATTATGCAGAAAAGATGGCCCCGGATTTTTCCCAAGTTGCCTACGCTCATGCCCGTTGGTTATGGTCCCAGAATCCGTTTTCTTTGGACAACGCCACCAAAGTTGTGTGGTATTATCTGCAGGGCGTTTTCCTATCCTTCTATAATCTGGAAGAGGCACTTTCTAAATTTGCCAACCTTAGCTTGTGGATCCTTTTAACCTTCCTGATTACTTTCGTAGTTTTCTCCTTCTCTCTGTTAATCAGGTATTATTCCTTCTTTACCCATCACTTGAAGCACCTCCTCCATCTGGGAATGAGCTCTTATGCCCTGGGGATTTTAGGCATCCTTTTCCTCTTCCTCCCTTTCTTTCTAAGGTTGGGATGGATGTGGTTATTCATTCTATGGCTTCTAGTGTTCTGGGTTTATGGGAGCCGCTCGGATCGATCGGTGATTGGAGCTCTTCTGGTGATTCTTTTGCTCTTGCCTACGGGGATTCGATTTCATTCCTCCTTCCTGACTGCCCTCACGGACAACGGGGTTCTTGAGATCGCCAAGGCCAACACCGGGGTTTGGAGTGTTGAATTACACCAGCGGCTTCTGGGTTTAAAGCAACTCAACCCGCGGGACCCAGAGGTCCTCCAAGCAGTCGGGTTAGTGGAAAAACGGATGGGCAAATTCGAGGCGGCCGAGGAGAATTATCGTCAATGGACGCAATTGCAGCCCAACGCTCCGGAGGCATTTAATAACTTAGGAAATGTCTATTTGGCTACCAGCCGCATTAGTCAGGCCATGGAAGCCTACCAGAAGGCCATTCAGCTGGGACCCTCCAAAGCCGAATCTCATTATAACCTAGGCCAAGCTTATCACATGAACCTCCTTCTGAAAGAAGCGGATGCTGAATTCCAGCGGGCCAAGGAACTGCAACCCCAGCTCATTTCCTACTACACGAGCATCTCTTCGCGGCATCCCAACCGAATGGTCATCGACGACACCATCGACCCGGTCCACCTGTGGAGGCAAGTTTTTACCGACACCCCAGACCGAGAAAAAATTGCTCGAGGCGTCTGGGAGCTTCTTTGGAATGGGGTGCCCCTGCAATACGGGGAGGTGACAGTGGCCTCTCTCTTGGTCCTCCTGGGACTGATTCATCTATTCACCAAAAATAAACCGATGATCAAGAACTGTGATAAGTGTGGCCAGCTGATTTGTTCGCGATGCACTCGATCCCTGGTCATAGGGAGCCAATGCTCTCAATGCATCACCGCCTTTACGGCCCGCTCGTCCGCTGACCCGAAAGTGGTGAAGCAGAAAAGGTCCAAAGTGGCCCAATACCAGGCAAGGCGGCAATCCCTCCCGCAGTGGTTTTCCCTGATCCTACCCGGTACCGGGCATCTGCTCCGCGGCCATTCTAAAGAAGGATTCATTTACCTGTTTATTTTCATTCTTTTTTTGACGAAAGCTTTATTGTGGCGAGGGTGGGTGCCCAGCCCCATGATCTTGGGCATTTTACCTTCCCTGCCATGGATGATCGTTACCGGCATTCTTTTTTTGGTCTACTATGGTTTCGTACAATACCGGATGATCCGCTTCCGTTCAAAGGGGGGGAAATTCTATTTTCGGACGGCGTAAAATCAATGAAGCTATAGATCTTACCGGGTCGCTGAAAGAATTCGGATTGACTGATATTTTTCCTCTCCTGGGACAACAGCAGAAAACAGGGGTCTTAAACCTTCAGGAGGGTAATGAAGTTGTCCAGGTGCTGTTCGAAAAGGGAATGATCGTCGGCATTGGTTTTCCTACAGAGGCCGATGAGAAACCCCCCCTAGCAAAAAGACTGATCCGCGGCGGTCTTCTTTCCCCGGAGAAATGGGAAAAGGCTTATAAGCAGCACAAAGAAGAGCTCATCAGTATCGAACAAGCTCTGTTGGACAACGGGATGGTCATCAAAGAGGATTTGGTTGCCGTGCTGAGGCTCTTGACCTTCGAGACCATTTACGGCCTATTCAAATGGAAGGGAGGGACCTTTCGGTTCGAGGCGAAGAAAGTTTTGTATGATCCCAACCTTGTAGAACCCTTGGCTTCCGAGTATCTCCTGCTGGATGTTCTGCGGATGGTCGATGAGTGGCCTCTCCTCGCGGAGCGTATCCCCGCCTTTGATATAGTGCTGCGAAAGCTAAATCCTGCGGCCACTCTGGATGTCCTGGCCGGTACGCCTTGGGAAAAGAAGCGCACGTTCCAAATGGAAGTTCTATATGAACTGGTCGACGGCCAGCGAACCATCCAGGAGGTCATGGACCTTAGCTTTATAGGGGAATTTGATACCTGTAAGAACCTCATCCTGCTGATGGACGCAGGCATGATCGAGCCCCTCTCGGGAAGCGTAAAAAGGAAGAAAGAGAAAAAATTCAAAGCACCCAAGCAAATGATGGATGCCGGGGCCTACCTCTTGGCAGTCGGTCTGGCTTTTCTCCTGATCTTTCAATTCACCATCACCCGGTGGGCAGACTTTCCCTTCAGCCAGGAAGAGCGAAAGGGATGGATGACTTTCCAGGAGCCTTTGCGGAAGATTGAAAGGTCAAAAACCATGAATGCCCGCGAAGTCTTCTTCTTGGAAGAGAATCGCTACCCGAATCCTCCGACCGAAATGGTGAATAGGGGACTTTTGCCCCCGAATCCATGATTGCCAGCCACAGGAGGGAATAAATTTTCCTCCCTCATCGATCCGGATCCTGGAACCCAAACCAGGTTTTTTCCTATTCTGCGGCGATTCATCGCCTCCGGAGAAGTGAAAGATACTCTAGCCAAGGTCACCTGGGCCGCCTATTGCCCCTCATCGGTTACCCATTATCTACCTGTTATCCTGTGGCCTGCTGAAAACGTCGGTCCCGCGCTGGATGGACCGTTTGCAGCCATTTGTTCTCCGCGATGACTGACCTAGCTTTGGCCAGGCGTTCGGTCATTCCAGGATGGGTGGCGAAGAGTCCTTGGCCTGCTCCGCCGGTTTGTTCTTTGGCCAGTTCTTCCATAAAATCGGTGAGGCCCTGGGGATCGTAACCGAGGCGGTACAGGAAAGTCAGGGCGCTGAGGTCAGCGGCTGCCTCTTGGTCGCGGCTGTATCCGCTGACGAGAAGGGTCTTGACCACGTCATTCACAGATCCCTCAAAGAGCGAGAGCAACTTGGCCAGGTCCGCTCCACTCACTTTTTTGGCCGCCTCCGAACCCAACAGAGTCACCACCTGCACCCAGCGGGCCCTCTGGATGGCGCCCACTCCATCTTTGTGGTTCACGTGTCCGACTTCATGAGCCAGAATGGCAGCTAGTTCTTCCTCATTCTGTGCTTTTTTGAGCATGCCCCGGGTAATGAAAATAATGCCCCCCGGGCATGACAGAGCATTGACTTCGTCGGTGTCCAGGATAACAAAGTGATACCCGCCGTAAGTGAAGGGCCGGTCAGAAGCGAGGGCCACCGCCTGACCGACCTCGTTGATATAGCGAGCCGAACGCTCGTTGCTATACACGCGGTACTTGCCGAGGATCGTCGCCGCCACCGCTCGACCCAGGTAGTACTCCTCCTGTTCCGTCATGGGCCGGGCGGCTTTTTCTGTTTCCAGAGCCATCCGGTCGATTTTTTCCTTGTCCTCTTTGGAGATGGCCCCCATCTCCTGGCCGACGGAGGTTCCCACCTTAACAACCTCGGCACATCCCGCGAGGATGACCGGCATTACCAAAACCATGGCTACCCAGAAAAAAAGTCTACTTTTCATGGTTCACCTCCCGGCTCCTTCAGGTTTCCGGCTCGGATAAACGCCTGGAGTTGGGCATCCTCGATTCGGATCGCCTGGATTTGATCCACGAGATCGTATCTCATTTTTGGATTCTTGTCGCGAAAGGCCTTTTCTACCTCAGGAGTGAAACCCTTGCCTGCCAGGGAGACTTCCTCTTGAGATGCCTCTGTGGCCTTTTCGGTGGAGAAAGAGGAAAGCTGGAATTTTTGCTCTTGGACCGCACTGAAGTGGATCCAGCCCTGTTTCCCGTGATAACTGACCCGGAGCCAATCTCCCCGGCGCTCCAGTTCCTGAATTGTCTCCCCGTAAGGAACACGGATGACTATGGGAGCGAAGAAACGTTTGTCTTTGCGGATCATGGCTTCCTGAGTTATGACTTTCACTGTCTCAGCCATGGCCCCGGAAGTCATCATCAACAACCCCAACAGAATGACCCAAATTTTCTTTTTCATCCTGCCCTCCTGATTTCGTGATGAGTGCCTGAGGGGATTTAAAATGCCCAAAGAGTGGAATAGAAAATCTTTTCCCGTGAATAGACCCTCTTCGGGTTGTTAAAATCGGACGTGATTTCTCTTTACTTGCTTGTCAACCGGTACACACCATCCCATGGCGCCGGAGGAGGCGCCTGCTTAAACTCCTGGCATCTTTTGATAAAGGTCTGGGCAGGGCCGTCTTCAATTGGTAGAGCCAAAATCCGCTGGAAGCGTGAGATGGCCCCGGACCAATCCTGCCGTCGGTAGTGGGCGAGTCCTTCGGCAAACAGATCCCGCACTTTTTGCCCCATTTCGTCAAGTTTCCCCTTCCGGGCGAGGAGCTCGTAAATACGAACCGGCATTTCCTTGCCCTTTACCCTAATCAGGTCGAGTTCTCGCACTTCCACTCCATCTGAAGCCTGGCGGTAGGTATCTTCACTGATGATAATGCGAGTTCCGTATTCTTTGCCGGCGCCTTCCAGCCGCGAGGCCAGATTCACACTGTCCCCGATTACCGTGAAGTCAAAACGCTGGCTGGACCCCATGTTGCCGATAATCATTTCGCCCGTATTGATACCGATACGGGCATGAACGGGAGGCAAGCCCATTTCCATGAACTCTTGGCGAAGTTCGGCGAGGCGCGTCTGGTTATCCAAGGCAGCCAGGCAGGCGCGAATGGCATGATCTTCTTGAGGGAGGGGGGCTCCCCAGAATGCCATGATGGCGTCTCCCTCGTACTTGTCGATGAGACCGCCCTTGTCCAGGATTATATCAGTCATGGCTGTCAGGTACCGGTTCAGCAGGGTCACCACCTCCTCAGGAGTGAGCTTCTCCGAGAGAGTGGTGAATCCGGCAAGGTCAGAAAAGAAAACGCTTAGCACCTGCTTTGCCCCGCCAAGGCGGACCTTGTCGGGATGCTTCAGGAGGTCCTGGATGAGCAAGTCCGACATATAATGGGAAAAAACCTGCTTGATTTGACGCCGTTGCCGTCCCTCGGTGGCGTAGCTGAATGCTGTGCTCATGGCAAAGGTGAGGCCCAAACTGGCTGTAAGCAAGATGCCGTCCACCCAGGTGTTCTGGCGAAAAGCGAGCGCGATGAAAAGGAACAGGCCTCCGGCATAGCATAGAGTGACGAGGGCAAGCTGCCATAGACTGGGCAAGAGCATTACGGTGATGCCCATGGCCACTGCCACCCCTGCAGCCAATGCCAAGTTGGCTGACGGTGAGATCCGCACTCGAAAATCTTTGTGGAGCAGGTTGGCCACAAGCGTGGCATGGATGGCCATACCTGGATTCACCGAGCTGACGGGTGTGGGTTTCAGGTCGAAGAGCCCCGGGGCAGTGAACCCCACAAAAACGATTTTGTCTCGGAAGACCTGAGGCGAATAAATCGGCTTACTTCCCTCCTGAAGGGCCTGGAAGGATTGAATCACGTTAAATGCTGAGAACCGTGGATAATTCCGGCCGCTGTTGTAATAACTCAGCAAAAGGGTTCCTTGGTTATCCAGGGGAACGGGCATTCCTCCCAGATATAAGCCATCCTTTTTCATTAACACTGGCTCATTGGCCGAAAGATGCCTGAATACAGCGAGACCCAGCGAAGGAATCCAATCCCCGCGGTAGGGAAAAATCAGGGGCAAACGACGGTAGATGCCATCGGGATCTGGCGGAATGGCCACATTCCCAAGGCCGTAAGCTGCCTCTGCTAAAATCTGGATGGGCGGCTCAGCGGAGAGGTAAGGGGAGGCGATTTGTCCGGATTGATCCTGAAGGGGGACGGCTATGCGATCGATAAGTTTCTTTTCCCCGGCCGGGTGAGGGCGCTCCTCGCGACTTAGAAAAATGGGTAAGAAGACGTGACCATTCTGCTTCAGGGCTCTGGCCAGAAGTTGGTCATCCTCCACGCCGTAAGCCGAAGGTTCTGTGAAAAGTATATCAAAAGCCACTGCCCGGGCCCCGGATGATGCCATAAACTGCACAATTGGAGAATACATCTGCCGCGGCCAGGGCCAGTTGATTCCTTGACGCTGGGCAGCTTGCAGGCTGCCTTGGTCGACAACCACCAGAACAATCTCGGCTGGAGGGGAGGAGTGTTTGGCATTCAGCCGGCAGAGCTGGTCATAGGTTTTAAGCTCATAAGATTCAAGGAGCTTTCCATAATAGAGAGATAGCAGCAGACCCCAGGCCAAGAGCCCGATGATCGCACCGACAAGAATTTTCCCTTTGCGGCTGGAAAGTAGCATGGAGCGCAAGTTTAATCCCTCCATCTTTATACAGTATAACCGATCAATTTTTCTTTTGCCAGGGGGAACGAATTTTCACGGCTTTGCCCCAGCCCTCCAAATTTTACACTGATCTTCCTCGGGCATAGAAAAGGGAGGGGGGAAAGAAATAAATGGGGACAAAAAAGTTTGATCTTAGAGATTATTATGTTATCTTACCATATCTAGAAATTCGATGAAGGTGCCTGGAGGGAAGAGCTTATGCGTTCAGTGCGCGAAATTCTAGAATCCAGAAGCGTGGCGGTGATTGGGGCTTCCCGGGATCCGCTGAAGCCGGGGGCGCAGCTTCTGAATGTTCTGAAAAAGGTTGGGTTCCAGGGAGAGGTTGCGGGCGTTAATCCACAGGGAGGGGAGGTGTTTGAGGTTCCTCTTTACCGCAACCTGGCAGAGGTACCCTTTGCTGTGGATTTAGCGGTATTACACATCCCTCCTGCCGTCGTGCCGGCCGCTCTGGAAGAGTGTGCCCGCAACGGGGTGAAGGGGGCCGTGATCTCCTCAGAGGGCTTTGCAGAGACGGGACCCCAGGGAGCCAGGTATCAAGAGGAGGTGCGCGCCATTCTCCGATCCACGGGGATGAGGGGATTCGGCCCCAACACCCTGGGGCTGGTGAACACGGCCACGGGTCTGACGACATCCTACTATTCCAGCCCCCGCATGCTCAGGCCTGGGTCCGTCGGGTTTGTCTCCCAGTCCGGAATTTTCGTGGGAGCATTGTTGAGATACCTAAGTTCCTTTGAGGGGCTTGAGCTTTCCAAGGGGATTGGGCTGGGCAACAAAGTAGATGTGGATGAATCTGAGGCCCTGACATATCTTATGGAGGATGAACAAACGCGCGTCATCGGAATGTACCTGGAAGATGTTCGGGATGGTCGCCGATTCCTGGAGGTGGCCAGGAAGACCGCGCCTCAAAAGCCTGTCCTCCTTCTCAAAGGAGGACGCACTAAGGAAGGTGCTCGAGCCACGGCTTCCCACACAGCCAGCATGGCCGTTGATGATTCGGTTTTCCAAGGAGCGATGCGACAGGCCGGGGTTTTGCGCATGTTTGGGATCGAAGAATTCATCGGCACTCTCAAGGGTTTTCTGAATATGCCTCTTCCGCGCGGAGGGCGTATCGCCTGGGTGACCTACAGCGGAGCCCAAGCCATCATGAGTATCGATGCCGCAGTGGAAGAAGGGCTGGAGGTAGCTCATTTCGGAGAAGCCACACGGGAGAAGCTTTCGCGGGTCATCGCCACCCCCTCTAAAGCCAAAAATCCCGTGGACCTCTTCCCGGACATGCTGGCCCATGGATTCGAGAAGACCGCTACGGAGATTCTGCAAGCCCTGCTGGAAGACGACGACGTGGATGGAATTATCTTCATATCCTTCGCCATCTTCGGGGCTGAGCCCTACCGCCCCGTTGTTGACCTACTCCAGGGGCGTAGCCATAAACCAGTCTTTTTTTCCCTTTTAGGCGCCAAAAAAGATATTGAGGTGAGCCAGAGCTTTCTGGAGGAGCATCACATTCCCTGCTTTGATTTTCCCGAAATGGCCGTCCGAGTACTAGCTCACATGCGGAAATACGCGCGGATACGGGAAGAGAAATAAAGGGGAGGGAGATTGAAGGGAGAAGACTTGGACTCCTATAAATTCTATGTTTTTGAGAGCACCCTTTGGTCAACGATCCGGTATCGGGGTGGGGAGATGGACTCACTCTTGCAGATCGGGCAACGGCTGGGTGTGCTCAGACGGCCTCGTTTTCTAAAGGCAAAGCCGCAGCGCCGGCATTGCGCTGGCTCCATCGTAAGCCGCTTCGGGTGCGCAGACCTGGAGATGTGCTGGAGATGATCCAGAACCTCCCTCTCCCGAATCCTGAATAACTGGGAAAGCTCCCTCAAGTCGAGGGGTTCTTGCTCGATGGCCTCGGCAATTTCCTTTCTTAAAGTCTGCATATTTTTTATGCGGGACGCAGATTTACGCAGATCATCCGGATGTTAAAAAAAAGAGATAAATAATTATAAAATCTTTAGCTGCGTATTTATCAGGGTTTAGCTGAGTCCCAATATAGGCGCTTACTGCTCAACTAGTACCAACATGTTGGTAAGAATGAAATCTCTTGGCACCAGTAAATCCCCCCCTCCCCCCTTTAAAAAAGGGGGGTTAGGGGGGATTTGGGGTATTTTCGCTGCCCCGCAGGGGCCACTTTTTTCGGGCATAGTCGCGGAAAAAGCCTAGATTCTATGCCGCTGGTGGAAATTTTCGATTCTGCAGAGTTTCCATGAATGCTTCTATCCGGGTCTTTATTTGGGCGTCAGAGTAAGCTCGAGCGTCGGTCATATCCGCCTCGAGAACCAGGCTGAGGATTCCTGTCTTCTCATAGATGAGCCTCTTGATGTCATACTGTCCCAGGGAATAGGGTTTGCAGCTCCGGTTGGAATGGATGACTATGCCATCCACGGAGAACCTCGTCAGCAGGTCTAAAACCCGGTCGACCATCAAATCGATGCTGATATTCAGATAAGCCGTGGTATATGCCCGAGCCAGGCCATCCATGGGATCTCCCATTTCCAGGCCCTCGAAGACCCAGGCATTGGTGTAGGTGTCCGCAACCAGACAGGCGCCATAAGAGGCAAAGAGTTCTGAAAGCTCGCGCATCTTGTACCATATTGGAATGTTGTCCCAGAGGAGGCGAAATTTCTCCTCAGGTACGGCGCTGATTCCCTCGGTGATGCGTTGCTGAAGTTCTGCCTTCATTTCCCGGTAAAAGTCCACCACTTCCTTCGTTCCCCGCAAGGTAACAATCGGGGCCATGTTAATGAAGGCATCAAAACAGCTCATGGGGGATGGGCGGTGGGCACACTGATCGAGGACTTCTTTCCAGAGCATGGCCGATTCCCCCGAATATCGAACGACCTGAGCCAAGCGATTTCGATCAAATTTTTTTTGAGTCTGCACCTCCAAGAAATCAATGAACTCCTCGAACTGGCGGCGGACGTAGAGGAGGCTATCCGGTATCAGTTTGTGGTGAATGAAGGGGGTGTCAAGGAAAAAGAGGGGGACGCTAAAAAAGCGGCTCAAAGCCTGATACCATTTCAAGACGGTTCCGCAGATGTTATTACAGGCCAGCAGGAAATCCGGCCGAGGCAATCCCCCGATGGGGCTCTTTTTCGTCACGGCCGATCCTATATCGCCCCGGGCATAGGAGCAGAGATCCCGGGAGTAACCCAGGCCCTCCGCCACTTCGCAGAGTTCGACAGACATGCGGGAAGCCCCCAGCATGGCCCCGTGATTTTCCGGGTAGATGGGGATGATGTCCGCAGCGATCAGGAATTCCACGGGGCCGCCGCTGGTGATCCAGGCGATCTTCTTGTCAGAGCTCTCAGCCATCTTGGCTCCCATATAGTAGCGGGTCATCAGCTCCTTCATTTTTTGAGAGGCTTGCAGACGGGGTTTCTCTTTATCCGTTCCCATTTCGGCCATTTCAACCTCCCAGAGTCTCGACGAAAGCTTTCAACCGGGTCTCCACAGCACCCAGCGGTAGGCCCCCTGGCTCGATCTCCAAGAGCAGACTGGGCACTCTTCCTTCTGCGAGCTTCCCTTTCAGATAGGGGTAGTCAAAGGCATGGGGGTCGCAAAATTTGAGCAGGATAAAGATTACCCCCTGAGCACGAGATGCTTCGACTCGTTTGAGGAGCTCTTCTCCCCGGTCGATGCCCGGGTTGTATTTACAAGGGCAGGGTACCCTCCGGATGAAACGGTCGGCCAGCGCGTCGATGGGGTCCCCTGAAGAGGCAACATCTTCGCCAAAATATCTCCACCCCGTGCAGAGGTCATCTCCGACGATGGATGCTCCCCCTGCCTCAAAGAGGTCGAAGACCTGAGATTGGTCGCAGACACTTCCTACCAGGAAGAGGCGGATCCCGTCTCGGGGGAGAGGCCGTCTTTCTTCGGCCAGGCAGAGCAATTTTTTCAGCCTGGCGGTGTGTTCCTCTTTGGGCAAAAACGCCGCTGTCTTGACGAGGGCTAAGATTTCTGCGCTAGAAAATTTTCCGGGATGCTGGGCTCTCTGCCGGTAAAATTCCTTGAGCAGAGAGCGGTTTTCATTGCCCAGTGCGATGGAATGGCGCAGCTGGTCGTTAGAGATGGAATGACCGACGAACTCCTCCAATCCCAACCGAAAGCGGCAAAGCTCCTGGATCAAGTACGCTCTGGCACTTTCCGTGTGCAGCTTCACTGGCAAGACTAGATCCCAGTGAAAAGGAAAGCGCAAATTTTCGGCCCATATGTCCGAGAGGCGCTGGATGGAATCGCAAGTGTGAGGGAAGACAGTTCCATCCAGAAAATCTAACTCCCCTCGCAGGCCCGCCTCCAGACTGCTCTGGATCAAAGAACAACTGTAACTCTGGAGATGCTTGGACGCTAGGGAGATGCTTTCTTTCGAGCTAAGAATTCGCACAGGCAACACACCCGCGGCTTGGATAATTTCCTCTGGTGTGTTTATACAAAAATAGCCCAGAATTTTTTTCCCGGTTCTCATTTTCCAATTTCTAAGATAAGAGAAGGGGGCCTCGGCAATTTCCTTTAATTCGTCAAATATCTGTTTCTCTCCCATTTTGCTTTCCCTTGATTATATTCCCCGTCATTTTAACCAAACTGAGATTTTACGTCTATGATAAATTCATCCTGGCCGTCCGTTTTCCCTAAACCAGAACTTAAATTTTGGCCGCAACGCTCCGAGAAGTTTACTAAAATTCCCCTCGGACTTCCCCTCTCTTTTCGCACATCCGGGGCCTGTATCGCCAGGGAGATCGCTATAGGTACATCCGCCGCGGCGTGGGGAGCGGCGGGCCTCCCGTGCGCCTGGGATCTTCTCCAGAACTTGTTTACATTCGCCTTCATTCCCTGTCGTAGGTAAACCCCTGCCTCCTTTTCTTCCTGACCCCGTTCCTTGGACAAATTTGAAATCCCCTAAAAAACGTTATATAAAGAAAAAGGGAAGAAAAATGACCCTCTCCTTTTGGGGGATGAATTTCTTCTGTAGCCGAGGGAAAATAGAAAGATAAGAGTTTGAAAGTCATGACCCAATGGGTTGGTTTCGCTATTTTCTTCTCCGTCGTTACTTCACTCTATGGTGGGGCGCATTACTACCTCTATTCCTGGCTCGTCCGGGTGGCCGAGCCCCCTAAAAGGGAGCGCCGGATCCTGCTATATCTTTTCATTTTCCTGGTGGCGTCTTTTCCTATTTCCAAGATTTTGGGATGGCATGATTTTAATGCCTTTATTTATTTATTGACCTTCATCGCTTCGGTTTGGATGGGACTGGCCTTCTATTTTTTTCTTTTGGCCTTAGGGAGTGACCTGGTAATCATTTTTTTCAAAATGATCCGCTTTAAACCGAAAGTTTTCGCCGAACAATCTCTCTTTTATAATCGCGCGCTGGTGGCCTGCATAGCTGGGAGCGTTTTCATAATCGGGGGATTTGCCCTGCAAGAAGCCCGGAATCTAGGGGTGACGCGCCTGGAGATCCCACTCCGCGAGTTACCTCCTGAATTAGATGGCTTTGCACTCGTTCAGGTCTCGGATGTTCATTACGGAATGCTGACCGGCAATAAAGAACTTTCCAAGATTGTGGATCGAGTCAATGACCTTCACCCGGATATTGTGGTCATTACCGGCGACTTGGTGGATGAAAGCGTCTCCCATATGGAGGAGATGAAAGTCCCTCTTTCTCGCTTAAAAAGCCGGCAGGGAATCTTGGCGATCACGGGAAACCACGAGTATTACGCCGGAGTGGACCGGGCCGTAGCCATCATGGAGGGAGTGAACATCAGGGTCTTGCGCAATGCAGTGCAGGTGCTTCCTGGGGGATTACAGATCCTGGGAATCGATGACCCGACGGGATATCGGAGGATGGGCGAACCGGTACCGGATTTCGACCGGCTTGTCTCCAGGCTCGATCCCCAAAAACCTTCCATCTTACTCTACCATCAGCCCATCCTGTTTGAAAAAGCAGCTTCCTGCGGCATCGGCCTCCAGCTGAGCGGACACACCCATGGTGGACAGCTTTTTCCGATCCGCTATATCTCGAAGATGATCTACCCGCTTACGCCGGGTCTGCATCAAAGCGGGGATAGCTATCTGTATGTCAGCTGGGGAGCAGGGACCTGGGGGCCGCCCATGCGCCTGAAATGCCCCCCGGAACTGGTTTATATCCGCCTCCGCTCCCTCAATGTGAAGTAAGGAGTGAGGGGACTCACCGCTGAATGAAAAACCTAAGGCGGGAACTCGGAACCCGAAACTTGAAACTTTTTTTATCCGATCACTACTTCTAAAAGTTCCTGGATGAGGGGGCGGGCCTTCTCTTCAGCCAGGCAATACTGCATCTGGCTGAAATTGGATCGGAAACGGGCGACCTCCTCGGCTACAGGGCGGTTTTTCAGGACCGATTCGGCGATGTATCCTGCGAGTTCCAGGAAATCCTTTTCTTTCATCCCAAAACGGGTCATCTCCTGGACGCCCATCCGCAGGCCGCTGCTGGCGCTGAACCCTTCGTCATCAGGCAGGGCCTGGTAGTTGACAATGATATTATTCTTCTCCAACCGTTGGGCAATTTCCGGGCCGCGGGCATATCCGACGCGCAGAATCACCTGGTGGGTTTCGGTGTAGTCGATTTTCGGGTCTCCTTCCACTTGCAAACCGCAATTTTTCAGGGCTCGGGCGAAGGATTTGGCATTGGCTATGATCTGCTTCTGGTACGCGTCAGCTAAGGCATTCATCTCATAAGTCGCCAAGAGTAGACCCAGGAGGGTTCCCAGGTGATGATTGCTGAGGCTCCCGGGGAAAGTTCGTCGCGATATGGCATTCCAGAGGTCGTCATATTCCGATGTTTCATCATAATTACTGCCGATAATCCCTCGCTGGGTTCCGAAGAAAGTCTTATGGGTTGAGCCGGTGACGATATCTGCGCCCTCCTGGAAGGGCTGCTGAAAATGAGGTCCAACGAGGCCGAGGACATGGGCCATGTCGTACATGATGAAGGGCTTCTCTTTCATTCCGTCTACCATTCGGCGTAGATCGGCAAGAGGCTCGCGGTGGATGACCATGCTTTTCCCGAGAATGATGAGCTCGGGTTTGTGCTGGTGGAGGTACTGTTCCGTGCGCGGCAGGTCTATTTGATAGGGGTTTTCCTCCAGAAATGGAAAATTTATCGCGGCCGGTTTATCCGTCTGCGGATCGGTGGCCAGAAAATCTCTTAAAGCGCCCATGGGCTGGGAGCTGAGGTGCCCGCCACGGCCCAGGTGGTAATTCATGACTTTCCGGATGCGTCTGGGCGTGGACTTGCGGTCGAAGCGGTTGAGGTAATCCACAAGGGCACTGAAGACAGCGGCATTGGCCATCTGTCCGCTAATGATCCTGGGTTCCACCACTGTACAGCCCAAATACCTCATCATTTCTTCCTGGAGCCTGCCTTCGACCTCTTCGATGAAGGCCGTCCCTTGGTAGTAGTATATCTCGGCATCGCCCAGACTTTTGAAATGCCGATGTTCCGCATACCTGGCGCAGGGGTCGGCGCTGGATAAAAGTTTAACCAGGGGGGACGGGGTCTGCTCCGAAGGGATGAGGTTGATGGTCTGCCTCTGCCTCCAGACGGTATTCTGTACGGCCTTCTTCATTAACGCTTGGACGGAAAATTCGAGCGGCTCCAAGGGCCGGGGCTTCTTGAGGACTATTTTCTCAACATGAACGGGGCGCGCATAAGGAGGGGCCACGGCGCTTAAATGGCGTTCCACCACTTCACCGGTAAGGAATTTTCCCCTGCTTAAAATCTTGATCGCCTGACGCTCTTTGAAATCAACCGGCAAATAGGCCAGGACGATCGCTCTCCGCCCGGTCTCCTGGGTGACGGTTGCCGCAATCCCCTCTCCTTGAAACTTCCAGTACGGAACCATCGTCCCGCTGATCACGTGGCCAACAGGTGACTCATCGACGTAGACCGGGGATTGCGGTCTGGCAACACCTTCGGACAGAATCGCTGCGGGGAAAATTTTGCGCGGGACCAGAGGTTTTTCCGGAAGAAGATCCAGCCGACCCTCTTCCGAGTTTTTGAGTTCCTGAAATTGTTTCCCCAGGGCTTCCTTGCCGATGTAATCGCCCTTGACGCTGGAAAAGCTTACGGCAATTTTCGCCGTAGGAACGGCCAGGATGGGAATTTCCTTGCCTTCCATGTCGACTCCAAATTCATGGCCGTACAGCGGCAATCCAGCCTCCAGCCGAAGCGTGTCCCGCGCTCCCAGGCCGGCAGGCAGGATTCCCTGGTCTTGGCTTGCATGATAAATCTTTTCCCAAACAACCAGTGCCTTATCCGCAGGGAAGAAAAGCTCGAATCCCAGAGGTTCACCGGTGTAGCCAGTTCTCGATATCGTTACCCCAATGCCATCGATGGATGCTTTCCTTAGGTTGTTCTTGCCCGGGTCGGGGAGTAGGGAATGGGTCTCCCGCAGAATCTTTTCCAAAACCGCCTTGGACCTTGGACCCTGGAAGGAAACCATCGCTATTCTCTCTGTTTGATCTTCTAAAATAACATTGGGAAATTTTCTCAGATGTTCCCGCAGCCAGGCTAAATCCTTTGGGGAATTGGCCGCGTTCACCACGAGAAGGTATTCTTTTTCTTCCAATCGGTAAAGATAGGCGTCGTCGACCGCTCCTCCCCCCTCGTTGGCAATGATGGTGTACTGCCCCTGATCCGGGTCCAGAGCTGCGGCGTTGTTCGTGAGAACGTACTGCAGGAACGGGAGAGCCGCTTCTCCCGAGATCGAAAAACGTCCCATGTGGGAGACATCAAACAGGCCCCCGAACTTGCGAGTGGCCAGATGTTCTCCGACGATTCCTGGCCCATAGTTCAGGGGCATCTCCCAGCCGACAAAATTGAACATGTGAGCGCCGTGGCTTTTATGCCAGGAATGGAAAATAGTCCTCTTTATTGCCTGATTCATCTCGCCCTCCCGATTTAATACAAACGTAATAATAAAGTGTCATCACCCCCTCCTTTACCCTGTGGAGTAGTTGAATTTACTCCACAGGGCAAGCCCTCCCCCTTGAGGGGGAGGGGAGGGTGGGGGGTAAAAAAAATTAATTCGTTTGTATTAGTTAGAGAATAAATTTCAAATCCCCCCAACCCCCCTTTACTAAAGGGGGGCGAGGGGGGATTTTCATCGTTCAGGGGTGTAGAACCCGTCATGTAAAATTACAAAGAAGGATAAATTCCTTTTGAAGCTAACACTGGGCATAGGAGTTGTCAAGCGAGGGTCTTCCTGATGGTCTTCCTGAACCCTCTCCAGGCTGATGGGAATAAAACCTTGAATCATCGACAGGAAAATAATAGTTGAATCCTTACGGCTTTTGCCTTCTAATAATTTTAGGCATTTAAGGCATTGTAAACACTCAAGGCAGTTCAGGCCATCCAGGCACAGGAGAAAAGGATGCAATACAATTTTGATAAAGTTGGGGAACGCAGGGGTACGGATAGCGTGAAATGGCAAAAATATGGCGGTGAAGTTCTACCTTTGTGGGTGGCCGACATGGATTTTATTTGTGCCGAACCCATCCTCCAGGCGCTTCACCAGCGGGTTGATCACGGTTTTTTTGGGTACACCCGACCTCCCGATGAATTGGGTTTGGTTATCCAGGGACGACTCAAAAGGCTCTACGGATGGGAAATCGAAGTTGGAGAAATCTTTTTTCTTCCCGGCCTGGTGACGGGTCTCAACCTCTCCTTCCATGCGTACGCCCGCATGGGAGATGGGGTGCTGGTTCAGCCGCCCGTCTACCATCATTTCATCAAAGACCCGATCATTCATGGCCGAACACTGGTTGATCCCCCCTTAATCCGCAATCGAGATTCCTACGAGATTGATTTTGAGGCCTTTGAGATGGCCATCATGGACCGAACGAAAATCTTCATTCTCTCCAATCCCCACAATCCAGTCGCCCGGGTTTATACGCGGAAGGAATTAGAAAAGTTGGCCGAGATCTGCCTGCGTCATCATTTGATCATCTGTTCCGATGAGATTCATTGCGATTTGCTCTATCCCGGATACCGCCATATTCCCATTGCTACCGTCAGTCCGGAGGTGGCCGATCAAACCGTGACCCTAATGGCTCCCAGCAAGACATACAATTTGGCTGGCCTGAGTTGTGGCTTTGCTATCATCCAGAATTCCGATTTGCAGAAAATTTGGAAAAATACCAGCCTCGGCCTCATTCCCGGCGTGAACATCATGGGCCCTGCGGCTGCCCTGGCAGCGTTTAAAGAGGGGCAGGAGTGGCTGGACCAGGTTTTGATCTACCTGAAAAACAATCAAGATTTTCTGTCTCAATATGTTAAAGAGAAACTTCCAGGCATGGGCATGACTAAAATGGA